>NZ_JBPJZI010000005.1:0-410967 GCF_051216395.1 Variovorax cryoconiti | reverse complement strand
GCATGCTTATGGGTGTTCATCCGGTTGGGCTTCCTGAGTGGATTGGGTGTTTGGCGACTTCCAGTCTCTCAAACCCAATCCGGATGAACACCGGATACAACCTATTGAAGCTTCACAACTAGCTGACACGCGCAGCGACCAGCACGCGGTGAGAATGACGACGATGCGTACCCCTTCCGCCTTCCCGTCAGTCGTCCGTGCATCCGCCCTCACGCTCGCCACCGTTTCGCTGATGGCGGGCTGCGCCTCACCCGTCTCCACCGCATCGCCAGACCGCGTCGCTGCCGAAACGCCCGCCCCACCGAACCGCACGGAGCCATCCCCCGCAGCGGATGTCACGCATCAGCAGGCCTTCGTCGCGTGGCTGAGCGAATTCCGTGCAAGCGCCCGCGCGTCCGGCATCAGCGAGGCGACGCTCGGCACGGCCCTGGACCACGCACGATTCCTGCCCCGCGTGATCGAGCTCGATCGCGTTCAACCCGAATTCACGCGCACCGTCTGGGACTACCTCGACCGTACCGTGACACCCCAACGCGTGGCCACGGGCCGCGACATGCTCCAGCGCGTGCGCAGCGAGGCCGCGGCCGTGTTCCAGGCGCAGCGGGTGCCGCCCGAGGTGGTGGTCGCCATCTGGGGCATGGAAAGCAACTACGGCAGCAACGTCGGCGACATGTCGACGATCGATGCCCTGGCCACGCTGGGCTTCGAGGGGCGTCGTGCGGCCTGGGCGAGAGGCGAACTGCTCTCGGCACTGAAGATCATCGACCGCGGCGACATCACGCCGGAGCGAATGATCGGCTCCTGGGCGGGCGCCATGGGACAGACCCAGTTTCTGCCCTCGAGCTTTCTGGCCTACGCGGTGGACGCCGACGGCGACGGACGTCGAGACATCTGGGACAGCCTCCCGGACGTCGTCGCGTCGACGGCGAACTATCTGGCGAAATCAGGCTGGCGGGCCGACCAGCCCTGGGGTGTCGAGGTGCGCCTGCCGGCGGGCTTCGACCACGGCCGCGCCGACGACGCGGTCCGGCAGTCGGCCACGCAATGGTCCGACGAGGGCGTGGCGGCGATCGACGGTGCGCCCCTGCCGGCGATGTCCGACGCATCGATCCTGCTGCCCGCCGGTGCGCGCGGGCCGGCCTTTCTCGTGGGCGTGAACTTCCGCGCGATCCTGCGCTACAACAACTCGACCAGCTATGCACTGGGCGTCGGGCTGCTGGCCCAGCAGCTGGCGGGTGGCCCTGCGGTCCGGGCCGCCTGGCCGCGCGAACTCGCTGCGCTCAGCCGCAGCGAGACGATGCAACTGCAACAGGCGCTCACCCAGCGCGGCTTTGCCAGCGGCAATCCCGACGGTGTCGCGGGCCCCTCGACCCGCGCGGCCGTGCGCGCCTACCAGCGAAGTGCCGGGCTGCCCGCGGACGGCTTCCCGAGCGCCGACCTGCTGCAACGCCTGCGTCAGCCCTGAGGGTGCCGGGATTCGCGGACGGCGCCCTGCGTCTCGCGCGGCCTCGTCAGCACCAGGCCGACAATCCAGCCGAAGAAGAACACGAACTGGCCTGCGCTCTTGGCGAGGGCTTGCCGCATGCCTTCGGTCGTCTCCTGGCCGGTCCAGCCCAGTTCGAAGCCGAACAGCCATCCGAGCGACTTGGCCCAGGTGGCGAACATCGACTGGCCCTCCACGGACGGCGCGATGGCCTGACCCATGCCAAGGACGGCCACGATGGCCCAGACGACGGACAGGGCACGCAACACACGCAAGAAGATCGGCATGGCGAGATGGTAGGGACGGCAGAACCTCCCCAGAATTTTCAAGGGGATCGGATCTGCGGTGCCGGCACCCCTTCGATCATCACGTTCAGGCAGGCCGGCAACGCCCGCGAGCTCAGGTGAAGCGCTCATAGAACTTGGCGACATCACTTGTGGCAGTCAGCGCCTGGAGCGGAAAAGTTTCCCAAGGTGCTTCCGCTTTCATCGTGTCCAGGCGGGCCAGGAGCGCGTCACGCATGTCCGGCTTCACTTCCTGACGCCAGTTCAAAACCTGCCCCC
The DNA here is from genome assembly GCF_051216395.1 of Variovorax cryoconiti. Classification (NCBI taxonomy): domain Bacteria; kingdom Pseudomonadati; phylum Pseudomonadota; class Betaproteobacteria; order Burkholderiales; family Comamonadaceae; genus Variovorax; species Variovorax cryoconiti. The sequence goes on along the minus strand of NZ_JBPJZI010000005.1, from coordinate 408,921 downwards.
AGGTGATCTGCCGTTCAGGTGCAACGGGACCGCTACGGGTCGAATCGACATCGCATAGGCGTGCGGGAAAAGCCTCCTGTAGGCATCGCGGTTGTAGACCAGGAGACGCCGCGAACCGATAGGACGTTGCGCTCGGTGCGACGGACATGCGAGAACAGTGCGCATAGCTCTTGCACTCTGGCACCGATGTTGGCGGAGGCCAGAGGGCTTGTGCTCGTGTTCTCCGGAGAGACGAAGTGAATGCGGAGCGCTCCACCGGTGTCGGGCGGATCGAAGGAGAAGCACCCGAATGACCGCTCTGTTGCGAGGCGCGGCCGATCCTCGTACCACGCCATGCACAGGGAAAGCGCATCGGACCTGCCCTCGACCGAGTCGCCGACCCGAGCGAGAAAGTCTCTCCAGCGACTTGCGCCTGCAGGTCCCCAGAGATTGAAACGGCGCCGCAAGTTCGTGCAGTACGCGATCGACACGCTGAAAGGCAGACCTGCGGCACTCGCATAGTGCGCCGCAAATCTCAGCTGAAGGGAAAACTACGCTTCAAGCTTCACGACCCGACCGCGTGGAACGTCTGCATCTGGCCGACTGCGGCCTCGCGAAGACGCACTGCCACAGACCGAAAAAAGTGACGGCAAGCACGAGCAAGTATCCAAGTGGCATCGCAGTCAGCCCCACCGAGTCGTGCCCTTGGCCTCCGCCTTGCTCGGCGCGGCTCACACCCCTTCAACGATCCGCAGATCCCGTTCAGCACCGTCGCCCAACGCAGCAAGCGCGGCTTGATAGGCGGCGCTGTCATGAACGGATTTCGCATGCTCGACGCTGTCGAATTCGATCAGCACGGTACGCTCGGACAGGCCGAATTCATACACCGCGACCGGTAGTCCCCGCGCCAGAAAGCGTCCGCCTCCAGCCGTGATGGCGGGGCCGGCCAACTTTGCATAGGCGGCCAGTTTGTCTGCGTCCTTGACGGCTCGGTAAGCACTGACCCAGTAGGCTTTTGCCATGGTGAACTCCTTCAGATACGGGAAAAGAGGACTTCGCGTCGCCTTACGAATCGCGACGGGCGAGGCCCAGAAATACGCCAAGACCGACCATTGTTCCGCCAGAGAAACGCGTCAGCCATCGGGCGCGTGCGTCGCGCGCAACATCCGACTTGAGAAGCCTGTGAGCGGCAAACACGGCGATGACATCCACAGCGGTGTTCAGGGCCACACAGACGCTGCCGAGCATCACCAGTTGCGGAACCAGCGGCTCTGCCGGTGAGGCGAACTGCGGGAGAAACGCAAGAAAAAACAACGCAGTCTTCACGTTGAAGATTTCGACGGCGATGCCTTCCAGCAGCGCACGCTGCACGCCCTTGGCGGCGCTGGCTTCGATGGGCGCAGCGGCCTTCCTGCGCACCAGGATGCGAATGCCAAGGAAGATCAGGTAGGCCGCGCCGATGTACTTGATGACGTTGAAAGCCATCGCCGACTGCGCGACCAGAACGGACAGGCCGAGCGCCGCAGCCATCACGTGGGCCATGCCACCAATGCCTGTGCCCAGACAGGAAGCCAGCCCCTCGGGCCGGCCGCTCGAGACCGTTCGAGCGATCACATAGGCGATGCCCGGGCCGGGCGTGATCGCGAGAAGGAGCGCAGCGATAAGGAAGGCAACGAGGGACATGGTGGGCTTCGGTTTTTCAGTGGCAGACCGTCTGGTTCCAGGGGAACACGGTCGGCCAGGAGGATGCCACAGGGTTGTCTTCGTGGGGAAGTCCCAACAACTGGGATTCCCCACAAACACCCCGTGCACCGTGTGCGGCCAGCCAGCCAGCCGCCCCGACGCTCAGCCTGCGTGCCGCTGCCCCGCGAGCCGGCGCACCACCGCCACCAGCCGATCGATCTCACGGCGGAAGGCCAGGCCTTCTTCGCCGACGCGGCGGCGGCGCTGGCGCAGATCGGTGCCGCGGCGGCCGCGCTCATGGCGCGCGCGCCGGCACGGGCCGTGCGCATCAATGTACGGCCCTCGTTCGCGGTGCGCTGGCTGATTCCTCGTCTCCCGGCCTTCGTGGCCCAGTACCCGGGCATCGAACCGCAGGTCGTGACCAGCACCGCCGTGCCGTCCAAAGCGGTCGACGGCTTCGACGTGGCCATCCGACGCGGGCTCCAGGGCTGGCCGCCCTCGATCCAGGTCAAGCCCTTCCTGGACGACGAGGTACAGGTGGTCGGCGCGCCCTCTCTGTTCAAGGCGCGCGGGGTTGACGCGCCGCCTGCGCTGGCAGCGCACGTGCTGCTGTCGGCCCGCACCCGCAAGAGCGACTGGGACGACTGGCAGCGCGCGGCCGGCCTCGTGCGCCTCAAGCCTGCCGGGCCGCTGCAGTTCGATCATCTGCACCTTGTGCTGCAGGCCGCGCTCGACGGTTTAGGGGTCGCGATGGGACCGACCTCCCTGATCGCACAGGACCTCGCCCAGGGGCGTCTGCTGTCGCCGCTGCCGCAGCTGCGCATGCCGCTCGAACGCTATTACTACGGCCTCGCGCCGGACGCCAGGCCCGAGGCGCAGTTCTTTGCCGAATGGCTGGAAGACACCAGGCGTGCCGGCGGCTGAATGGCGCGGCCGGTCGGCATCGGGGACGATGCCGTCGCGGTCCGATCGTCAGCGTGCGTCGCGCCGCGCCAGCAGCAGGCCGCCACCGGTCGTGTTGAACGCGATGGTCGGCGCACTGAAGTCGCTCAGCGGTGCCCCCAGGCCGATCTCGCCGCTGCCGTGCAGCACGCATTCGTCACGTCGCAAGGCGATTTCGCCACTGACACCGGCGCTGCCGTGGAAGCGGACCCAGGTCCCGTAGGTGCTGACGTCGACCAGCACGCAACTGCCCTGCCGCGCCTCGATGCGGGCGTGCAGGCGGGAGACGCGCGGGTCGTTCACCACGAACTGCGCTTCGTCCACACGACCCAGGTGAATGGGCAGGTCCGCGGCGCTGAACAGGGCGCGCACGTCGAGCCAGGACAATTCGATCTGTCCGAACGACGAGTCCACAGCCCGGTTCGATTGAGCCAGAGTGGCCGGCATCGTGAGGAATTCCGACATCTCCTCCTGCCAGTCGATGCGGTGCACGATGGGGGTTTCGTTCTTGCCGCGAATCGTGATCGGACCGAGGTTGCGGTGCCGCACCTCGCCCTCCTTCAACTGTTCGACCACCGATTCGGTGACCCAGATCTGCCCGGGGCCGGCCAGGTCGCTGAGGCGCGACGCGAGGTTGACGGCGTCGCCGTAGCAATCACCGTCCACTTCCACCACGTCGCCGCTGGCCACGCCGATCTGAAGATCCATGCGCAAGGCGGCAGGCCAGGCCTGGAGGCGCTTCTGGTGGTTGCGCTGCAGTTCGAGAACGGCGGCTGTCGCAGTGTCGCCGGCCGGAAAAATCGCCAGGACGCCGTCGCCCAGCATCTTGACGACCCGTCCGCCGTGCGCCTCGCACACGCCGCCGATCCACTGGGTCAGGCGCGTGACGGTGTCCGTCGCGCGAGCATTCCCCATTGCCTCGAAAACCCGAGTGCTTCCCGTCAAGTCCGCGAAAACGACCGTTGAATTGGCGCCCATGTTGTGCAGTTTTTCGTAGCAATCGCTGATTGATTATGGCAAAGCAATTGCTTTTCCATCGTGGTGCGCTGGAACTTTCTCCTGGAGCCGCCACGCTTGCGCTCCGACTTGACAAACCGTGAACGATGTCGGCACAAGCCTGCCGGTGTGGTCTCGAGAGGTCGCAAAGCAACCATAAGCCGGAGGTATTCATTTCGAGAACCGACTTGAGCAAAAGCGTGAAGTATGTTGTTTTAAAACATGTTTAATTGTTTCTTTGCTTGTGGCGGGCATGGCCTACCTATAACGTAGTAGGCATCGATGGCTCCAGGCACCCTGCCTCTGCTCCATGTCTCCCAGCAGTCTTCTTCGTCTACTGTCGTTTCCAGGTCTCAGCTTTCGCCGGTCAACCGACCGTCAGCTGGTCCAGATCCGCACGTCGATGCTGTCCTTGCTGGAGGCCCGTCCGGGAAACACCGTGCACCGCGTCGCGCAGCGCGTGCGTTTCGCCGACGACCTCGAAGCGCTCTGGTACCTGCGTCAGGACGTGCTGACGACCCTTGCCGAAATCGATGGCGAGCCGTCTGCACGCCGCCAGATGCGCCGCATCAACAGCTTGTTCAAGGGCGGACTGCCGCAAACGATGGGCCCGCGCGTCCACCGTTTCACGGCCTGAAGCGCTGCCCTTCCCCGCCGGCGCCCCGCCCGCCTTCTCGTTCGTCCGCTCTAGTGGTGGTGATGGCCGTCATGTGGATGGCGGTGTCCCCACACCATGAAGACGTCGCGTCCGTCGAGCGCCATTTCGACCTTCGCGCCCACGGGCAGCAGCACCTTGGTCGGCACATGGCCGAAGGGAAGCCCGGTCAGCACCGGCACCTTCAGTTGACTGCGTAGCCGATCAACCACCGTGCGGAGGCTGAAGCCTTTGTCGTGCGGCACCTTCTTGAATGACGTGAACTGGCCCAGCACCACCGCGCGCTGGCGCGCCAGCACGCCCGCATGGCGCAGCTGATCGAGCATGCGTTCGAGGCGGTAGGGATGCTCGTGCACGTCCTCGAGGAAGAGCACCCCTTTGTCGACGACCGGGAAATAGGGCGTGCCCAGCAGGGTCACCAGCACCGACAGGTTGCCGCCCCACAGCACGGCGTCGTGCACCGGGCGCAGCGTCGGCGCCTCGCCGTCACGCGCGGGCAGGCGCCATCCAGTGCCCTCGCCCTGGCCGCTGATCAGGTCGTCGAAGCAGGCTTCCATGATGTCGTCCGGGCCGTCCACGGCACCGAAATCCTCGCCGACCGACGGGCCGGCCCAGCTCACCGCGCCGGTCTTGGCCAGCAAGGCGTTCTGGAAGGCCGTGAAGTCGCTCAGGCCCACGAATTCCGTGCCGCGCGACACGGCCTTGGCCACGGCCTTGTACGGAATCGCGTCGAGGATGCGGGTCAGGCCGTAGCCGCCGCGCGAGATCAGGGCGATCTGCGCACCGCTGGCGGCCGCACGGCCGATGGCGGCCAGGCGCGTGTCGTCGTCGCCCGCGAATCGCTGATGGCTGGACAGCGCGGCCTCGTCGACCTCGACGGTGTGGCCCAGCGCCTGCAGCCGCTTCACGCCGCGCCGAAAGGCGGCCTTGTCCCGCACGGCGCTGGACGGGGAATAGATGTAGATATGTTTGCTCACGCCGGGAAGTATCCCATTGCCTTGAAGCGCCATTCGGCGGCCTGCGCGGCGTCGGGGCCTGACGAACGCGGCGCTGCATTGCCGAGGACACGCAGTGCCGCCTCGTAGCCGCGATCGGGGAACGGCGCGCGCCACGCATCGTCCATCGCGCCGTCGAAGGCGTCGGGCACCGGGCGCGTGCCGACGAAGCGCGTCGGCGCCGCCGCCTCGAGCAGCGCCGCGAGCGGCTCGGCACCGGCCAGGGGCGCCAACAGCAGCGGTGGCCCCGGCCGGCGATCGAGCCAGTCGAGCAGCACGTCGCGATGCCATGCCCACCGGTGCACGGCATCGCGCTTGGGCTTGTCGCTGCGGCCGAAGCCGATGAGATCCGGCGCGAGCCAGCGCACGCCGGGCTGCGCGACCAGGTGCCGGAATCCGTGGCTCCACTGCCCCGGCCCGTGCAGGCACAGCACGGTCCCTGCCGCATCCTGCAGCCCTTCGTCGAGGTAGTGCATGCGCCAGCCGCCGAGCGACGGCAGGTCGCTGACATAGCGCGCCGCAAAGCGCTCCGGCTCGGTCAGCTGGGCGAAGCGCGCCTCGGGCGTGCGCAGCGCATCGTCGCGCAGCGGCTGCGCCGACTCGCGCGCCACGGCGCGCCGATCCTGGAAGAACGACTGCAACAACTGGCCGCATTCGTCGGCCAGCACACCGCGCTGAACCGCCGTGTGGTGGTTGAGCTGCGGCTGCGCGAAGAGGTCGACGACCGAGCCCGCCGCCCCGGTCTTCGGGTCGGCCGCGCCGTACACCACGCGCGCCAGCCGCGCATGCAGGATGGCGCCGGCACACATCGCGCAGGGCTCGAGCGTCACGAACAGCTCGCAGCCGTCCAGGCGGTAGTTGCCAAGGGCCGCTGCGCCGTCGCGCAGGGCACGCACCTCGGCGTGCGCGCTGGGATCGTGCAAGGCCACGGGCGCGTTGCGGCCAACCGCGACCAGTTGCCCGTTGCGAACCAGCACGGCGCCCACCGGCACTTCGCCGGCCGCGCCCGCGGCGCGCGCTTCGGCAAGGGCCAGGGCCATCCAGTGCGCGTCGTCCGGCGCGACCGGTGCCGCGGGCAGGCTCATGGCTTGTCGTCCGGCATCGCGCGGGGCTGCATGGCGGCGTCGAGCGACTTCTGGATGTCCTGCTGCAGTTGCCGGCCCTGCGCGGGGGTCGAGGGTGCGTTGACGGATGTCGGCGCGGCGAGACTGCTCGCCTGCTTCTTGACCAACAGGCCGACGACGAGCAGCGCGATCACCAGGCCGACCAGACCCAGCACGCGCATGTCAGTGGCCCTCCGTGGGGCGCGTCGCCATGCCCAGGCGCTCCATCCACAGGGCCAGCGCCTGCTCGTCGGATGAACCCTCGCGGTACTGCGCATGCATGGCCGCGTGCGATTCCGGGCGATGCTGATTAAGCTTCAGCTTGCACTGCAACGCCGTGACGCGCAGCGAGAAGCCGACCAGCCCGGCCAGCATCTTCTGCTGGAAGTCGTCTCCCAGGTCCCGCCACTGCTGCGCGTACGCCGGCTCGTGCTCGCCGATCAGCCGCTTGAGAAGCGTGTCCTTCTCGACGGGCGTCTCGACCAGCGTGGCCTCGACCGTGCAATGCACCGCCAGGTAGTTCCAGGTGGGGACCCGCGCCAGATCCGGGTAGACCGAGGGCGACAGGTACGCATGCGGGCCCATCACGGTGAGCACGGCCGTCGAACGATCGCGCAGGTAGCGCCAATGCGGATTGGGCTTGGCGCAATGGGCGAGCAGCACGAGCTCGTCGGCGTCCGGGTCGTCCACGACCACCGGCAGGTGCGAGACGAAAGGCAGGCCTTCGTCGTCGTTCGAGATCAGGCTGGCGAAAGGATGTTCGCGCAGGAGCCGCAGCGCATGGGCGCGGTCCTTGGCGTTGAACTGTGGCGGCATGTACATGGCGTGTTCCCGTGAGGTGCGTCGATTGTCCGCGAGCGCACCGGGGCCGCAGCGAAAATGCGGCATTCATCGTTTCGACCATGCAGGATTCGCTCTTCCCCGATCTCCCCGATCTCCCCGGTTTCCCCGATGAGGCCGCTGTGCCGCTGCCCTCCCCGGCTGCCACACCGCCGGCCCGTGCCGCACGCGCGGGCGCCATTGCCGCCCTGCCAGCCGACGCTGCGCTGCAGGCCACGGCAGACGCCGTGTCGCACCACGTACGGCTGGGCACCTCGACCTGGTCGTACCCGGGCTGGGCCGGCATCGTCTGGGACGGCGTCTATGCCGAATCACGGCTGGCCAGGGACGGGCTCACGGCCTATGCCCGCCACCCGCTGCTGCGCACCGTCTGCGTCGACCGTGCCTTCTACCGCCCGCTCAGCGCGAGCCAGTATGCGCGGCTGGCGGCCATGGTGCCGCCCGATTTCCGCTTCGTGGTCAAGGCGCCGAGCCTGGTGACCGATGCGCTGGTGCGCGGCGAGGAGGGCCGCGGCCGCCAACCCAACCCGGCCTTCCTGAACCCGGCGCTCGCCGTGCACGAGTTCGTCCGGCCGGCGCTCGAGGGCCTGGGCGCCAAGGTCGGCGCGCTGGTGTTCCAGCTCAGCCCGCTGCCGCTGTCCCTGCTCGCCCGCCGGGACGAGGTGTTCGATCGCCTGGGAGCGATGCTGCGCGCCCTGCCCGCGCTGCGCCCCGACGCGCCGGACGGCGTGATCGCGGTGGAAGTGCGCGACCCGGAGCTGCTCACCCCGGCGTTCGCCCAGCTGCTGCGCGACGCCGGCGCCACCTACTGCCTCGGCCTGCACCCCAAGCTGCCGCCCATCGCCGAGCAGTTGCCGATGCTGCGCGCCCTCTGGCCGGGGCCGCTGGTCTGCCGCTGGAACGTGAACCGCCGCCACGGCGCCTACGGCTACGAAGACGCCGAGGCGCTGTACGCCCCGTTCGACAAGATGGTCCATCCCGACCTCGACATCCGAACGGCCCTGGCCCGGGTGATCGCCGGCACCGCGGATGCCGCGCAGAAGGTGTACGTCACGATCAGCAACAAGGCCGAGGGTTCGGCACCGCTGAGCGTGCGGGCGCTGGCAGAGCAGCTGCAAATGCCTGCTGGCCGGGCGGTGGCATAGGGCCGGGCCCTACACCAGGGCCGGGTCGGATTGATAGCGGTCGTTGCCCTCCGCCCGGGCAATCAGGTAGGCCGCACTGCTCGCAGCGATCTCGAGCCGCTTCACGTCGCGTACGGTGAAGGCGCAGCCGCCGCCGATGTTGAAGCCGCACAACATCCCGTACAGCCGCCCGTTGGGCAGGCGCACCGGCACGCCGATGTGCGCGCCGAGTGCGGTGTACTCGGCCGACAACCCTTGCGCGTGCGCGATCGCCTTCACATTGGGAATGAGCGCAGGCAGACGGCAGTCCAGGATGCGTTGGCAGATCGTGTCGGGCAGCGGATGAAAGCCGCCGACGTCGATCGGGGGCGGCGCCAACACCGTGTCGATGTACCTGAAGACCCGACGGCCTTTGACGATCTCTCCGACGAACACGACATCGAGTTCGAGCAGTTCCCTCACCGCATGCAGCAATTCGCCGATCGCCCGGTGCACCGACACCTCTTCGGAGCGGAACGACGCATCCGCCGTGACCAGACAGACGTCGGCCTCGTCGAGCAAGGGGAAGTTGGAAATGAGGGGATGGTGTTGCATCGTCGCGATCAGTGACTCGATGGTAGGCCGCGCAAGGCCAGGCCGCTGCGCCGTACGTCGCACATCCATCGCTCGTACGCCGTGATATGTCGATACCGTGACTTCCGTTGTCAGGCATTGGTTCTCCACCCCACGCTGCGCATGAAGTGCCGCGTCCTTCAGCCTCTCGCAGCGCTGCCGATATACCTGGAGTCATGTCCAAGCAAAAGCCATCCTCCATCCCCGAGCTCACGTCCGAGATACCGCGCGAGCGCGTGATTCAGGACGATGGCGCTTTCCTGCTGGTGTCGACCAAAGGGCTCCCCTATGCGCACACCTGCGGGTTGCTGATCCGCCGATGTGCGCTCTCGACGTCGGCCCCCTTCGGCTACGAATGCCTCGGCCAGTATCGGCAACTGCGCAAGTCACTGTGGCATGCGTGCCTGGACAGTCGTATCCCCGATGCGGACGGGCGCACCGAACGCTCGACAGGCATCTACGCGAGCGAGCTCGACGCGCTGGTGAATCTGTGGGCCAGCCGACGCCTGCCGCAGCTCGCTCCCCTGCTGTAGGGTCGGCGCGACTGCCGCCCGCTCAGCACGCGCCGTCAGCGTGCGCGTGCCACCAACAACTCCAGGATCAGCGCGACGCGGGCCTTCACCGGCGTGAGCGCACCGGCGTCGCGAATCGCCGCGCCTGACGTGCCCACGATGCGCCCCTGTGCGCAACGCGTGGCGCGCAGCACCGCGATGCCCGCCGCCTGTGCGCGCAGGGCCGCGGCCTCGATCGCGTGGTGCACCGTGCCGTTGCCCGTTGCCGCCAGCACGAGGCCGTCGACCGCATGGGCAGCGCCGGACCGCCGGGCCTGCACGAGCGCATCGATCAGCAGCCCCTGCGCGCCTGCGTGGCTGGTCAGGATCTCGACCCGGGGCCATGCGAAGGGTTCGGTCGCGATGACGGCGTCGAGGCGCGCTGCGGCAGCGCTCTCCAACGCGGGCCAGGCACGGAGGGGGCGAAGGGCGCCCTCTTCCATATAGCCCAGCGGCCCGGCGTCGCCCGAATCGAAGGCGTCCAGGCGGTAGGTGTGCACCTTCTGCACGTCGAGCGACCGATGGACGGCACCGGCGCACACCACCGTCACGCCCGTCGCGCCCGGCCAGGCCGCGAGGCCGATCGCGTCGCGCAGGTTCTGCGGGCCGTCGGGCACCAGCGCACTCGCCGGCCGCATCGCGCAGGTGAGCACCACCGGCTTGGTCGGGCTCAGCACGGACTGCAGGAAGAACGCGGTCTCCTCCAGCGTGTCGGTGCCGTGCGTGATCACGAGGCCGCAAACATCGTCGCGCGCCAGCGACTCGGCGCAGCGGGCCACGAGCGCCTGCCAGACCTCGAAGTCCATGTCCTTGCTGTCGAGCTGGGCGACCTGCTCGGCCCACACCGGCAAGCCCGGGGGCAGATCGAGCCCCTGCAGCAGGACGTCGACGCCGACCTCGCCGGCCGTGTAGCCGACGTTGTCGGACGCGGACGCCGCCCGACCGGCGATCGTGCCGCCCGTGCCCAGAACGAGCACGCCACGCGCACCCGAGACGCTTTTGTTCACCATCTATTGCAAAGTCCGGAAAACTGTTTAAAAATACAGGTACTGGATATCCAACCAGCACCAAGGAGTTCACATGCAGTTCGCCGTCAAGCTTACCGCCCGTCAGCAGCAGATTCTGGACCTGATCCGCAGCACCATCGCGCAGACCGGTGCGCCGCCGACGCGCGCCGAAATCGCGGCCGAACTGGGCTTCAAGTCGGCCAATGCAGCGGAGGAACACCTGCAGGCGCTGGCACGCAAGGGCGCGATCGAACTGCTCAGCGGCACGTCCCGCGGCATTCGGCTCAAGGGCGATGCGTTGCGTTCGCTCAACGAGTCGCGCGACAACCAGTTCTCGCTTTCGCTGCCGGGCATGGCCCAACTGGCGTTGCCGCTGGTGGGCCGCGTGGCAGCCGGTTCGCCCATCCTCGCGCAGGAGCATGTGGACCAGACCTACTACGTCGAGAACACCTTGTTCCAGCATCAGCCCGACTACCTGCTCAAGGTGCGCGGCATGTCGATGCGCGATGCCGGCATCATGGACGGCGACCTGCTTGCCGTTCAGTCCACCAAGGAAGCGCGCAACGGCCAGATCGTGGTCGCGCGCCTGGGCGACGAAGTGACCGTCAAGCGCCTCAAGCGCAACAAGCAGGTGATCGAGCTGCATGCCGAGAACCCCGACTACCCGACCATCGTGGTTCAGCCCGGCGAGCCCTTCGAGATCGAAGGCCTGGCCGTCGGGCTGATCCGCAACACCATGCTGATGTAACGCATCGCAAGGGCTGCGACAGGTGGCGGGCGTATGGCAATCAGGCCATCACCCTGGCGCAGTCCCATCAAGCAATCCTGCCTGTGTTCAACCTCTGACCTTGGAGTTCGCATGGGAATCGTTCTGCTCACTTTCGTCGATCTGCTCACCCCGCTGCAGTCGCTCGCCCACCGCTGGATGCCGGAGCGCCGCGTGCGCCGCGACGTCAGTTTCGACGCCCACGCCGACCTGCGCTATGTGGCCGTGCGGCCAGCCTGCGCGCAGCGCGCTGGCACCACCACCCCGGGGCACGCGCATCCACCGGTGGCGGCGCGGCCGCTGCGCGTGGTCCGCACGGTCGACGCGCAACAGCCGGACCGGCGCGCCGGCCGTGTCGTGATCTCCGGCCGGATGGCAGACGTGTGTGCCGAACTCGACCGCCTCGCGGCACTCGAGGCGGCCGACACCGTGCGCGGCGGGCGTCCGCTGCACTGACCCGCATTCGGGCACGCTCGCCTGCACGTGTGCTGCGCAGAGGCCTTGACCTCTGGCGCGATGCGCGCACCGTAGCGCGCCCCTGAGAGCTTTCGCGTGACGCGAGGCACAATGGCACGCCATGAACATTGTGATCCTCGACGACTACCAGGATGCGGTGCGCAAGTTGCAATGCGCCGCCAAACTCGATGCCTACGCGGCGAAGGTCTATACCAACACGGTCAAAGGCATCGGTCAGCTGTCGGTGCGTTTGAAAGACGCCGACGTGATCGTCCTGATCCGTGAGCGCAGCCAGATTTCCCGGCAGCTGATCGAGAAGCTGCCCAAGCTCAAGCTCATTTCCCAGACCGGCCGGGTCGGCAAGCACATCGACGTCACGGCCTGCAGCGAGCAAGGCGTGGCGGTGGCCGAGGGCAGCGGCTCGCCGCTCGCGCCGGCCGAGCTGACATGGGCACTGATCATGGCGGCGATGCGACGGCTCCCGCAGTACATCAGCAACCTCAAGCACGGCGCATGGCAGCAGTCCGGCCTCAAGTCGGCCTCGATGCCGCCGAACTTCGGGCTGGGCTCGGTGCTCAAGGGCAAGACGCTGTGCATCTGGGGCTACGGCCGCATCGGCCAATTGGTCGCGCGCTATGGCCAGGCCTTCGGCATGCAGGTGGTGATCTGGGGCCGCGAACAGAGCCGTAACCTTGCCCGGTCGGAAGGCTTCCAGGTCGCTCCGAGCCGCGAGGCCTTCTTCGCCGCCGCCGACGTGCTCACGGTGCATCTGCGCATGAGCGACGACACCCGCGGCATCGTCACGCTGGAAGACCTGTCGCGGATGAAGCCGACCGCCCTGTTCGTGAACACCTCGCGTGCCGAGCTGGTCGAACCCGACGCCCTCCTGGCGGCCCTGAACCGCGGGCGGCCCGGGATCGCCGCGATCGATGTGTTCGAAAGCGAACCGCCCTTGCAGGGTCATGCGTTGCTGCGTCTGGAGAACTGCATCTGCACGCCGCACATCGGCTACGTCGAGCAGGACAGCTACGAGATGTATTTCGGCCAGGCCTTCGACAACGTGGTGAGCTTCATCAAGGGCAACCCCACCAACATCGTGAACCCCGGCGCCTTGCAGGTTCGCCGCTGAGGGCGTCGCCGCCGTTTCAGCGCCGACGGCGCGGCCGGGGCGCGATCTCGGCCTCGATGGTCGGATCGAACAGTTCCAGATCGAGCCGCAATTCAGGCAACGGCATGTCGTCGGTGGTCGGCGGCGAGGACGGGCGCTTCTCCAGCTCGAGCTCAGCCGGCAGGGTTTCAAGCGTTTCGAGCGAAGTGTTGTCGAAGGACATGGCAGCGCTCTGATCGGGGTGCTCCTGCCGCTCGTTCACCGACATCGGGCGCGTCCATTGTTCTTCTTCGTCTGGTGAGGCCGACGTCGACGCCGCCGGGCGTGCGCTGGCCGCACCAGGGTGCGCGGCGATGACCGTGTCGTGCGACAGCGTCTCGTCGATGGCGCCGTACAGCGACGGCAGCGGCGCGTCGGGCGCGTTGTGATCCCCCCCCGCCAGGCCGACTTGTTCGGTCGCACGGTCCAGTTCGGCCGGCCTGGTCGGCTCGAGCTTCGCTTCGTGCGTATCGAGGAAGGACAGCGGCGTGATCGGCGTCGGCGGCGCACTGTCCGGGTCGATCACTTCCTTCGCGACCGAGTACAGCAGCAGCAATTCGCGGTACGCGGCGAGATCGAAGCTCTCGTCGCCGCGCGTGCCGGGCTTGCGGAACACCAGTTCCTCGATGAGGCCCAGCGTGCCTTGCCGCGGCCACTGGGCTTCGATGCGCGCAAGGGTCGAGGGGTAGTGTTCGAGGCCGTGACCGACTTCGGAGAAATGTTCGAAGTCCGGCACCGAGGCATTGAACGCCCGTTCGAATTCCTGGCCGACCCGCGCGTAGTCGTCGCGCCGATCGAGCCCGTGGTAGATGCGCAGCAGGTCGAGGTAGGCCAGCGCGCTGGTTTCCGGGTTGTCGGCGATGTGCTCGCTGAGCACCGCGATCGCCTGCTCGTGCTGACCGAGCGAGAGGAAGAAGTCCGACTGCTGCTGCACGTCGAACAGCTCCTCGGTGTTCACGTAGCGCGCGGGAGCGCTCTCGTCTTCCACCAGCGGCGGCAGCGTGTCCGGCGACTCGTCCTCGGCGTCGGCCGCGACCAGCGCGGTGCCGAACGGTCCGGTCTTTGGCGTCACCGCGTTCTCGGCGACCGATGCGCCCGCCAGACCCGCGGACGACGCGACGCCCGTCGGTAGCAGGGACGTGCCGTCGTCCTTGCCAGTTGGGTCGCCCCACCAGGCGGGACCGGTCGTGCGACGCGCGACACGCCAGAGCATGAAAAGACCGATCAATGCGAGGAGCAGCAGCAGGCCGAGGGCATACACCAGCGGGTTGCGATAGCGGCTGTCGCGCGCGTCGGCCAGCTCGCTGCGCATCTCCAGCAGCAGGCGCTGGTTCTGGGCGCTCTGCTCGCGCAGGGCCGCCAGCGTGGCCTCGAGTGCCTTCATCCGTTCGTTGGCACGCTGGAGCTCTTCGGCATTGGCCGCCGCGCTGGCGGCTGCGAGGGCCGCGGAGACGGCCGGATCGAGGGCCCCCGGCGTGGCGGCAGCCGATGCCGCCAGCGCAGGATTGCGCGCGGCCGATGGGTCGAGCAGATCGAGTTGCAGGCGGGCGCCGCCGCTCGCCGACGGCGAACCCGCCGGTGGCACGGTCGGTGCCGCCGCACCTGCGGCCGGAGGCGCTGCCGGCACCGGTGCCCGTGGCGGCGTGGCTGCGGTGCTGCGGCGCGCCGGTGGCGTGGCACGGGCCGCCGGTGCGCGCGCTTCGCCACGCTCCGCCGAAGCGGCCGGACGGGGCCGGGGCGTGGGCGCGCGCTGCGGGGGCGCAGTCGTCGATGCCACGGCGGCAGCGGATCCGCCGCCATCGCCGGTGGCGCGCTGTGGGCGGCGGTTGCTCCGCGTGACCGGTGTGTCGGTGGTCGCCGACGACGATGCCCCCGACGCGCCGGGCAGCACGGGCGCTGCGGTGATCTCGACCGGCATGTCGGCCAGCAGCACGAACTGGCGGCTCGAACTCGCCTGGCAGCCCGCTCGCACGGTGACCTGCACGACCGGTTCCTCGATCGGCGTGGTCGACCGGATGTGGATGCGGGTCTGGCCGGGGCGGCCCCCCGGCTCGAGCGATACAGTCACGCGTCGGTCATCCACCCGCACCCCGCCCTGGACCATCTCGGCTTCGGCGCACAGCGAATCGCCGCCCTCGCCTTCGGCCAGCGTCAGCGGCACAACGAGGTCGAGCGGCCGCCCGATCCAGACCGCACCTTGCGGCTGTCCGAGCGTCAGTGCGAGAGAGGGAACGGCGAACCCGAGTAAAAACAGGGGCGCTGCGCGACGGAGGAGTTGCAAGATGGACCCGAAAGGCAACCTAAAGTAAACACATTCTGACACGATTGTCTTTTAGCTTTTTACATACCTGAGCATTTAACAAATGACCGTGAATTTTTCGAAGGTGGCGGTGGTCGGTGCGGGGGCCATGGGCCGCGGCATCGCCCAGATCGCCGTACAGGCGGGCAGCGACGTGCTGCTGTTCGACAGCTTCGACGGCGCCGCCGTCCGGGGGCGTGACGCCGTCGTCGCGCAGTGGCAGAAGCTCCACGAGAAAGGCAAGTTCGACGCGGCGCAGCTGCAGGCGTGGTCCGGACGCCTGACGGCCGTCGGCGCACTGACCGACTTGGCGGCTTGCGATTTGGTGGTGGAAGCCGTGGTGGAAGACATGGCGGTCAAGCGTACGCTGTTCCGCGACCTGGAGGGCATGGTCCGCAGCGATGCGACGCTCGCCACCAACACCTCGTCGCTGTCCGTCACGGCGATCGCGGCCGGCATGGCGAACCCTGAACGCCTGGCGGGCTTCCACTTCTTCAACCCCGTGCCGCTCATGAAGGTGGTCGAGGTCGTTGCCGGCTTCAAGACTGCCCCGGCGGTGTGCGAGCGGCTGGCCGGCTACGCACGCCAGATGGGCCACAGCGCGGTGCAGGCGCAGGACACGCCCGGCTTCATCGTCAACCACGCGGGCCGCGGCTTCGGCACCGAGGCGCTGCGCATCGTCGGAGAAGGCGTGGCCGATTTCGCGACGATCGACCGCATCCTGAAGGACCAGGCGGGCTTTCGCCTCGGCCCCTTCGAGCTGATGGACCTCACCGCCCTGGACGTGTCGCACCCGGTGATGGAGTCGATCTACCGCCAGTACTACGAAGAGCCGCGCTACCGGCCGAGCGTGATCACGGCTCAGCGGCTCGTGGCCGGTGCGCTGGGACGCAAGACCGGTGAAGGCTTCTACCGCTATGTCGACGGCGTCGCGCAGGTCGAGGCCGAACCCGCCGCCCCGGTCGTCGACGACCCCCTCACGGTCTGGGTGTCGCCACGCGCCGCACGGCGGCCCGAGCTGCTCAAGCTGATCCACACGCTCGGGGCTCGCCTCGAGACCGGCGCGGCGCCCTCCTCTGCCGCCCTGATCCTGGTCGCCCCACTGGGCTTCGACGTGACGACCGTGGCGGCCGTCGAGCGCCTCGACGCCACGCGCACCGTCGGCATCGACCTGATGGTCGACGACGCCGCGACCAAGCGCCGCGTGCTGGCCACCAACCCGGCGACACGCCGCGACATGCGCGACGCCGCGCATGCGCTCTTCGCGCGCGATGGCAAGGCCGTCAGCGTGATCCGCGACAGCGGCGGCTTCGTCACGCAGCGCGTCATCGGCACCATCGTCAACATCGCGGCCGACATGTGCCAGCAGCGCGTGTGTTCGCCGGCCGACCTGGAGACGGCGGTGCGCCTCGGCCTGGGCTACCCTCAGGGGCCACTCGCGATGGGCGACCTGTACGGGCCGACCAACATGCTCGAGGTGCTGTTCAACCTGCAAACCGTGTACGGCGATCCGCGCTATCGCCCGAGCCCGTGGCTGCGCCGCCGCGGCGCGCTGGGCCTGAGCCTGATGCACGAAGAAGAATGAGAACGAGACGACCATGACCGCCGAACTCCGAAGCACGACCGAGGGCAGCACGATGGTGCTGACCATCGCCAACCCGTCCCTGCGCAATGCGCTCGACCCGGCCATGTACGCGGCCGGCATCGAGGCGCTCAACGGTGCCGAGAGCAGCAGCGAGATCCGCAGCGTCGTGATCGTGGGCGAAGGTGCATGGTTTTGCGCCGGCGGCTCGCTGCAGCGGCTGCAGGCCAACCGCCAGCAGTCGCCGTCGGTGCAGGCCGAATCGATCGAAGGCCTGCACAACTGGATCGATTCGATCCGCACCTTTCCGAAGCCGGTGATCGCGGCGGTCGAAGGCGCGGCCGCCGGTGCGGGCTTCTCGTTGGCGCTGGCTTGCGACCTGGTGGTCGCGGCGCGCGACGCGGTCTTCGCGGCGTCGTACGTCAACGTCGCGCTGTCGCCGGACGGCGGCATGAGTTGGCATCTGGCGCAGGCGCTGCCGCGGCACCTGGCGAGCGAATGGCTGATGGGCGGGGAGCGCATCGCCGCGGCACGGCTGCATGCCGCCGGCATCGTCAATGAACTGGCCGACAACGGCCAGGCGCTGTCGACCGCGTTGCGCCTCGCGGCACGGCTCGATGCGAAGGCGCCGAACGCGATCGCCAGCATGAAGGAACTGCTCAACGAAGCGCGAAGCGCCACGCTGTCGGCGCATCTTGCGCAGGAGCGCGACCACTTCGTGCGCAACCTGCACCACGCCAACGCGGGCGTCGGCATCTCGGCCTTCCTCGCAAAAGAAACGCCGCGCTACGAGTGACGCCGCGCGTCGCTCCCGAGACACCTCTGCAGCCCCTCAGTCGCCGACAGGACAGCCCCATGGACGAGCCCATTCTTACCATCGACGAACGCGAAGCGATCAACAGCGGTCGCTGGTTCTCATCCCTCTCACCCTCGCTGCGGCACGACATCCTCCGATGCGCATTTGTCAGACGTCACAAGGACGGCGACCTCTTGGCCGCCCGCGGCGATCCGCCCGAAGGATGGATCGCGTGCGCCAAGGGCGCGGTGCGCGTGAGCTCGACGACCGTCGCGGGCAAGCAGGTGACACTGACCTACGTGGAACCCGGCATCTGGTTCGGCGACGTGGCGATGTTCGACGGGGACCGTCGCACGCACGATGCCTATGCGCACGGCGACACGACCACGCTCAACGTGGCCCGTGCGGATTTCCAGAAGATCCTCGCCACGCACGTGGAGCTGTACGAAGCGCTGATGCGTCTGCAGGCGCGTCGCATCCGTCAGCTCTTCGGGCTGGTCGAGGACCTCAACACCCTCCCCTTGCGGGCCCGGCTCGCCAAACAGCTCACGCACCTGGTGCGCAGCTACGGCGTACCCAGTCTGGCCGACGGCAGCCAGCTGCGCATCGGCCTGCACCTGGCGCAGGAAGAACTCGCGCAGCTGCTCGGCGCGTCGCGCCAGCGGGTCAACCAGGAACTCAAGGCGATGGAGCGCGAGAACGTGCTGCGCATCGAACCGGGTGGTCTGGTCGTGCTCGACCGTGCCGGGCTCATGCGCATCGCGGAGGCCGACCTCTAACCCGTCGTTGCCCCCCATGACCCAGGACTTCAGCAGCTTCATCGGAACGCGCGCTGTCGCGCCGCAACACAGCGTCGATGTCGGCGCGCTGACGACGTGGCTCGACGCCCACCTCGACGGCTTCCAGGGTCCGCTCACGGTCGAGATGTTCAAGGGCGGGCAGTCGAACCCGACCTACAAGCTCATCACGCCCGGTCAAAGCTACGTGATGCGTGCCAAGCCGGGGCCGGTGGCCAAGCTGCTGCCCTCGGCGCATGCGGTGGAGCGCGAGTTCAAGGTGATGCGCGGACTGGACGGCACCGACGTGCCGGTGCCGCGCATGCTGTGCCTGTGCGAAGACGAGTCCGTCATCGGGCGCGCTTTCTACGTCATGGAATTCAAGAGCGGCCGGGTGCTGTGGGACCAGTCCCTGCCCGGGATGGACAAGGCCGAGCGCGGCGCGATCTACGACGAGCTCAACCGCGTGATCGCCGCCCTGCACACGGTGAAATTCGCCGAGCGCGGACTGGCCGACTACGGCAAGCCCGGCAACTACTTCGAGCGCCAGATCGGCCGCTGGAGCAAGCAGTACGTCGCCTCGGTCACGCAGCCCATCCCCGAGATGGACCGTCTGATGGACTGGCTGCCGGCGCACATCCCGGCGACCGCCCGCGACGCATCGATGAGCTCGGTCGTGCATGGCGACTACCGGCTCGACAACGTGATGTTCCACCCCACCGAGCCGCGCGCCATCGCCGTGCTCGACTGGGAACTGTCGACGCTCGGCCATCCGCTGGCCGACTTCAGCTACCACTGCATGGCCTGGCACATCCCGCCGGGCGCCTTCCGCGGGCTGGGCGGCGTCGACGTGACGAGCCTCGGCATTCCGACGGAAGCCGAATACATCCGCCGTTACTGCGAGCGCACCGGTATCACCACGCCCGAAGCACTGGCACCCGACTGGAATTTCTACCTCGCCTACAACCTGTTCCGCATCGCCGCGATCCTGCAGGGCATCGCGAAGCGGGTCGAGGCCGGCACCGCGTCGAGCGAACAGGCGGTGGCATCGGGCCGCGGCGCGCGGCCCATGGCGGAGATGGCCTGGGCCTTTGCACAGAAGGCCTGAGCGCGCGTTTGGCGACGCACACGATCGACTCACCCTAGGAGACAGCATGGACTTCGAATACTCGGCCAAGACCAAGGCATTGCAGACGCGCGTCAGCGCCTTCATGGACGACCACATCTACCCAAACGAAGCGGCCTGTAGCGCCGAGCTCGCGGCCAACACCGTGGCCGGCAAGCGCTGGACGCCATTGCAAACCATCGAGAAGCTCAAGGTGAAGGCCAAGGCGGACGGCCTCTGGAACCTGTTTCTGCCGGTCGACAGCGCCTCGGCGTCGGGCTATGAAGGCGCGGGCCTCACCAACCAGGAATACGCGCCGCTGGCCGAGATCATGGGCCGCGTGCCATGGGCCAGCGAGGTGTTCAACTGCTCGGCACCGGACACCGGCAACATGGAGACCATCGCCCGATACGGCTCGGAACAGATCAAGGCGCGCTGGCTGAAGCCCCTGCTCGAAGGCGAGATCCGCTCGGCCTTCGCCATGACCGAACCCGACGTCGCATCGAGCGATGCGACGAACGTGGCGACCCGCATCGAGCGCGACGGCAACGACTACGTGATCAACGGCCGCAAGTGGTGGATCTCCGGCGCCGCCGACCCGCGCTGCGCGGTCTTCATCACCATGGGCAAGAGCAACCCCGACGCACCGCGCCATTCGCAGCAGAGCATGGTGATCGTGCCGGCCGACGCCAAGGGCATCACGGTGCTGCGCCCGCTCAACGTGATGGGCTACGACGACGCGCCGCACGGCCACGTCGAGATGACCTTCGAGAACGTCCGCGTGCCGGTCGACAACATCCTGCTGGGCGAAGGCCGTGGCTTCGAGATCGCCCAGGGCCGCCTTGGCCCGGGACGCATCCACCATTGCATGCGCCTGATCGGCCTGGCCGAGCGCGCGCTCGAGCTGATGTGCCGACGCGCCTCCTCGCGCGTCGCCTTCGGCAAGACCGTGGCCTCGCAGACGGTGACGCAGGAACGCATCGCCGAAGCGCGCTGCAAGATCGACATGGCGCGCCTGCTCACGCTCAAGGCTGCGTGGCTGATGGACGTGGCTGGCAACAAGGTCGCCAAGAACGAGATCGCGATGATCAAGGTGGTCGCCCCCAGCATGGCCTGCCAGGTGATCGACTGGGCGATGCAGGTGCACGGCGGCGGCGGCATGTGCGACGACTTCCCGCTGGCCTTCGCCTATGCGCATGCGCGCACGCTGCGCTTCGCCGACGGCCCGGACGAAGTGCACCGCAACGCGATCGCCAAGTGGGAGCTTGGCCGCTATGCGGTCGACAAGAAAGAGATCGAGGCGCCCGTCACGCGCTTCTGAACAGGCGCTACAGCTTCTTCTGCATGAACACCGCCGCGCCGAAGGCCGGGTCGAGCTGGTAGCCGGCGAAGCCTTCGCGCTCATAAGCCCGCAGCGCCGGCGCATTGCCCTGCAGCACCTCGAGCGTGAGCTTGCAGGCGCCACGCGCAACCGCCTCCTGCTCGACACGCGCCAGCATGCGCTGCGTGATCCGCTGGCCGCGGTGGCTCTGCAGAACGACCACGTCGTGCACGTTGACCAGCGGACGGCAGGCAAAGGTGGAAAAGCCTTCGATGCAGTTCGCCAGCCCGACCGGCTGCTGGCCGTCGAACGCGATCACGCTGAACGCTTGCGGACGGGCCGCGAGGGCGGTCGGCAGTCCGGCCAGCACCGCGTCCGTCAACGGTGTGCCACCGCCGGCAGGGTCGCGGGCGTACGCGTCGAGCAAGTCGACCAGGGCGCGTGCATGCGCCGGGTTGCCATAGTCGGCCATCACGATATCGATCACACGGGCTCCAAAGGTTGGACCTCGCCGGACGGCAGGTCGATGCGGATCGAATCACCCGCTTGCACGACGCCACTCTGCAGCACGATCGCCATGACACCGGCCTTGCGCACCAGGCGCCCGTCGGTATCGCGCGCAAGCGTGGCCGCCATCAGCCCGGCCTGGAAGCGGTCGATCTGGCTGCAGGGGTTGCGCAGGCCGGTCAACTCGACGACGGCCTCGTCGCCCAGGCGCAGCCGCGTGCCGGTCGGCAGTCCAAGCAAGTCGATGCCGTGCGTCGTGACGTTCTCGCCCAGTTCACCCGGCCAGACCGCGAAGCCGGCGGCCATCAGTTCGTCGAACAGCTCGGCGTGGAGCAGGTGGACCTGCCGCAGGTTGGGCGCCTGGGGGTTGCGAGCGACGCGGGATCGGTGCTTCACCGTGGTGCCGGCGTGCGCATCGCCTTCCACGCCGAGTCCGGCGACCAGTCGGATCGCCGATTCGGTGAACTTGGAAAAGCTGTGCAACGTGCTGGCATGCACCGCGCGCACCGACGGCGCCGACGTCATGCCTGCAACGTGGCGGCCAGACGACGCGCGCACGCTTCGGCCTGCGCCGCATCGCGCGCCTCGACCATCACGCGCACCAGCGGCTCGGTGCCGCTCGCGCGAATGAGCACGCGGCCGGCGTCGCCGAGCTCGGCTTCGGCGCGCTGCGTTTCGGTCTTCAGCGCAGCGTTGGATTGCCAGGCCTGGCCCTCCCGAAGGCGCACGTTGATCAGCGTCTGCGGGAAGAGCACGACGTCGGCCAGCAGTTCGCCGACCGTCTTGCCGCTGCGCACGCACGCTTGCAACACCTGCAGTGCGCTCACGATGCCGTCGCCGGTGGTGTGGCGGTCGAGCGCCAGCAGATGGCCGGAGCCTTCGCCGCCCAGCAGCCAGCCGCGCTTCTCGAGTTCTTCGAGCACGTAGCGGTCGCCGACCTTGGCGCGGACGAACTCGATGCCCTGCCCGCGCAGCGCCACCTCGATCGCCTTGTTGGTCATCAGGGTGCCGACCACGCCCTGCGGCTTCTCGCCGCGCGCGATGCGCTCGCGCACCATCAGGTAGAGCAGCTCGTCGCCGTTGAAGAGCCGGCCAGTGGCGTCGACCAGTTGCAACCGGTCGGCGTCGCCGTCGAGCGCGATGCCGTAGTCGGCACCCTTCGCCTTCACCGCCTCGATCAGCGCCTGCGGATGCGTCGCACCGACGTCCTTGTTGATGTTGAGCCCGTCCGGCGCGCAGCCGATGCTGCTCACCTCGGCCCCCAGCTCGTGGAACACGTTGGGCGCCACCTGGTAGGCCGCGCCGTGTGCCGCGTCGATCACCAGCTTGAGGCCGCGCAGGCTCAGGTCGTGCGCGAAGGTGCTCTTGCAGAACTCGATATAGCGGCCGGCCGCATCGCTCAGGCGGCGCGCCTTGCCCAACTGCGCGGAATCGGCCCACACGGGCGCTTCTTCCAGCGCCGCCTCGACCGCGAGTTCCCACTCATCGCTCAGCTTGGTGCCCTGGGCGCTGAAGAACTTGATGCCGTTGTCCGGGAAGGCGTTGTGGCTGGCGCTGATGACGACGCCGAGGCTGGCCCGTTGTGCACGCGTCAGGTAAGCCACGCCGGGTGTCGGCAACGGGCCGAGCAGGACGACATCGACGCCTGCGGAATTGAAGCCCGATTCGAGCGCCGACTCCAGCATGTAGCCGGAGATGCGCGTGTCCTTGCCGATCAGCACGGTCGGGCGCTTCTCGGTCTTCTTGAGCACGCGCCCCACGGCATGCGCCAGGCGCAGCACGAAGTCCGGTGTGATGGGTGGCTGGCCCACCGTGCCGCGGATGCCGTCGGTGCCGAAATACTGTCGTGTCATGTCGTTGTTTTTTCTTGTGGAAAGTCTTGTTGTTCGGATTCGCGCATGGCGCGCCAGACAGCCAGCGCCGCGACGGTGTCGCGCACGTCGTGCACGCGCACGACCGCTGCCCCGCGCTCCACGGCCAGCAACGCCGCCGCCACGCTCGGCACCATCCGCGCATCGGCGGCCTCGATGCCGGTGACCGTACCGAGCGAGGACTTGCGCGACCAGCCGGCGAGCACCGGGTAGCCCGCAGCGAGCAGTTCGCGCTGCCGCGCCAGCAGAGCGAAATTCTGCGCCACCGTCTTGCCGAAGCCGATGCCGGGATCGAGCACGATGCGCGAGGGTGCGATCCGCAGATCACGCAACGCGTTGGCTCGTTCCATCAGGAATGTGGCGACCACCGGCACCACGTCGCCCGCCATCGGCGCCACCTGCATCGTCTGCGGGTTTCTGTGCATGTGCATCAGGCAGACGCCGCAGGACGGGTGCTGCGCCACGGCCGCCACCGCGCCCGGTTGGCGCAAAGCCCAGATGTCGTTGACGATGTCGGCGCCGAGGTCCAGCACTGCGCGCATCACCTCGGGCTTGTAGGTGTCGATGGACAGCGGTACACCCAGGCGCACCGCTTCGCGCATCACGGGAATCACGCGGGCCAGTTCGTCGTCCAGCGAAACGGCCGGGCTGCCGGGCCGCGTCGATTCGCCACCGATGTCGAGGATGTCCGCGCCCTGCCGCAGCAGTTCTTCGCAATGGCGCAGCGCGGCTTGCGTCGATGCATGGGCGCCGCCGTCCGAGAAGGAGTCTGGCGTCACGTTGACGATACCCATCACCTGGGGCCGTGCCAGATCGATCAGGAACCGGCTGGTGCGCCAGGTCGTCGTCATCGCGCCGCTCCAAGAAAAAACGGGGCCCAAGGCCCCGTCGGTCTGCACCCTCGCATCGGTGCTCAGGCGGCGGTGGGCGCCGGGTCAGGAGTGACCGCCGGCGTGCCGCCGCTGCCGCCGTTGTTGTTCGATGGCGGAATGCGCGGCGTCCAGTCCTTGGGCGGACGGGGTTCGCGGCCGGCCATGATGTCGTCGAGCTGTTCCGAGTCGATGGTTTC
Source organism: Variovorax cryoconiti (assembly GCF_051216395.1). Lineage (NCBI taxonomy): Bacteria > Pseudomonadati > Pseudomonadota > Betaproteobacteria > Burkholderiales > Comamonadaceae > Variovorax > Variovorax cryoconiti. Next base: position 384,739 of record NZ_JBPJZI010000005.1, on the reverse strand, counting down.
CCATTCGAGCAGGGCCTTGGCCATCGCGTGCATCTTGTCGCTGTTTTCCTCGATCAGACGACGCGCCAGGTTGTACTGCTCGTCGATGATCCGGCGCACTTCGCCGTCGACCTTTTCCATGGTCTGCTCGCTCATGTTCGTGGTCTTGGTGACCGAGCGGCCCAGGAACACTTCGCCTTCATTTTCGGCATAGACCATCGGGCCCAGCGCGTCGGTCATGCCGTAGCGCGTGACCATGTCGCGGGCGATGGAGGTCGCACGCTCGAAGTCGTTGCTGGCGCCGGTGGTCATCTGGTTCATGAACACCTCTTCGGCGATGCGGCCACCGAACAGCATGCTGATCTGGTTGAGCATGTACTCGCGGTCGTAGCTGTAGCGGTCCTGCGCCGGCAGGCTCATCGTCACGCCCAGCGCACGGCCGCGCGGGATGATGGTGACCTTGTGCACCGGATCGCACTTGGGCAGCAGCTTGCCGATCAGGGCGTGGCCGGACTCGTGGTAGGCCGTGTTGCGGCGCTCTTCCTCGGGCATGACCATGCTCTTGCGCTCGGGGCCCATGAAGATCTTGTCCTTGGCCTTCTCGAAGTCCTGCATCTCGACCACGCGCGCATTGCGGCGAGCGGCCATCAGCGCGGCCTCGTTGCAGAGGTTCGCCAGATCGGCGCCGGACATGCCCGGCGTGCCACGCGCGATCACGTTGGGGTTCACGTCCTGGCCCAGCGGCACCTTGCGCATGTGCACGGCCAGGATCTGTTCGCGGCCACGGATGTCCGGCAGCGTGACATACACCTGGCGGTCGAAACGGCCCGGACGCAGCAAGGCAGCGTCGAGGATGTCCGGACGGTTGGTCGCGGCCACGACGATCACGCCGAGGTTGGTTTCGAAGCCGTCCATCTCGACCAGCATCTGGTTCAAGGTCTGCTCGCGCTCGTCGTTGCCGCCGCCGAGACCGGCGCCACGCTGACGACCGACCGCATCGATTTCGTCGATGAAGATGATGCAGGGCGCGTTCTTCTTGGCGTTCTCGAACATGTCGCGCACGCGGGCCGCGCCCACGCCGACGAACATCTCGACGAAGTCGGAGCCGGAGATCGAAAAGAAAGGCACCTTGGCCTCGCCAGCGATCGACTTGGCCAGCAGGGTCTTGCCGGTGCCGGGCGGGCCGACCAGCAGCAGGCCACGCGGAATGCGGCCGCCGAGCTTCTGGAAGCGGGCCGGGTCCTTGAGGAAATCGACGACTTCCTTCACTTCTTCCTTGGCCTCGTCGCAACCGGCGACATCGGCGAAGGTGACGGTGTTGGTGTTCTCGTCGAGCATGCGGGCCTTGCTCTTGCCGAAGCTGAACGCCCCGCCCTTGCCGCCGCCCTGCATCTGTCGCATGAAGTAGACCCAGACGCCGATCAGCAGCAGCATCGGCCCCCAGCTGACCAGCAGCGTCATGAGCAGCGAGCCCTCTTCGCGCGGCTTGACATCGAACTTGACGTTGTTGGCGATCAGGTCGCCGACCAGCCCGCGGTCGAGGTAGGTGGCGGTGGTGCGGATACGGCGATCGTCGTTGGTGATCGCGACGATCTCGCTGCCGCCCTGTCCTTCCTGAATCGTGGCGCTCTTGATGCGGTTACCGCGAACTTCCTCGAGGAAGTCGGAGTAGCCGACGGCGCCGGCGCTGGCGGCACCGCGGGTGTCGAACTGCTTGAACACAGTGAACAACACCATCGCGATGACAAGCCAGACGGCAACCTTGGAAAACCACTGATTATTCAAACGAAGCTCCAGTCAAAAGCGCGTGACAGCGAAATGAAAATTCGCCCAGGTCACGCAATTGATGTCCATTTTAGGCTTTTCAAGCTGCGAAACCGCGTGATTTCCCTCAAGCAGCCACAGCATGGGCGCGGGTTTCTCGCGCAGGGCGGCAGAGAAACGGGTATCAATGGGCGTCGCTGCCGCGCAGGCCGATGCCGACCAGGAAAGTTTCAGACGATTTGTCGCGCGAGGCTTTCGGTTTGATGGGCTTGGCCACCCGGAAGTTCTCCTTGAACAACTGGGTCAGCTCGGCATAGCCGGCCCCATGAAACGCCTTGGCGACGAGTGCGCCTTCAGGCTTGAGATGCTGCCGCGCAAAATCGATGGCCAATTCGACCAGGTGGCTGATCCGTGCCGCATCCGCGGAGGCGATGCCCGAGAGATTCGGCGCCATGTCCGACACGACCACATCGACCTTGCGACCGGCCAGGACTTCTTCCAGGCGCGCCAGGACCTCGTCCTCCCGGAAATCCCCTTGCAGGAAGCTCACGCCTTCGATCGGCTCCATGGGCAGAAGGTCGAGCGCGATGATGGTGCCGTGCAGGGTTCCGGCAGCGGCGCCGCCGGGGGACAGGCGCCGCCGGGCGTACTGGCTCCAGGCGCCCGGGGTCGACCCCAGGTCGACCACCACGTGCCCTGGCTTGATCAGACCGAGCGTCTCGTCGATCTCCTTGAGCTTGTACGCAGCGCGCGCCCGGTAGCCCTCCCGGGTCGCAAGCTTGACCCAGGGATCGTTGATATGGTCGTGCAGCCAGGCCTTGTTGACCTTCTTGCCGGTTGTTTTGGTGCTCATCGGCGGGGTCGTATTCGGTTCGCTTGGCGAGGGTTCGCGATAATACGGCCATGACAGCCATTCAACTTACCCCTGCGCAGCGCAAGGTGCACCGCGCCGAAGCCCATCACCTCGATCCGATCGTCATGGTCGGTGGCGACGGGCTCACCCCGGCTGTCAAGAAAGAGGCCGACGCCGCGCTCAAGGCCCACGGCCTCATCAAGATCCGGGTTTTCTCCGACGACCGCGTGGCCCGCGAAGCCATGTTGACCACGCTGGCCGACGAACTCGACGCCGCGCCGATCCAGCACATCGGCAAGCTGCTGGTGCTCTGGCGCCCGAAGGCCGAGAAGGTCAAGGAGGTCGACGAGGACCGCATGCCCGGCCCGCGCGACGTGAAGATCGTCAAGTACAGCAAGCGCTTTGGTCAGCGCCCGGAAATCAAGACGCTGCGCGTGCTGGGCAACCAGCGCCTCACGCCCGGCGGCACCATCAAGCGTGCCAAGCCGAAGCGGCCGTTGTCGGCCAAGAAGCGCAACCAGGCGGATTGATGCCGACCCGCCAGGCCGCAGGGCGGCAGCGCCACATCCTCTGCATGAAATGGGGCACGAAGTACGGCCCCGACTACGTCAATCGTCTCTATGCGATGGTGCGCCGGCATCTGACCGGCGATTTCAACTTCGTCTGCCTGACCGACGATGCGAAGGGCATCCGCAGCGAGGTGCAGTGCCTGCCCATTCCGCCGCTCGACCTGGAACCGGCTGCGGGCCAGCCGGACCGCGCGTGGAAGAAGCTCACGACCTTCGAGCAGGACTTGCACGGTTTGCGTGGCACCGCCCTCTTCCTCGACCTCGACGTGGTCGTGGTCGGCAGTCTCGATGCCTTCTTCGAGCAGCCGGGTGATTTCCTGATCATCCACGACTACGCTCGGCCGTGGCGCACGGAGCGCATCACCGGCAACTCGTCGGTCTACCGTTTCGAGCTGGGGGCGCATGCCGACGTGCTGGCGCACTTCCGCGCCAACATGGACAAGGTGCAGGCGGAGTTCCGCAACGAGCAAGCCTATCTGTCGGATTTCCTGCACGCCCAGGGCAAGCTGCAGTACTGGCCCGACGCCTGGTGCCCGAGCTTCAAATACCACGGCATCCCGACCTGGCCGACCAACTACTGGCAGGAGCCCTTCGTGCCGGACGGCGCGCGCGTGATGGTGTTCCACGGCGAATGCAATCCGCCGGATGCGCTGGCAGGGCGACGCAACCGGGCCTTCCGGTTCATCCGCCCTGCACGCTGGATCGCCAAGTACTGGACGGCCTGACGAGCAAGCCGCCGCGCCTCACGAATGCGTTCAGGCGCCCGTGCCGCGCCCCATGCGCCACAGCAGCGCGCCCGTGCACGCCCATTGCAGCAAATACATGCCGCTGCCGACGGAGTGCCACAGCTTGAGGTTGTCGCGCGCCAGGATGTGGGGCGCAACGGCGTACTGCTGCAGCAAGGCCAGCAGCAGCGCGCCGAGCACCAGGCCGATCGCGGCGCGCGTCGGCGCATCGAACCCACGGTGGTCGGCCCGCTGACGGAAATAGATCAGCAGGATCAGCCCGCAGGCAATGGCGATCCAGCTCTGCGCCTCGAAGAGCTGGCCGGCGAAATTGCCGGCCACGGCCGGGTTGCCGAGGCGGGCGAACAGCATCGGCACCACCAGGAAACCAATGGTGCTCAGGCTGCCCCACCAGAAGGCCGCGAGCAGCAACGCGATGCGGTCCTTCACGCGCGGCTCACAGGTACTTGACCGCGACGATCTCGTAGTTCTTCACGCCGCCCGGCGCCTGGACCGCGGCCGTGTCGCCCTCCTCCTTGCCGATCAACGCACGCGCGATCGGGCTGGAGATGTTGATCAGGCCCTGCTTCAGGTCGGCCTCGTCCTCGCCGACGATCTGGTAGGTCACGGCGTCGCCGCTGCTTTCCTCTTCGAGTTCGACGGTCGCACCGAACACCACCTTGCCGCCGGCGTCGAGCGCGGTCGGGTCGATGATCTGCGCGGCAGAGAGCTTGCCTTCGATCTCCTGGATGCGGCCTTCGATGAAGCCCTGGCGATCCTTGGCGACCTCGTACTCGGCGTTCTCGCTCAGGTCGCCCTGCGCGCGCGCCTCGGAGATCGCATTGATCACCCACGGGCGATCGACCGTCTTGAGGCGATGCAGTTCTTCGCGCAGCTTTTCTGCGCCGCGCTTGGTCACGGGAATGGTGTTCATGTTCTGTTGCTCCAGAAAACGAAACCGCCGAACGCTGCCGTTCGGCGGTGCATGTTGGGAGAGGGACTCAGACGAGTCTACGTCCGGTCAGCCGACTCAGGATGGCGAGCGGGCTCGAGTCTGGATTGTATTGCCTGGCCGCCGGCAGGTGCAGCGTCTGCTCCAGCATGTACTGGCCCGACATCACGGCATGCGAGGTCTGGTCGGAAAAGCACACCCACACGGAGCCGGCCGGGAACGGGACGGTCTGCTGCGGGCCGTTCTGCTGGTAGTCGAGGTCCGACTTCATGGCGTCGTGCAGCTGCAGCATCAGGTGGTCGTACTCGCTGCGCAGCGACTTGGTCACGCGCAGCGCGCGCAGGGCCTTCGCCTGCCAGCGCGAATACGGTTTGGCGCGCGGCAGGAAGCGCTTGGCGACCGTCTCGAAGGGCTCGCCCACGCGCCAGACGCGCGGCGCGCCGTCGGGGTTGGCGTTGGTGAACACCCGCAGGATGCGCTCGCCGTAGTTCGGCCGCGACGGAAAGGCATCGACGTGCATGCGCTTGTCGTCGGCGCGCCAGGACTGTACGCGCGTCTCCACCTGCGCCGGCCGGTAGCTCGTCGGCGCCAGGCGCAGCGCCGGCGTGTAGTGCGGCAGCAGGCCGTGGATGAGCTGCGTGGCCTGGGCACGGAAGCGCCCGACCATCGCCGCCGTGGCGCGCTGCACCGCCTCGTCGCCGGCCACGCCCTTGAGCGTGCCTGCGGCATCGAGGCTGATGTTGCGCACCTTTGGTGCCAGCAGGCTCGGCGTCAGCAGGCTGCGCTCCTCGGGTTGCACCTCGAAGCCGAGCTTCGGGAAGTACAGCACCTTGCCGGCCTCGAGGGCCGCGATCCAGTCGTCGTTCGGCGTGGCCGCAGCCCAGTCGGCCAGGTCGAGTTCGACGAGCTGCGTTTCCACGACCGACCTCAGGCCCGCGCCAGCTGGGCGTGCATCTCCTGCACCGAGATCACGCTGAGTTCGTCCATGTGGCGCATGCCTTCGACGGCAGCCTCCGCACCGAAGATGGTGGTGATGGTGGTCACGCGCGCGGCCAGCGACGAGGTCCGGATCAACCGCGAATCGGTGATCGCATTGCGGCGCTCTTCGACGGTGTTGATCACCATGGCGATCTCGTTGTTCTTGATCATGTCCACGATGTGCGGGCGGCCTTCGGTCACCTTGTTCACGGTGGCGCAGGCGATGCCCGCGGCGGCGATGGCGGCCGAGGTGCCTTTGGTGGCGATCAGCTCGAAGCCCAGCTTGGCCAGGCCGCGCGCGACTTCCACCGCACGCGCCTTGTCGTTGTTCTTCACCGAGATGAAGACCTTGCCCGACTTCGGCAGGATGGTCCCGGCGCCCAGTTGCGACTTCACGAAGGCTTCGCCGAAGGTCTTGCCCACGCCCATCACTTCGCCGGTCGACTTCATCTCGGGGCCGAGGATGGTGTCCACACCCGGGAACTTGACGAAGGGGAACACCGCCTCCTTCACGCTGAAGTACGGTGGCGTCACTTCCTTGGTCATGCCCTGCGACTTCAGCGACTGGCCCGCCATGCAACGTGCCGCGACCTTGGCCAATTGGATGCCGGTGGCCTTGCTCACGTAAGGCACGGTGCGCGACGCCCGCGGGTTCACTTCGAGCACGTAGATGACGTCCTTGCCGTCCTTCTGCTGGATCGCGAACTGCACATTCATCAGGCCGACCACGTTCAGCGCTTCGGCCATCGCCGCGCTCTGGCGCTTGAGTTCGCCGATGGTCTCCTGGCTCAGGCTGTAGGGCGGCAGCGAGCAGGCCGAGTCGCCCGAGTGCACGCCGGCCTGTTCGATGTGTTCCATCACGCCGCCGATCAGCGTCCCGCCTTCGGCGTCGCGGATGCAGTCGACATCGCATTCGACCGCGTCGTTCAGGAAGCGGTCGAGCAGCACCGGCGAGTCGTTGCTGACCTTGACGGCTTCGCGCATGTAGCGCTCCAGGTCGCGCTGCTCGTGCACGATCTCCATCGCACGGCCGCCGAGCACGTAGCTCGGACGCACGACCAATGGGTAACCGAGTGCAGCGGCTTTCTCAAGCGCTTCGGGCTCGGCGCGGGCCGTCGCGTTCGGCGGCTGGCGCAGGCCCAGCGTGTGCAGCAGTTGCTGGAAGCGCTCGCGGTCTTCGGCCGCGTCGATCATGTCGGGCGAGGTGCCGATGATCGGCACGCCATTGGCTTCGAGGTCGAGTGCGAGCTTCAACGGCGTCTGGCCGCCGTACTGCACGATCACGCCGAGCGGTTTTTCCTTGTCGACGATCTCGAGCACGTCCTCAAGGGTCAGCGGCTCGAAGTACAGACGGTCGCTGGTGTCGTAGTCGGTCGACACGGTTTCCGGATTGCAGTTGACCATGATGGTCTCGTAGCCGTCTTCGCGCAGGGCGAGCGCGGCATGCACGCAGCAGTAGTCGAACTCGATGCCCTGGCCGATGCGGTTGGGGCCGCCGCCGAGCACCATGATCTTTTTCTTGTCGGTCGGGTCGGCTTCGCACTCGTCTTCATACGTCGAGTACATGTAGGCCGTGTTGGTCGCGAACTCGGCCGCGCAGGTGTCCACGCGCTTGTACACCGGGCGCACGCCCAGGGCGCGGCGCTTCTCGCGGATGGCGGTGTCGGTGGTCTTCAGCTGCCGCGCGAGGCGGCGGTCGGAGAAGCCCTTCTTCTTGAGCGCGAGCAGCGTGTCCTTGTCGATCTCGTCGAGCGACTTGGTTTCCAGTTCGAGCTCGATCTTCACAATCTCCTCGATCTGCACCAGGAACCACGGGTCGATCTTGGTCAACGCGAACACCTCGTCCACGGAGAGGCCCATGGCGAAGGCGTCGCCGACGTACCAGATGCGCTCGGGGCCGGGTTCGCCCAACTCCTTTTCGAGCACTTCCCGGTCCTGCGTCTTCTCGTTCAGGCCGTCGACGCCCACTTCGAGGCCGCGCAGGGCCTTCTGGAACGATTCCTGGAAGGTGCGGCCCATGGCCATCACTTCGCCCACCGACTTCATCTGCGTGGTCAGGCGCGAGTCGGCCTGCGGGAATTTCTCGAAGGCGAAACGCGGGATCTTGGTGACCACGTAGTCGATCGACGGTTCGAACGATGCCGGCGTGGCACCGCCGGTGATGTCGTTGCGCAGCTCGTCGAGCGTGTAGCCCACGGCGAGCTTGGCCGCGACCTTGGCGATCGGGAAGCCGGTGGCCTTCGACGCCAGCGCCGACGAGCGCGACACGCGCGGATTCATCTCGATGACGACCATGCGGCCGTCCTTCGGGTTGATCGAGAACTGCACGTTCGAGCCGCCGGTGTCGACGCCGATCTCACGCAGCACGGCCAGCGACGCGTTGCGCAGGATCTGGTATTCCTTGTCAGAGAGCGTCTGCGCCGGCGCCACCGTGATCGAGTCGCCGGTGTGCACGCCCATCGGGTCGAGGTTCTCGATCGAGCAGACGATGATGCAGTTGTCCGCCGTGTCGCGGACCACTTCCATCTCGTACTCCTTCCAGCCGAGCAGCGACTCTTCGATCAGCAGCTCGTTGGTCGGCGAGGCTTCCAGGCCGCGCTTGCAGATGGTCTCGAACTCGTCCGGGTTGTAGGCGATGCCGCCGCCGGTGCCGCCCAGCGTAAAGCTCGGGCGGATCACGGTCGGGAAGCCGAGCGTCTTCTGCACGGTCCAGGCTTCTTCCATCGAGTGGGCGATGCCCGAGCGCGCCGAACCCAGGCCGATCTTGGTCATCGCGTCCTTGAACTTCAGACGGTCCTCGGCCTTGTCGATGGCTTCGGGCTTGGCGCCGATCAACTCGACCTTGTACTTGTCGAGCACGCCGTGGTGCCACAGGTCGAGCGCGCAGTTCAGCGCGGTCTGGCCGCCCATGGTCGGCAGGATCGCGTCGGGGCGTTCCTTGGCGATGATCTTCTCGACCGTCTGCCAGGTGATCGGCTCGATGTAGGTCACGTCGGCCGTGGCCGGGTCGGTCATGATCGTCGCGGGATTGCTGTTGATCAGGATGACCTTGTAGCCCTCTTCGCGCAGTGCCTTGCAGGCCTGCACCCCGGAGTAGTCGAACTCGCAGGCCTGGCCGATGATGATCGGGCCGGCGCCGATGATGAGGATGCTCTTGAGATCTGTGCGCTTAGGCATTCTTGTTTCCTGCTTTGTGCTTTTCCATCAATGCCGTGAAGCGATCGAACAGGTAGCCGATGTCGTGCGGGCCGGGCGAGGCTTCCGGGTGCCCCTGGAAGCAGAAAGCCGGCTTGTCGGTGCGGGCCAGGCCCTGGAGCGTGTTGTCGAACAGGCTGATGTGCGTGGGTCGCAGCGTGGCGGGCAGCGACTTCTCGTCGACCGCGAAACCGTGGTTCTGGCTGGTGATGCTCACACGGCCGTTGTCCAGGTCCTTCACCGGATGGTTCGCGCCGTGGTGGCCGAACTTCATCTTGAAGGTCTTCGCGCCAGAGGCCAGCGCCATGATCTGGTGGCCCAGGCAGATGCCGAAGGTCGGGATGCCGGTCTCGATCAATTCCTTGACGGCGCTGATCGCGTAGTCGCACGGCTCCGGGTCACCGGGGCCATTCGCCAGGAAGATGCCATCGGGCTTGAGCTTGAGCACATCGGCCGCGGGTGTCTGCGCCGGCACCACCGTGATGCGCGCGCCGCGCTGGGCGATCATGCGCAGGATGTTCTTCTTGACGCCGTAGTCGAAGGCAACGACGTGGAACTTCGGCGTGATCTGCACGCCGTAGCCCGAGCCCAGCTTCCATTCGGTCTGGTTCCATTCGTAGGTCTGTTGCACCGACACGACCTTGGCGAGGTCGAGCCCGGCCATGCTGGGCGCGGCCTTGGCGGCGGCAATCGCCTTGTCGGTCAGCGCCTGCGACACCGTCTCGCCAGCGGCCAGGCCCAGGATGCAACCGTTCTGCGCGCCGTTGGTGCGCAGATGGCGGGTCAGCTTGCGGGTGTCGATGTTGGCGATGGCGACCGTGTTGCCGCGCACCAGGTATTGGTTGAGCGTCTCGGTGTGGCGGAAATTCGACGCGATGAGCGGCAGATCCTTGATGATCAGCCCGGCAGCATGGATCTTGTCGGCCTCGACGTCTTCCTCGTTGACGCCGTAGTTGCCGATGTGCGGATACGTGAGCGTCACGATCTGCTGGCAGTAGCTCGGGTCGGTGAGGATTTCCTGGTAGCCGGTCATGGCGGTGTTGAACACCACTTCGCCGGCCGTGGAGCCGGTGGCTCCGATCGAGTTGCCGAGAAAGACCGTGCCGTCTGCGAGCGCCAGAATGGCGGGAGGGAAGGCTCCCTGAAGAGACAAAAGCACTGGGTTCTCCGGATGGATGACGCCCAAAGCGCAAACCAAGTCATCCCATCACGATGGGAAGGTTGCGGCTTTCGTCGAAAGTGAGGCTTGCGTGCGCTGTGGGCGGGGTGTGAGCGGGAAAGCCTCCGATTATAGCCGCCGCGCCCTCAGCTTTTGGCCGCTGCAGCGCTGGCGTGAAGGCAGATCGCCGCTGCCGCCGCCACGTTGAGCGACTCCTCGCCGCCGGGCTGGGCGATGCGAATGTGGTGCGTCGCACGTGCCTCCAGCGCGGGCGAGACCCCCTGCCCCTCATGGCCCATCAGCCAGGCGCAGGGATGCGGCAGCGCCGCCTTGTGCAGCCACCCGCCCTGGTGCGAGCTGGTGGCGACCAGCGGCACCTGCAGCCCGTCGAGCACGTCGATGTCCACGCCTTCGATCAGCCGCAGGCCGAAGTGCGCGCCCATGCCGGCGCGCAGCACCTTGGGCGCCCACAGCGCGGCCGTGCCCTTGAGCGCCACCACCTGGGTGAAGCCGAAGGCCGCGGCGCTGCGCAGCACGGAGCCGACGTTGCCGGCGTCCTGCAGGCGGTCGAGCACGACCGTCGGCGCATCGGACTGCAGGTCGGGGCGCATCGGCAGGTGCAGCACGAAGCCCATCGGTGCCGGCGATTCCAGGCCGCTCGCGGTCGCCAGCAGCGCATCGGCCACGACGACGGTCTTGTCGGCGGCATTGGCCCATTCGAACTGCGCCTGTGGCCAGAACGATTCGGCGAAGACCCCCAGCGCGGGGCGCACCCCGCGCACCAGCGCTGCACGGCAGAGGTGGTCGCCCTCCAGCCAGACGCGGCCCAGCTTGCGGTAGGCGCCGGGGTCCTGCGCGAGCTTGCGCAGGTCCTTGAGCAGCGGGTTGTCGCGCGAGCTGATGTGGCTCGTTTCGGGCTGGCTCATGAGCCGGTCCGGACGTCGACCGCCAGTTGCACGCCGTCGCCGTAAAGCACCGTGGTCACCGACACATCCATCGGTGCCGGCGCCGATGCGATGGCTGCGGCACGCGCGAGCGCTACCGCGACCGGAGAGAAGGAACGCCGGTGATGCACGCAGGCGCCGTGACGCCTCAGTGCTTCGAGATGCTCCGGCGTGCCATAGCCCTTGTGGCCGGCGAAGCCGTAGTGCGGAAACTCCAGGTGCAGTTCCTCGCAGAGTCGGTCGCGGTGCACCTTGGCCAGGATCGACGCCGCCGAAATGGCCTTGACCCGCGCATCGCCCTTGACGATGGCCTCGGCCAGCACGTCGAGCGTCGGCAACCGGTTGCCGTCGACCAGCACCTTGGCCGGCTTCAGCCGCAGGCCCTCGACCGCGCGCCGCATCGCGATCATGGTCGCCTGCAGGATGTTGTGCGTGTCGATCTCTTCCACCGTGGCGTGCGCCACCGAGCAGCACAGCGCCTGGGCGAGGATCTGATCATGGAGCCGCTCGCGCTGGAGGGCCGTCAGCGTCTTGGAATCAGCCAGACCGCGGATCGGCCGGCGGTCGTCGAGGATGACGGCCGCCGCCACGACCGGACCGGCGAGCGGGCCGCGGCCGGCCTCGTCCACGCCGGCCAGCAGCCCGGGCGCGTCCCACAGCAGCGCGGCTTGCTCAGCCTTCAAGAACTTGCTCGATCGCATCGGCGCAAAGGGTCGGGGTGTCGCGCAGCAGTTCAGCGTGCAGCGCGGTGAAACGGTGTTGCAGGGCCTCCACTTTGGCCGGCTCGGCCAACCATTGCAAGGTGGCGTCGGCCAGCGCCTGCGGTGTCGCGGCCTCCTGCAGCAGTTCGGGCACCACGAAGTCGTTGCACAGGATGTTCGGCAGGCCGACCCACGGCTGCAGCTGCTGCCGGTGCATGAGGTGCCACGACACGCGGTTCATGTTGTAGGCGATGACCATCGGCCGCTTGAAGAGCGCCGCCTCGAGCGTGGCCGTGCCGCTGGCGATCAGCGTCGCATCGCAGGCCGCCAGCGCGGCGTGCGAAAGGCCGTCGAGCAGCCGAACCTGGCCCGCCATGCCGCTGGCCTTGAGCGCTTCCTCGACCTCGGCGCGCAGGCCCGGGATGACCGGCGCGATGAAACGGATGTCCGGCTGCAGCCGATGCATCAGCGCCGCCGCCTGGAAGAAGCGCGACGCGAGGTAGCGCACTTCGGAGCGCCGGCTGCCGGGCAGCAGCGCCACCACGCGCGCCGCCGGGTCGAGGTCGAGCGCCATCCGCGCGGCCAGGCGGTCCGGCTGCATCGGGATCACGTTGGCCAGCGGATGGCCCACGTAGCTCGCCGACACGCCCTGCTCCGCCAGCAGTGCGGGCTCGAACGGAAAGATGCACAGCACGTGGTCGGCGGCGGCGCGGATCTTCTCGATCCGGTCGGCGCGCCAGGCCCAGATCGACGGGCAGATGAAATGCACCGTCTTCATGCCGCGACTGCGCAGCCCGGCTTCCAGGTCGAGGTTGAAATCGGGCGCGTCGATGCCGATGAAGAGATCGGCCCAGTCGCGCAGCAGCCGCGACTTCAACTGGCGCCGGATGCCCGCGATCTCAGCGTAGTGGCGCAGCACTTCGATGTAGCCGCGCACCGCCAGTTTCTCCTGCGGCCACCAGCTTTCGAAGCCACGCGCCAGCATCTGCGGGCCGCCGATACCGGCTGCCTGCATGCCGGGCCAGCGCGCACGCAGTCCGTCGAGCAGGAGGCCGGCCAGCAGATCGCCCGAAGGCTCGCCGGCGACCATCGCGAACTGCCGCGTTGCTGCGTCGACCATGCCGTGCTCGCTCAGCGCGCGATGCCGCTGGCGGAGGTGGCGAGGAAGGTGTCCATCAGCGTCGCATCCGCGGCTGCCTCCGGCGCCTGGGCGGCCAACGCGGCGATGGCGGCGCGCGCCTCTTCCAGCGTCTTGCCCTGCCGATAGATCAGCTTGTGCATCTCGCGGATGGCGGCGATGCGGCCGGTCGAGAAGTCGCGACGGCGCAGTCCCACCAGGTTCACGCCGCGCACGGCCAAGGGGTTGCCGTCGACCACCATGAAGGGCGGGACATCCTTGCCCACGTGGCTGGCGAAACCGATCATCGCGTGGGCGCCGATGCGCATGCGCTGCAGCACGCCCGTGAGGCCGCCGACCGTGGCCCAATCGCCCACCTCCACGTGCCCGGCGAGCGTGGCGTTGTTGGCCATCGTCACCTGGTTGCCGACCTGGCAGTCGTGCGCGATGTGCACATAAGCCATGATCCAGTTGTCGTCGCCGATGCGGGTCACGCCGCCATCCTGGACAGTGCCGAGGTTGAAGGTGCAGAACTCGCGGATCGTGTTGCGGTCGCCGATCACCAGTTCGGTCGGTTCACCCGCATATTTCTTGTCCTGCGGCGCGGCACCCAGCGACGCGAACTGGAAGACCCGGTTGTCGCGGCCGATGGTCGTGCGGCCCTCCACGACGCAGTGCGCGCCGATGGTGGTGCCGGCGCCGATCCGCACGGACGGACCAATGACCGCGTACGGCCCGACCACGACGGACGCGTCGAGCTCGGCCTTCGGGTCGACGATCGCCGTCGGGTGAACCTGCGTCATCCCCTGCGGCACCTCAGTTGATCTGGCGCATGGCGCACATGAGCGTCGCCTCGCAGGCGAGCTCGCTGCCGACCAGCGCGCGGCCCTTGAACTTGGAGATACCGGCCTTCATGCGTTCGATCTCGACTTCCAGCGTGAGCTGGTCGCCGGGCTCGACCGGCCGCTTGAAGCGGGCGCCGTCGATGGCAGCGAAGTAATAGACCGTGTTGTCGTCGGGCACGATGTCGAGTGACTTGAAGGACAACAGCGCCGCCGCCTGCGCCATCGCTTCGAGCATCAACACGCCAGGCATCACCGGGCGGTGCGGAAAGTGGCCGTTGAAAAAGGGCTCGTTCATGGTCACGTTCTTCAGTGCCGTGATGCGCTTGCCCTTTTCCATGTCGAGCACGCGGTCCACCAGAAGAAAGGGGTAGCGGTGTGGAAGCAGTTTGAGAATCTGGTGGATATCGAGCGTCGTCGTCATAATTTTTCTATCCTGCGTCGTCTTTTTTTTCCAGCGCCTTCAGCCGATCACGCAGACCGTGCAGTTGCTTCAGCGTGGCAGCATTTTTTTCCCAGGCGGCATTGTCGTCGATGGGAAACACACCCGTGTACTGCCCGGGCTTGAGGATCGATCGCGTGACCACCGTGGCCGCCGAGATGTGCACGCCGTCGGCCAGTGTCAGGTGACCGAGCACGATCGCCCCGCCACCCACGGTGCAATGGGCGCCGATCACGGCACTCCCCGCCACGCCGACGCATCCGGCCATGGCCGTGTGCTTGCCGATGCGCACGTTGTGGCCGATCTGAATCAGGTTGTCGAGCTTCACGCCGTCCTCGATGACCGTGTCCTCCAAGGCCCCGCGGTCGATGCAGGTGTTGGCGCCGATCTCGACGTCGTCCCCGATGTGCACCGCCCCGAGCTGCTCGATCTTGACCCATGCGCCGTCGTGTGGCGCCAGGCCAAAGCCATCGGCACCGATAACCACGCCAGGGTGCAACAGGCAGCGCGCACCGATGTGGCAATCCTCGCTGACCGTCACGCGCGACTTCAGCACGGTATCGGCGCCGATGCGGGCGCCCCGCTCGATCACGCACAGCGCGCCGATCGACGCGCTCGGGTGAACCACGGCTTCGGCGTGGATCACCGCACTGGGATGCACCTGGACCGGCTCTGGACGCGCATGCGCCTTCTTCCAGAGCTGCGTCAGGCGCGCAAAGTAAAGGTAAGGGTCGGGCGTGACGATGAAGGCGCCGCGTGCGGCTGCGACCTCGCGCATGGCGGGCGATACGATCACGCAAGCTGCAAGGGAAGCCGCCAGTTCCTTGCGGTACTTGGGATGGCTCAGGAAGCTGAGCGCGTCGCCACTGGCAGACTGCAGGGGCGCCAGCCGCTCGATGCAGGTCTCGCGGTCGCCGGTGAGCTCGCCCCCGAGGGTATCGACGATGGCTCCGAGCCGCAACGCCACGCGAATGCGGCTACTTGCCGCCGTTGGTGGCGGCCGGCGCAGCGGAAGAAGCGTTCAGCGCCTTGATCACCTTCTCGGTGATGTCGTGCTTCGGATTGATGTAGATCGCTTCCTGCAGGATCGCGTCGTACTTCTCGGCTTCGGCCACCTGCTTGACCACGCGGTTGGCACGGTCGTAGACCTGCTGCAGCTCCTCGTTCTTGCGGGCGTTGAGGTCTTCCTGGAACTCGCGACGCTTGCGCTGGAATTCACGGTCCTGGTCGACCAGCGTACGTTGACGCTGCGTGCGCTGACTCTCGGGCAGCGTCGGCGCTTCGCGTTCGAACTTCTCCGATGCCGCCTTGAGCGCATCGCCTTGTGCTGTCAGGTCGCGTTCGCGCTTCTGGAATTCCGATTCCAGCTTGGCCTGCGCAGCCTTCGCGGGCTGCGCTTCGCGCAGCACGCGATCGGGGTTGACGAAGCCGATGCGAAAGCTTTCCTGGGCCTGCACGGCAAACGAAGCGACCACGGAAAGCAGCAGCGCGCCGACGGCGCGGTACGAATGGTTCATCAGAAAGAGGTACCGATCTGGAATTGGAAGCTCTGCATTCTATCCTTGTAGACGCCGGCCGCCGCGTCCTCTTCCTTCTGGGAACGTACCGGCTTGGCATAGGCGACGCGCAGCGGTCCGAGCGGCGAAATCCAGCTGATGCCCAGGCCGACGGACGCACGGATTTTCTTCTGGGCCGCCCACTGTGCATCGGTTTGCGTGCTGCGATCGCTGAACACGTTGCCAGCGTCGAAGAACCCATAGAGGCGCAGCGTGCGATCGTTGCCAGCGCCCGGGAACGGCGTGCTCAGTTCGGCGTTGAAGATGGCCTTCTTGGTGCCGCCCAGTGCCGCTTCGGTCACCGCATCGCGGGGTCCGAGCGAGTTCTGCTCGAAGCCGCGGATCGATCCCAAGCCACCGGCATAGAAATTCTTGAAGATCGGATAGGTACTGCCGCCCAGCGCCTTGGCGTAGCCGACTTCGCCGTTGAGGGCCAGCGTGTACTGTTTGCTGAGCGGGAAATACTGCTGGTATTGGTAGCTGCTCTTGAGGTACTTCAAGTCCCCGCCGGCGCCCCACTCCACGTTGGCACGCTGCACACGACCCTTTGTGGGAACGAGCGCGCTGTCGCGATCATCCCGCGCCCAGCCGATCGTCACCGGAATCCCCCACTTGCTGTCGTCAGCGCAACCAGTGATGGTGTTGCTGGCGGCGTCGAAATTGCAGTTGAAGTAGTCGCGGTAGGCCTGCGGCGTAGCGCCTGCGAACGTCGACCCAGGCTGGAACGTGAAGCGTTCCAGGCCCACGCCAAAGAACACGGTGTCGACTTCGCTGAACGGCACGCCGAACTTGATGCTGCCACCTTCGCTCACCAACTTGTAGTCCCCGTCACGATCGTAATAGGGGCGTGTGGTCTGATGAAAGAGGCTGAAGGTGCGGGAGATGCCGTCCGATGTGAAGTACGGGTCGGTGGCAGTCAACGAGATGGTGCGGTAGTACTTGCTGGTGTTCACCTGCACACCCAGAAAGTTGCCCGATCCGAACACGTTTTCTTGCGAAATGCCGAAAGTCAGCGACACCTTTTCCGCACTGGAGAAGCCGGCGCCCAGCTGCAGCGAACCCGTGGGCTTTTCGGCAACGGTGACGGTCAGATCGACCTGATCGGGCGAGCCCGCCACTTCCTGGGTTTCGACGTTCACGTCGGTGAAGAAACCCAGGCGGTCGACGCGGTCGCGCGACAGTTTGATCTTGTCACCGTCGTACCAGGACGCCTCGTACTGGCGGAACTCGCGGCGGATGACCTCGTCGCGCGTCTTGTTGTTGCCGCCGACGCTGACACGGCGCACGTAAACGCGGCGCGCCGGCTCGGCTTGAAGCACGAGTTGCACGCGGTTGTTGACCCGGTCGATCTCGGGCTGTGATTCGACGCGCGCGAAGGCATAGCCGAAGGTGCCGAAGTAGTCGGTGAACGCCTTGGTCGTTTCGGTCAACTGTTCGCCGTTGTAGGGCTCGCCCGGCTTGATTGTCACCAGCGATTTGAATTCTTCTTCGCGACCCAGGTAGTTGCCTTGCAGCTTCACGCCCGACACGACGAATTTCTCACCTTCGGTGATGTTGACGGTCACGGTCAGATCCTGCCGGTCCGGCGAGATGGCGACCTGGGTCGAATCGATGCGGAACTCGAGGTAGCCGCGTGTCAGGTAGTACGACCGCAGCGTCTCGAGGTCGGCGTTGAGCTTGGCGCGCGAGTACTGGTTCGACTTGGTGTACCAGCTCATCCAGCCACCGCTGTCCTGGTCGAACAGACCGAGCAGTGTCGATTCGCTGAAGGCTTTGCTGCCCACCACACGCACCTCGCGGATGCGTGCCGATTCGCCTTCGGTCACGGTGAAGGACAGGTTCACCCGGTTGCGCTCGATCGGCGTGACCGTCGTCACCACCTCGGCGTTGTAGAGGCTGCGGCTCACGTACTGGCGCTTGAGCTCCTGCTCGGCGCGGTCGGTCAGCGCCTTGTCGTAGGGTCGGCCGTCGGCCAGGCCCACTTCGCGCAGTGCCTTCAGGAGCGCAGCCTTGTCGAACTCCTTGGTACCGACGAAGTCGACATCGGCCACCGTGGGGCGCTCTTCGACGATCACCACCAGCACGCCGCCGTTGACGTCCAGCCGCACGTCTTTGAACAGCCCCAGTTCGAACAGCGCACGGATCGCGGCCGAGCCACGTTCGTCGTTGTAGGTGTCGCCCACGCGCAGCGGCAGCGAGGCGAAGATCGTCCCCGGCTCGACGCGCTGCAGGCCTTCGACCCGGATGTCGCGAACGGTGAAGGGTTCGATGGCCCAGGCTGCCGTGGCAGCGAGCGTGCTGGCGATGAGCGCGGCCACGCTGCGCAGACGGAAGCGACTGTTTGAAGTGTTCATGAGTGAGTTGCTCCGGCGCACGAAGGGCCGGCGAGAGTTAACCAAAGAGCCCGAAGAGCCGGTTGACGTCGTTGAAAAGTGCGATGGACATCATCACGAGCAACAACGCCACCCCTCCCCGCTGAAGCCGTTCCATCCACGCATCGGACACGCTTCTGCCGGTCAGGCCTTCCCAAAGATAATACATCAGGTGTCCCCCATCGAGGACCGGCAGCGGCATGAGGTTCAGCACGCCGAGGCTCACGCTGATGAGCGCCAGGAACACCAGGTACTGGGTGAATCCAAGACTGGCGGATTTGCCGGCGTAGTCGGCGATCGTGAGCGGCCCGCTCAGGTTCTTGAGCGACGCTTCGCCGATCACCATCTTGCCCATCATGCGCACCGTGAGCGCCGAGACCTCCCAGGTGCGCACGACGCCGCGCCACAGCCCCTCGACCGGGCCCTGCCGCACGGTCAGCATGACCGGCGGTGCGCCCACGTAGGCGGCGATGCGCCCGACCATCGCGCCGTTGTCTTCGCGGACCTCGGGCGTCACGTCGATGGCCATTTCGCGCCCCGCACGAACGATCTGCCAGGACTGGGTCCGTGGTTGCGCGCCGTCGACCGAAGCCCGGATGAGTTCGCGCAACTGCTGACCGTCGACCACCGCCGTGGCCCCCACGGCACGCACCAGGTCGCCCTGGCGCAGCCCTGACCGCTCCGCCGGCCCGCCGGCGACCAGCTCGCCCAGCTCCGGCCGCGTCAACGGCGAGATCACGCCGATCTTGCGGAACAGTTGGGCATCGGCATCCTTCGCGTCGAGACGGCCGAGCGGCAGCACGAGCGTGCGCGCCGGACGACCGCCCTCGCCCGCCACCTCCATCGTGAGGTCGCGGCCGTCGAGTGCACCGCGGGTCATGCGCCAGCGCAGGTCCTCGAACGACGCCACCGGTGCGAGCTCGCCGTCGAAACCCGCGCGCGTGATCTGCTCACCGCCCCGCAGGCCGGCCTGCTCGGCCAGCGATGCCGCCACTGGTCGCCCCAGCACGGCGGCCGGTTCCTGCACGCCGATCCAGTTGACCACGGCATACAGCGCCACTGCGAGCAGCAGGTTGGCCAGCGGCCCTGCGGCAACGATGGCCGCGCGCGAACGCAGCGGCTGGGTGTTGAAAGCGAGATGGCGCTCTTCCGGCGGCACCGGCGCTTCGCGCTCGTCGAGCATGCGAACGTAGCCGCCCAGCGGGAAGGCGCCGATGACGAATTCCGTGTCCTGGCCCGGCCGCTGACGCTTGGGCTTCCAGCGGAACAGCGTGTGGCCGAAGCCGACCGAGAAGCGCAGCACCTTGACGCCGCAGGCCACCGCCACACGGTAGTGGCCGTATTCGTGCACGGCGATCAGCACGCCCAGCGCGACGATGAAGGCAAGAACCGTGAGCATCGGGGACTCCCTGGTGAGCGTGAAGGAAGACGGGCCGCGGCCCGGTCAGGCCGCGAAACGCATGGCCGCTGCGTTGGCTGCGGAACGCGCCAGGGCATCGATTGCCAGCAGATCGGCTAGCGATCCAGGCTTCGAGGGGGCGATCGCTTCCAAAGTTTCCATGTTCACCGCATGAATGCGGTCGAAACGCAGCCGTCGGTCGAGAAACGCCTGGACCGCGACCTCGTTGGCTGCATTCAGCACGGCGGTCGTGCCCGCCGCTGCCCGCAATGCATGCCAGGCCAGGGCCAGCCCGGGGAAGAGTGCGTCGTCCGGCGGATCGAAGGTCAGCGCTCCCATGGTGCGGAAGTCCAGGCGCGCGGCGCCGCTCTCGATGCGATGCGGCCAGGCCAGTCCGACCGCAATCGGTACGCGCATGTCGGGCGTGCCAAGCTGCGCGATCACCGACGCATCGGTGAACTGCACCATCGAGTGCACCACGCTCTGCGGATGGATCACCACTTCGATCTGCTCCGGCGTCACGCCGAAGAGATGGCGTGCCTCGATCACCTCGAGCGCCTTGTTCATCATGGTCGCCGAATCGACCGAGATCTTGCGCCCCATCACCCAGTTGGGGTGCGCACAGGCCTGTTCCGGCGTCACGCTCGCCAGCGTGTCGGCCTGTCGCGTGCGGAACGGGCCGCCCGAGGCCGTGAGGATGATCTTGTCGATGCGCTCGGCCCAGGTGCCCGGGTCTTCGGGCAGCGACTGGAAGATGGCGGAATGCTCGCTGTCGATCGGCAGCAGGGTCGCGCCGCCGGCCCGCACGGTGTCCATGAAGAGCTCGCCGCCCACCACGAGTGCTTCCTTGTTCGCCAGCAGCAGCCGCTTGCCGGCACGCGCCGCCGCCAGGCAAGGCCCGAGGCCGGCCGCGCCGACGATCGCCGCCATGACGCTGTCGACGTCCTCGTGCGCGGCGATGGTTTCCAGCGCGCCCTCCCCCTGCAGCACACGCGTCGCCAAACCGTTGTCGCGCAGCAATGCCGCGAGCCGATCGGCATGCGGCGCGCTTGCCATCACCGCGAAACGCGGCATGAAGCGGGCGCATTGGGCCAGCATCTCGTCGACCTTCGTGGCGGCGGACAGCGCGAACACCTCGAAGCGCTCCGGGTGCCGCGCGATCACGTCCAGCGTGCTGACGCCAACCGAGCCGGTCGAGCCGAGCACCGTGACGCGTTGTCGTGGCACCGGGTTCACAGCGAAGCCAGCATCATGGCGATTGGCAGCGTGGACAGCAACGCGTCCACTCGATCGAGCACGCCACCATGGCCCGGCAGCAGGTTGCTGCTGTCCTTGGCGCCGGCGCTGCGCTTGACGAGCGACTCGACCAGGTCGCCGACGACGCTCATGGCGGCCAGGAACAGCACGCCGATCAGCAGCAGCCACCAGCCGCGCTCGGCCAGCCGTGTGTAGAGGCTCGCGACCGTGGCCTGCGCCGACGCATCGGCCCAGACCCAGGCCAGTGCCAGCACCAGCACGCCCACCATGCCGCCCCACACACCTTCCCAGCTCTTGCCGGGACTGATCGAGGGGGCGAGCTTGTTGCGTGTGAACCTGAGGCCGAACCGCCGGCCGGCGAAATACGCGAAGACGTCGGCCACCCAGACCAGGACCAGCAGCGACAGCAGGAAGTTGATGCCCCAGATGCGTGCCTGCACGGCGGCCATCCACGCCACCCACAGCGCCAGCAATCCGCCAACCAGACGCACGGCGCGCGGGATCCGCGGCCAACCCGGCACAGCCCCACGCAACAGAAGCGCACCGCCCAGCACCCAGGCCGCGCTCGCCGCCAGCCAGACGCCCATCAGCCGCTGCTCCAGCAGCCCGAGCCACCAGGACAGCACGCACAGCATCACCATCTCGATGCCGAGAAACACGGACATGCGCGGACCGTAGCCGTTGAGCCGGCCCCATTCCCAGGCGGCCGCACCGATCATCACCAGCATGACGCAGGCGAAGGGCGTGGCGGACGGATAAAAGAGCGCCGGCAGCAGGATCGCCAGCAGCACCACCGCGGTGATGATTCGTTGCTTGAGCATCAGGCGATCTGCCGGTCGGTCGGCGACGCGTTCAGCTGCGCCGAGGTCTTGCCGAAGCGCCGTTCACGGTTCTGAAAGACAGCGATCGCTTCGTCGAGCGCCTTCTCATCGAACTCGGGCCACAGCTTGTCGCTGAAGAAGAGTTCTGCGTAGGCGCTCTGCCACAGGAGAAAGTTCGACAGCCGCTGCTCGCCACCCGTGCGAATGAACAGGTCCGGGTCGGGCACATGGGCCAGCGCCATGGCGCGGTCGAGGCTGGCCTCGGTCAGGGGCTCACCGCGCCGCGCGAGCTCGGCGGCCGCGCGCGCGATGTCCCATCGACCACCGTAGTTGAAGCACACATTGAGCACCAGCCGATGGTTCTGTGCCGTGGCCGCTTCGGCCTGCAGCAAGCCGCCCACCATCTTGTCGGACAAGCCGCCGCGTTCGCCCACGAAGTGCAGCTGGACACCGTCCTCCTTGAGTTTCGGAACCTCGCGTGCCAGCGCGCCGACCATCAATTCCATGAGGCCCGAGACCTCTTCGACGGGACGGTTCCAGTTCTCGGAAGAGAAGGCGAAGACGGTGAGCACACCGACGCCCCGGTCGGCGCAGGCCTTGACGCAACGCCGGAGCGATTCAACGCCCTGCTTGTGCCCCGCGACGCGCGGCAGGAAGCGCCGCGTGGCCCAGCGACCGTTGCCATCCATGACGATGGCAATGTGGTGAGGCACCGCGGGCGCAGCGCTCATCAGACCGCCATGATCTCGGCTTCCTTGGCCGCGATCAGGCGGTCGATCTCGGCGATGTGCCGGTCGGTGACCTTCTGGATCTCGGCTTCGGCGCGCTTCTGGTCGTCTTCCGACGCCAGCTTGTCCTTCACGAGCTTCTTGACCGCTTCGTTCGCGTCGCGGCGCAGGTTGCGCGTGGCGATCTTGGCGCTCTCGCCCTCGTTGCGAACCAGCTTGGTCATTTCCTTGCGACGCTCTTCGCTCATGGCGGGCAGCGGCACACGGATGAGTTCGCCCATCGACGCCGGGTTCAGGCCCAGGTCGCTTTCGCGGATGGCCTTCTCGATCTTGGCGCCCATCCCCTTTTCCCACGGTTGGACGCTGATGGTGCGCGAGTCGAGTACCGACACGTTCGCCACCTGGCTCAGCGGCACCGTCGAGCCGTAATAGTCGACGTGGATCGAATCCAGCAGCGCCGGGTTGGCGCGGCCGGTGCGGATCTTGGTGAGGTTGTTCTGGAAGGCGGCGATCGACTGATTCATCTTCACGTCGGTCGCACTGCGGATGTCTGCAATGGTCATTTCAAAAGTCTCCTCAGGCGTGCACCAAGGTGCCTTCATCCTCGCCCATCACGACGCGCTTGAGCGCGCCGTTCTTGAGAATCGAGAACACCTTGATGGGCAGCTTCTGGTCACGGCACAGCGCGAACGCGGTGGCGTCCATGATGCCGAGATTTTGCGCGATGGCTTCGTCGAAGCTCAACGACGCATAGCGGGTCGCGGTCGGGTCCTTCTTCGGGTCGGCGGTGTAGACGCCGTCGACCTTGGTCGCCTTGAGCACGAGCTCAGCGCCGATCTCGGCACCGCGCAGTGCGGCGGCGGTGTCGGTGGTGAAGAAGGGGTTGCCGGTGCCCGCGGCGAAGATCACGACCTTGCCCTCTTCGAGGTACTGCAAGGCCTTGGGGCGGACGTAGGGTTCGACCACCTGCTCGATGGCGATCGCGGACATCACGCGGGCGATCAGGCCCTGCTTGTCCATGGCGTCGGCCAGTGCGAGCGCGTTCATCACGGTCGCGAGCATTCCCATGTAGTCGGCGGTCGCACGGTCCATCCCGACCGAGCCGCCCGCCACACCGCGGAAGATGTTGCCGCCACCGATGACCACCGCCACCTCCACGCCCAGGTTCACGACCTCGGCCACCTCTTGCACCATCCGAACGATGGTCGCGCGGTTGATGCCGAAGGCGTCGTCGCCCATCAGCGCCTCACCCGACAGCTTCAACAAGATTCGCTTGTGGGCTGGGCGGGCATCGGGCATGGGCAATTCCTTGGAGTGGTGAGCGGGGCGAGTGTAAGACGTGGCGGTCGGTAAACGACGGCGCGGCGGGCGCGCCGTCGTGCAGGCAGGCAGACTCAGGCAGCCGCCTTGGCGGCAGCGACCTGGGCGGCCACTTCGGCAGCGAAGTCGTCGACCTTCTTCTCGATGCCTTCACCCACGACATAGAGCGTGAAGCCCTTGATCGTGGTGTCGACGGCCTTGAGCATCTGCTCGACCGTCTGCTTGTCGTTCTTGACGAACGGCTGGTTGTGCAGCGAAACCTCCTTGAGGTATTTCTGCACGCCGCCCTCGATGCGCTTGGCAACGATGTCGGCGGGCTGCGTCTTCTTTCCTTCGGCTTCGGCGGTCTTGCGGTCTTCCTCGGCCTTGCCGGCGGCGACTGCGCGTTCTTTTTCGATCAATTCGGCAGGCACGTCGCTGCTCGAAATGGCGACCGGCTTCATGGCGGCGATGTGCATGGCCACGTCCTTGGCGGCAGCGTCGTCACCCTCGAATTCCACCATCACGCCGATGCGCGTGCCGTGCAGGTACGACGCCAGCTTGCCGCTGCCGCCGAAATGCTTGAAACGGCGGAAGCTCATGTTCTCGCCGATCTTGCCGATCAGGCCCTTGCGCACGTCCTCGAGCGTCGGGCCGAAGCCGTCTTGCTCGTAGGGCAGCGCGCCCAGTGCGGCCAGATCGGCCGGGCTGTTCTTGGCAACCAGCATCGCAGCGGCGTTGGCCAGCGCGAGGAAGCTGTCGTTCTTGGTGACGAAGTCGGTTTCGCAGTTGATCTCGATCATGCCGCCGGCATTGCCGTCGACGAAGGCCGTGACCACGCCTTCGGCGGTGATGCGGCCCGAGGCTTTGCCGGCCTTGTTGCCGAGCTTGATGCGCAGCAGTTCTTCGGCCTTTTCCATGTTGCCGTCAGCCTCGGTCAGGGCCTTCTTGCATTCCATCATCGGCGCGTCGGTCTTCGCGCGCAGTTCGCCCACCATGCTTGCGGTGATTGCAGCCATTGTTCGTTCTCCGTATTCAAAAAATCAGATCAAAAAAAGGGGCCAAAAAGCCCCTTCTTCAAGGCTCGCGTGAATGCGATCAGGCGGAAGCGCCCTCTTCGACTTCCACGAATTCGTCGCTGCCGGCTTCCTGCACGGCCTTGACCACGTCGTTGCCCGCGTTGTTGCGGCCTTCGATGATCGCGTCGGCGATGCCGCGGGCGTACAGCATGACGGCCTTGGACGAGTCGTCGTTGCCGGGAATCACGTAGTCGATGCCTTCGGGCGAATGGTTGGAGTCCACCACGCCGATCAGCGGGATGCCCAGCTTCTTGGCTTCGGCCACGGCGATCTTGTGGAAGCCCACGTCGATCACGAAGATGGCGTCGGGCAGCGCGGTCATGTCCTGGATGCCGCCGATGTCCTTTTCGAGCTTTTCGATTTCACGCGAGAAGGTCAGTTGTTCCTTCTTGCTCAGCGCATCGAGGCCGGTTTCCTGCTGAGCCTTCATTTCCTTCAGACGCTTGATCGAGGTCTTGACGGTCTTGAAGTTGGTCAGCATGCCGCCGAGCCAGCGGGTATCGACGAAAGGCACGCCGGCGCGGCGCGCTTCGGCCGCGACGATTTCACGGGCCTGGCGCTTGGTGCCGACCATCAGGATCGTGCCGCGGTTGGCGGTGAGTTGCTTGGCGTACTTCGTCGCATCCTGGAACATCGGAAGCGATTTTTCCAGGTTGATGATGTGGATCTTGTTGCGATGGCCGAAGATGAACGGGGCCATCTTGGGGTTCCAGAAGCGGGTTTGGTGACCGAAATGGACACCGGCTTCCAGCATTTCGCGCATGGTTGTCGACATAGGAATAACTCCAAAGGTTGGGTCTAAAATCCAGCCCGTTTCGCGGCCTCTGTTTTGGGAGGATGCGACACCTTGAGTGGGCTGGTTTGCGGATGTGTTCGCGCCGTGGTGGAACTGTGAAATCCCGCTTGGCGAAACCCAAAGAGTGTAGCACGCCCCTTCCCCCATCCCATCTACCTCTTCCATGCACCCTGATCTGCACGCCACCCGCCTGGTCATCGAGGCGGGAACGTCCGATGCGCGCACCGAAATCGAGCACGCCATCGCTGCCGCGCAATCGCCGGCCAATCGGCACACCTTCACGCGGACGCTGTTCGACGAGGCGCGCCGGGAGGCTGCCGCGGCTGATCGCGCGCTGCCCCTCGCCGGTCTCGCCTTCTCGGTCAAGGATCTGTTCGATGTAGCGGGCCAGCCGACGCCGGCAGGTTCGGTCGTCTTGACCCACGGGCCCGCCGCCACGGCGGATGCACCCGCCGTGGCGCGCCTGCGCGCCGCTGGCGGCGCCCTGATCGGCCGCACGAACATGACCGAGTTCGCGTTCTCCGGCGTCGGCGTGAACCCCCACCACGGCACGCCGGCCAATGCGTCCGACGCGGTCACGCCGCGCATTCCCGGTGGCTCGTCCTCCGGGGCTGCCGTGTCGGTCGCCACCGGCGCTGCTTTCATCGGGCTGGGATCGGACACCGGCGGCTCCATCCGCATTCCGGCGGCGCTCAACGGCATCGTGGGCTTCAAGAGCACCGCCCGCCTCGTGCCGACGGAAGGCGCGATCCCGCTGTCGACCACGCTCGACACCGTCTGCGCCATGACGCGCTCGGTGCGCGATGCGGTCACCGCGCACGAAGTGCTGGCCGGGCGCCGCGTCGCCCCGAGCGACAAACCCCTGTCCACCTGGCGTCTCGCGGTCGTCCAGAACCTCTTTCTCGACGAGGTCGAGCCAGCCGTGGGCCGCGCCTTCGACGCGGCGCTCGCCACCTTGCGGACAGCCGGTGCGCAGATCGAGGAGATCACGTTGTCGCCACTGGCCGACCTGCCGGCCATGAATGCCACCGGCGGCTTTTCGGCACCTGAAGCCTATGCATGGCACCGGCTGCTGCTGGAACGCAGCGGTGCCGGCTACGACCCGCGCGTGGCGCAGCGCATCCTCAAGGGCGCGACGATGAAGGCCTACGAGTACCTCGATCTCGTTCGGGCACGCTGCGCCTGGATCACCCGTATGGAAGCTGCGCTGGAGGGCTTCGATGCCGTGCTGTCGCCGACCGTGCCGATCACCGCGCCGGCGATCGCCAGCGTGGCGCCGGGCTCGGAACGCGATGCCGAATTCTTCCGCGTCAACGGCCTGCTGCTGCGCAACCCGTCGGTCATCAACATGCTCGACGGCTGCGCGATCTCGATCCCCTGCCAGGCACCAGGCGACGCGCCGGTCGGCCTGATGCTCTGGCATGCGTCGCTGCACGACGACGCCGTGCTCGCCATTGCTGCCCAGGCGGAGCGCGCGCTGCAACAATAGCGCCCTGCGCTGCGGCCGCGCCCTGCGGTCGGCGCCATTCCTTCACCGAAGATTCAATGAAAATCGCGATCGTGGGCGCCGGCATCATCGGCGTCACCACCGCCTGGGAACTGGCCAG
Organism: Variovorax cryoconiti; assembly: GCF_051216395.1. Lineage (NCBI taxonomy): Bacteria > Pseudomonadati > Pseudomonadota > Betaproteobacteria > Burkholderiales > Comamonadaceae > Variovorax > Variovorax cryoconiti. The sequence goes on along the minus strand of NZ_JBPJZI010000005.1, from coordinate 357,605 downwards.
TGACGGCCATGACGTCACCGTCTTCGAGCGTCGCGGTGCCGCGGCCGAGGAATCCAGCTTTGCCAATGCGGGCGTTGTCGCGCCGGGCTACGTCACCCCCTGGGCCGCACCGGGCATGCGACTGAAGGTGCTGCGTTCGCTGCTCTCCACCCATGGCGCGATCAAGGTGCGCTGGCCGATCGCGGCGCGCGACCTGCGCTGGATGGCGCACTGGCAGCGCGCCTGCAGGCTCGAGACCTACCTGGCCAACCGCGCGCGCATGCAGCGCCTGGCTTTCTACAGCCGCACCCGGCTCCACGAGATCAGCGAGGCGCGCGAGTTGAGCTACGAGCGCAGCGACGGCTACCTCGTGCTGCTGCGCTCCAGGCGCGAGCGCAAGCTGGTGCAACCGGGCCTGGAGGTGCTGCGCAACGCCGGCAGCGTGTTCCGGGAGATCGATGCCGACGAGGCCCGCCGGATCGAACCGGCCCTCAGCACCGACACCGAACTGGCCGGCGCCATCCATCTGCCCGAGGACGAGGTGGCGAACTGCCGCCAGTTCGCCCTGCTCCTCAAGCGCGAAGCCGAGGCGCTCGGCGCGCAATTCCACTTCAACTGCGACATCGCGCCGCTGAGCCGCACGGCACCCCGCTCGCTCGCGCTGGCCGCCGGCTCCGAGGCGGTCACCTACGACGCCATCGTGGTCTGCGCCGGCGTCGCCTCGGCGGCGCTGCTGCGGCCCCTGGGCATCCGCATGCCGCTGGCACCGGTGTACGGCCACTCGGTGACGGCCCACATCCGCGAACCCCTCAACGCGCCGCGCAGCGCCGTGATGGACGAGCGCTACAAGGTCGCCATCTCCCGCATGGGCCTGCGGGTGCGCGTGGCCGGCAGCGCGGAGATCGGCGGCTCGCTCGACACGATGAATCCGGCGGCGCTGCAGACGCTCTACAAGGTACTGCACGACTGGTTTCCCGGCGCGGCCACGCTGCAGACCGGTGTTCAGCAATGGAAAGGGGCGCGGCCGATGCTCCCCGACGGTCCGCCGGTGATCGGGCCAAGTGGCGTGCCGGGCGTCTGGCTCAACCTCGGGCACGGCTCGAGCGGCTGGGCGCTGTCCTGCGGGAGCGCCAGGGTGCTGGCCGACCTCGTCGCCGGGCAGGACGCCGGGATCGATCTGGAAGGCCTGGGCATCGAGCGGCTGCTCTGAGCTGGGGCGCCGTCGCACAATCGGCGGCATGCAACGCATCACCTCCAAGGCCGACGCGCCGCTCTTCGACATCGCCGCGACGCGCCGCATCGAGCAAGTCGCCGTGGCCGCGTTGCCGCCCCACACGCTGATGCAGCGGGCCGGACGCGCCGTCGCCAAGCTCGCCATGGCCCTGGCGCCCGATGCACGGACGGTCTGGATCGCCTGCGGCCCCGGCAACAACGGCGGCGATGGCTTCGAGGCGGCGGCCCAACTGCAGCGCCGTGGCTTCCACCCGGTCGTCACCCATGCGGGCGATGCGCAACGCCTGCCCGCTGACGCACGCGCCTCCTTGGAGCGCGCCCGCGCCGAAGGCGTCACCTTCACCGATTCGCCACCCGCTGCCTGCGACCTGGCCATCGACGCACTGCTCGGCATCGGCGCCGGGCGCCCGCCCGAGGGCGTGATGGCCGAGTGGCTCGCGCGCATGCACGCGAGCGCGGGGCCGCTGTTGAGCGTGGACCTGCCGTCGGGCCTGAACGCGGACACGGGCGCATGGGCTGGCCCGCACCTCGCCGCACCGAGGGGCCCGCGTTTCTGCCTCACGCTGCTGACCCGCAAGCCGGGCCTGTTCACGGCGCAGGGTCGGGATGCCGCGGGCGAGGTGTGGTTCGACGATCTGGGTGGCACCGCCGGCCATGAAGCACCGGCAGCACGCCTGAACGAGCGCCCCGAAGAGGGTTTGCGGGCGCACGCCAGCCACAAAGGCAGCTACGGCGACGTGGCGGTCATCGGCGGTGCGCCGGGCATGGCGGGGGCGGCCCTGCTCGCCGCGTCGGCCGCGCTGCATGCGGGCGCCGGCCGCGTCTACCTCGCCCCATTGGACGACACGGCCGTGATGCTCGACATGCGGCACCCGGAGCTGATGTTCCGCCGCCCGACCGCGCTGGAGATGGCGCAGCTGAGCGTCGTCTGCGGCTGTGGTGGCGATGACGCCGTGCGGGCGGTGCTGCCGCGCGTGCTGTCGACGGCGGGCGCGTTGGTGCTCGACGCGGACGCCCTCAACGCCATCGCACGCGACACGTCGCTGCAGACCCTGCTCCGCCAACGCGCGGCGCGCGGGCGGCACACCGTCCTCACACCGCATCCACTCGAGGCGGCGCGGCTGCTCGGGGTCGACACAACGCAGGTTCAGGCCGATCGCCTGCAGGCCGCGGCAGCGCTGGCCGATCGCTTCGCGTGCACGGTGGTGCTCAAGGGATCGGGCACGGTCATCGCGTCACCGGGCGAGACGCCGCGCATCAACGTCGGCGGCAACGCCCGGTTGGCGACGGCCGGCACCGGCGACGTGCTGGCCGGCATGGTGGGCGCAGGGCTGGCAGCCGGGTCAACCGCGCAGGCCTCTGCGCGCGCAGCCGTGTGGCGGCATGGCGATGCAGCCGACCGCTGGCCGGCGGACCTGGCACTGACGGCCGGGGCGCTGGCCCGCGGCGCGCCTGCGCGCTGAAGCCTCAGGCCCTCAGCCGCGCCCGACGAAGGGCATCTTCGTCGCCATGATCGTATGGAACAGCACGTTGGCTTCCAGCGGCAGGTTGGCCATGTAGAGCACCGACTGGCCGACGATCTTCACGTCGATCAGCGGCTCGATCGCCAGTTCGCCATTGGCTTGCGGCACGCCCTTGGCCATGCGCGCGGCAAGTTCGGTCATGGCATTGCCCACGTCCACCTGGCCGACCGCGATGTCGTACTTGCGACCGTCGAGCGACGCGGTCTTGGTCAGACCCTCAACCGCGTGCTTGGTGGCCGTGTAGGCGATCGAATTCGGCCGCGGCGTGGTTGCCGAGATGGACCCGTTGTTGATGATGCGGCCGCCGCGCGGCGTCTGCGCCTTCATCACGCGGAATGCCTGCTGGATGCAGAAGAACATGCCGGTCAGGTTGATGTCGACCACGCCTTGCCATTGGGCCGGTGTCCAGTCCTCGAACGGGCCGGGCGGGTTGCCCACGCCGGCGTTGTTGAACAGCAGGTCGACCCGACCGAAACGCGCCACCGTGGCCGCGAACAAGGCCTCGACCGAGGCGGCGTTGGCGACGTCCGTCGACACGGCGAAAGCGCGCGAGGCGGCGCCTGATTCTTCGGCGACCTGGTCGAGCGGCTCGACCCGGCGGCCCGCCAGGGTGACGTTCCAGCCGTCGGCCAGCAGCGCCAGCGCAGCGGCACGGCCGATGCCGGTGCCGGCACCGGTGACGATCGCGGTGCGAGGTGAGGTGTTCTGTGTCATGTCTTTCTGTCTCCTTCGTTCATCCACGGCGGGGCTTGCGCCCCTTCATCTTGTTGGCGGCCTTTTTCACGGCCGACTTGAAGGCCTGCATGGCCGACTGCGCACCCTCGGCGCGTTCGACCGGCAGGGACACCGCCTCGGCGCTCTTGCCACCACCGCGTGAGCTGCGCTTGGCCGAGGCCTTGACCGGCGCACCGGAAGCGACGCCCTTGTCCTTCATGGCCCGCGCGGTCAGTTCCTCGCCTTCGCGCACCAGGCGGAAGTCGATTTTGCGGCCGTCCAGGTCAACGCGGCTGACCTGCACACGCACCCGCGTGCCGATGGCGTAGCGGATGCCGGTGCGCTCGCCGCGCAGCTCCTGGCGCATCTCGTCGAACTTGAAGTACTCGCCGCCGAGCTCGGTGATGTGCACCAGGCCTTCGACGTACATCGCATCGAGCGTGACGAAGATGCCGAAGGTCGTCGCCGAACTCACCACCCCGCCGTATTCCTCGCCCAGGTGCTCGCGCATGTACTTGCACTTGAGCCAGGCCTCGACGTCGCGGCTGGCTTCGTCGGCGCGCCGTTCGTTGGCGCTGCAATGCAGGCCGGCGGCTTCCCAGGCCAGTGTTTCCTTGGTGGGCGCGACGACCGCCTTCTGCGGCTTGTTCGTCGGCACCTTCACGCGCGAGGCCAGCCGCTTGGCCAGCTTGGCATGCGCCTCGCCCGGCGTCGGCAGCATCGGCAGCGTGTACTTGTGCTTGTTGAGGATCGCCTTGATCACACGATGCACCAGCAAATCCGGATAGCGCCGGATCGGGCTGGTGAAGTGCGTGTAGGCCTCGTAGGCCAGACCGAAGTGGCCGCTGTTGATCGGCGTGTAGATCGCCTGACTCATCGAGCGCAACAGCATCGTGTGGATCTGCTGCGCGTCGGGGCGTTCCTTGGTCGCTTCGGCAATCGCCTGGAACTCGCCCGGCTTCGGATCGTCGGTGATCGACAGGCCCACGCCCATCGCCTTGAGGTAGCCGCGCAGGACTTCCTTCTTCTCGGTGGTCGGACCTTCGTGCACGCGGAAGAGGCCCGGGTGCTTGCTGCCGGCAATGAAGTCGGCGCTGCACACGTTGGCCGCAAGCATCGCTTCTTCGATGATCTTGTGCGCTTCGTTGCGGGTGCGCGGCACGATCTTCTCGATGCGACCCGCGTCGTCGCAGACGATCTGCGTTTCGGTTGTTTCGAAGTCGACCGCGCCACGCTTGGCGCGCTGCTTGAGCAGCGCCTTGTAGACATCGGACAGGTTCAGCAGGTCCTTGACGCGGTCCTTGCGCTTGGCCGCCTCGGGGCCGCGCGTGTTGCCGAGGATCGCCGCCACTTCGGTGTACGTGAAGCGCGCATGGCTGAACATCACTGCCGGGTAGAACTGGTAGGCGTAGACCTCGCCGTCGGCCGCGACCAGCATGTCGCACACCATGCACAGCCGCTCGACCTCGGGGTTCAGCGAGCACAGGCCGTTCGACAGCTTCTCGGGCAGCATCGGGATGACGCGGCGCGGAAAGTACACGCTGGTCGCGCGGTCGTAGGCATCGATGTCGATCGGCGAGCCGGTTTGCACATACGCACTGACGTCGGCAATGGCGACCAGCAGCCGCCAGCCTTTACCGCGGCCCACCTTGGCAGGTTCGCAGTACACCGCATCGTCGAAGTCGCGGGCGTCTTCGCCGTCGATGGTGACGAGCGGCACGTCGGTCAGGTCGACACGGTCCTTCTTATCCTGCGGACGCACCTTGTCGGGCAGCGCCCTCGCCTCGGCGAGACCTGCCTCGGAGAACTCGTGCGGCACGCCGTATTTGCGCACCGCGATCTCGATCTCCATGCCCGGGTCGTCGATCTCGCCCAGCACTTCCTTGACGCGGCCCACGGGCTGCCCGAAAAGTGCCGGCGGTTCGGTGAGTTGCACCACCACCACCTGGCCGACCTTGGCCGTGCCGGTGGCGCCCTTGGGGATCAGGACGTCCTGACCGTAGCGCTTGTCCTCGGGAGCGACGAGCCAGACGCCGCCTTCATGCAGCAACCGGCCGATGATCGGTTGCTCGGGGCGCTCGATGATCTCGACCACGCGTCCTTCGGGACGGCCGCGCCGGTCCTGCCGGACCACGCGCGCCTTGACGCGGTCCTTGTGCAGCACCGCGCGCATCTCGTTGGGAGGCAAATAAATGTCTGCTTCGCCGTCGTCGCGCTGCACGAAGCCGTGCCCGTCGCGATGCCCTTGAACAGTGCCTTCGAGTTCATCCAGCAGGCTGCTGGAAGTGCCATTATTTTTGATATGATCTCCTTCTTTCCTGAAATTCAAAACATGACTGCTTCTTGCAGTCGTGAAGCCCAGATGGCGGAATTGGTAGACGCACTAGTTTCAGGTACTAGCGAGTAACATCGTGGAGGTTCGAGTCCTCTTCTGGGCACCAAGTTTAAACAGACCTTTACCAGGTCATTCGATTCAAGCCACCGGTCTCCGGTGGCTTTTTTCATGCCCGTTCGCCAGGCCACGAGCAGCCCAGTCGAAAAAGCAGGATATAATTTGAGGCTTCGCTGAAAAGCGAACCACAGCTGCTTCGGCAGGTGTGAAGCCCAGATGGCGGAATTGGTAGACGCACTAGTTTCAGGTACTAGCGAGTAACATCGTGGAGGTTCGAGTCCTCTTCTGGGCACCAAGTCAACGCTGACCTCCGCCAGGTCAGCCGAATCAAGCCACCGGTCTCCGGTGGCTTTTTTCATGGCCCTTCCGAACGGCTTCGACATCAGATGGGCAGCGCAATCAGGTCGTGCCCCTCGACGCCGACGATGCGGGCACGCGTGAACTCACCGACCTTCAGCGTCTTGCTGATCTTCTCGGGGGGCAGCAGTCGTACCGTGCCGTCGATCTCGGGTGCATCGGCGTAAGTCCGGCCCACGCCCCCCTTGCGGCCCATGCCTGGCGCCGAGTCGACCAGCACCTGCATCGTCGCGCCGATGCGCCGACGCAGTTTCGCCGTCGACACCGCCTCGGCCACTTCCATAAAGCGGGCCCGACGCGCCTCGCGCACTTCCAGCGGCAGCATGCCCGGGATCGCGTTCGCTGCGGCGCCTTCCACCGGGCTGTAGGCGAAGCATCCGGCGCGGTCGATCTCCGCCTCGCGGATGAAGTCCAGCAGATGCTCGAATTCTTCCTCGGTCTCACCCGGGAAGCCGGCGATGAAGGTGCTGCGGATGACGAGTTCCGGACTCATCTCGCGCCAGCGCGCGATGCGCTCCAGATTCTTCTCGCCACTCGCGGGCCGCTTCATGCGGCGCAGCACATCGGGATGGCTGTGCTGCAGCGGGACGTCGAGGTAGGGCAGCACCTGGCCACTCGCCATCAAAGGGATCACCTCGTCGACGCTCGGGTACGGGTACACGTAGTGCAGCCGCACCCAGGCACCGTAGGGCTCGGCAATCTCGCCGAGGGTGCGAACCAGTTCCAGCATCCGCGTCTTCACCGGCCTGCCGTCCCAAAACCCGGTGCGGTACTTCACGTCCACGCCATAGGCGGACGTGTCCTGGCTGATGACGAGCAGCTCTTTCACGCCGCCTTCGAACAAGGCCTTCGCCTCGCTCAACACATCACCGACTGGCCGGGACACCAGATCGCCACGCATCGACGGAATGATGCAGAAGGTGCAACGGTGGTTGCAGCCCTCGCTGATCTTCAGGTACGCATAGTGCCGCGGCGTCAGCTTGATCCCGGCCACGCCAAAAGCGTTCGGTACGAGATCGATGAACGGATCGTGCGGCTTGGGCAGGTTCGCATGAACCGCGTCCATCACCTCCTGCGTGGCATGCGGCCCGGTCACGGCGAGCACGCTGGGGTGCATCTGGCGAACCATGTTTCCGCCGTCCTCACCGGTCTTGGCGCCCAGGCAGCCCGTGACGATCACCCGGCCGTTGCCGGCCAGCGCTTCGCCGATGGTGTCGAGGCTTTCCCTGACCGCATCGTCGATGAAGCCGCAGGTGTTGACGATGACGAGGTCGGCGCCTTCGAAAGTCTTGGATGTCTGGTAGCCCTCGGCGCTCAGCTGCGTGAGGATCAATTCGGAATCCGTCAGGGCCTTGGGGCAGCCCAGGCTCACGAAGCCGACCTTGGGGGCGGCCGGTGTGACGGTTCGTTCGGGGGAGGCAACTTCACTCATTGCCCTATTGTCCCAGTTAAACCAATGTCCATCGGCTGCGAGGCCTCCCACGGGGCCAAGCAGCGTTGCATTTCGGCTTTTCAGGGCCGCTTGATGCCGAAGGCGCCCAAGACCTGCTCGGTGTTCTTCTGCATCTGCTCTTGCATCTGCACGAACATGCTCTTGGACTGCTCGACGTAGTTGCCCATCAGCCCATGCAGCATCGGCGATTGGACGGTCATGAAGCGCGCCCACATCTCGGGCGTCAGCTCCTCGGCCTTTTCGGCCAACTGGGCCTGCACCTCGGTCATCGCCTGGATATTCTTCTCCAGGTACGGACCCATGTAGCCCTGCATGGCCTGACCATAGAAGCGGATGATGCTGGCGAGCACCGGCTCGGTGAACATCGGGGCGCCGCCCGCCTCTTCTTCCAGAATGATCTGCAGCAGGATGCTGCGGGTCAGGTCGTCGCCGGTCTTGGCGTCGCGCACCACGAAGGGCGCGCTCTGCATCACGAGTTTCTTGACCTCGGCCAGCGTGATGTAGGTGGAAGTGTCCGTGTCGTAGAGCCTTCGGTTCGGGTACTTCTTGATCACGCGCTGCACCGGCTTGGTACCGGACTTCTTGCTCTGCACTGAGGACTCCTTCACGTGTTCACGCCGATGGCGCGCGAACGATTCTAGGGAGCGCTTTTGCTGCACCGCGCCAAGGTTAACCCTGACCGGCGCATCGCCTCAAAGTGCAGTGACGTACTCCGCGCCGCATACCTTGCAGAGCGCGGACTCGGGGCGTTCCTCGCTTTGCTCGCGGTAGTGCAGCGGGCTCTTGATGCCGTTGAAGACCCAGCACCGTGGGCAGTGCTCGTGCCCGGCGCTTGGCAGGTAGGCGCGTGCCCGCTGCTCAGCGCGTTCGCGCGTCACCGGCGTGCCCTGGCGCACGGTGCGTGCGACATCCTCGGCCGCCATCGTCGCGGCGCGACCATTGGCCTGATCGTTGAGTCCGTAGACCACCCGTGCGAACTCGAGCGGTGCATGCCGCAACAAAGCAGCCACACGCAGTTCTTCTTGCGCGGGATCGGTCACGGGGGCGGAACTCATCGGAACACGTGGAGGTCGGGGAATGGCATTCAAGGTACCACATTCGGTACGGTTCATGCCATTCATTCGAAGGGGATAGACCTCAAGCAAAACCCGAGGTATCGGTTCGATGTGAGCCCGGTGGTTGGCCGGGTCATTGATCGAAAATTGGTAGGCGCGATTGGACTCGAACCAACGACCCCCACCATGTCAAGGTGGTGCTCTAACCAGCTGAGCTACGCGCCTAAGGATGTGTCCGAGAAGCCTACGAGTATAGCAGGCAAAAACGCGCTTTTTCAACGGCGACGTGAAGATCTCACACCCGGCACCGCGGACACCACCTTCAGCACCTGCGAGAGTCGCGCGGTGTTGGGGATCTCGACGGTGAACGTCATCCAGGCGGTGCCCTTGACCGACTGCGTCTGCACACCGATGACGTTCATCTTCTCGCGCGCGAACACGTCCGAGATATCGCGCAGCAGGCCCTGCCGGTCGGCCGCCTCCACGGCCACATCGACCGCGTAGAGCGAGCCCTCCTCTACCTTCGGCCGGCCCCATTCGACGTCGATCACACGCTCGGGGTTGTGCCCGGCCATCGTGCGGAAATTGCTGCAATCGCTGCGGTGCACGCTCACGCCGTGGCCGCGCGTGACGAAGCCACCGATGGCGTCCGGTGGCGCCGGTCGGCAGCACTTGGCCAACTGCGTCATTAACGACGACACGCCCACGACCAGCACGCCGCCCTTGCCGGCGTGGTCGCTGGCGCGCGACTTCTTCAACAGCACGCCGTCGTCGGGCCCTGGCGCAGGCTCGGGGGGGCGCAGCAAGGTCTCGATGTTGCGCAGCGAGAACTCGTCTTTGCCGACGACTTCGAACAGATGATCGGCCGACTTGAAGCCGAGCTGCGACGCGAGGTCTTCCAGCCGCGTCGAGGTCTTGCCTTCGCGCTGCAGCACCTTCTCGACGGCCTCGCGACCCTTGGCGATGGTTTCGTGCGTGATCTGCGCGTTGAACCACGCGCGCACCTTGGCGCGGGCACGGTGGCTGGCGAGGTAGCCCAGTTCGGCATTGAGCCAGTCGCGCGACGGCCCGCCCTCCTTCGCCGCGATGATCTCGACCGTCTGGCCGTTCTGCAGCGGTGTGTTGAGCGGCACCATGGTGCCGTCGATGCGTGCGCCCCGGCAGCGATGGCCCAGGCTGGTGTGCACGGTGTAGGCGAAGTCGACCGCGGTTGCGCCCTGCGGCAACTCGACGATCGCGGCGTCCGGCGTCAGCACGTAGATGCGGTCGTCGAACAGGCCTTGGCCCTGCTGGCCGCCGGACAGGTCGCGCTCCCAGGCGAGCAGTTGGCGCAGCACCGCGATCTTCGCGTCGTACTCGCCACTGGACCACACGCCGGCATAGCCCTTCGGCCCGGCTTCCTTGTAGGCCCAGTGCGCCGCCACGCCATGCTCGGCGTGGTCGTGCATCTCCTCCGTGCGGATCTGGATCTCGATCGGCTTGCCGGCCTTGCCATCCACGACCTTGCGCACCACCGTGTGCAGCGACTGGTAGCCGTTGGGCTTAGGCCGCGCGATGTAGTCGTCGAACTCCTCGTCGATCGGCTCGAAGTGCGAATGCACCCAGGCCAGCGCGGCGTAGCAGTCCTTCACGTCCGGCACAACGACGCGCAGCGCCAGGATGTCGAAGACCTGCGCGAAGTCGAGCGACTTGCCGCGCATCTTCTTCACGATGCTGTAGATGTTCTTCGGCCGGCCCTGTACGGTGGCCGCGATGCCCTGCCCCTTCAACTCTTCCTCGAGCTGTGTGCGCAACTGCTCGATGTAGCCTTCGCGCTCCACGCGCTTCTCGTCGAGCAGCTGGGCGATGAGCTTGTACGTCTCGGGCTCGAGGAAGCGGAAGGACAGGTCCTCGATCTCCCACTTGACCTGCCAGATGCCCAGCCGATTGGCCAGAGGCGCGAAGACCTGAAGCGATTCGCGCGCGACGCTCTCGGGCACCGGCGTCTTGATGGCGGCCGCATGGCGCAATGTCTGCAGCCGCGAGGCCAGACGGAGCATCACCACCCGCAGGTCGCGCGAGAACGCGAGCAGCATCTTGCGCACGTTCTCGGTCTGTGCACCGCCGCCATCGGCCCCGTGGGCGCTCAACGCGGCGCCGCGCGCCTGCGCCTGCACCTGCACGAGCTTGGTGGTCTCCACCGCCAACGCCGCGAAGTTGTCGCCAAAGACCTTGGCGATGACTTCCTGCGGACGATTCAGGTGCTGGCAGGAATACACCAGGTAGCTGGCCGCCTGCATGGCCTCGGAGCCGCCCATGTGCGCCACGATGGCAGCGACTGCATCGGCGTGCGCCAGGGTGTTCTCACCGGTGTCGAGCGTCTCGTCCGCGATCAGCGGCTCGGCGAAGGCCCGCGCGCGTGCCAGCATGTTCTCCATGACGGGGCTGCGCTCCGCCGTCGCGGCCGACAGCGGGTAGTCGACCACGGCGTCGGCCGCGATGCGTGCCGGAAGATTGGAGGAATCGCGTTTCACTCAGTCGAACAGAAAAGAGGTGACGGCCGCGACCTGGTCGGGCTTCACGAAGGTGGGCGCATGCCCGACGCCGGCGAACTCGACCAGCCGGGCCTTCGGGCCGCGCTGCGTCATGGCCAGCGCAGTGTCGTGCGACAGCAGGTCGGATTGCGCGCCGCGCGTCAGCAGCGTCGCGGCGTGGATCGCATCGTAGAGCGACCACAGCAGCACCTCGCCCTGCGCTGCAGCCTCCGGCGTGATGGCCCGGAAAGGTACAGCGATCGCGGGGTCGTAGTGAAGGACGAGCGGCGCGTCGGTGGCATCGCCCGCTTGCTTGGCCGAGCCGTCGGCCGTACGCCGGCTCGCCGGAACGACCATGGCGCGCGACAGCGCCAGCCACTCGTCCGGCGCGTGTGGACCGAAGCTCTGCGAGATCGCCCACATGGCGTCGGCGGCCTCCTGCAGCGAGGCGAAGCACCCGACGTTGCCAAGGTACAGGCCGATGCGCTGCAAGGCCGCCGCATCGATCGTCGGCCCGACGTCGTTGATCACCAGGCGACGGATCGGCGCCGGCAAGGCGAGCGCCGGGTTGCCCGCGAGCACCAGTCCGATGAGCCCGCCCATGCTGGTACCGACATAGTCGAGCCGCGCGATGGCGCGATCGGCCTGCAGCTGCGCGAGCAGGGCCAACATGTCGGCGGCATAGAGCGGCACCTGGTAAGCGTTCGGGTCGACCAGCCAGTCGCTCTCGCCGCGGCCGACGACATCGGGGCAGACGACGCGCACATCGCCGCCCGTGCGCGCGACGATCGCCTGCGCAAGCACGTCGAAATCGCGGCCCTGCCGGGTGAGCCCGTGCACGCACAGCACGACGTTCGCGCTGTGCGCATCGCCCCACTGCCAGCAGCCCATTCGATGACCCCCTTGCGCATCCGCGCAATCGACGAAGAAGAGAGTGGGCTCGGTCATGAACGGGACAGAAACAGGGGCGAACGGCTGCGGAGAATGGTCTCGTTGCATCCTAATTCATCCCGGCGGCGATCGTCCTGCGCGACGACGACCGGCCTTCGCCGCAGCGCAGCCGATGGGTGAGGTCTACTTCAGCTGCACTGCGCCCGAGATGTTCACGACGACGCTCGTCTTGCCCGCCTCGACCGGCACCGGCGCATCGGCAGAGAGGGACTTGGCCTGCGCCGCCATCATCCGCGGTCGGATCGGGCCGCCCTCGTTCGCGTTCACCGACACCTCGCGCAGGGTGTAGCCGGCGAAGCCGAAGCCCTTGGCCAGCTCGCCGGCCTTCTGCTTGAAGTTCTCGATGGCGATGGACTGCGCCTCGGTCTCGACCTGGGCGCGTTGCTCGCGGCTCAGGCCGAAGCCGACGCCGCCGACCGTCAGCGTCGTGATGCGGTTGGCGGTCTGCGTGATGCGGGGGAAGTCGCGCCCTTCCAGCACGAGCTCGGTCGAGCCCTGCCAGCCGTTGATCTTGCCCTCGCGGGTGTAGCGCGGCGACAGCGTGAAGTTGCCGGTGCGCACGTCGAGCTGCCCCGGCTGCGCGCTCTTGCGCGCCTCGGCCAACGCGGCATCCAGCGCCGCCTTGAGCTGGTTCTGGACAGTGGCAGCCTCGGGGGCATCGCGGGTGGTGCTGAGCGTCATGCTCAACAGATCCTGCTGGACCTCGACCGTGCCGCTGGCCGACAGCTGCAGCACGTTCTGCGGCGGCGGCATGTCGGCCAGGGCCACACCGGCACAGGCCAGGGCCGCGCAGGCGGTCATCAACTTCATCATTGTTCTCAAGACATTCCCTTCGATGGTGAAAGCCGGCCCAGAACGGGCCGGCGGGTGGCGGTCACTGCCGCTGGCTGCGCGGCAAGGTCAACGCGCGCATCGGCGTCGGTGGCTGAGGTTCCGCGGGCTGCGAAGCCTCCGCCGCCGGCGACGGCATGGTGACATGCGGTGCATCGTAGCGTGGCGACCACTGCTGCCGGACCTGGCTACGCAGCTCGGCCAGCTCGGCCGGGGTGAGGCGGCGCCCGGCGGACGCCTCCTCGCGCTGCACCTCTTCGCGCTGCGCGGCACGGTGTGCCTGCACCGCCTGGCGCACTTCGTGGCGCGTCGCGCCGCCAACCTGCACAAACCCCGTCGCGGCCCACGACATCGAACAGGCGGAAAAAACCAGCGCAACGGGCAGCGAACGGACAGGAATCGACGATTTCATGGATGGCCAAGAGCGGTGACAGCATCACTGTGCCATCAACGTTTGAAGCCAAAACGAACGCCCCGCCAGCGCAGGCAAGTTGTGTAACTTAGTGTCAGACAAACACGCAAAGCCAAAGAATGGCGACGCAACGCCTTCAGAATCGCGCCTGTTACAAATCTCCGTTGCAGAAATGAATCAGACTCCCGCACGTACCGACAAGGTCGTCATCGTCGACGACGACGCGCGCATCCGCGACCTGCTCCGCCGCTACCTGACCCAGGAAGGTTTCGAGGTCATCGTGGCCGAGGACGGCAAGGCACTCAACCGCATCCTGCTGCGCGACACGGTCGACCTGATCGTGCTCGACCTGATGATGCCCGGCGAAGACGGCCTGTCGGTCTGCCGGCGCCTGCGCGCTGCCAATGACCGCACCCCGATCATCATGCTCACCGCCAAGGGCGAGGACGTCGACCGCATCGTCGGCCTCGAAGTCGGCGCCGACGACTACCTGGGCAAGCCCTTCAACCCGCGCGAACTGCTGGCCCGTGTCCACGCGGTGCTGCGTCGCCGCCCGCCGCTCGAGGCGCCCGGTGCGCCGTCGACCGACAACGAGACGGTGAGCTTCGGCCCCTTCACCTTCGACCTCGGCTCGCGCACCCTCAAGAAGGACGGCGAGGAGCTGTCGCTCACCACCGGTGAGTTCGCCATGCTCAAGGCGCTGGTGCGCCACCCGCGCCAGCCGCTGTCGCGCGAGAAGCTGGCGCAACTGGCCCGCGGCCGCGAATTCGAGCCTTTCGACCGCAGCCTGGACGTGCAGATCTCGCGCCTGCGCAAGCTCGTGGAGTCCGATGCGGCCGCGCCGCGCTACATCCAGACGGTGTGGGGCGTGGGCTACGTGTTCGTGCCGGACGGCACGGCCTGAAGCGCTCCGCATGCATGCGGAGGCCACCGGCCCCCGGACGACCCAGCCGGCCCCCTTTTCCGACGATGGCCCGCAGGTCACGATGCCGAGCCCGCTCGAGGGCACGCCTCAGACCAAGCGGCGCGTCGGGCTGAAGCTCGGCTTCAGCCTTTTCTGGCGCACCTTCTTCCTGCTGGCGCTGCTGCTCTTCGGCTGCACGGTCGCCTGGCTGCAGACCTTCCGCGCGCTCGAGTACGAGCCGCGCGCCATCCAGACCGCGCACCAGATCGCCTCGCTGGTGAACCTGACGCGCGCCGCGCTGGTCTACTCCGACGCGATCACCCGCGTCTCGCTGATCAAGACCCTGGCCGACCAGGAGGGCGTGCGCATCCTGCCGCGCGAACCGAACGACCGCTTCGCGCCCTACACCAGCGGCGCGCTCGACCAGCGTGTGACCGAGGAGCTCATCGACCAGCTGGGCGAGGGCACGACCGTGGCCAGCCGGGTCAACGACGAACCCGGCCTGTGGATCGGCTTCACGATCGAGAGCGACACCTACTGGCTGCTGCTGGACCCGACGCGTTTCAGCCGCGTGGGCGGACGCACCTGGCTGGTGTGGCTGATCACGGCGATGGTGCTGTCGCTGGCCGGCGCCGCGCTCATCACGCGCTTCATCAACCGGCCGCTCAAGCAGCTCTCGCGCGCCACCCGGCAGGTGCGCGAAGGCGAATACGAGGCGCACCGGCTCGACGAACGGGCCCGCACCAACGAGATCCGCGCGGTCAACATCGGCTTCAACCGCATGGCGGACCAGCTGGCGAAGATCGAGCAGGACCGCGCCATCATGCTGGCCGGCATCTCGCACGACCTGCGCACGCCGCTCGCACGGCTGCGTCTGGAGACCGAGATGAGCGTGGCCGACGAGGACGCCCGCAACCACATGGCGGCCGATATCGCGCAGCTCGACGCGATCATCGACAAGTTCCTCGACTACGCACGCCCCGACCACGTCGATTTCAAGCCGGTGCTGCTGCGCGACGTGGTCGACGCCTGCACCTACGCCGTACAGGAGTACGACGACATGAAGATCAAGGTCGATGTGCCGTACGACCTGCGCGTGATGGCCGACGAGGTCGAGCTGCAGCGCGTGATCTCGAACCTGGTCGAGAACGCAAGGCGCTACGGCAAGACCCCCGCGACCGGCGTGGCCGACGTGACGATCCAGGCCCAGGCCCACGACGAGGCGGTGCTCATCAAGGTGCGCGACCACGGCGCGGGCGTTGCGGCGGCCACGCTGTCGCAGCTGACCAAGCCCTTCTTCCGGGGCGACGCGGCGCGTACGTCCGCCGCGGGCGCCGGCCTCGGCCTGTCGATCGTCGCGAAGAACATCGAGCGCATGGGCGGCACGTTCGCGCTCACCAGCACGCCGGGGCGCGGCTTCGCGGCGCACATCCGGATGCCGCGCGCGATGCCGCCCAAGACGGTCACCGTGCCGGGCAAGAAGGGCTGATCAGCCGGGGTTCAACGGTGCAGCAGCACCGCGGCGCGCGCTTCCATCGCACGGCCCTCGCCCACCGGGCCCAGCTTCTCGGCGGTCTTGGCCTTCACGTTGACCCGGTCAGGCGCGACGTCCAGCGTCTGGGCGATGCGCGCGCACATGGCCGGAATGTGCGGCGCCAGCTTCGGCGCCTGCGCGATCACGGTGCTGTCGACATTGCCGATCTGCCAGCCGGCCGCGCGCACGCGGCGCGCGGCCTCGGCCAGCAGCACGGCGGAGTCGGCCCCGCGGAACTGCGCATCGGTGTCCGGAAAATGCCGCCCGATGTCGCCCAGCCCGGCCGCGCCCAGCAACGCATCGGTGATCGCGTGCAACAGCACGTCGGCGTCGGAATGGCCCAGCAGGCCGGTGCTGTGCGGCACCTCGATACCGCCGAGCACGAGCTTGCGCCCGGCCACGAGCTGATGGATGTCCCAGCCCTCGCCCACGCGGATGTCGAAGGAAGTCATGCGATGCCCTGGTTGCGACGCGCGAGCAGCACGGCGTCGGCCAGTGCGAAATCTTCGGCGTAGGTGACTTTGAAATTCTGTGCGCTGCCCTCGACCAGCAGTGGCGCCAGGCCGCGTGCCTCGATGGCGCTGGCCTCGTCGGTGACCGCGTCGCCCGCCTTCTCCAATGCGTCGAGCAGGATGCCGATGCGGAACATCTGCGGGGTCTGCGCCAGCCACTTGTCGGCGCGCGCCAGGGTGGCAGCCACGCGGCCGTCCGGCGATGCCGACTTCAACGTGTCGGCCAACCGGTGTGCCAGCAGGCCGCCGACGGCGTCGTGCTCGCACGCGGCCAGCAAGGATTCGATCTGCGTCGGCGTGATCAGGCAGCGGGCCGCATCGTGCACCAGCACCCAGTCGTGCGGCGAGGCGCCGGCGTCGCGCAGCGCGACCAGGCCGTTGCGTACCGAGGCCGCCCGGCTGGCGCCGCCGACCCGCAGCAGCGCCTCGCCAGCGCCGGGGAAACGCGGCAGCGCGGCCTCGACGGCCCGGTCGTTCGGTGCCACCACCAGGGCCACGGTGGCGAAGCGACCCGGCAGCGCCCGGAACGCCTCCAGCGTGTGCGCGACCACCGGCTGGCCGGCGATGCGCCGGTACTGCTTGGGCGTCTCGCCCCCGGCGCGGCTGCCCGAGCCGGCGCTGGGAATGAGGACGTAGAAGCGGGAGGCGTGCATCGGAAGGTCGCGCGGCGCGCGGCGGGCAGGAAAGGGGCTGCCATTCTAGAATTGCAGCGTCTCTCAACACCCCTCGTCACCCGACGCGGGGTGTTCTGCATTTCTCGAAGCACTTCATGGATCTCCCCGCTCTCCCTGCCGGCAAGCGATTCACGCTGCCGCGCCCTCCCCTGTCGGCCGATGCGCTGCTGCTCGCCCAGTTGGCCGAACGCGAAAAGAAGGCCGGCCGCGCGACGGCGATCTTCACCGCCGACGCCAACGACGCGCAGCGGCTCATCGACGAGATCGCCTTCTTCGCGCCCGAGCTGCGCTGTGCCCTGTTCCCCGACTGGGAGACGCTGCCCTACGACAGCTTCTCGCCGCACCAGGACCTGATCAGCGAGCGCCTCGCCACGCTCTGGCGCATCAGCCAGAAGGAGGCTGACGTGGTGCTGGTGCCGGCGACCACGGCGCTCTACCGCGTCGCGCCGCCCGCCTTCCTGGCCGGCTACACCTTCCACTTCAAGACCAAGCAGAAGCTGGAAGAGTCCAAGCTCAAGGCGCAGCTCACTCTGGCCGGCTACAGCCATGTGACGCAGGTGGTGAGCCCGGGCGAATACGCGGTGCGCGGTGGGCTGATCGATCTGTTCCCGATGGGTTCGCTGGTGCCCTTCCGCGTCGACCTGTTCGACGACGAGATCGACACCATCCGCACCTTCGACCCCGACACGCAGCGCAGCCTCTACCCCGTGCCCGAGGTGCGCCTGCTGCCCGGGCGCGAGTTCCCGATGGACGACGACGCCCGTGCGCGCTTTCGCAGCCGCTGGCGCGAACTGCTCGAGGGCGACCCGACCAAGAGCCGCATCTACAAGGACATGGGCAACGGCGTGGCCACCGCCGGCATCGAGTACTACCTACCGCTGTTCTTCGAGGAGACGGCCACGGTGTTCGACTACCTGGGCACCGATGCGACCGTCGTGCTGCACGGCGACCTCGAACCGGCCTTCCAGCATTTCTGGCAGGACGCCGCCGAGCGCTACCGCCTGGTGCGCGGCGACCCGGAGCGGCCGGCGCTGCCGCCCGAATCGCTGTTCCTCAACGGCGAACAGTTCTACAGCCGCGCCAAGCCGTATGCGCAGCTCGCGATCCGCGGTGCGGCCACCGAGGCGCCGTATGCCGAGTTCGACACGCTGCCGCCCTTCGCCGTGGTGCGAGGTGCCGAAGACCCGCTGACCAAGCTCAAGGACTACATCCGCGCGACGCCCAGCCGCCTGCTGCTGATCGCCGAGAGCGATGGCCGCCGCGAGAGCCTGCTCGACTTTCTGCGCGCCAGCGGCATCAGCCCGCCGGCCTTCGAGTCGCTGGCCGAGTTCGAGGCCGACGACGCCGAGAAGATCGGCATCGCGACGGCAGCGCTGGCCTCGGGCTTCGCCTGGCGCGAACGCAACATCGACTTCGTCACCGAGACCGAGCTGTTCGCCGCCGCGCCGACCACGCGCCGCCGCAACAAGCGCCAGGAGCAGGTCAGCGACGTCGAGGCGCTGATCAAGGACTTGAGCGAGCTCAACGTCGGCGACCCGGTAGTCCACACCGCGCACGGCATCGGCCGCTACCGCGGGCTGATCAACATGGACCTCGACCAGGGCAAGGACGCCGACGGGAACCCGCTGCTGCAGGAGATGCTGCACCTGGAATACGCCGACAAGGCCACGCTCTATGTGCCGGTGAGCCAGTTGCACCAGATCAGCCGCTACACCGGCGTGAGTGCCGACGAGGCGCCGCTGCACAAGCTGGGCTCGGGCCAGTGGGACAAGGCCAAGCGCAAGGCCGCCGAGCAGATTCGAGACTCGGCTGCCGAGCTGCTCAACATCTACGCCCGCCGCGCCGCGCGCCAGGGCCACGCCTTCCGCTACTCGGCGGCCGACTACGAGGTGTTCGCGAACGACTTCGGCTTCGACGAGACGGCCGACCAGAAGGCTGCGATCCACGCCGTGATTCAGGACATGATTTCGCCGCAGCCGATGGATCGGCTGGTCTGCGGCGACGTGGGCTTCGGCAAGACCGAGGTCGCGTTGCGCGCCGCCTTCATCGCCATCACCGGCGGCAAGCAGGTGGCGTTCCTCGCGCCGACCACGCTGCTGGCCGAGCAGCACTACCAGACGCTGGTCGACCGCTTCAGCAAGTGGCCGGTGAAGGTGGCGGAGATGAGCCGCTTCCGCTCCACCAAGGAAATCAGCGCCGCGGCCAAGGGCCTGGCCGACGGCAGCGTCGACATCGTGGTCGGCACGCACAAGCTGCTGTCGCCCTCGATCGACTTCAAGAACCTGGGCCTGCTCATCATCGACGAGGAACATCGCTTCGGCGTGCGCCACAAGGAGGCGATGAAGGCCATCCGCGCCGAGGTCGACGTGCTCACGCTGACCGCCACGCCGATTCCGCGCACGCTGGGCATGGCGCTGGAAGGCCTGCGCGACCTGAGCGTGATCGCCACCGCGCCGCAACGCCGGCTGGCGATCAAGACCTTCGTGCGCACCGAAGGCAACGGCGTGATCCGCGAAGCCGTGCTGCGGGAGCTCAAGCGCGGCGGACAGGTCTACTTCCTGCACAACGAGGTCGAGACCATCGAGAACCGGCGCCAGAAGCTGGAGGAGATATTGCCCGAGGCGCGCATCGCCGTGGCCCACGGCCAGATGCCCGAGCGCGAGCTGGAGCGCGTGATGCGCGACTTCGTGGCGCAGCGCTACAACATCCTCCTGTGCTCGACCATCATCGAGACCGGCATCGATGTGCCGACCGCCAACACCATCGTCATGAGCCGTGCCGACAAGTTCGGCCTGGCCCAATTGCACCAGCTGCGCGGCCGCGTCGGGCGCTCGCACCACCAGGCCTATGCCTACCTCATGGTGCCGGACATCGAAGGCCTGACCAAGCAGGCCTCGCAGCGGCTCGACGCGATCCAGCAGATGGAAGAACTGGGCTCGGGCTTCTACCTCGCGATGCACGACCTGGAGATCCGCGGCACCGGCGAGGTGCTGGGCGAGAACCAGAGTGGCAACATGATGGAGATCGGCTTCCAGCTCTACAACGAGATGCTGAGCGAAGCCGTGCGCTCGCTCAAGGCCGGGCACGAGCCCGATCTGCTGGCGCCGCTGTCGGTCACGACCGAGATCAACCTGCACGCCCCCGCCCTGCTGCCCGACGACTACTGCGGCGACGTGCACCTGCGCCTGTCGTTCTACAAGAAGCTCGCGACCGCCAAGACGCCGGACCAGATCGACACGCTGCTCGAAGAGATCGTCGACCGCTTCGGCAAGCTGCCGCCGCAGGCGCAGACGCTGATCGACACGCACCGCCTGCGCGTGCTGGCGCGGCCCTACGGCGTGGTGAAGGTCGATGCGGCGCCGGGCGTCATCAACATCACCTTCAAGAAGGACCCGCCCATCGATTCGATGGCGATCATCCAGCTGATCCAGAAGAACAAGCACATCAAGCTGGCCGGCAACGAGAAGCTGCGCATCGAGCGCGAACTCAAGGAACCGAAAGACCGTGCGCAGATGGTGCGCGACGTGCTGCGCAGCCTTGGCCAACCCAAGACCCACCAGGAACCCGCCCCCGTATGAGCCCCATGACATTCGCGCCCGGCCTCGTGGTGCAGCGCTTCACGCCGCCGCTCGCGCTCGGCGACTTCAAGCTGATCGCCTTCGACATGGACTCGACGTTGATCAACATCGAGTGCATCGACGAGATCGCCGATGCCGTCGGCAAGAAGGCCGAGGTGGCTGCCATCACCGAAGCGACGATGCGCGGCGAGATCAAGGACTTCAAGGAGAGCCTGCGCCGCCGCGTGGCGCTGCTCGAAGGCGTGCCGGTGTCGGCGCTGCAGCAGGTCTACGACGAGCGGCTGCAGCTCAACCCGGGCGCCAGCGAATTGGTCGCCGCGTGCAAGACGGCCGGTCTGAAGGTGCTGCTGGTCTCGGGCGGCTTCACCTTCTTCGCCAACCGCGTGAAGGACCGGCTGGGCATCGACTTCGCGCGATCGAACCTGCTCGACGAGGCAGACGGGAAGCTCATCGGCCGCGTGGTGCAGCAGAGCTGGGGTGATATTTGCGACGGTGCCGAGAAGCGGCGCACGCTGCTGGAGGTGGCCTCGCTGCTGGGCGTGTCGGCGCAGGAATGCATTGCCGTCGGCGACGGCGCCAACGACCTGCCGATGATGGGCGAGGCCGGCCTGTCGGTCGCGTTCCATGCCAAGCCCAGGGTCCGCGAGCAGGCCATGGTGGCGATCAACGAAGGCGGACTCGACCGACTGCTCGAGGTGTTGCGCTGAAGGCCAGGACGAAACCGGTTTCTCCTTAAGGGAAAACGACGCGCGCTACACCTAGGGTTGTTCAGGTGCCGGTCAGCTCTCCCGGATGTTGGAATGCCCTGTCGCATCGAAGAATGCGGCGGGACATCTCGATCCACAGAGCAGGAGACACCATGAAGCGCCGTCAATCCTTGAGCGTCCTGGCTGCGGCCGCGGTCGCCGCCACCTTCCCCGGTCTGGCCTTCGCGGCCTACCCCGAACGCCCCATCACGCTGATCGTGCCCTGGGGCGCGGGCGGGGGCACCGACGCGGTGGCGCGCATCATCGCCGCGGAGCTCGAGCAGGAATTGAAACAACCGATCAACGTGGTGAACCGCACCGGCGGCAGCGGCGTGGTCGGCCACCAGGCCATCGCGTCGGCCCCGCCCGACGGCTACACGATCGGCATCCTGACGGTGGAGATCGGCATGATGCGGCACGCCGGCCTCACGAAGCTGTCGAGTGAAGACTACACGCCGCTGGCGCTGATGAACTTCGACGCCAACGCCGTGATGGTACGTGCCGACTCGCCCATCAAATCGGCGCAGGACCTGCTCGCCGCCGCCAAGGCGAACCCCGGCAAGCTCAAGGCCAGTGGCACCGGCCAGGGCGGCATCTGGCACCTGGGGCTGGCGCAATGGCTGGTCGACAACAAGCTGCCGGGCAACGCCATCGCCTGGGTGCCGAGCCAGGGCGCCGCACCCGGCCTGCAGGACCTGCTGGCGGGCGGGGTCGACGTGGTGTCGTGCTCGCTGCCCGAGGCGCGGGCGCTGATCGAGGCCGGCAAGGTCAACGCGCTGGTGCTGATGGGCTCCAAGCCCGACGGCATCTTCCCCAAGGTGCCCCTCTACAAGGCGGCGGACGGCACGCTGTGGAACATCGGCGCCTGGCGCGGCATCGCCGCCCCCAAGGGCCTGCCCAAGGACATGACCGACAAGCTCGCGGCAGCGCTCAAGAAAATCTACGACGGCAAGGGCTACCAGGACTTCCTCGCGCAGCGCGGCTTCGGCGCGCTCTACGCCGACCGCGGCGACTTCGCCAAGTTCATGGCCGAGAAGGACGCCGCGTCCGCTGCGGCCATGAAGGCCGTCGGCATCGCCAAGTGAGCGCATCGCACCGATGCGCATCCACGACAGCCTGATCGGCGGCGTCCTGCTGCTGCTGTCCCTGGCGGTGCTCTGGCACATCCAGGGTTTTCCACCCGCGGCCGGGCAGCAATACGGGCCGGCCTTGTTCCCGGGGCTGGTCGCCATCGGCCTCGGGGCGGCATCGGCGGTGCTGGCTTGGCAGGGGCTGCGCATGAAGCAGCCCTGGCTCGTCCTGAGCGAGGGGCTGCGCTCGCCACGGCACCTGGCAGCTTTCGCCATCACCGTCGGCAGCATGGTGTTCTACATCCTGCTGTCCGAGACGCTGGGCTTCATCGTGTGCAGCCTGGTGGTGCTGGTGGCGCTTCAGTGGGCCTGCGGGGTGCGGCCGCTGCTCGCCGTGGCCGTGGCCATCGCCGCCACGCTGGTGATCCACACCTGCTTCTACAAGCTCCTCAAGGTACCGCTGCCGTGGGGCCTGCTGCAACGATTCGCCTGGTGAAAGACCACTGATGGACGCCGTCATCCTCGCCCTGCAGATGGTCGCCACGCCGACCGTGCTCGTCGTCATGCTGCTCTCGGGCATCTTCGGGATGTTCGTGGGCGCCGTGCCCGGCCTGACCGCCACCATGGCCACCGCGCTGCTGGTGCCGATCACCTTCTTCCTGCCGCCGGTGCCCGCCGTGGCGGCGATCGTCACGGCCACGGCCATGGCGATCTTCGCCGGCGACATCCCCGGCGCATTGCTGCGCATCCCCGGCACCCCCGCCTCGGCGGCCTACACCGACGAGTCGTACGCCATGACGCGCAAGGGCCAGGGCGAGACCGCGCTGGGCATCGGCCTGGTGTTCTCGTGCATCGGCGGCCTGTTCGGCACGGTGGTCCTGATCGTCGCCGCGCCAGCGCTGGCCGAGGTGGCCATCAAGTTCAGCTCCTTCGAGTACTTCTGGCTCGTGTTGCTGGGCCTGAGCTGCGCGGTGTTCATCACCAGCGATACGCCGCTCAAGGGGTTGATCACGCTGTGCCTGGGCCTGCTGCTTGGCAGCGTCGGGCTGGAGAACCCGGCCGGCCATCCGCGCTTCACCTTCGACAGCCCCGACCTGCTGAGCGGGCTGAGCCTCATCCCCGCGATGATCGGCATGTTCGCCATCTCCGAGCTGATCCGCTTCACGCTCGACACCTCGAAGGTGGCCGAGTTCAAGGCGCAGATCGGCTCGGTGTTCAAGGGCATGGGCGCCCTGATGCGCAAGTACCCGAAGCAGACGCTGCGCGGCAGCGTGCTGGGCACGGCGGTCGGCATCCTGCCCGGCGCGGGCGCCGACATCGCGGCGTGGATGTCCTTCGCGATGAGCAAGAAGCTGTCGAAGGAACCCGAGAAGTTCGGCACCGGCCACCCCGAAGGCCTGGTCGAGGCCGGTGCTGCCAACAACAGCGCGCTGGCCGGTGCCTGGGTGCCGGCACTGGTGTTCGGCATTCCGGGCGACTCGATCACCGCCATCGTGATCGGCGTGCTCTACATGAAGAACATGAACCCGGGTCCGATGATTTTCATGAACAACCCGCAGAACGTCTACGCGGTGTTCATCGTGTTCATCCTGGCCAACCTGCTGATGCTGCCGCTGGGCTGGGCCTGCATCAAGGCATCGGCGCGCATCCTGCGCATGCCGCGCAACGTGCTGATGCCGATCATCCTGGTGTTCTGCCTGGTGGGCGCCTTCGCCATCAACAACGCACTGTTCGACCTGTGGATCCTGCTGGGCTTCGGCGTCGCGGCCTGGGTGCTGGAAGAAAACGGCTTCCCCGTGGCGCCGGCCATCCTCGGCATGCTGCTGGGCAAGATGCTGGAAGAGAACTTCATCACCTCGATGATCAAGTCCGACGGCAGCTGGCTCGCCTTCGTCGAGCGGCCGATCGCCGCCGGCCTGGCCATCTTCACCCTGCTGCTGTGGGGCGGCTCGGGCTGGCTGGCCTGGCGCCGCCGCAAGCTGCGCCCGATCACCGATCCCGTTCCCGCATGACCGCTTCCACCGACACCACTTCCTTGTACGACGCCGACGCGCTGCGTCGCTTCGCGACCGATCTGCTGCAGCGCGCCGGGCTCTCCGTACCGATGGCAGCGTGCGTGGCCAGCACGCTGGTCCAAGGCGATCTGCTCGGTCACGACACCCACGGGCTGGCCCTGCTTGCCGGCTACGTGAAGGAGATCGAGTCGGGCGGCATGACGCGCGACGGCGTGCCCGAGGTGCTGTCCGACCGCCCCGCCGCCGTGCTGTGGGACGGCCGTCGCCTGCCCGGCCCGTGGCTGGTGCACCAGGGTCTCGACCTGCTGATTCCGCGTGCCCGCGAACTCGGCACCGCGTCGCTCGTCGTCCGGCGCAGCCACCACATCGCCTGCCTCGCCGCGTACATGCTGCGCGCGCTCGAGGAAGACCTGCTGATGCTGCTGGCCTGCTCCGACCCCAACACCGCGAGCGTCGCGCCCTTCGGCGGCACGCAGGCCGTCTTCACGCCCAACCCGATGGCGATGGGTTTTCCGTTGACGGGCGGCGGCGTGATGGTCGACATCTCGGCCTCGATCACGACCAACGGCATGAGCAACCGCAAGCGCGCTGCGGGCGAGCGCTTCGCGCAAGAGTGGCTGATCGATGCGAAAGGCCATCCCACGAACGACCCGCAGACCCTGTTCGACCAGCCACCCGGCACGCTGCTGCCGGTCGGCGGATTGAGCCACGGCCACAAGGGCTACGGCATGGCGCTGCTGGTCGAGACCTTGACCGCCGGGCTCGCCGGCCACGGCCGGGTCGACCCACCCGAAGGCTGGGGCGCGACGGTCCACATCACGCTGCACGACCTGCAGGCCTTCGGCGGCAAGGACGCCTTCCTGCGCCAGATGGACCATGTGGCCGCGCGCTGTCGAGAGAACGTGCCCGTCGATGCCGGCACGCCGGTGCGCCTGCCCGGCGAAGGGGGGTTGAAGCGTCGAACGTCGCAGGAGAAGGACGGCGTGCGGCTGCACCCGTCGATCGCCGCCTCGCTGAAGGCGGCGGAAGCGCGCTACGGCCTGCAGCTGGCGCAGGCGCTGCGCTGAAAAGGCGGGTCAGTCCTCGGTGTCCGCTTCGCCGTCGTCGGCGCTGTCGGTGTTCTTCTCGACCACCTTCCGCTCTCCACGCGGCCCGCGCTTGGCCGGCCTGGCGAGGATCTCGATGTAGAACTGCGCGCCCTCGGCTTTCACCACCGCGTCGATCGACGTGGTGATCTCCTCGACGTGGATGGCCTGAGCCGATTCGGCCTCGGCGCCGAAACGGCAATCGAAGGCCCAGTAATCCGTGTCTTCCGGCAGGTCCCGGCGCTTTTCGCGCTGGATGTACTTGCGGATCTCGTGCTTGACCGCTTCGAGGTGGCGGTCGGGGTGCTTGCCCTCGGGCTTGAGCTGAAAAGTTTTTCTCATGGGTGATCCTAACTGCGTGTGTACAGTCGGCGCTCCGACGGACAACAGGTGAATACGATGGCGCGAGCGAACGACTGGGCAGGCAAGGTAATGGCGCTGGTGAATGGCGGCAACACGGCAGCCGCCATCGCGCAGATCAAGGTGGCGCCGAGCGTGAAGGACCTGAAGGCCCTTCAGACCATCATGACCCTGTCGCGCATCACCGGGAAATACCGCCAGGTCGATGCGGCGATCGCGGACAACCTGGCGCTTTTGTCCGCGCCCCGGCTGCACCGCTCGCCTTGAATGACTACAGCGCCTTGCCGAGGCGGGCAATGCCCTCCTCGATCTTCTCGACGTTGGCCGTCGCGAAACTCAGGCGCAGCGTTGCCACATCCGGGTTCTCGGCGAAGAACGGCGCACCGGGCACGAAGGCGACCAGCTCCTGGATTGCCTTCTTGGCCAGCACGTTGGCATCGGCGATCTTGCCGTTCGCACCCGTGAGGCGCGCCCAGAAGAACAGACCGCCGTTGGGCTGCGTGAATTCGATCGCATCGCCCAGTTCACGCTTGAGCGCCGCACCCATCGCCTTCGCGCGTTCGCCGTAGACCTGGCGCACGTTGGCGAGCGTCGCCGGCATGCGGCCGCTCTTCAAGTACTGCGCGGCGGTCGCCTGCGCGAAGGTGCTGGTGTGCGCGTCGCTGAACTGCTTGCACATCGTCGCCTTGGCCAGCAACTCGGCCGGCGCGATCATCCAGCCGATGCGCAGGCCGGGGCTGAGCACCTTGCTCAGGCTGCCGCAGTGCGCGATGAGCTCGCGGCTGCCGGGCACGTCCTGGCTCAGCGACAGGATCGACGGTGGCGGCGCCTCGCCGAAGTACAGGTCGCCGTACGGGTCGTCTTCGACGATCAGCGTCTGGTACTTCACCGCCATCTCCAGCACCTTCTTGCGGCGCTCCAGGCTCAGCATCGCGCCGCTCGGGTTGCCAAAGGTCGGGATCAGGTAGACGAACTTGGGCTGGTGCTCGGCGATGAGCTTTTCCAGTTCGTCGGTCTTCACGCCGTTGGCGTCGACCGGGGCGCTGATGAGTTCGGCGCCATACAGGCGAAAGCACTGGATGGTGGCCAGGAAGGTCGGGCCTTCGACGATCACCTTGTCTCCCGGCGAGATCATGGTCTTGCCCAGCAGGTCGAGCGCCTGCTGGCTGCCGGTGGTGACAATCAGGCCGCTGGGCGCCACGTCCACGCCCTTGGTCTTCATGAAGGCGCTGAGCTGCGTGCGCAACGGCTCGTAGCCTTCGGTGGCGCCGTACTGCAGCGCCCCGCCGGGCTCCTCGTCGAGCGCCTTGGCGCTGGCTTCCTTGAGGCCCTCGACGTCGAACATCGCGCTGTCCGGGAAGCCCCCGGCAAAGCTGATGATGCCGGGCGTGCCGAGCAGCTTGAAGAGTTCGCGGATGGCGGAGGTTTCGACGTTGTCGAGGCGGGAGGCGAATTGCATGGCGGATGGACTCACTTTCTGGACCGCTATTGTCGAGGGGAAGCGACAGCGCGGCCATACCACTCACAGGTAGTGATTTGACTTTACTATCCATGGATAGTAATCTGACATTACCACTCTGAAGTAGTAAGCATGCAATACCCCCTTGAAACCAGCCAGCAGCTGAGCACCCTGCTGCGCGCATTGCGGCAGTCGCGCCAGCTGACGCAGGCCGAGCTGGGCGAACGGCTCGGCGTGAACCAGAAGCGCATCGCCCGCATCGAGGCCGCGCCCGGCGTCACCAGCTTCGACCAGATCTCCCGCCTCGTCGCGCTCATGGGTCATCGGCTCGTGCTCGAAGAAATGCCGGCCACCGAAGCGGTATCTGCCGTGCCCGCGCCCGGAGACACATCATGGTGAGCCCCAAGAAGCGCGGCCGCGGCGCGCGCCACCCGCATCCGCTGGTGGTGTGGACCAACGGACAAATCGTCGGCGAATGGTCGGTGCGCGAGGGCGAACACCGCTTTCAGTACGCCGACGACTGGATCGCGTCGCCAGCGGCGCGCCGGCTGTCGCTGTCGCTGCCGCTGACGCCCGGCAACGTACCGCTGCGCGGCCCCGCGGTGCAGAACTACTTCGACAACCTGCTGCCCGACAACGACAGCATCCGCCGCCGGCTGCAGGGCAAGTTCGCCACCGCGAGCACCGATGCCTTCGACCTGCTGACCGCCATCGGCCGCGAGTGCGTGGGCGCGGTGCAACTGCTGGAGCCCGGCGCGCAGCCGGCGGGCTTCGACCGCATCGCGGCCGAGCCGCTGGACGACGCGGGCGTCGAGCACGCGATCAACGCCTCGCTCGCCACCGGCCGCGTGCTGGGCCAGCGCGACGACGACGAATTCCGCATCTCCATTGCCGGTGCGCAGGAGAAGACCGCGCTGCTGCGCCGCGGCGATGCGTGGTTCCGCCCGCTGGGTGCCACGCCGACCACGCACATCCTCAAGCTGCCCCTCGGCCTGGTCGGCAACATGCAGGCCGACATGCAGCAGTCGGTGGAGAACGAATGGCTCTGTTCGCGCGTGATGACGGCCTTCGGCCTGCCCACCGCGCATTGCGACATCGCCACCTTCGGCCAGCGCAAGGCGTTGGTCGTGCAGCGCTTCGACCGCGTGCTGCAGAACGCCGGCACCGACGCCGAATGGATCGCCCGCCTGCCGCAGGAGGACTTCTGCCAGGCGCTGGGCGTGCCCGGCGCGCAGAAGTACGAAACCGATGGCGGCCCGGGCATGCGCGACATCCTGCGGGTGCTCGACGCCAGCGCGAACGCATTGGCCGACAAGACCGCCTTCGTGAAGGCCCAGATGGTGTTCTGGCTGCTCGCGGCCACCGACGGCCACGCCAAGAACTTCTCGATCTTCCTGGAGCGCGGCGGCGGCTACCGGCTCACGCCCTTCTACGACGTGCTCTCGGCCTGGCCGATCATCGGCAGCGGCGCCAACCAGCTCGCCCGACAGAAGGCCAAGCTCGCGATGGCGCTGCGGGCCAAGAGCGCGCACTGGGGGCTGGCCGACATCCAGGCGCGGCATTGGGACGGCGTCGCCAAGCTGGCCGGCCTGGGCGATTCACGCGCGCTGTGCGACGAGCTGCTGCAGCAATTGCCGGGTGTGCTGCGCGCGGTCGAGGCCGCGCTTCCGCCGGACTTTCCACCGGCACTCGCCGAAGCGATCTTCGACGGCATGACCACAACCGCGCAACGCCTGCACGACACCGAGCCCGCCCCTGCGCCCGCTTCGTGACCCCATGAAAAAAGAAAACATCGCCGCCTTCTTCGCCACGCTGCAGGCGGCCAACCCCACGCCCGAGACCGAACTCGACTACACCACGCCCTTCGAGCTGCTGGCCGCCGTGCTGCTGTCGGCGCAGGCCACCGACGTCGGCGTGAACAAGGCGACGCGCAAGCTCTACCCGGTCGCGAACACGCCGCAGGCCATTCTCGACCTGGGCGTGGAAGGTCTCGAGAGTTACATCAAGACCATCGGCCTGTACCGCAGCAAGGCCAGGCACCTGGTCGAAGCCTGCCGGATGCTGGTCGAGCTGCACGGCGGCGAGGTGCCGCGCACGCGGGCCGAACTGGAGGCCCTGCCCGGCGTCGGCCGCAAGACGGCCAACGTGGTGCTCAACGTCGCCTTCGGCGAACCGACCATGGCGGTCGACACGCACATCTTCCGCGTCGGCAACCGCACCGGACTGGCGCCGGGCAAGACGCCGCTGGACGTCGAACTGAAGCTGGAGAAGCGCGTGCCGCCCGCCTACCGCCTGCACGCCCACCACTGGCTCATCCTGCATGGGCGCTACATCTGCGTCGCGCGCAAACCGAAGTGCTGGGAGTGTGCGGTGGCGCCGTACTGCGACTACAAGCCGAAGACGGCCGCGCCGAAGGGCTGAGCGCTCAGGGCCTTCGCGCCTCCATCAGGAAACGCCGCAACTTCGGAACCAGATGCCGCATGCGCTGCCCGGGGATGGCCAGGAAATCCTCGATCGGCAACCACGCCACATCGTTGACCTCCTCCAGCTGAGGCCGGGGAACGAAAGGCTGGCGTGCGACGGCGAGATAGAGAAAATCGTGGTGCCGGTGAGCGCCTTCGCCCTTGTCCGGCCGGGCAGCGATGGCGTGCGTGTCAATGTCCATCACCCCACCCTGCAGCAGCGGCTGCACGTCGACGACAGGCAGACCGGTCTCTTCTTCGACCTCGCGCAGACC
The DNA here is from genome assembly GCF_051216395.1 of Variovorax cryoconiti. Classification (NCBI taxonomy): domain Bacteria; kingdom Pseudomonadati; phylum Pseudomonadota; class Betaproteobacteria; order Burkholderiales; family Comamonadaceae; genus Variovorax; species Variovorax cryoconiti. The sequence continues at coordinate 327,518 of NZ_JBPJZI010000005.1, read as the reverse complement.
CGAATCGAGCAGGCTGAGCGAATCCGGCTCGACGTGGCCACCCGGCTGCATCCAGCTCGCATAGACCTTGTGGTGGATCAGCAGCACATGCTGCAGTCCGGCGTCGAAGACCAGCACGCTGGAGGTGATGTGGCCTGCCATGTTCGACCGCACGAACGGATCGGCATCGTCCCCCAGTTGGGCGCGCAGGGCGCACAGGCGCTGCTGCTCCTGCGGATGCCGCTCCAGGTACGCATCGACGTCCTCTCGTGTCCGTTCAACCATCTGCGAATCCGCCACCTTCAGCCACTCGCCGAAGCCGATCGGCTGGCGCGGCCATTCGCTTGCATCCACAGGCATGCGCACCCCTCGTTGCAACAGCGTCACCGCGCGCATCACCCCCGCGTGCGTGACCCACAGCGCGTCGCGCCTCGACGCGTGCCAGGCGTCCCACGCCTCGCCAACGCGCGCCATGAAAAGGCGCGTGCTTTCGCCGTGCGTGCCAGCGCGCGCGTCGGTGAAGTCGTTCATCCAGGCATCGAAGTCGGTACGCGCGATACGGTCCCAGGGCTGGCCTTCCCAGGCGCCGAAGTTCATCTCGGCCAGCCGCGGGTCGATCGTGGCTTGCGACAGCGCCGGCCGCTGGTCGGCGATGGCGCGGGCCAGCGTCGTGCAGCGCTGCAGGGGCGAGGTATGAAGGGCGATATTCGCCGGCAGCAGCGGCGCGATGGTCGCGGCCACGGCCTGCGTGGCCTCGGCCGCGCATGTCAGATCGGTGCGGCCGTAGCAAAGGCCCGCCGGTGCATCGACCGGCGCGTGCCGCAGCAGCCAGAGGGTGCTCACCGTGCGCTCACAGCCGCGCGGCCAGCGCGAGGTAGATGGCCAGTTCGCTCAGTTGCTGCGTCGCACCGAGTCCGTCGCCGGTGAAGCCACCGAGCCGGCGGCGCAGCAGTCGCACCATGAAGAGCGCCACCAGCGCTCCGGCGACCACGGCGGCCACGCCGTTCACGGTGCCGCCCGCGACCACCAGCAGCGCCGCGGCTGGCAGCGACCACCCCACCGCGACGGCGACCGACGCGCCGCTCACCGCATCGGCCATCGGCTTGGACTTGCCGCCCTCGCCGCCGACATAGGGCGACGCGCGCATCACCGCCAGCGGCGCGAGCCGCGACAGCACATGCGCCGCCAACAGCGCCGCGCAGGCGACGAAGGCGCCCTGCCCGGCCAGCGCGGCCAGCAGCGCGAACTTGAGCCCCAGCGCCAGCACCACGGCAATGGCGCCGAAGGCGCCGATGCGCGAGTCCTTCATGATCTCCAGCGCGCGCTCGCGGGTCGACGCACCGCCCAGGCCGTCGGCCACGTCGGCCAGGCCGTCTTCGTGGAAGGCGCCGGTGACGAGCACGGTCACCACCGTGCACAGCACCGCGGCAACCAGCGGCGGCCACAGCGCGAGCGCCCCGGCCAGTGCCAGCGCGCCGATGGCGCCGACGACCCAGCCGACCGCCGGAAAATGCGCCGCACTCGCGCGCAGCATCGCCGGGCTGTAGCCGACCCACTGCGCCAGCCGGCCGGTGACGGGGATGCGGGTGAAGAACTGCAGCGCCAGCAGGAAGTGGCGCACCCCGCTCATGGGGCGTCCTTGCGCGCCACGCCAGCGGCCTCGAAGCTGGCCATGTCGCGCAGCACGAGGCAGGCCGATTCGAGCAACGGCCAGGCCAGCGCGGCGCCCGAGCCCTCGCCCAGCCGCAGGTCCAGGTGCAGCAGCGGGTCGAGCCCCAGGTGCGTCAGCAGCAGCGCATGGCCCGGTTCGGCCGAGACATGGGCCGCGACGCAGCGCTGCACCACGTGCGGCCGCAGCGCCTGCGCCACCAGCACGGCCGCGCTGGCGATGAAGCCATCGACCACGATCACGCGGCGCTCCTCGGCCGCCTGCAGCACGGTGCCCACCAGCGTCGCGACCTCGAAGCCACCGAAGGCTGCGAGGGCGTCGAATGGCGACGTGGCGCCGGCGTGCAGCGCGAGCACGTCGCGCAGCACGCGCGCCTTGCGGGCGCGGCCTTCGGCGTCGAGGCCGGTGCCGGCGCCGGTGCAGGCCTCGATGTCGTGGCCCACCAGGCGTGCCAGCAGCATCGCGGCCACCGAGCTGTTGCCGATGCCCATCTCGCCGAGCAGCAGCGCGTTGCCGGGCAGGTCGCGGACGATCGCCATGCCGTTGGCGATGGCCTCGGCGCACTGCGCGGCGGTCATCGCGGGGCCGGTCGACGCATCGGCCGTGCCTTGAGCGACCTTCCGCACGACCAATCCGTCGCGCGGCGCGAAGTCGCGACGCACCCCGCAATCGACCACCGTCAGGGCCAGGCCGTGCTGGCGCGCCAGCACGCTCACGGCGGCACCGCCGGCCAGGAAGTTCTCGACCATCTGCCAGGTCACATCGCTCGGATAGGCCGACACGCCGCGCGCCGCCAGGCCGTGGTCGGCCGCGCAGACCAGCATCTGCGGCTGCGCCAGCACCGGCGTCTCGCTGCCGAGGATCGCGCCGATGCGCAGCGCGAGCGCCTCGAGCCGGCCCAGCGCGCCGAGCGGCTTGGTCTTGTTGTCGATTGCGTGCTGCAGGCGGCTGGCCAAGGCGGCGTCGTGCAGGTCAACAACAGGGGGAAGCGCGGATGGAAGCGTGACGGTGGACATGGGCTCAGTCGATCAAGGAAGACAACACACCGGGCGCGAAATGCGCGTCGATGAAATCGGCGAGGCCGTCGAAGACGGCATCGAGCGTGGGCGCTGTGGCACCGAACAGCGCCTGCAGCACGGCCGGGTCTTCGAACAGGCCGTGCAGGTACACACCCAGCACGTTGCCCGCGGCGTTCTGCCAGGCCAGGCCATCGGGCATGGCGGCGTGCGCGTGGTCGCCGGCTGCGGCCATCGCGCTGTGCTCGGCGGTCTGGCCGTGATGGATCTCGTAGCCGTGCACGCCGACGTTCGACAGCGCCGACCAGGCGCCCGTGAGCGTCGCGAAGGCGGCCTTGCGCTGGCGCACCGTCTTGTCGGGCGCGAACACCGTCACCAGCGGCAGCAGCCCCAGGCCCGGCGCGTTGCCGTCGATGCCGTGCGGGTCGATCAGCGCCTCGCCCAGCATCTGCAGCCCGCCGCACACGCCCAGCACCCGGCCGCCGCGCGCGGCGTGCGCAGCCACGGCGCGGTCCAGCCCCTGCGCGCGCAGCCAGGTCAGGTCGCCGCTGGTCTGCTTGGAGCCGGGCAGCACGACCCAGTCGGCGTCGGACAGCTCGGCCGGGCTGCGCACCCAGCGCAGGCGCACGCCGGGCACGTTCTTCAGTGGCTGGAATTCGTCGAGGTTGCTGATGCGGGGGTAGGCGATCACGGCGACGGTGCAGGTCACCTGCCCCGTCGATGTGCTGCGGTCGTCGAAAACGCCGTCTTCCTCGGGCAGGCCGTGCTGCCACCACATGGGGAGCGTCGCCACGGTCGGCACGCCAGTCAGTGCCTGGAGCTGTTCAGGCGCGGGCGACAGCAGCGACGCATCGCCGCGAAAACGGTTGAGCACGAAGCCATGGAGCAGCGCGCGGTCCGCCTCGGGCATCAGCGCCCAGGTGCCGTAGAGATGCGCGAAGGCGCCGCCGCGGTCGATGTCGGTCACCAGCAGGCAGCGCGCATCGGCATGGCGCGCGACGCGCAGGTTGACGATGTCGCTGGCCATCAGGTTGATCTCGGCCGGCGAGCCGGCGCCTTCGATCACCACCACGTCGTTCTCGGCGCGCAGCGCGTCGAGCGACGCGGCGATCTGCGGCCACACGCGTTCGCTGCGACCGCGCCACGGCAGGCCGGTGAGTTCGGCGCTCACCTGCCCCAGCAACACGACCTGGCTGTGCGTGTCGCGCTCGGGCTTGAGCAGCAGCGGGTTCATCCGCACCTCGGGCACCGCGCGCGCGGCCAGCGCCTGGAAGTACTGCGCGCTGCCGATCTCGCCGCCGGCGACCACCCGCGCGTTGTTGCTCATGTTCTGCGCCTTGAACGGCGCCACGCGCAGGCCCTGGCGAGCGTAGTGGCGGCACAGCGCCGTGGTCACCCAGCTCTTGCCGGCGCCGCTCGTCGTTCCCAGGACCATCACGCATTTCGCTGTCATGGGGCGATTGTCGTCGGCGGCACGCGGCGCGGCGCCGGCAGCGGCGACACGCCCGGATTCATAGAATCGATCGACAACGACGGGTGACATCCGACGGCGAACTGCCGCTTCACCCTTCCACCCATCCCATGACCTCCACCGACATCCATCTCCTGCTCACCGCCCTGGCCAGCGTCCTGCTGCTGGTCGCCCTCATCGTCTCGCGCGTGCGCATGCACCCGCTGGTCGCCCTGCTGATCGTTTGCGTGGGCGTCGGTCTCGCCACCGGCATGGACCTCGGCGAGATCGCCAAGAACATCACCAACGGAGCCGGCAAGACGCTGGGTGCGGTCGGCGTGGTGATCGCGCTCGGCGCGATGCTCGGAAAGATCCTCGCCGACGCAGGCATCACCGAGCAGATCGCCAACGCCCTCCTGCGCCATGCCTCGGACCGCATGATTCCGTGGGCCATGACGCTGGTGGCCTTCGTCGTCGGCATTCCGATGTTCTTCGAGGTCGGTCTGGTGGTGATGCTGCCGCTGATCTTCAGCGTGGCGCGCAAGCTCGAAGGGCGCGAGCGCTTCAAGGGCTCGGCCTATGTCTACGTCGGGGTGCCGGTCATTGCCGCGCTGGCCGCGATGCACGGCATGGTGCCGCCGCACCCCGGGCCGCTGACCGCCATCGCCGCGCTCAAGACCAGCGTCGGCCCGACCATGCTCTACGGCTTCATCGCGGCGCTGCCCGCGATGGTGCTGGCGGGGCCGCTGTATGGCGCCTTCATCGCGCCACGCATGACCACGCGCCCCGATCAGGCGTTGCTCGACCAGTTCACGCTCACGCAGCAACACGCGGCCAGCGCCGCCAACCCGCCGGGCGTGGCCCTGGGCGCCTTCGCGGCCTTGCTGCCCGCCCTGCTGATGCTGGTGCACGCGTTGAGCGAAACCTTCCTGCCCAAGGGCTCCGCCCTGGCCGGTGCCGCTGCGTTCGTCGGCAACCCGATCATCGCCATGCTGCTCGGTGTGCTCTTCGCTGCGATCGCCCTGGTGTACGCGCGCGGCGGCGATGCCGAGAAGCTGCGCGATGCCATGGGCGCCAGCCTCAAGCCCATCGCCGGGATCATGCTCATCATCGCGGGCGGCGGCGCCTTCCAGCAGATCCTCACCAGCGCCAAGGTCGGCGATGCGATCGTGCACCTGACGCAGCAGTTCGCCTTCCCCCCGCTCGTCCTCGGCTGGCTGATCGCCATGCTGCTGTCGGTGTCGACCGGCTCTGCCACGGTGGGCATCGTGGGCGCGGCCGGCCTGCTCGCGCCCTTGGCGGGCGCCGACCCGACGCTCAATCTGCCACTGCTGGCCCTGTCGATCGGCAGCGGCTCGCTGTTCTTCAACTACGCCAACCACGCCGGCTTCTGGCTGGTGAAGGAGTCGTTCAGCATGTCGATGGGCGAAGCGACCCGGACCATCACGGTGGTGCAGTCGATCGTGGCGCTGGTGGGCCTGGGGATGGTGCTGTTGATGAATGCGGTGATGCCGACTTGATGCTCACGATCGGAGGCGGGCAGGCGCGAGGCGTCCCTACGGACCGTTGCGCTTCGCGAAGTACCGCGCCGGCGACTCCCCGAAGGCCCGCCGGAACATCGCGATGAAGTTGCTCGGCGTGGCATAGCCCAGCGCATCGGACACGGCGGCGACAGACTCGCCCCGGGCCAGGCCTTCGAGCGCATGAACCAGCCCCGCCTGCTGGCGCCACTGGGCGAAGCCCATGCCCAGTTCGGCCTGGCACAGCCGTGTCAGGCTGCGCGGCGACAGCCCCGCCCACACGGCCCATTCATCGAGCGTGCGTGCATCGCCCGGTGCCTGCAGCACGGCCTGGGCGATGCGCAGCAGCCTCCGGTCGGTGGGCATGGGCAGATGCAGGGGCTCACGCGGGGCAAGCCGCAGTTCGTCGAGCAGCACGGCCGTCACCCGGCGCTGCGCAGCGGTGAGCCGGTCCTGCCCGCTCCAGCCCACCGCGCGGCGCACCAGCGCGCGCAGCAACTCGCTCACGCCCACGACGCAAGGGCCCGCGGGCAAGGCTCGCGCAGCCTCGGGCGTCACCAGCACGTTCCAGCCGCTCATCACGCCGCTGATGTTGGCCATGTGCGGCATGCCCGGGGGCACCCAGCCGGCGCGGTGCGGCGGCAGCAGCCACGAACCCTGCTGGGTGCGCACGTGCACCAGTCCGTTCTCGATGCAGAAGATCTGCCCGCGCAGGTGCTGGTGCCAGCCGGTCTCGCGCGTGCCGAGCTGGAATTCGCTGTCCGTCTTTTCGCTGCCCCAGACAGCGATCAGCGGCGGGCCGTCGGCACGTTCGCTGAGATCGAACAGCGCCGTGTTCGGCGAAATGGCTGGCCCGTGAGCCGCCGAAAGCGCGAGGGATTCGGGCATGGCCGGATTCCATTGTTTTATGTCCATACAACGTTATCAGGTTTCTCCCTGTCGACCGGACACTGGGCCATCACGAACGACCGGAGTCCTTCCTATGCGCACCGCCGCACTGCCCGCCCCCGCGCCCCTGCTTCGCCCCGAGCTGCCTCTGTGGCTCGTCATCGCGATGGCCTGTCTCGCCTCCTTCATGGTGGTGATGGACGGCTCCATCGTGAACGTCGCCCTGCCCGCGATGCAGCGCGACCTGCAGCTGTCTCATGAGGCCCAGCAGTGGGTGATTGATGCGTACCTGCTGAGCTTCGGCGGCTGCATGCTGCTGGCAGCGCGCGCCGGAGACCTGTACGGGCGGCGCCCGGTGCTGCTGGCCGGCCTGTTCCTTTTCACGCTCGCCAGCCTGGCTGGCGGCCTGGCCTCCGGCGCCGCGCTGCTGCTGGCGGCACGCGCCGTGCAGGGCATCGGCGCCGCCGTGCTGGCCACCTCATCGATGACGCTGGTGATGGCCGCCACGCACCACGACAAGCAGGCACGCGCCAGCGCGCTGTCCCTGTGGGCCGCGCTGAACTCGGCCGGCTTTGCGCTGGGTGTGGTCATCGGCGGCGTGCTGACCGAAGGCGCAGGCTGGCGCTGGGTGATGTTCGTCAATGTGCCGGTCGGGCTGTTACTGATGGCGGGTATCGCCTCCAGTCTGATGGCACCACCGGCGCAAACGGCACGACCCCGGCTCGACGTGCCGGGCGCGCTGGCGTCCACGCTGGGCAGCGCCCTGCTCGTCTATGGCATCACGCAATCGACCGCGAAGGGCTGGAACTCGCCCATCGTCCTGGGCGCATTGGCGCTTGCGTTGAGTCTGTTCGTGCTGTTCATCGCGGTCGAGCGGCGCAGTGCCAGCCCGCTGGTGCGGCTGTCGATCTTCCAGCTGCCCGGCCTGGCTGCAGGCAACCTGCTGATGCTGGGACTGGGCGCATTGCTCGCCGCGTCGATCTACCTGATCTCCACGAGCCTGCAGCAAGTGGCGGGCTACGGCGCACGCGAGACGGGGCTGGCGATGCTGCCGATGGGCCTGATGCTGGCGGCGGTGCGGCTGCTGTTCACCAAAGCCATGGGCGCGGGCACGGCCCGGCGCCTGCCGCTGTGGGGCGCCCTGCTGGCGGCTGCGGGGCTGGCTTGGCTGGGCCTCTTGCCTGCCCGGGCGGCGTTCATGCAAGACGTGCTCGGGCCGACGCTGCTGGTCGGCTCCGGCCTGGGCATGCTCATCCTGGCAGCCACGCATGCGGTGACCTCGGGCGTGCCGGTGCAGGACGCCGGCCTGGCTTCCGGGCTGGCCAACACCGCACGCCAATTGGGTGGCGCACTGGGGGTGGCCGCACTCGCCACGCTGGCTGGTGCGGTCGCGCAGGGGCAGCCCGCAGGCATCGATGCACAAGGCGCCCTGCTGGCAGGCAGTCATGCCGCGTTCTTCGCTGCCGCAGGCCTGGCGCTGCTGTGCGGGCTGCTCTCGTTGCGCCTGGGCCAGCCGGCATGAATTCGCCCCACCCTGACACCCCCCGGGAGAAAACATGACCTTGAGCCCCGCTGACTTCACCCTGCACGACGTGTCACGCTTCCCCTTGGCATTGGCAAATGGCGACGCGTCTGCAATGTGGTTGGCATAGGCATGCCCTACGGCTTGCGCCCCCACACCACGGCGACAGAAAGCCGGCGTTGAAAGTTTCCGCACGCGTCGAGTCGGCCGGCGAGGTTGGAACGCAACTCGGCTTCGATCGTGTCGTGGAGCGACGGCGGTACTTCTTCCCACAGCCGCATGGACCGGACGTGTCCCACGGTCTGAGTCAGGGAAAGATGCTCGATCACCGGGATGACGGTCTCCTCGACCGCATTGAAACCGAAGGCGTCGAGCGTCTTCGCGGGCTGGTAGTCGCGCTTCGGGCGGGCGCTCGCGAGTGCGACATGGCGGCTGACGATCTCGACGATGGATTCACGAAAATCGCCGACGTCGTTCTTGTTGACGACGACAAAGGCCGCGCCACGTCGCAGCACACGCTGGATGCTCCGAACGGACGCTTCATCGGAGAACCAATGAAACGCGCCGAACGCTGTGGCCCCGTCGAATTCCGCATCCGGGAAATCGAGTTGGCTGGCGGTGGCGACCTGGTAGCTGCCTGCCGCGCCCAGCGCGCGGGCCTCCTCGACCATGTCCGCGTCCACGTCGGTGCCGACCATCCGGAAGCCGCGTGCCGCCAACTGCCGCGTCGCGATACCGGTTCCACACCCGATGTCGAGGATCGAGTGACCGTGCGCCGGGCCGAGAAGGTCGGTGACCCGGTCGACGATTTCCTCTGCATAAGACAGGCGCGTCGTGGTGTAGATCGCTGCGGATTCCCCAAATGACATGGTCGTTCCGAAGGTGAGGTGAGGTGAGAAGGAGGGACTGTGCGCCCAACATGCCACCGTGGCCTGACCCAACCGCCGACGCGACGAACAGCCCGCGCCCATGAACGTCAATGCAATTGACTACATGCAAGCCATCCACGACCTCGCTCTCACCGTCCAGCACCGCGGCGGTGGCGCGGTCGATCTACTCCAGCGCTTTTCTCGATCGGCATCGCCGGACTCATGCGCGTGGCCGCTGCCGGCTCTGCCCCGGCCAACTGAGCCGCAACTCCAACGGCGAGCGACGACCATCAGGACCCAAACACATCCGAACATTGAATTCACATATAATTTTTTGAATTATTCACGAACAATTCATATGATCGTCCGAGACGTCGAGGAGCAAGGCAGGATTGAGCGCCTTCTCGTGGGCGGTCCGAGGAGTGCAGCGCAGCTCATCTCCGGACTGGGCGTCAGCCAACCAACCCTATCGCGAACTATTCAGCGCATGTCTGGTTCGGTGACGTCGTTCCGGATCCCCGGAGACCGGACACCAAGGTATGGATTGCTGCGCCAGCTGCCGCTCGGCGTCGCCCCGCGTCAGAAGATCTACCGCGTGCTGAACACCGGCACCTTCGCGCCGTTCGCAGACATTGAGTTCCTCGCTGGCGGCGCCACGCTGGAGCGGATCGGCTCGCAATCCACCACCTTGTACGAGGGGCTGCCGCCCTACATGACGTTCGCGGCCCCATCGGGGTTCCTCGGGCGCCATTTGGCGCAGCAGGCGGCGCGGGATCTGCGGTTTCCGGCGAGCCTCAAGGACTGGGGCGACGAGCACCGTGTCGCCTACCTCTTCACCCGTGGAATGAACCTCCCCGGCAATCTGGTGTTCGGGGACACATCGCTGCAAGCGGAGATGGACCTTCGCGCCGTCGAGCCGACGCCAGCAGCCCGGAAGCGCACGCATTTCCTGCAGATGGCCACGGCACTCAAAGAGACAACGTTCGGCTCGAGCGCCGGCGGTGAACAGCCCAAGTTCCTGGACCTCACCGAAGACGCGGGCCACGTCATCGTCAAGTTCGCAAAGCTCGGCAGCCGCATGGCGGAACTCCTGCCGCTGGAACACCTGGCACTGCGCTCGCTGTCCGAGGCAGGCGTGGCTGCCGCAGCGACCGACCTGCTCGCCATCGGCGATTACGTTTTCCTGCAGGTCCAGCGCTTTGATCGCACCGGAAGCGCCGGCCGAGTCGGCATGCTGTCGGCCGGCGCTGTCGACGACGAGTTCTTTGGACTCCGCGACACGTGGTCGGAGTTCGCAGCGCGGTGCGAAACAGCCAAGTACCTTTCATCCGCGGACGCGCGCGATGTCGACACGGTGGCCGCCTTCAGTGAGCTCATCGGAAATACCGACCGCCATTTCGAGAACATCTCGCTGCTGATCGACGAAGCGGGTGAATACGCCGGCATCGCGCCCGCCTATGACGTCCTGCCCATGCGCTACGCGTCCATTGGCGGCGGCGTCGATCCGGCCCTGACACCGGTGGAGCCCAAGGTCGGCACCATCGGCGCCAAGCCCGACGTCTGGGCGCGTGCCATGGAGGCGACCGAACGATTCTGGGGCGCGGTCCAGACGGAGCCGTTGGCCGTGCCCACGTCGCAGCAGATGAAGGATCTGGCCGCCCAGAATCTCGAAGTTGCCAGAAAGTTCGTTGCGCCGCTCCTGCCGGCGCGGCCGAAGGGCTGAGCGGAACGCAGTGGACGTCCCCCGGTCAGTTCAGAGACCGCGGGGCCGAATTGCGCAGACAGCGTGGTCCATCCCGTCTGGTGCCAGGCAGGGGTGTGCATAAAATTAATACAATTGACTACATGCAAGCCACCCACGACCTCGCCCTCACTGTCCAGCAACGTGCCGACGGCCAGTACATCTGGATGATGATGGCCGCCACCGAACCGGTCGCCGGTTCCGATGCCCTGTACTACCGCCCCGCCTGCACGGCGGCGCTAGCGCAGCCGAGTTACTCCAGCGCCTTGGCGGTCGGAATCGCCGAGCTGACACGGGTGGCCGCGGCCGGCTCCGCCCCCGCCGTCGCCTGAACCTCGCCCCAGCCGCCGCCCAACGCGCGGATCAGGCCCACCGTGGCCTGGTACTGCGCCGAGCGCACCTGCAGCGCCTGCCGGCGGTTGCGCAGTTCGCTGCGGCGGGCATCCAGCAGGTCGAGCTGGCTGATGTAGCCGTTGCGGTAGCGCGTGTCCGAGAGCGAGGTGGCCCGCGCCGACGAACTCACGGCGCGCGCCTGCACCACCGACTGCTCGTCGAGCAGCCGCAGCGATGCGAGCTGGTCTTCGACCTCGCGGAAGGCCACCAGCACCTGCGAGCGGTAGCTCGCCAGCGCGCCGTCGAGCTGCGCCGACGCACTTTGAACCCCCGCCTCGCGCCGGCCGCCATCGAGGATCGGCAGCGACAGCAGCGCGCCGATGCCCCAGGAGCGGGCCGACCACTTGAACAGGTCGCCCAGTTCCGGTGAGGCGTAGCCGCCGCCGCCGGTCAACGCGATGCTGGGGAACCAGGCCGTCTGCGCGACACCGACGCGGGCCTGCGCGGCCATCACCGTCTTCTGCGCCGCGGCGACGTCGGGCCGACGTTCCAGCACCGTCGAGGGAAGCCCGGCCGGAATCTGCGGCAGCGCGGTACGCCACTCGCCGCTCGGCAGGCTGAACTGCGAGGCGGCCTCGCCAGTCAGCACGGCCAGGGCATGCTCGACCAGCGCGCGCTGGCGATCGAGCGCCAGGGCGTCGGATTCGGTCGATGCGACCTCGGTCTGGACCCGCACCACGTCGAGTTCGGCCAGATCGCCCGCCCGCTCGCGCCGCTCCGTCAGGCGCAGCGTGTCGCGGTAGGCCTCGACGGTGTCGCGCATCAGCGCCCGCTCGTCGTCCAGCGCGCGCAGCGTGAGGTAGTTCTGCGCCACCTCGGCCTGCACCAGCAGTCGAGCGCTCTGCAGCAGCGCCGCACTGCCCTCTGCATCGAGCGTCGCCGCGTTGCTGGCGCCCGACAGGCGGCCGAACAGGTCCAGCTCATACGACACGCTGGCCCCTGCGTTGAGCAGGGTCGACGGGCGGTTGCTCTGGTTGCGGTCCAGCCCCTGTGCACGGCTCGCCCCGCCGTTCAGGCCGACCTGCACCGAGCGGTCCGAGTCGACGCTGCGCGCCAGCGCGCGGGCCTCCGCCAGCCGTGCCGCGGCCTGCTGGATGCTGGTGTTGTTGGCGGCGGCGCGCGTCACCAGGTCATCGAGGACCGGGTCGTTGAAGGCGCGCCACCAGTCGCCCGCGGCCCGCACCGGTGCGGTCGTCCCGGCGGGCGCCACAGCGGCTTCCTTGAACTGCCGGGGGGCCGCCGGCGCGGCCGGCAGCTCCGCCACGGAGGCGCAGCCGGCCAGCACCAGGGCGGCGATCAAGGGCAGCAGGCGCTGCGGCCGGCCCAGCAAAGTTGAAAAGTTGGTCATGTTGAAGACTCCTCGTTCGGCGGCGTGCGCCTTCTTATTCGTTCGGATGGCGCGGGGCTGCCGGATGCGGGTGCAGCGGCGCGCCACCGCCTGCCCCGTGCGCCACGGACAGATCGCCCGCCGGCGCGAAGGCCTCGACGTCGTGCGGCACGTCGCCGTGCTGCTTGAGCGGCTTGTTGCCCGCCAGGCGGCGCAGCAGCACGTAGAACACCGGCGTCAGGAACAGGCCGAAGGCCGTCACCCCGATCATCCCGGCGAACACCGCTACGCCCATCGCCTTGCGCATCTCGGAACCGGCACCGGTCGAGAGCACCAGGGGCAATACACCCATCACGAAGGCCAGCGAGGTCATCAGGATCGGGCGCAGCCGCAGGCGGCTGGCCTCGATGGCGGCCTGGATCGGCGTTCGCCCGGCGAACTCGAGCTCGCGTGCGAACTCCACGATCAGGATCGCGTTCTTCGCACTCAGCCCCACCAGCACGATCAGCCCGATCTGCGTGAAGACGTTGTTGTCACCCCCCGAGATCCAGACACCGGTCATGGCGGCGAGCAGGCCCATCGGCACGATCAGGATGATCGCGATCGGCAGCGTCAGGCTTTCGTACTGCGCGGCGAGCACCAGGAACACCAGCAGCAGCGCCAGCGGGAAGACCAGGAAGGCGGAGTTGCCGGCCAGGATCTCCTGGTAGGTCAGCTCGGTCCACTCGAAGCTGATGCCCTGCGGGAGCGTTTCGGCCGCGATGCGCTTGATCGCGTCCTGCGCCTGCCCCGACGAATAGCCGGGGGCCGGGCCGCCGTTGATGTCGGCCGTGAGGTAGCCGTTGTAGCGCATCGCGCGTTCCGGGCCGAAGCTCGCGTTGACCTTCATCAGCGCCGACAGCGGCACCATCTCGCCGGTGCTCGAGCGCACCTTCAAGAGGCCCACGTCTTCGGCACGGGCGCGGTAAGGCGCATCGGCCTGGACCCGCACCGAGTACGTGCGGCCGAACTTGTTGAAGTCGTTCGCGTACAGGCTGCCCAGGTAGATCTGCATCGTGTCGAAGATGTCCGTCACCGGCACGCCGAGCTGGCGCGCCTTGGTGCGGTCGATGTCGGCATACAGCTGCGGCACGTTGACCTGCCAGCTGGTGAACATGCCGGCCAGTTCAGGCGCCTGCCGTGCCTTGCCGATGAAGGCCTTCACGGCCGCGTCCATCTGGTCGTAGCCCAGCGAGGCGCGGTCTTCCACCTGCAGCTTGAAGCCGCCCGTGGTGCCCAGGCCCGCCACCGGTGGCGGCGGGAACATCACGATGAAGGCATCCTGGATGCTGGCAAAGGCCCCATTGAGCTGGCCCGCGACGGCGCCGCCGCTCTGGTCCTTGCGCTCGCGCTCTGCGAAGGGCTTGAGCGTCGCAAACACGATCCCCGAGTTCGAGCTGTTGGTGAAGCCGTTGATCGAGAGGCCCGGGAAGGCGATGGCGTCCTCGATGTTCGGGTTCTTCTTCATGATCTCGCCCATGCGATGGATCACGTCTTCGGTGCGGTCGAGCGTGGCGCCGTCGGGCAGTTGCGCGAAGCCGATCAGGTACTGCTTGTCCTGGGCCGGCACGAAGCCGCTCGGCACCGCCTTGAAGAGGCCGAAGGTCACGCCGATCAGCGCCAGGTACACCACCATCATCAGCGTCTTGCGTCCGATCACGCCCTTGACACCGCCGCTGTAGGCTTCGGAGCCGCGGTGGAACAGCTTGTTGAAGCCGCGGAACAGCCAGCCGAGGTAGCGGTCCATGAAGCGCGTGAGCGCGTCCTTGGGCTGGTCGTGGCCACGCAGCAGCAAGGCGGCCAGCGCGGGCGACAGCGTGAGCGAGTTGATCGCCGAGATCACCGTCGAGATCGCAATGGTCACCGCGAACTGGCGGTAGAACTGGCCCGTGAGACCGCTGATGAAGGCCAGCGGCACGAACACGGCGACGAGCACCAGCGCGATGGCGATGATGGGGCCCGACACCTCGCGCATGGCGCGGTAGGTGGCGTCGCGCGGACTCAGGCCCGCCTCGATGTTGCGCTCGACGTTCTCCACCACCACGATCGCGTCGTCCACCACGATGCCGATGGCCAGCACCAGCCCGAACAAAGAGAGTGCATTGATCGAGAAGCCGAGGATGTGCAGCACTGCGAAGGTGCCGATGACCGACACCGGAACGGCCAGCAGCGGAATGATCGACGCGCGCCAGGTCTGCAGGAACAGGATCACCACCAACACCACCAGCAGGATGGCTTCAAGCAGCGTGTGCACCACCGATTCGATGGACGCACGCACGAACTGCGTCGGGTCGTAGGCAATGCGGTATTCCACGCCTTCAGGCATGTTCTTGGCCAGCTCTTCCATGGTGGCGCGCACGTTGCTCGAAATGTCGAGCGCGTTGGAGCCGGGCGACTGGAACACGCCCATGCCGACGGCCGGATCGTTGTTCAGCAGCGAGCGCAGCGAATAGTCGGCGGCGCCCATCTCGAGGCGGCCGATGTCGCGCAGCCGGGTCACGGCGCCGTCGGTGCCGGTCTTGACGATGATGTCGCCGAACTCTTCCTCGCTCTGCAGGCGACCCTGTGCATTGATCGACAGCTGCATGTCCACGCCCGGCAGGCCTGGCGATGCGCCGACCACACCGGCGGCCGCCTGGATGTTCTGGCCGCGGATGGCCGCCACCACGTCGCTGGCCGACAGACCGCGCTGGGCCACCTTCTGCGGGTCGAGCCAGACGCGCATCGCGTAGTCGCCGCCGCCGAAGATCTGCACCTGGCCCACGCCGCCGATGCGCGCCAGCCGGTCCTTGACGTTCAGCACCGCGTAGTTGCGCAGGTAGTTGATGTCGTAGCGGTTGTTGGGCGAGACCATGTGCACGACCATCGTCAGGTCGGGCGCGCTCTTGATGGTCGTGATACCCAGGCGGCGCACTTCTTCAGGCAGGCGCGGCTCGGCCTGCGAGACGCGGTTCTGCACCAGCTGCTGCGCCTTGTCCGGGTCGGTGCCCAGCTTGAAGGTCACGGTCAGCGTCATCACGCCGTCGGTGGTCGCCTGGCTGCCCATGTAGAGCATGCCTTCGACCCCGTTGATCTGCTCCTCGATCGGCGTCGCCACCGTCTCGGCGATCACCTTGGGGTTGGCGCCCGGGTACTGGGCGCGCACCACCACCGAGGGCGGCGCGACTTCGGGGTATTCGGAAATCGGCAGCGCCCGCATGGCGATCAGGCCGGCGATGAGGATCAGCACCGACAGCACGCCGGCAAAGATCGGCCTGTCGATGAAGAATTTGGAGAGGTTCATGGTGTTCTTTCAGAGCGGCATCGGGGCCTGGGCTCAGTTGGTCGCGGCGACCTTGGTGGCAGCGGCCTGGGCCTTGGCCTGCGCTGCGTCCATCGGCACCACCGTCGGCTCGACCAGCGCGCCGGGGCGCACGTGCTGCAGGCCGTTGACAACCACGCGCTCACCCGGCTTCAGGCCCTGGGTGACCACGCGCAGGCCGTTGGCCGGCGCACCCAGCGTGACTTCGCGGTACTCGGTCTTGTTCTCGCCGTTCACGACCATCACGAACTTCTTGTTCTGGTCGGTGCCGACGGCGCGTTCGTTCACCAGCACCACGCGGCTGGTGTGGGCCTGGCCCATGCGGATGCGGGCGAACTGGCCGGGGATCAGCGAACCGTCCTTGTTGTCGAAGGCGGCGCGCACGCGCACCGTGCCGCTGCGGGCATCGACCTGGTTGTCGATCAGCTGCAGCTTGCCCGCGAAGGGCGTGCCCTCGGTGGCGGCCGTGCCCATCTGCACCGGGATCTGTTCGAGCGGCGTGCGTGTGCTCGCGCCGCTGCCCGCCATGTCCTTGAGCGCCTTGCCCACGATCTGCTCGTCGGCATCGAAGCTCGCGTAGATCGGGCTGACCGACACCAGCGTGGTCAGCACCGGGGCGCCGGGGCCGGCGGCCACCAGGTTGCCGACCGTGACCTCGATCCGGCCGATGCGGCCCGCCACCGGCGCCTTCACCTGCGTGTAGCCCAGGTTCAGGCGTGCGCTCTGCAGCGACGCCTGGGCGGCACGCAGGCTGGCTTCGGCCTCGCGGCCGGCGTTGGTGCGTTCGTCCAGCTCACGCTGGGCGATGGCGCGCTCGTCCCACAGGCGCTTGGAACGTTCCTGTTCGCTGCGGCTGAAGGCGGCGCGGGCCTGGGCCGACGCCACCTGCGCTTCGGCGCGGTCGACCTCGGCCGCGTACGGTGCCGGGTCGATGGTGATCAGCAGGTCGCCCTTCTTCACCAGCGAGCCTTCGCGGAAATGCACCGACTGCACCGCACCGGCGACGCGGGAGCGGACGTCGACGCGTTCGACCGCTTCGAGCCGGCCCGAGAACTCGTCCCAGGCGGTGATCTCGGTCTGCGCGACAGTGGCGACCGACACCGGCGTGGCGCGCGGTGCGGTGGCCGCGGGCGTGTTGGCCTCGGCCTCGAGCGGGCGCAGGCCGAAGATCGCCGACACGATGGCGGCAACCGCCGTGAGCGCGGTCACGGTGGGCCACAGGCCGCGGCGGGCGGTGGCGACGAGCGGGTTGGCTGGCTGCTTGTTCATGATGGTTTCCGTCCTCAAGTTGGTTTTTCGAAAGCAAAAGTCCCTCCGGCACGCAATGCCGGGCGACAAAAGGGCCGGCCCCCGGGCATCCGGTTGCCGAAATTCAGACATGGAAAGAGATGCCGGCGTCCTGTCTCCGAGGCCCGCCAGCCGGCGCCTAGTGAGGCGGTGGCGTGCGCGTGCTCTCGAAGAACTCGCGGAAACGCTGCGTCACCACCGGTGCGCACGGACAGTCGATACAGGTCGCCGGATCGGCCAGCGCTTCAGGCCAACCCCGGGCGGCGTCGAGGACTTCGCTGCGCACCGGAATGCCGGCGTCCTCGAGCCGTTTCGCGTAACGCACGGCCTCATCGCGCATCGGGTCGTTCTGCCCGGTCAACACCAGCGTCGGCGCCAGGTCGGCCAGCCGGCGGGACGAGCCCGGCACCGCGTACGGGTGCTCCGCGTCGCGCGGGCAGCGCAGGTACTTCTGCCAGCCTTCGCTGTACTTGCAGTCGGTGGCGTCGCCGGTCGCCTGGCGCAGCGACGCGGTACCAGCGCACGGGTCGAGCATCGGCGACAACAGAACCTGGCCGGCCAGCGGCGGATGGGCGCGGTCGCGGGCGATCAACGCCAGCGACGCCGCCAGGTTGCCGCCGGCCTCTTCGCCCGCCAGGTAGATGCGTGCGCCCTTGCCACCCAGCTTGGTCCGCTGCTTGTAGAGCCACTCGAGCGCCTCGTAGCCGACCTCGATCGCGTCCGGGAACGGGTGCAGCGGTGCCAGCGGATAGGCCATCGACACCACCGTGGCGCCCGCCTCTACCAGCATGCGTGCCACGGCACGGCCGTCGTCGAGGTCACCATTCGAGAAGTTGCCGCCGTGGAAATGCAGCACCAGCGGCCGGTCGACCGGCACGCCCCGTCCCGTGCGCACACCGTAGGTACGGGCCGCCACCGGTTCGCGCTTGGGCAGCAGGATCGTGATGTCGTTCTCGGCAGCGGCCGGCGACGCGGCAGCGCGGGACGGCTCGATGGCGGGAGGCACGGGGCGGGTGGACATGGTGAACCTGTGGGCGGTCGGTTGGATGAACGATGGATGAAATGTACGGGCGCCAGCCAGCGCCGAAAGAGGTACTTTGCCACCTCACCGTTTCTCCACGACGAACAATCGACGCCGCGCGTGCGTGTGAGAATCCTCCCACGCAGCAGGGCGCTGCGGCAGCCAGAGGCCACAAGCCGACCAAAGAGCAGGAACAACCGGATGGATCAGATCCAGGCAATGAGGGTCTTCGCCCGCGTGGTGGAAACCGGCAGCTTCACCCGCGCGGCCGACTCGCTGGCCTTGCCCAAGGGCACGGTCACCAAGCAGATCCAGGCCTTGGAGGCGCGCGTGCGCGTGAAGCTGCTCAACCGCACCACCCGCCGCGTGACCGTGACGCCCGACGGCGCGGCCTATTACGAACGCGCCTCGCGCCTGCTCACCGAGCTGGACGACCTCGACGCCAGCATGACCAATGCCCAGGCCAACCCGTCCGGGCGATTGCGTATCGACGTCGGCTCGTCGATGGCCAACCTGCTGCTGATCCCGGCCATCGAGAGCTTCTACGAGCGCTTTCCGGACATCCAGCTCGACATGGGCGTGTCGGACCGCATCGTCGACCTGATCGCCGACAACGTCGACTGCGTGATCCGGGTCGGCGAGATCAGCGACCAGTCGCTGGTGGCGCGCCGCATCGGCCACCTGCCCTTCGTCAACGTCGCGTCGCCCGGCTACCTGCGCCGCCACGGCGTGCCCCAGCATCCGCACGACCTGGAGAGGAGCCACCGCGTGGTGAACCATTTTTCGGGCAACACGCGGCGCATGTACCCACTGGAATTCAACAAGGACGGCGAGCACATCGAGCCCGATGCGCCCTACCGCCTGGCGGTCAACGAGAGCAACTCGCACACCACCGCCGTGCTGGCCGGGCTGGGTGCCTCGCAGATGGTGACCTTCGTCGCCCAGCCCTACCTGGACCGCGGCGAGCTGGTTCAGATCCTGCCGGACTGGACCCGCGAGCCGCTGCCGATCTACGTGGTGTACCCGCCCAATCGGCACCTGAGCGCCAAGGTGCGGGCCTTTGTCGACTGGGCGGCGGAGCTTTTCACGAAGCATCCGAATCTGCAGAAAAGCTGACGTCCACGCCCTGCAGCAAATATTTCCGCGCTGCACCCTTCACTTTGGGCGGCGAATGCCGCTATTGATAGTGGGTCTATATCCCCACACATCATGGAAAACAACTCGAGCGGCCAGGCCGACGCGTCCAATCAGACGCACACCTCGCCAGGCGAGAGCGACGACGAATTCGGCCACCGCGATCCGATCGTGATCGGTGCGCGGCTGCGCAGTCTCGTCAATGGCGGCGATTTCCTCACCATCCAGTCCGCAAGCGGACAACTGGTGACGCAGCTGCTCGACGTGGATACACGCGCGCGCACCTTCACTGTCGACTGGGGCGCGTCGACCCGGCAGAACGAGGGCCTGCTGGCCGCGCAACGTTGCCAGTTCAGCGCCCAGCCGGAAGGCGTGCGGGTCGAATTCGCCACCGCTGCGCCGCGCGAAACCCGCTTCGAAGGGCTGCCCGCCTTCGAGGTCGACTTTCCCGAGGTGTTGTACTACCTGCAGCGCCGGGAGCATTTCCGCGTCGGCACGCCGGTGCAGAACGCCTACACATGCACCGGGTCCTTGCCCAAGGACGGGGCGTTCCGCTTCGAAGTGCACGACCTGTCGCTCGGCGGTGTCGCCATCCGCACCACGGACAAACGCGTGGCCGATTGGGCCATCGGCACCTCCCTGCGGAACTGCGAACTCTCGCTCGGCACCTTCGGCCGGCTCTCGATCGACCTGGAACTGGTGTCGCGCCGCCCCACCGTCCTGCCCAACGGCGGGCAGCGCCATCTCCTGGGGTTCCGCTTCCTGACGCTGCCGGGCAACGTCGAAGGCAAGCTGCAGCGCCTGATCACGCAGCTCGAATTGAAGGGAAACACCTTGGCGCGCTGACGCCGCGCGGTCACTGTCGGCATTGGCCGACACGCACGGGCGGGTTGCCCTGCCCCGCCCGGAAGCACGGGCAGGCCATGGTCGTGCACCACCAACGGAGACGTGCATGACGACACCCGCAACACCGAGCCCACCCGAACACCACGACGAACCCGAGATCACCCAGGAAGAATCCGTGCCCACCGACGGCAAGGACGTCGAAGGCGAGGAGATGATGAAGAAGGTGCGCAACAAGAAGCTCGCGGAGCAACCCGGCGAGGAGAAGTCCGAGGACTGACTGGCGCTGGCCGCGCGCCGTCGGAGAAACGTCGTCAGCGCGCGGCCAGCGCCCGCACCGCCGCGTGCAAGGCGTCCTGCGAGGCAGGCGGGAGCACCGCCAGTCGCAGCGCTTCCGGCAGCCCGAAGGAAGCCGCCTCGCGCACCTTCACACCGTGACCGCGCAGGCCGGTCGCCAAGGCGGGCAGACCCTTCACGCCGGGATGCACGCAGAAGAAGTTGGCCACGCTCGGCAGGCATTCCCAGCCCAGCGACGCACACATCGCGATCTGTTGCTGCTTCCAGTCGGCCAGCGTCGCGCGCGTGCGCTGCAGATGTGCCTGCACCTCGGGCAACGTCCAGGCACCGAGCAGCGCGACGCCATGGCTGCCGACCGGCCACGAAGGCGCGAGCCGCGCAACGACCTCGTGCATGTCGCGGTTTGCACGCGGCGCAATCGCGTAGGCCGCGCGGATGCCGGTCAGGCCGAGGGCCTTGTTCGGCGTGACCAGTTGCCAGACGCGATCGCGTTGCGCTGTCGTGAGTGCCAGGGCGCCCTCCAGGCGCAGCGGCTCGTAGGCCAGGTCGAGGACGCAGGTCGCGCCCTCGGGCAGCCGGTCGATGCGCGCGCCGAGCCCCGGCTCCTCCTGGCCCAGTGGGCTCGACGGATCGCAGGCCCAGTGCAGCGACGGCGCGGGTCCGCCGGCCCATTCGTCCTCGTTCCATGTCGACGCGGTCAGGCCCCAGGCCCGCGCTGCGCGCCGGTAGTCGCCGTAGCTGTGCGGCGGCAGCGCGACACGGCGCCCGCCGCGCGACGCGAAAGCGGCAGTGACGCGAAAGATGAATTCGCTGGCGCTGGCTGCGACCACGATGCGCCGCGCATCGACGCCGTGGAAGCGCGCCAGCGTTTCGCGCAGCGCGGTGTAGTGCGGGTCGGGATAGTGCGCGGCGTCGACCGCCTGAAGCGCCGCGAGCGCGACGGGACAGGGGCCGCAGGCATTGCCGTTGGTCGAGAAGTCGTGCGCCGGCACGCCCAGCGCGTCGGGGCCGCCGTGCACGACGGCCGCGTTCATCGACGAGGGAAAGGGAGAAGACATGGCGAACGGAGGATACGCAAGCCGCGGGGCAGCCCGTCAGCCGCGCGCGGCCCAGGCGACCAGGAAGAAGGCCAGCGTCGCCAGGGCGACCGCCGCATGCACCGCATGGCCACCGAAGCGCGCCGCGCGCGGCATGTCGCCGGACTGTGGCAGCCGCCCCTCGGCATTCAGCACATAGACGCCCGGCTTGCCCAGCCGCACGCCCAGGCGCAGCGCCATCGCGGCCATCGGCCAGCCGCTGTTGGGAGACGGCGTGCGACGGGCCTCGCGCTGCAGCACGCGCCAGCCCGGCGTCCGCGCCAGGCCCTGCAGCAGCAGCGCCGTGATGCGCGCCGGCCCCCACGACAGCGCATCGTCCGCCCGCGCCGCCCACTTGCCGGCCCAGGTCCAGTCGCGGCCGTGGCGCAGGCCGAGGTAGCCCCACATCGCATCGGCGGTGTTCGCGAAGCGGTAGAGGGCGGCGCCCGGCAGGCCGAACAGCAGGAACCAGAAGATCGGTGCGACCACCGAGTCGTTGAGGTTCTCGGCCAGCGACTCGATGGCGCTTTCGCGGACCTCGGCCTCGCTGAGCAGGCTGACGTCGCGGCTCACCAGCCGGGCCAACTGGGCGCGGCCGGCCTCCAGCGACACGCCCAGCGCCGCGTCGACCGCCATCACCTCGTTGCGCAGCATGCGCCAGGCCAGCAAGGGCTTGAGCAGCAGGCCGAGCCCAAGGGTCGTCGCCCAGAACGGCAACATCCACAAGGCGCGCTCGATGCCGAAGGTCACGCCGCCAACGACGGCCGCGCCGATGCACCAGGCGAGCGCCCCACCGATGAAGGGCGCGGCGCGCGCCGTCGACACGCCGAGCGGCGCGATGCGCTGGCCGACCCCCCCCAGGTAGTGGCCGATCCACACCACCGGGTGCCAGCGCGCCGGCGGCTCGCCGAGGACGTGATCGATCAGGAGCGCGATCCAGAGCGCGGCACTCATCGTGCCGGCCGTGCGCAGCGCGTCGACGGTGGCGGCGGCCATCGTCATGCCGGCACCGCGCGGCGACTGCGCCGCCATTGGCTCCATGCGCCCAGCGCCATCAGCATCGCCACACCGAAAGCGGCCCAGAGGCCTTGTACGACGGGCGGTGCGGCGCGTGTTGGCTCGGGCACGGGTTCGAGCTTGAGGCCCTGGACGCGATCGGTGGCCGGCTCGGCCGCGATCGGAGATGGAGGAGGCGCGACCTCGACCGGGACAGGCGCATCGCGCACCGTCATCACCTCGATCGGCCGGGGCGCAGCAACCGTCTCGCGCGGCGCCGTCTGCAGTTCGGCCTGCGCGTAGCGCGCCACCTCGGCATGGCGCTCCCGCAATCCGCTCGCCGCCGCGGCTGCGACATAGGCCTGCGCCAGCTCGCGCCGCGTCGCCGCATCGGGCCGCCAGTAGTCCAGCCGCACCGCGTCGAGCAGGCGTTCCAGCGTCTGCGCGAAGGCGGCGCGGTTGGCGCCCTCCAGCCACTGCCGCGTGCCGAGCTGGTAGCGGTCGCGCACATAAACGTCGTGCAGCGACTGCCACTGGTCCTGCCGCACCGCTGCGGGCGCGGTCACCTGCCAGCCCCAGAGGAACTGCGCGGTCTTGAGCACCTGCAGGGCGCCGCTGTAGCCCTCGGCCTTCTGCGCCTCGATCCACTGCGAATGCAGATAGCGCGTCTGCATCTCGCGGGCGATGGCGCCGGCGGCGGTGTCGGTGCGCACGGCCGTGCCCTCGCGCAGGTTCTGCACGTACAGCGCCGGGTCCTTGCCGGTGAGCTGCCGGACGGCCTGCGCGATGCCGCCGAGATATTGAAACGGGTCGTCGTTGGTCAGCACGCCGTAGAGGTTGGACGTGCGCGACATCAGCGCCGCATCGACCTGCGCGAGGTTGCCGGCGAAGGCGCCGGGCGGCGCGGCGCTGTCGAGCCCTTCACCGTACGCGTGGCCCATGCGGTCGATGAAGAGCCGCGCCATCTGCGCATCGCCACCGCCGCGGCGCTGCGTGCGCCAGAGCTCGCTGGCCATCGCCGCCTCTTCCAGGCCGGCGCCGTAGCTGCCGGATTCGTTCGAGAACACGCGGGCGGTCGACCAGCGCTGCGCTTCGGCGGGCGAGGCGCCGTCGGCCGTCATGCGGCGCGCGAGCGCCTCGCTGTGGCGGGCCACGAAGTTGTTCGCGGATGGCATGGCTGCGACCTGCCGCACCGCCTCGTCGAGCCAACGCATCACGGCCGGAAACTGGTCGCGGTACGAACCGGTGACGCTCACCAGCACGTCGATGCGCGGCCGGCGCAGCACCGCGTCGGGGATGACGTCGATGCCGGTCATGCGGCCCGCGTCGTCCCAGCGCGGCTTCACGCCCATCGCGTAGAAGGCCTGGCTTTCCATCACGCCCTGATGGCGCAGCGTCTCGCCGGCCCACAGCGTGAAGGCGATCTTCCCGGGCGCCTTTCCCTGATGATTCATCGCGTGCGCGGCGACCCACGCGTCCAGCGCGGCCGTGCCGACGTCCCAGGCCGCGCGCGTCGGCACGCGGCTGGGGTCGAAGCCGTAGAGGTTGCGGCCGGTCGGCAGGCTGTCGGGGTTGCGCACCGGGTCGCCGCCGTAGCTCGCCTTCAGGTAGCGGCCGTCCAGGGCGGTCAGCAGGCCATCGATTTCCTCGTTGTGCGCAAGCACCGCATCGAGCTGCCGCGCCCGCTCGGCCAGCGCGCGCAACGCGTCCGAATCGGCTGTCTCTGCATGCCGCAGCGCGCGTTCCAGCCACTGGACCATCGGCGACATGGCGAGGTTCTTGGGCTCCAGCAGGAAGGCCTCGTCGGCATCCAGGTGCAGCGCTTCGGCCAGCGGCTTGCGCAGGATCTGCAGCACGGTGAGGCGGCGGCGCGTGGCGTCCGGCGCCTCGCCGAAGGTCGCGAGGCCGAGCGGCTGCGCGGTCTGCGCCAGTTCGTCGAGGTAGGGGTGCAGCACGGCGATGAAGCCGGCGAAGTCGGCACGGATGCGGGCCGGCGCCCATTGCAAATCGCGGTCGTAGTGCTGCGCGATGAATTCCTTGGCGAGCCCGGCTTCCATCGCGCGCTTGACCGGACCGGGCGACAGCGTTTCCCAGTCGTGCATGCGCTCGTGCATCGCCTGCACGCCGGGGCGGAAGCCGGCCGGCGAGAACATCGGGGTCGAGTGGCTCACCATCGTCGCGCGGCCGCGGCGCTTGGCAGTGGTCGCCTCGCCCAGGTTGTCCATCACGTAGGGGTAGACGTTGGGCAGGTCGCCCAGCGCGAGCATCGGGTCGTCCTGCACCGACAGCCCGCGCTCCTTGCCAGCCGACCATTCGACGGTACCGTGCGTGCCGACATGCACCAGGGCGCTGGCCCCGAACTGCGTGCGCAACCAGAGGTAGGTCGCGAGGTAGCCGTGACTCAGCGGCACGGCCGAGCGGTGATACACCTTCCCGGCCCTGTCGCGCACGGCGGTGCCGGGCTCGAAGCGCGGCGGCTGGCGCAGCACCACGACCTGCCCGAAGCGCACGCGCGGGATCACGAAGGCCGGCGCACCGCCGACCTCTCGCAGCATCGTCGAGCTTGCCGGCGGCCCCCAATAGGCCTCGATGCGCTGCTGCGTGGTGGCCGGCAGCGCGCGGAACCACGCAAGGTAGCGCGACAGCGGCAGCGCATCGGCCAGGTCTTGCGCGAGCAACGGCTGCAACGCGTCGTTGCCGGGCACGGGGTAATAGGCCTGCATCGTCGCCTGCACCTTCGCGATCAACGCCTCGCTGCCGGGCGCATCGGTGCGGTAGCCGGCGCGCTGCATCGCCGCCAGCATGCCGTCGACGCTGCGCGGCACGTTGAGGAAGGACGCGCCGAAGTTCGCCTCGCCGGGCGGGTAGTTGTAGACCAGCATCGCCACGCGTCGCTCGGCCGGCGGCGTGCGCTGCAGCCGGACCAGCGCCGCGGCCTTGTCGGCGACGGCATCGATCTGCGCGGGCAAGGGCTGCAGCGAGCCGGTGGCCACATCGCGCGCGGTGACCAGCATCGCGTCGGTCATGCCGGCCAGCTCGCTCGGGCTGTAGTAGTAGGCAATGTCGGCGGGCGCCAGGCCTTCGGTGCTGCGCGCCCACTGGGCGGCGTCCATCGCCCCGGCCGGCAGGGTCTGCAGCACCGGCACACCGATGCGTTCGAGTTCGGCCTTGCGGTCGTTCGGGTTGAACACCAGGGCGGCGTTGACGATCACATCGACCACGCGGCGCGCGCTGCCGTCGGCGCCGGTTGCGTGCGTCATGCGGAAGAACAGGTCCTTCTGTTGGCGCGGGCCGTAGAAGGCATAGGCGCGCAGGCCGCGCTGCTCCATGCCGCGGATCGTGCGGTCAAGCCAGTCGGTGTCGTCGCTGGTCAGTGTGGCGACGTTGACGGCAATGGCGACGGTGGCGGCGTTCGATGCACCGGGCAAGCCATTGAGAGACGCGATGTCGGCTTCGACGCGCGGCCAGCCGGGGTGGTAGAAGCCGGCCAGCGGCAGCACGACCGGCGCGGGCAGCCCCGCCATGTCGCCGACGCGGCCCAGTGCCCTCATTGCCGCGCGCAGGTTCTCGTTGCCGGAGAAGCGCCAGTACGCACGCAGCCGTTGCGCCCAGGCCGGGTCGACGCCGCGATCGGCAGCGATGGGCGGCGCGGCCGACAGCTGGCCCTTGGCGACCAGGCCGAATTCGCCGACGAGGACATAAGGCGTCGTGCTGCGCGCGATGACATCGCCGAAGCGTTCCGCCGCGGCTTGCGTCAGGCTCAGGTGCGGCGCGTCGATGACCAGCAGGCGTGCGCCGTCGAGGGCTTTGTCCAGCGCTTCTGGCGTGTCTTCGGTGGCGGAGACGACCTGCAGCGGCAACCCCGCGTCGCGCGCCGCGGCCTGCTGGTGCGCCAGCCGCGTGGGCGGCACCAGCCGCGTGCTCAGCAGCACGATGCGCGGGGAGGCAGGCAGTGTCTGAGCGAGCGCGATGACCGGGCCGAACGCTCCCAGTGCCAGGCACAGCCAGGCGCCCAGCCAGCCGCAACCCACACGCCCCATGCGCATCACCGGGCGCCTGGCGCCGCGGGCTCGGGCGTCGCGTCCGCCGGCACGTAGACCATCGTCCCGTCCTTCAGCCGCCAGGCGGTACCGGCCTTCTCGCCATCGCCCTGCCCCGTCGCGCCGCTCGCCTTGAAGCGCGTGAGCTTCTGGCCATCCTTGGTGATGATCTCCATGTCGGGTCGGCCCTCGTTGCGGATGATGGTCAGCGTGTCCTGCGCGAACGGGTTCACCGGGTTGTCGATGACCGCGATCATCAGCATGCCGATGACCACCATGAAGACGTCGATCAGGTTGATGGTCGACAGCACCGGGTCATCGTCCTCGGCGTCGAGGCTGTTCAGGAGGCTGAACTGGCGCCGCGTCATCGCTCGCCCCTGGCGTCCCGGGCGTCCAGCACCGTCACCAGTTCGCGCATCAGCCAGCGGCGCCGCACCGTGTACACCACGAAGGTGATCGAGGCCGAGGCCAGCGCGACGATCACCGCCGCGAAGGCCGGCGCCAGGCTCTGCGCCACGCCCTGCGACTGACCGGAGGCCACCGCCACCAGCGCGGGTCCCATCGGGATCATGGTCGCGATCAGCCCGAGCATCGGTGCCACGCGGCTACACAGGCGCACGCCTTCGAGCGACTTGAGCACGGCCAGCTCCATCTGTTCCTGGCCCTGCTCCGCCACGCGCTGCAGCACCAGCACGCGCGCCGGATCGCGGCGGCGCTGCAGCGCTTCGATGCCGAAGGCGCCCAGGCTCCACACTGCGTAGACGAAGGACAGCAGCACACCCAGCGTGACCGGCCAGAGAAACAGGCGTGCCAGCTCGAACAGCACGCTATCGAAGGCCAGCATCAGCGCGTCTCCTTATCGGGCGTCGCATCGAACAGGGCCGACGCCGCGCCCCAGCGGTCGTCGAACACCATCGACGCCAGCGGCTCGCGCCGCGCCCAGCGTTCCTGCTGGAGCATCGGCTCCTCGTAGAAATCGTGGACCGGCCCGAGGCACAGCAAGGCGATCGGTTCGGCGCCCGCGGGCAAGCCCAGCAGCGCCGCGACCTCGGCCGGGTCGAACAGCGACACCCAGCCCATGCCCAACCCCTCGGCGCGCGCGGCGAGCCACAGGTTCTGGATGGCGCAGGCGGCCGAGGCCAGGTCCATCTGCGGCAGCGTGCGGCGGCCGAACACATGGGGCTCGCGCCCGTCGGCCAGCGCCACGGCGATGAGCTCGGCCGCATCGAGCAGGCCCTCGACCTTCAGGCGCATGAATTCGTCTTCGCGCTCGCCGAGGGCACGCGCGGTCCGCACCCGCTCCTGCTCGACGGTGGCGTGCAGCCGCTGGCGCAGCGCCACATCGCGGATGCGGATGAAGCGCCATGGCTGCATGAAACCGACGCTCGGCGCGTGGTGCGCGGCGTCGAGCAGCCGGCGCAGCAGGTCGGGCGCCACCGCGCCGCCCGCGAAGTGCCGCATGTCACGGCGCTCGTGGATGGCGCGGTAGACGGCCCGTGTCTCGGCCGCAGAGAAGTCCTGCGCGTTCATCGTCGTCAATCCTCGATGCCGCGTTGCGCCGGGATGCCGGCCTTGAACGCATGCTTGACCATCGTCATCTCGGTCACCGTGTCGGCCAGTTCGATGATCTCGGGCGGGCAGCGGCGGCCGGTGAGCGCCACGTGCACGTGCCTGGGCCGCTCGCGCAGCGTGGCCAGCACGTCGTCCAGCGGCAGCCAGCCGTAAATGAGCGGGTAGGTGATCTCGTCGAGCACCACGAGGAAGTAGTCACCCGACAGGATCGACGCCTTGGCGCGCAGCCAGCCGTCTCGGGCCAGCTGCCCTGAATGCTCCAGGTCCTGGCTCTTCCAGCTGAACCCGTCGCCCAGGCCCTCGATCGGAATGCCGATCTGCTCGAACATGCGGTGCTCGCCGAAGCGCGCCGTCGGCACCTTCATGAATTGCCAGATCTTCACGGCCTTGCCGCGGCCGTGGGCGCGCAGCGCAAGGCCGAAGGCCGCGGTGCTCTTGCCCTTGCCGTCGCCGGTGTTGACGATGACGATGCCGCGGCGTTCGCCTTCGGGCTTCTCGTAGGGCTTGGCGCTGGGTGGGGTTTCGATCTGCATGGGTATTCCTTCGTTGTCTAGCGGGGCAGCGCGATCCATTGGTCGGCGACGCGGTGGATTGCCACGCGCTCGTCGAAGACGTGTTCCAGGGCCCGGTGGGTCGATGCATCGGCCGCCTCGCCGTGGTGCAGCAGGCGGCCCTCGGCCATCACCGCCACGGTGTCGGCAGCCAGCGCCATCGAGAGTTCGTGCAGCACGCTGACCACCGTGCGGCCGTCGGCCACCAAGGCCCGCACCGTGTGCATCCAGTCGGCCTGGTGCGGCGGGTCGAGGTTGGCCAAGGGTTCGTCCATCAGCAGCACCTCGGCCTCGACCGCCAGCGCGCGCGCCAGCAGCACGCGCTGGCGCTCGCCGCCCGAGAGCTGACCGAGCGGGCGTTCGCGCCAGTCCCAGGCCTGCGTGCTGCGCAGTGCGCGCTCGACCGCGGCATGATCGGCCGGGCTCGGCGCCGCCAGCCAGCGCTGGTGCGGCAGTCGGCCGAGCATCGCGACGTCGTAGACCAGCAGGTCGTCGGCGCTGCCCTCGCCCGCCCCGCCCTGCCCCAGCCAGGCCAGCCGCTGCGCACGGGTGCGGCCGGGCAGGCGCTGCAACGATTGGCCGAAGAGCCGCACCGCGCCCTCGTGCGGCAACAGGCCGGCCATCACGCGCAGCAGCGTCGATTTGCCGGCGCCGTTCGGGCCGACGATGGCGCTCCAGCGGCCCGCGGGCAGCACCAGGTCGATGCCGTGCAGCACCACCGTCTGGCCGAGCGTGGCGTGCACGCCTTCGGCCTGCAGCGCGGGCGTCGCGGCGGGCGTCATCGGCCACCTCGCAGGCTGCGGCGGTGCATCAGCCACAGCAGGTAGCTGCCGCCGAGCACCGCGGTCAGCACGCCGACCGGCAGCTCCTGCGGCGCGATCAGCCAGCGCGCACCGAGGTCGGCGGTCATCAGCAGCAGGCCGCCCATCAGCGTCGACAGCACCAGCAGCCAGGCGTGCGTGGTCTTGACGACCGAGCGCACCAGGTGCGGCGCGGCCAGGCCGACGAAGGCGATGAGGCCGGTCTGCGCCACGGCCGCGCCCGTGGCCAGCGCCAGCACCGCCACCAGCGCGGCGCGCATCGCGCCCAGCGGCAGGCCGAGGCTCGCCGCAGTCGATTCGCCCAGCGCCAGGCCGTCGAGCACCGGCGCCAGCGCCCAACCCAGCAGCAGGCAACCGGTGCCGAAGATCGCCATCAGTGCACAGGCGCTCCAGCCGACCAGGCCGGTGCTGCCCAGCATGAAGCCGGTGAGCGCGACCAGGATGTCGGCCGACTGAATGGTGATCAGGTCTTTCACCGCGCCCAGCACCACGCCGACGATCACGCCGGCCAGCAAGAGGCGCAGCGTCTGCTGCACCCCGCGTGCGAGCGCCAGCGTGAGCAGCACGGCCACCACGGCGCCCACGAAGGCGGCGCCGGTCAGGCCCAGCCGCACCACCCACTGCGTGGTGCTCGGCGAGGCGCCGAAGAGCAGCAGCGCCACGGCGACGCCGAGCGCTGCGCCCGAGGCGCTGCCCAGCAGGTACGGGTCGGCCAGCGGGTTGCGGAACAGCCCCTGCGCCACCGCGCCTGCCAGCCCGAGCAGCCCGCCAGCCAGCCAGGCGCCGAGGGTGCGCGGCAGGCGGATGTCCCAGACGATCTGCAGCGCGATGGGGTCGTGGCGCGCCGCCAGCACGCTCTGGAAACCGGTGCTGCCGATGCCCAGGCCGAACAGCAGCGCACCGGCCGACAGCAGCAGCAAGGCGAGGGCCAGGAGCGGCGCACGACGTCGTTGCAGCTTCATGGCGCCTTGTCGGCGAGGCACTTCGCCATGAGCCGTGCGGCCTCGCCCATGCGCGGGCCGGGCCGCACCAGCACGTCGGACTCAGCGGCGGTGAAGCGGCAGACGCGCCCTTCGCGCACCGCGCGGATGCCGGCCCAGCCCGGCCGCTGCTCCAGCCCGGCGGCGCTGCGCTCGCCCACCATGATCACATCGGGATTGGCGCGCACCACGTATTCCGGGTTGATCTTGGGGAAGGGCCCGAGCGACGCCGGCACGATGTTGCGCACGCCCAGGCGGGTCATCGTCTCGCCGATGAAGGAACTCTCGCCGGCCGCATAGGGGCCGCTGTTCACCTCGAAATAGACGCGCATCGCCCGCGCCGAGGGCGGCACCGACTGCGCCGCGGCCGACACGCTGGCGTCGATCACCCGCCAGACGCGCGGCGCCTCGTGCGTACCCAGCACCTCGTCGAGCTTGGCGAGCACACGCTGCACGTCGGCATGGTTCTTGGGCTCGAGCACCAGCACCTTCAGGCCGAGGGCTTCGAGCCGCTGCGTGACGCGCGACGATTTCGCGAGCAGCACCGCGTCGGGCCGGAGCGCGACGATAGCCTCCACGTTCGGGTCGAGCCCGCCGCCGACCTGCGGCAGCGCACGCACCGGCGCGGGCGAGTTCGAATAGCGGTCCACGCCGACCAGCCGTGCGCAGGCGCCCATCTCGCAGACGCCTTCGGTCAACGAGGGCAGCAATGTGACGATGCGCTGCGGCGGCTGCGGCAGGTCGACCACGACACCGCGCTCGTCGGTCACCTGGACCGCATGGGCTGCGGCGCAGAAGGCCATCCATGCGCCGCAGGCAAGCAAGGCGCGCAAGAACGACGTCATGCAGGTTCCTTCAAGGTCAGCGGCAGGCCGGCCGCCATCAGCGTGACGCGGTCGCAGGCCGCGGCCACGGCCTGGTTGAGCCGGCCCAGCGCATCGACGAAGGCACGCACCTCGCGGCCCAGCGGGATCACCCCCAGGCCGATCTCGTTGCCGACCAGCACGATGGGGCCCCGCGCGTCGCGCAATGCGGCGACCAGCGACGCCGCCGCATCGCCGGCATCGGCGGGCGCGCCGTGCAGCGGCATCGTCAGGTTCGTGAGCCACAGCGTGAGGCAATCGACCACCACCAGCGTGCCGGGCGCGGACAGCGCCGCGATCGTGCCCGGCAACGCCAGCGGCTCCTCGACCGTACGCAGGCCGGGCACGCGCACCGCGCGGTCGGCCCGGTGGCGCGCGATGCGCTCGTGCATCTCGGCATCGTGCGGCTGCGCGGTGGCGATCAGGACGGCGTCGCGTGCGGCGTCGGCCGCGAGCCAGGCGGCGGCCGCCATCTCGGCACGGCGCGACTTGCCGCTCCGCTGGCCGCCGAGGATCAGTTCGCGTTCAAAGCGCATGCGCACCTTCCAGGGGTTCGGGAAGAAAGAGCCGCGCCGCGGCCTCGGGGTTCGACGGGAACCAGGCGTGAAAGTAGCTCGCGCGTAGAGCGCCCTGTTCATAGACCGCCTCGCCGATGCCCACCGCCTGCACGGCGCCCGGCTTGGCGGTGCGCAGCGCGACAGGGTACGGCGTCTCGCAGGACGAATAGTGGAAGGTGTGGCCGCGCAAGGACAGCGCACCGATGTCCAGCTGCTGCGGCCCCAGGCCGGACAGGCGCTTTTGCATCGTCACGCGGCCCGGCAACAGGCCCCACATCCGATGCGCCGTGCCATCCGCCGTGACCAGCGTGTCGAACAGCGACATCATGCCGCCGCACTCGGCCCACAGCGCCTTGCCGACCGCGACATGGGCCGCCAGCGCGTCGCGCACGGCAGTGCAGCGCGACAGCGCCTCGGCATGCAGCTCGGGGTAGCCGCCCGGCAGCCAGACCGCGTCGCAGTCCGGCAGCGCGTCACCCGCCAGCGGCGAGAAGAAAACGACGCGCGCCCCCAGCGCGGCCAGCTGGTCGAGGTTGGCCGGGTAGATGAAGGAGAAGGCGGCATCGCGGGCGACGGCGATGGTGCGGCCGGCGAGCCACCGCGGCGTCGGTGCGTCGGCCGGCGATGGCGAATCATCGACATGCAACTGCGGCAGCGCGTCGAGCGGGCGCTGGCCCAGCGGCGTCGCGGCCAGCGCGTCGGCAGCAGCGTCGAGCCGCGCCATTGCATCGCCGAGCTCCGTGGCGCCAACCAGGCCCAGGTGGCGTTCGGGCAGGCTGAAGGCTTCGCCCTTGGGCAGGCCGCCGAGCCATTGCGCCGGATCGCGCAGCGCATCTTCCAGCATGCCGGCATGGCGCTCGCTGGCCACGCGGTTGGCCAGAACGCCGGCCCAGGGCAGGCCCGGGCGGAAGTTCTGCAGGCCGAAGGCCAGCGCCCCGAAGGTGCCGGCCATGGCGCGCGCATCGATCACGGCCACGACCGCGAGGCCGAAGCGCTCGGCCAGGTCGGCCGCGCTCGGCGTGCCATCGAACAGGCCCATCACGCCTTCGACGATCACCAGGTCGCAGGTTGCCGCGGCCTCGTGCAGCCGCGCGCGGCAGTCGGCTTCGCCGGTCATCCAGAGGTCCAGCGAATGCACTGGCGCGCCGGTGGCGAGCGCCAGCCAGTGCGGGTCGAGGAAGTCCGGCCCGCACTTGAAGGCGCGCACGCGCCGGCCCTGCCGTGCGTGCAGGCGCGCGAGCGCGGCCGCCACCGTGGTCTTGCCCTGGCCGGACGCCGGGGCTGCCACGAGGATGGCCGCGCAGCTGGCGCGTGGCGTTACAGCGGCGACCACTTCAGCCCGAGGTAGGCGGTGCGGCCGCCGGTGGCGTAGATGCGGGCCAGCGCATAGTCCTTGTCGCCCGCGTTGTCCAGGCGCGCGATCAGCGTCAGCGACGGCGTGAGCCGGGTGCTCGCCACCAGATTGAGCAGCGTGTAGCCGCCGAGCCGGCGGGTGTTGGCGGCATCGTCGTAGCGCATGCTCGACGTCTGCACCTCGGCGCCCAGCGTCCAGCCGGCGACGGCCCAGTCGGCGCCCAGCGTGCCGTGCCGGCGGGCGCGGCGGGCCAGCTGCTTGTCGGTCACGAGATCGCGTGGATCCTGGAAGTCGGCGGAGGCGCGCAGCGTGACATCACCGATGCGGTGGCCCGCGCTCAGCGTGAGGCCTTGGTACTCGGCACGTGCCGTGTTGGCGTAGCAGCCACCGAAGGTCGACCCCACGGCGGCGGAGCACGCGAACGAACTGCCATCAAAGGAGATCAGGTTGCTCACGCGGTTGCGGTACACGACGACGCCCGCGTTGCTCGTACCTTCGCTCCAGCGCAGGCCCAGTTCGACGTTGCGGCCTTCTTCAGGCTTGAGGCTCGCGACACCGTATTGACTGAAGCGCTGGTACAGCGTCGGCGCGCGGAAGGCGGTCCCGGCCGAAGCCGTCGCACGCCACTGCGGCGTGATCGCGAAGCCGTAGGCGGCGCTGCCGGTGGTCTTGCCGCCGAACTCGCTGTCGTCGTCGTGCCGCGCCTGCAGCTGCAGCGAATGGGGGCCCTGCACGAAGCCGTAGCCGAGCGACAGCGCGTTCTGCGACCGGTCGCGCGCGAGCAGCGCAGGCGCGTTCGTCAGCGCGTCCTCACGCCGTTCGAGCGTGGCATTGAAGCGGTGCGCCCCGAACTTGACATCGTTCTGGAACAGATAGCCGCGGGTCTCGGTCTCGGTGCGATAGAACGAGGGATCGGTCTGGTAGGTGGTCTTGCCGTCGGTCACCTGCAGGCGGGTGCTGTAGATCTCGTTCCACTTGGCCGTCCAGGCCAGGCCGGCGGTGCGCAGGGTGTTGGTGCCGGTGTCGTCGGCGAACACGGCGGGCGGCCGGGCGCCCGTGCGGGACGCGTCGTATTGCGCCTCGGTGTCGCTGTACAGGAAGGTGCCTTCGAGCCGGTGCGCCGGGTTGATCTGGAAGCCCAGTCGCGCATTGGCCGCCGTGTTGCGGTAGCCGTCGCGGTCGGGGCTGGTCCAGCCGTCGGCGCCGTACTGCGCGGTCCGCACCGGGTTGCGCTTGTCGAGCGGCTGGATGTTGTAGCCGTCGCTCTCCTCGTGGGACACGCCCAGCGCGTAGTCGAAGGCACCGCCCTCGCCGGCCGAGCCGCTCAGTCCGGCTTCGGTCTTGCGCAGGTTGTGGCTGCCGATGCCCACGCCGACGAAAGGCCTCGCCGGGCCTTCGCCGCGCCTGGTGAAGAGCTGGATCACGCCACCGATGGCGTCCGAACCGTACACCGCGGCGGCCGGGCCGCGCAGCACTTCGATGCGGTCGATCTGTCCGAGCGGGATGCCTTCCCAGGCGGCGCCGCCGGTCGACTGCGAATCGATGCGCACGCCGTCGATATAGACCGCGGTGAAGCGCGACTCGGCGCCGCGGATGAAGACGCTGGTCGCATTGCCGATGCCGCCGCTGCGGCCGATCTCGATGCCCGGCAGGCGCGCGAGCACATCGGCCACGCCGGTGGCGCCGCTGCGTTCGATGGTGTCGCGGTCGACGATGGACACGTCGGCCACCAGGTCCGACAGCGGTTGCTCGACGCGCGTGGCGGTGACCACGGTTTCGCGCAGGGCGGGCGCAGCGGACGGACTCTGCGCCAGCGCGCAGATCGGAAAGGCCGCGGCGACGGCCCAGGGCAACGTGGCCCGGCCGACGCGCGCGCGCGAACGCACAGGCAGGAAAGCGCCCGCGGAAGAAAAGCGATGAATCATGGGAACGAACTCGAAAACAAAACCCTGTCCGGCTTCCCCGCCGGACGTGTGGGCGTCACGACCGCGTGCACGCCAGGGGCGCACGCACGGTCTCCTCGTTGGCCGGTATCCGGGCTGACAGAGCGACCTTCATCGCCTTCCCAGGCACCTGTTTCAGGGCGCCCAGTGGCTGATGATGAAAGCGGAAGCGGTGAGGGTTCCGTCTGTTTGACCGTTGCGGGGGCAGCGCAGGCTGACCTCGGCCCGAAGGGCTCTGGCTCCTGCTTCCCGTTGAACTGCACCGCGTGAACCGCGGGGCGAGCACCAACGCACGGGATTCTAAGGGCGGCTGCTGGCCGCCAGGCCCCTACAATCTCCAGCCATGTCCGCACCGAGCCCCCTCGATCAGATCGCAGAGCGTGTCGAACGTTTGCTCGTGCGCCATGAAGAAATCCGGCGCACCAACGCGCTGCTGCTGGCACAGGTCGAAGCACTCACGCGCGAACGCGACGCGCTGAAGTCGCGCCTCGCGGCGGCCCGCACCCGCATCGACGCCGTGCTCGAACGGCTGCCGATCGAACCGTCAGAGGATTCCAGCGCCTCATGAAACAGATCGAAGTCCAGATCATGGGCCAGAGCTACCTGCTCGGCTGCCCCGAAGGCGGCGAAGCGCAGTTGCGCGAAGCCGTCGAACGCGTCGACGTGGCCATGTGCAAGATCCGCGACGCCAACAAGGTGAAGGCACGCGACCGCATCGCGGTGCTGGCCGCACTCAACCTGGCCTTCGACCTGGGCCAGCAACCCGCCGCCGCGCCTTCCCCGGCTGCTCCGGTCGAGCCGGCACCGGCGGCGCTGAATGGCACGGCACCCGACTACGCACGCGCGGCCCAACTGATCCAGCGTCTGGATCACGCGCTCGCGGGCGACGGCCTGCTTCTCTGACGCGCCGACGCGTTGTTGTCAACGCGAATTCGGCAGATCGCGTGGCCCATTGGCCTACACGTCCGACGCGATGCATGCGTAAAATCGGAGGGGTCTGCAGTGCGTGTCGGGCTTAATATTTCCTTGTTCCAATGCTCTCCGGAGCCGGGCTTGGTACATCGCTAGACGGGCGTGATCATCTCGCGTCAGATGAACCCGAAGTCTTGCTGCCCTCGCCCACCTGAACCCTGGTTCAGGATGCGGGTCCGGCACACCCCACTGCAGACACCTTTTCAGCCCGCGACGGTCCCTCATCGGGGCCGTCGTTTTTTCTGACGGAAGTTGTCTCTCGCATGTCGCTCGAACCGATGCTCATCCTCGAACTCGCCGTGCTGGGCATCGGCACCGGCTTCCTGGCAGGCCTGCTGGGCATCGGCGGCGGCATGCTGATGGTGCCCTTCATCACGATCATCCTGGGTCACCGCGGCGTGCCCGCCGACCTGGCCGTGAAGATGGCGATCGCGACCTCGATGGCCACCATCATCTTCACCTCGATCTCGAGCGTGCGCGCCCACCACAAGCGCGGCGCGGTGCGATGGGACATCGTCAAGCGGCTGTCGCCCGGCATCGTGATCGGCAGCCTGATCGGCAGCCTCGGCGTCTTCGCGCTGCTCAAGGGCACGGCGCTGGCCATCTTCTTCGCGCTCTTCGTCGGCTTCTCGGCCACGCAGATGTTCCTCGACAAGAAACCCAAGCCGACGCGCCAGATGCCCGGCACCGCGGGGCAGCTCGGCGCAGGCGGCGTGATCGGCTTCATCTCGGGCCTGGTCGGCGCGGGCGGCGGTTTCATCAGCGTGCCCTTCATGACCTGGTGCAACGTCGCCATCCACAACGCGGTCGCCACCAGCGCGGCGCTGGGCTTCCCGATCGCGGTCGCCAACGTGGCCGGCTACATCGTGAGCGGCCACAACGTGCAGGGCCTGCCGGCCGGCGCCTTCGGCTACATCTGGCTGCCGGCGCTGGTCGTGATCGCGGCCTGCAGCGTCTTCACGGCGCCACTGGGCGCCAAGGCGGCGCACAGCCTGCCGGTGAAAAAGCTCAAGCGGGTGTTCGCAAGCATCCTCTACGTGCTGGCGGCGTACATGCTCTGGAAGGGCCTGCAGGGCTGATGCCGCAAAGGCCGCCGCGACGTGCGGTCACGCGTCGCGGCCGGCCGAGACGGGTGCATGCTGGGCCATCAGTTCGATCACCCAGTCGATGAACACGCGGAGTTTGGCGCTGACACGCCGGTTCGGCGGAAACGCCACGAACATCGGCATCGGATCCATCCGCCACTCCTCGAACAGCGCGACCAGCTCGCCGCGTGCCACATGCGCCTTGGCCATGTACTCCGGCAGCCAGAGAATCCCCAACCCCGCCAGGCCGGCCTCCAGATAGGCGTTGCCGTCGTCGAAGGAGAAGGCGCAGTGCCCCTGCACCTCGACGCGCTCGTCGCCGCGCCGCATGGCGTAGGGGAAGGTCTTGCCCGTGCGCGACCACACGTAGCCGACGATGCGGTGCCCGGCACCGTCGTCCAGCACCCGCGGGTGCGAGGGCGTGCCGGCGCTGGCCAGGTAGCCCGGTGCGGCATAAACCCCGAGCGCCAGGTCGCTTACATGGCGGGCCATGAGCGACGGGTCGGTGATCACGCCGCCGCGCACCACGCAGTCCACGTTCTCGCCGATCAGGTCCACCATGCGGTCGCTCACGCCCATGTCGAGCTGGATCTCCGGGTAGCGCGCGTGAAAGGCCGGCAATGCGGGCACCAGGATCATGCGGGCCAGCGGGCTGGGCACGTCCACGCGCAGCCGCCCGCGCGGTGAGGCCGAGGCGCTCGACAGGCTGGTCTCGGCATCGTCCATGTCGGCCAGCAGGCGCACGACGCGCTCGTAATATGCCGCGCCATCGGCGGTGACGTTGACCTTGCGCGTGGTCCGGTTGAGCAGCTTGACGCGCAGTCGCGCTTCCAGCTGCTGCACCAGCTGCGTCACGCTGGTCTTGCTCATGTGCAAGGTCTCGGCCGCCTTGGTGAAGCTGCGCGTTTCCACCACGCGAGCGAAAGCGTGCATCGCATCGAAACGGTCCATCAAGGCTCCAGAGGCATTCGACGATTGTTCGGGATCGACAAACAGTGATTGTTGATGCTGCCTGTTTATCCGGGAAGCACGCGTCTCTAAAGTCCCTGCATCAGCAACCCCGGGGCGCGATGTCGCCCGCAAAGAGAAAGCATTCCATGACACAACGCGATGTCGTTTTTCCAGCGGGGCGCCAGGCCCTCTATGAAAAGAACCGCTATTCGCCGGCGGTCCGGTCCAACGGATTTCTCTTCGTGTCGGGACAGGTCGGCAGCCGCCCCGACGGCTCGCCCGAACCCGGGCTCGAAGCCCAGGTGCGGCTCGCCTTCGAGAACCTGAATGCCATCCTGAAGGCGGCCGGTTGCACCTTCGACGACGTGGTCGACGTCACCCTGTTCGTGGTCGATCCCGAATCGAATTTCGAGACCATCTGGAAGGTGGTGCCCGAGTACTGGGGCAGCGCGCCGCACCCGACGCTGACCGGCATCGGCGTGACCTGGCTCTACGGCTTCCAGTTCGAGATCAAGGTGATCGCGAAGCTGCCGGAAGCGCGCCCGCAGTGATCGGCACGGGTCAGCCGTGGAAGAACTTGGCCGGCCCCGTCACCAGCCACGGAAAGATCACCATCAGGAACATGACCGCGAACTCCGCGATCATGAACGGCACCACGCCGCGGGTGACGTCGTCCATCTTCATGCGCCCCACCCCCGCCACCACGTTGAGCACCGTGCCGACCGGCGGCGTGATCAGGCCGATCGAGTTGTTGATGATGAACATGACGCCGAAGTAGACCGGGTCGATGCCGGCCGCCTTGACCACCGGCATCAGCACCGGCGTGAGGATCAGGATGGTCGGCGTCATGTCCATCGCGGTGCCGACGATCATCACCAGCACCATGATCGCGACCATCAGCAGGATCTTGTTGTCCATGAAGGGCTGCAGCAGACCGATCACCTTCGACGGCAGGTCGGCCACCGTGATGAGCCACGCGCTCACCATGGCCGCGGCGATCAGGAACATCACGATGGCGCTGGTTTTCGCAGCGCTGACGAACACCGGGTAGAGCGTGCGCCACGACAGCTCCCGGTAGATGACCGTCGAGACGAACAGTGCATACACCGCGGCCACCACCGCCGCCTCGGTCGGCGTGAAGACGCCCATGCGCAGGCCCACCAGGATGATCACCGGCAGCATCAGCGCCCACAGCGCCTTGCGAAAGGCCGTGGCGATCTCGGCGCCCGACTTGCGCGGCGGCGGCACGATCTTCTCGCGGCGCACCAGCCAGGCCCAGGTGACCCACAGCGCACCGCCGATCAGCAGGCCCGGCACGATGGCCGCGAGGAACAGCTTGGAGATCGACACGTTGGCCGCCACGCCGAAGATCACCAGCCCGATGCTCGGCGGGATGACCGGCCCGATCACGCCCGTGGCCGCGATGAGCCCGCCGGCGCGCGCCTTGTCGTGGCCCGCGCTCACCATCATCGGCAGCAGCAGCGCCGTCAGCGCGGCGGCATCGGCCACCGCCGAACCCGACAGTGCCGACAGCAGGCAGCCCGCCATGATCGTCACGTAGCCCAGCCCGCCCTTCACATGGCCGACCAGCGCGAGCGCGAAGTCGACGATGCGCTTGGACAAGCCGCCGGCGTTCATGATCTCGCCGGCCAGCATGAAGAAAGGCACCGCCAGCAGCGGGAAGCTGTCGGCGCCGCCGATCACGTTCTGCGCCAGGATCTGCGCGTCGAACAGGTCGAGGTGCCACATGAGCGCGACGCCGCTCGCCAGCAGCGAGAACGCGATCGGGATGCCGATCGCCATGGCGAGCAGCAGCGCGCCGACGAAAACGAGAATGGTCATGGGGACACCTTGCGCTGCGCCGTCGGCGACGCGGATTGTGCGGAGACCTCACCGAGGATCTGCTGCAGCTGCACGGCTTCTTCCGATTCCTGCACCATCACCAGCTCGTCGTCGGCCAGCTGGCCGCTCAACATGCGGTAGAGGTCGAGCAGCAGGATCAGCCCGGCCAGCACGGCGAACACGATGCCAGACGCATAGACGATCGCCATCGATGCGCCCGTGGTCGGCGCGGTCACGTCCCAGTTGATGCGGGCCTGCGCGACGCTGCCCTGGAACAGCAGCCAGACGATGTAGAGCATCACGACATGGCCGAACAGCAGGCAGGCCTTCTTGCCGCCCCGCGGCAGGCGCTGCACCACCATGTCGACGCCCAGATGGCCGTGCTCGCGCAGCGCCACCACGGCGCCCAGGAAGGTCATCCAGATGAAGAGCCAGCGCGACACCTCCTCGGACACCGTGATGCCGGAGTTGAAGCCGTAGCGCAGCACGACGTTGCCGAAGACGAGCACGACCATCACCGCCAGCATGAAGGCGATCACCGCCTCGATGCCGCGGCAAGCGCCGTCGATCCATCGGTTCATGGGCTTCCTCGATGGGGGTCAGGCCGTCGCGCGGAGCGTGTCGACCAGCGCACGCAGCGCCGCCAGGTACGACACTGGTCCCAGCCCCTGGATGGTCGCCTTGACCGCGGGCGAGATGATCGAATGCGCACGCCACGCCTCGCGCGCCGCGATGTTCGACATGTGCACCTCGATGGTCGGAAAGGGCATCGCCTTGATCGCGTCGTGCAGCGGCACGCCGTGCTGCGTGAGGCCGGCCGGGTTCACCAGCGCGCCCTGGGCGATGTCGATGTGCTCGTGCAGGAAGTCGACCAGCGCGCCTTCGTGGTTCGACTGCAGGATGGCCAGCTCAACCTCGAGTTCGCCGGCCAGGCGTTCCAGGCGTTCGTTGATCTGCGCCAGCGTCGTGGTGCCGTAGATGTGGGGTTCGCGGCGCCCGAACAGGTTGAGGTTGGGGCCGTGGAGGACGAGGATCTTCATGGGGTGTCGGGTGTGTGTGCGCTCGTTCGGGTCACCTGCGGATGCGCGCCAGCTCGTCGTTGTAGAGCTTGACGATCGCCGGGTCGTAGCTGGCGGCGAACTTCTCGGTGACCGGCTTGGCGATCTGGCGCATGCGCGCCTGCTCGGCGGGCGCCAGTTCGTTGTACTGCAGACCCTTGGCCTGCAGGTCGCCCACGGCGCGCTGGGCGGCGGCGCGGCTGACCTGGCGCTGGTAGCCGCGTGCCTCGTTGGCGGCGTCGTTCATCATCTTCTGCTCGGCCGGCGTGAGCGAGTCCCAGAACTTCTTGCTCACCAGCACGATGTTCGCGGCGTAGACGTGGTTCGTGGCGCTCACGAACTTCTGCACCTCGAAGAACTTGTTCGACAGGATGACCGCGTACGGGTTCTCCTGCCCGTCGACCGCCTTGGCCTCCAGCGCGCCGTACAGCTCGGCGAAGGGCATGGGCACCGGGTTCGCCTTGAAAGCCTTGAAGGTCTCCAGGAACACCGGGTTGGGAATCACGCGGATCTTGAGCCCGTCGAGATCTTCTGGCTTGGTGATCGGCCGCTTGCTGTTGGTGACGTTGCGAAAGCCCAGGTCCCAGTAGCCGAGCGCGACCAGGCCCTTCTCGGGCAGCTTGGCGATCAGCGCCTGGCCCAGCGGGCCGTCGAGCAGTGCATCGGCCTGCGCGAAGCTGTTCACGGCGAAGGGGAAGTCGACCAGGCCGAACTCCTTCACGATGCCGGCGAGCGAGGTGGTCGCCGGGGCCGACATCTGCTGCACGCCGCCCTGCAGCGCCGACTGCTGCTGCATCTCGTTGCCCAGCTGCGAGGCCGGGAATTCCTGCACCTTCATCTTGCCGCCGCTCTTGGCTGCGAGCAATTCGGCGAAGCGCTTCACGCCGAAGCTCACCGGGTGGTCGGCGTTGTTGAGGTGGCCGAAGCGGATGACGCGCTCCTGCTGCGCGAAGGCCGGCAAGGCCATCAGGACGGACAGGCCGGCGGCGGCCAGCAGGCGGGTGGTTTTTCTCATGGAGGTCTCCTCGCGGATTCGGGCGCAATGTGGACGTTGTTCGGACGAAAGGCCGACGCCGGGTTCGGCAACCGGACGAATCGTAGGATTTAGTGGAAACTGTTTCCATAGTGGAAACCCTTTGCGATTTTTTGCTAGAGTCGCGTCTGATCTCCCCGAGCACCGACACGACCATTCGCGATGAGCAGCATCCTCGAGCGCAGCTTCAAAGTCCTGGAGCACCTGGCCGCCCACCCGCAAGGCAAGGCGCTGTCCATCCTCGCCTCCGAGCTCGAGATGCCCCTGAGCGCCACGCACCGGCTGCTCGCGGAACTGGTCCGCTGCGGCTATGTGCGGCAGGACCAGAGCCACGGCGACTACATGCTGACGATCAAACTGGTGTCGCTCGGCCTCGGCTTTCTGAGTTCCAGCGGCATCGTCGATGTCGCGCAGCCGCTGCTCGACCGGCTGGCCGCCGAATCGGGCGAGCTGGTGCGGCTCGCGGTGGTCGACGGCGACGCCCTCACCTTCGTCGCCAAGTCGCAGGGCGCGACGCGCGGGTTGCGCTACGACCCCGACATGGGGCTGTCGGTCAACCTGTCGTGCAG
This sequence comes from Variovorax cryoconiti, assembly GCF_051216395.1. NCBI lineage: Bacteria > Pseudomonadati > Pseudomonadota > Betaproteobacteria > Burkholderiales > Comamonadaceae > Variovorax > Variovorax cryoconiti. The sequence goes on along the minus strand of NZ_JBPJZI010000005.1, from coordinate 284,959 downwards.
TTCGGCCGGCCATGCGTGGCTGTCGACGATGCGTGACGAGCAGGCGCTCGAACTGGTCGCGGCCCAGGGCTTCGGCCGGCCGGAGGATTTCGGCCCGCGCGCCGTCACCTCGGTGAAGGCGCTGCTGGGCTATCTCAAGGCGGCCCGCCAGCGCGGCTACAGCATGATCGTGGAGGTGTTCGCGCCTGCGATGACGGCCATGGCGGCGCCCATCCAGACGCCCGACGGCAGCGTCATCGGCGTGGTCACCATCGCCGGCCCGATGGTGCGGCTGACCGAAGAGCGGATGGTTGCCCTGGCGCCGGCGCTGCTCGACACCACGCGCCAGCTCGCGCAGGCCAGCGGCGCGTCGCCGCTGCTGAAGAAGCGCGCCGCCTGACGCCTTACTTGCGCAGCTTGGCGAGCTCGGCCTCGAGGTCCTTGAGCGTCGTCTCGCCCACGCTCGCGCTGTACTTCGCGATCACCGGCCTGATCTTCGCCTGCAGCTTGGCCTGCTCGTCCGTCGGCAGTTCGGTGACCTGCATGCCGGCCTTCTTGAGTGCATCGAGCTGGGTGGCGGCAAGCTCGCGCGACACGGTGCGCTGGTAGCGGCCGGCCTCGGTCGCCGCGCCCTGGAGGATCTGCCGCTCGGCCGCACTCATGGCGTCCCACAGCTTTTTGCTCACGATCACCGACTGCGGGTTGTACTGGTGATGGGTCAGCGCCAGGTGCTTCTGCACCTCGGCGAACTTGTTGGCGAGGATCACGCTGACCGGGTTCTCCTGCCCATCGACCGCACGCTGCTCGAGCGCGGCGTACAGCTCCGGAAAAGCCAGGGGTGTCGGGTTGGCGTCGAGCGCCTTGACCCAGTCGATGTTGATCGGGTTCGGGATCACGCGCAGCTTGAGGCCCGCGATGTCCTCCACCTTGCGGATGGGGCGCCTGCTGTTGGTCAGGTCGCGAAAACCCAGCTCCCAGTACGCCAGCCCGATGATGCCCCGGTCTGCCAGCTTGGCGTGCAGAGCCGTCCCGAACGGGCCGTCGACCACCGCATCGACCTCGCGCGCATTGGCGAACAGGAAGGGAAAGTCGTAGATCGCGAACTCCTTGACCTGCGCGGCCAGGATGCCCGAATTGAGCACCGTCATCTCGACCGTGCCGCCCTGCACCGCCGACACCGTCTGCGCGTCGCCGCCCAGCACGCCGCCGGGGAACAGGGTCACCTTGATCTTTCCGCCCGATTGGGCGGCGACGATCTCGGCGAACTTCTCCGCGCCCATGACGGCCGGATGGCCCTTGGGGTTCTGCAGGCCGAGCTTGAGGGTGCGCTCCTTGATGTCCTGCGCCGATGCGGCACCGATGGCACAGACCGCAAGGGCCGCAGCCACCGTGCGGATGAAAGAAAGTCTCATGGGTCGTGTCTCCTCGAAAAGGACGACCAATGTACGGACCCGCCCCGCAGCGCCTCAGCGGGTTTGTACCCACCGAGCGACGTCGGCGCCTAGACGCACCAGATCGCGATCTGCTGGCTCAGGTCATGCCACACGGCCTGCAGCGCCACGGCCGCGAGCAAGGCGCCCGCGATGCGCGTGCCCCCTTCGCGGCGCACGGGGCCGATGCCGTTGCGCAGGTGCCGCCACAGCCAGGGGGCCAGCAAGAGCCATACGCTGCTGCCGAGCGCGAAGGCGGCCATGACGGCCGCGCCCTCCAGCGGCCCGTTGCCGAGCGCGGCGAGCATCAGCGCGGAGTACAACAACCCGCAGGGCATGCCGACCCAGAGCGCGCCCGTGGCCAGCACGCGCCACGACGAGCCGGCCAGCGGCTTGAGCCCACGCGCCAGCCATCGGCCCACACCATGCGTCCACAGCGGCTGCCGGCCCGACACGGCCAGCACGAGCCCCCACGCGAACACGAAGACGTGCATCAGCAGCCACAGTGGCCGAAGCGCAGCGACCTGCTCGCTGGCCAGCGCCAGGCTCTGCACGGCGATGGCGGCGATGGCGCCGCCGAGCGCATAGCCGGCCGCGCGGCCTGCGTGGAAAGCGAGTGCGGCCGGCACGGTCGGGGTGGCCGCGGGCAGCGCCGCCACCCCGCCGCCCGGCGGCGGCCGCACGATGCGGATCACGCCGGCGCACGCCGCACCGCACATGGCGACGCAATGCGGCCCGCCGGCCAGGCCCATCAGGAGTGCGGTGCCGACAAGGGCGGTCTGCATGGCGGACCTAGATGATTCTTGAAAAGCGCGTGCGGTTGCGGTCGGCCTGCAGGTAGCGGTCGAACACCATCGCGATGGCACGCACGAAGAACCAGCCGGTCGGCGTCACCTCGATCTCGTGCTCGCCGAGGGTCACCAGACCCTGCGCGGCCAGCGGCTCGAGTGCTTCGAGCTCGGCGGCGAAGTGCCGGCGGAAGTCGATCAGGTGCGCCAGCGCGATCGACTCGAAGTTCACCTGCCCCTGGCACATCAACGCCATGATCACCGAGCGCCGCAGCACGTCGTCGCGCGACAGCGCCAGGCCGCGCACCACCGGCAGGCGACCCTGGTCGAGCAGGTCGTAGTACTCCTCCAGCGTCTTCGCGTTCTGGCTGTAGGTGGCGCCGACGCGGCCGATGGCTGACACGCCCAGCGCCACCAGGTCGCAGTCAGGCTGCGTGCTGTAGCCCTGGAAGTTGCGGTGCAACCGGCCCTGCCGCTTGGCGATGGCCAGCGCGTCGGTCGGCAGCGCGAAATGGTCCATGCCGATGTAGACATAGCCGGCCGCGGTGAGTGCGGCGATCGAGCGCGACAGCATGTCGACCTTGGTCGCCGCGTCGGGCAGCTCGGCCGCCTCGATGCGGCGCTGCGGCTTGAAGCGCTCCGGCAGGTGGGCATAGGCATAGAGCGCGATGCGGTCGGGCCGCAGGTCGCAGATCTGCGCCAGCGTGCGGTCGAAGGAGGCGGCGGTCTGCTTCGGCAGGCCGTAGATCAGGTCGACGTTGATGGACATGAAGCCAAGACGCCGCGCCGCCGCCATCAGGTCGAACACCTGCGCCGCAGGCTGGATGCGGTGCACCGCCTTCTGCACCGCAGGGTCGAAGTCCTGCACGCCGAAGCTCAGGCGGTTGAAGCCCATCGCCGCCAGCTTCTCGAGCCGGCCCTCGTCGATGGTGCGCGGGTCGATCTCGATCGAGTACTCGCCGTCGGGCGCCAGCACGAAGGCGCTGCGCAGGATGTCCATGAGGCGGCCGAGGCTGGCGTCGTCCAGGAAGGTCGGCGTACCGCCCCCCAGGTGCAGCTGGCTCACCAGCGCGCCACGCCCGAGTTGCGCCACCTGCAAATCGACCTCGCGCGCCAGATAGCGCAGGTAGTCGTCGGCGCGCTCGTGGTGCTTGGTGACGATCTTGTTGCAGGCGCAGAAATAGCACAGCGACGCGCAGAACGGCACGTGCACGTAGAGCGACAGCGGCAGCGCCCGGGCGCTGGTGCCCATGCGGCGCTGGCGCAGCGCCTGCGCGTAGTCGTCGCTGCCGAAGGCTTCGACAAAGCGGTCCGCGGTCGGGTACGAGGTGTAGCGCGGGCCGGCAACATCGAAGCGCTTCAGGGTCGCCGGCGTCATGGTGGGTGCGGCGGGTGCGGCAGACGGGGGAACCAACTGCAGCCGGCTCGGCGCGGCGGATTCGGTAAGGAGGGTGGATGGCATGGTGATGGGGCGCGGAGGGCTCGTCGACTGTGCCGCCAACCGGGCCCTTCTTCATTGACGCCCGTCAAGCCTGCGCACCCACGGCTCGCGAACAATTCCCTCAAACCACCGACGCGTCGGCAGCGCCCTCCCCGCCTGCCTCGCCCGCAGCCCATGACCCCCGAAACCATCAAAGTCGCCTGTTCCAACTGCAACCTGCGCGAGCTGTGCATGCCGATCGGCCTGCAGCCCGCCGACCTGAAGCGCATCGACGAGATCGTCGCCACGCGCCGCAAGGTGAAGCGGCGCGAGACCTTGTTCCACAACGGCGAGCGCTTCACCTCGCTCTACGCCATCCGCACCGGCGTCTTCAAGACCCGCGTGACCTCGGAGGACGGCCGCGACCAGGTCACCGGCTTCCAGATGGCGGGCGAAATCATCGGCCTGGACGGCATCGTGAACGACCACCACACCTGCGACGCGGTGGCACTGGAAGACGCGGAAGTCTGCGTGATGCCCTTCGACCGCATCGAGGAACTCTCGCGCGAGGTGACGGCTCTGCAGCGGCATGTGCACCAGATCATGAGCCGCGAGATCGTGCGCGAGCACGGCGTGATGTTGCTGCTGGGCAGCATGCGTGCCGAGGAGCGTCTCGCGGCCTTCCTGCTGAACCTGGTGCAGCGCCTGCACGCGCGCGGCTTCTCGCAGTCGGAGCTGGTGCTGCGCATGACGCGCGAGGAGATCGGCAGCTACCTTGGCCTCAAGCTCGAGACGGTGAGCCGCACGCTGTCGAAGTTCGTCGAGGACGGCATCGTCGCGGTGCAGCAGCGCCATGTGCGCATCGTCGACGCCGACAAGCTGCGCCGGTTGGTCAACGCGCCGGCGTGTTGACCTCGCGCCGCGACATCGCGAGCAGCGCGGTCAGCGCGCTCGAGCCCATCGCCAACAGCCAGAAGACGAAGAAGCTCGCGGTGTAGAGCCCCTGGCGCGACAGCGGCAGCGGCTCGCCGCGCCAGTGCACGTCGCTCGGGTCGACCATGGCGAACACCAGCATCTCGACCACGCAGGCCAGCAGGAACGAGGGCCAGAGGATCCAGGCCAGGCGGCGAATGCGGCGTTTCATCGCGGCCGTCTCAGCGCTTGGGCAAGGGCACGTCGTCGCTGGGCGTGGCGGCATGGTTGCGTCCTGCCTGGGCCGGCATCAGCTTCTTGTCGGCCAGCGTCTTGTTGATCTCGATGCCCTGGCGGTAGTAGTCCGCAGACACCACCGGGTCGGGCGTGCGGATGGCCAGCCACAGCGTGGCGAACCCGGCCACCACGACGATCGCCGGGCCGGCGATCACCATCCAGACGAGCGGGAACTTCCACCATGGCTCGGCTGGCTCGGCGGGTGTCTTCGATGCAAGGGCATTCATGGGTTTGTCTCCTGTAGTTCAGCGCGGAACGAGAAAGATGGCCTTCTCCGACACGTGGGCGCCGCCGTCGGCCGCCCGCACGTCGAAATACACGGGGTGCGAGCCCGAGGGCGCGGCACCGTACGGCAGCTGCAGGCGCACCGCGACCCAGCGCGATTCGGCAGGCTGGACCTCGACCGAATCGCCAGCGGCGACCGTGAGGCCTTCGAGGCCGCTGGCCGCAATGGCATAGCGCTGCGGCCTTTCCGTCGCGTTCATGACCTGCAGGCGGTACACGTTCTCCAGCATGCCGCCCTCGACGATGCGCGCAAGCGAAGCGCGGTCGCGCACCACGTCGACCTTCAGCGGCGTGCGCACCACCAGGCTCGCGAGCAGGCCGATGCACAGCGCCGCCAGCACGCCCGTGTAGACGAGCACGCGCGGGCGGATCACGCGCGCCACCACCTGGCGCGCCGACCAGCGCGCGGCCAGGCCGTTCTGCGTGGCGTAGCGGATCAGGCCGCGCGGGTAGTCCATCTTGTCCATCACGGTGTTGCAAGCGTCCACGCACAGGCCGCAGCCGATGCATTCGTACTGCAGGCCGTCGCGGATGTCGATGCCGGTCGGGCATACCTGCACGCACAGCGTGCAGTCGATGCAGTCGCCCAGGCCATTGCGCTCGTGCTGCTTGCCGCGGGCGCCGCGCGGCTCGCCGCGGGCGGTGTCGTAGCTGACGATGAGCGTGTCGCGGTCGAACATCGCGCTCTGGAAGCGCGCGTACGGGCACATGTACTTGCAGACCTGCTCGCGCATGAAACCCGCGTTGCCATAGGTCGCGAAGCCGTAGAAGAAGGCCCAGAACACCTCCCACGAGCCCATCTGCGTCTGCAGGAAGGCCATGCCGAGGTCACGGATGGGCGTGAAGTAGCCGACGAAGGTGAAGCCGGTCCACATCGCGATGCCCAGCCACACCACGTGCTTGAAGGTTTTCTTGACGCCCTTCTCCATCGACAGCGCGCCCTTGTCCAGCCGCATGCGCGCGCTGCGGGCGCCCTCGATCTTCTCTTCGACCCACATGAAGATTTCGGTGTAGACCGTCTGCGGGCAGGCGTAGCCGCACCACAGGCGGCCCGCCACGGCGGTGAAGAGAAAGAGCGACAGCGCCGAGATGATGAGCAGCCCTGTGAGGTAGATCAGGTCCTGCGGATAGAGCACCAGCCCGAAGATGTAGAAGCGCCGCGCGGCCAGGTCGAACAACACCATCTGCCGCTCGCCCCAGTCGATCCACGGCAGCCCGTAGAACACGATCTGCGTGATGAACACCATGGCCCAGCGCCAGCGCGCGAACACGCCCTGGATGCTGCGCGCATAGATCTTCTTGTGCGCTTCGTAGAGGCCGACGCCCTCGCCCTCTGCCGGGGCGATGGGAATCACCTTGCGCGGCGTGGCGGATGCCGGTGCGGGCGCTGGTGCGGGTCGTGGGGAGGCGGCCATGAAGGCAGACGCTGGACGGCCGCGCTCAGCGCGACGCCGTCTGCGGGGCGTTCGACAGGCCCCAGACGTAGGAGGCCAGCACGTGGATCTGCGCCTCGGTCAGCCGCTCCTGCTGGGCCGGCATCTGGTTGGTCTTGCCGGTGTTGATGATCGAGATGATCGCGTCCTGCCCGTAGCCGTGCAGCCAGATGCGGTCCGACAGGTTGGGCGCACCCAGTGCGGGGGTTCCGCCGCCGGTCATGCCGTGGCAGGCCGCGCAGGCGGTGAATTTGGCTTTCCCCAGGCCGGCGCGCACCGAGTCGTGCGGGCTGCCCGACAGGCTCAGCACGTAGTTGGCGACGTTCTTCACGTCATCCGGCGTGCCCACGGCCGCCGCCATCGGCGGCATCACGCCGATGCGACCGAGCGTGATCGACTCCTGGATCTTGGCCGGGTCACCGCCATGCAGCCAGTCGCCGTCGCTCAGGTTCGGGAAGCCCTTGCTGCCGCGCGCGTCCGAGCCGTGGCACTGCGCACAGTTGTTCAGGAACAGCCGCTCGCCGATCGCCATGGCCTGCGGGTCGCGCGCCATCTGGTCCGCCGGCATCGCGGCGAACTTCGCATACACCGGCGCCAGTTCGGCGTTGGCCTTGGCGATCTCTTTTTCGTACTCGCCGGTCGTGCTCCAGCCGAGCTGGCCCTGCATGCTGCCCAGGCCCGGGTAGGCCACGAGGTAGCCGAGGCCAAACACGATGGTCAGCACGAACAGGCCCACCCACCAGCGCGGCAGCGGGTTGTTCATCTCGCGCAGGTCTTCGTCCCAGACGTGGCCGGTGGTGTTGTCGCCACCGATGGGCGCACGCGTCCGGTTGGTGATCCACAACAGGAGTGCGCAGGCTGCGATGCTGAGCAGGGAGATGACGGTGACGTAGTGCGACCAGAAGCCGCTGATGAAATCGCTCATGATGTTCGCTTCAGTCCTGTTCGAAGGGCAACTGCGCGGCTTCGTCGAAGCCCGCGCGATTGCGGCGCGCGAAGGCCCACACCAGGATGCCGATGAAGGTGGCGAAAGAGGCCAGCGTGGCCGCGATGCGAAGGGTGGTGATGTCCATGGTTCGCTCTGTTCCCGTTACTTGAGTGCCAGGCCGAGGGACTGCAGGTACGCCACCAGGGCGTCCATCTCGGTCTTGCCGGCCACGGCCTCTTTGGCGCCGGCAATCTGTTCGTCGGTGTAGGGCACGCCCACGCGCCGCAGTGCCGTCATGTGGGTGCCGATGCTGGCCGCGTCGGCCGGCGAGGTGTCGAGCCAGGTGTAGGCCGGCATGTTCGACTCGGGCACCAGGTCGCGCGGGTTGTTCAGGTGGATGCGGTGCCACTCGTCGCTGTACTTGCCGCCCACGCGGTGCAGGTCGGGCCCGGTGCGCTTGCTGCCCCACTGGAAGGGGTGGTCGTAGACGAACTCGCCCGCCACCGAGTAGTGGCCGTAGCGCAGCGTTTCCGCGCGGAAGGGGCGGATCATCTGCGAGTGGCAGTTGTAGCAACCCTCACGGGTGTAGATGTCGCGGCCGACCAGCTGCAGCGGCTCGAGCGGTTTCACGCCGGTCACGGCCTCGGTGGTCGACTTCTGGAAGAACAGCGGAACGATCTCCACCAGGCCGCCGACGGCGATCACCAGCAGGATCAGCACGATCATCAGGAAGTTGTTGGTCTCGATCTTCTCGTGGGAGAAGCCGGTCTTGCCGGTCTTGGGTGCGTTGGAACTCATGGTGTGCTTTTTTTCAGGCGTTCAGGCATGGACCAGTGCGGGGATCGGCGCGCGCACCGAGCGGCCGGCGACGACCGTCATGGCGACGTTCCAGGCCATGACCAGCATGCCGCCCAGGTACAGCAGGCCGCCGAGCAGACGCACCACGTAGTACGGATAGGTGGCTTTCACGCCTTCGACGAAGGTGTAGGTGAGCGTGCCGTCGGCGTTGATGGCGCGCCACATCAGGCCCTGCATCACGCCGGCGATCCACATCGCGGCGATGTAGAGCACGATGCCGATGGTCGACATCCAGAAATGGAACTCGATCGCCTTGATGCTGTGCATCTCGGTGCGGCCCCACAGGCGCGGGATCAGGTAGTAGAGCGAGCCCATCGTGATCAGGCCGACCCAGCCGAGGGCGCCGGCATGTACGTGGCCGACGGTCCAGTCGGTGTAGTGGCTCAGGGCATTGACCGTCTTGATGGACATCATCGGCCCCTCGAAGGTGGCCATGCCGTAGAAGGACAGCGCGACGATCAGGAAGCGAAGGATCGGGTCGGTGCGCAGCTTGTGCCAGGCGCCCGACAGCGTCATCACACCGTTGATCATCCCGCCCCAGCTGGGCGCCAGGAGGATCAGCGAGAACACCATGCCGATGGATTGCGTCCAGTCGGGCAGCGCGGTGTAGTGCAGGTGGTGCGGGCCGGCCCACATGTATGTGAAGATCAGCGCCCAGAAGTGGACGATGGAGAGCCGGTACGAGTACACCGGCCGACCGGCCTGCTTGGGGATGTAGTAGTACATCATCCCGAGGAAGCCCGCGGTGAGGAAGAAGCCCACCGCGTTGTGGCCGTACCACCACTGCACCATCGCGTCCTGCACGCCGGCGTAGGCCGAATAGCTCTTCATCCAGCCGGCCGGGATGGCCGCGCTGTTGACGATGTGCAGCAATGCCACCGCGATGATGAAGGAGCCGTAGAACCAGTTGGCCACGTAGATGTGGCGCACCTTGCGCATCGCGATGGTGCCGAAGAACACGATCGCGTAGGCCACCCACACCGCCGTGATCAGGAGGTCGATCGGCCATTCGAGCTCGGCGTATTCCTTGCCGCTGGTGTAGCCCATCGGCAGGCTGATGGCCGCGGCCACGATCACGATCTGCCAGCCCCAGAACACGAAGGACGCCAGCGCTGGCGCGAACAGCCGGACCTGGCAGGTGCGCTGCACCACGTGGAAGCTGGTCGCCATCAGCGCGCAGCCGCCGAAGGCGAAGATCACGGCGTTGGTGTGCAGCGGGCGCAGCCGCCCGTAGCTGAGCCAGGAGATGCCGAGGTTGAGTTCGGGCCAGGCGAGCTGCGACGCGATGATCACGCCGACCAGCATGCCGACCACGCCCCAGACCACGGACATGATGGCGAACTGGCGGACAGCGGTGTCGCTGTAAACCGCTGCGGGAGGGTTGGGAACTTGCATCGTCGGGCCTTTTCTATGAGACCCGGTCAGTGTCTTGGTGAGACACATCCTACGGCTTGATACAGATCAATCGCCCTGAAGAATGCGCTCGCCTTCGCGGTCGACGTCGTCGAATTGCCCACGGTCCACGGCCCACCACAGGCCCCCGAGGATCAGCAGCACGAGCACGACCGAGAACGGGATGAGCAGGAAGAGGATGTCCATCAGGTGCCCTGCTCTCTTGCTGGCACCGCTGGCACCGCCGGCCGCGCGAGCCGCGCGGCGTTGAGCACCACCACCAGCGAACTGCCCGCCATGCCCAGCCCCGCGAGCCACGCGGGCAGCCAGCCGGCCAGCGCGAGCGGCACGCACAGCGCGTTGTAGCCGGCCGCCCAGGCGAGGTTTTGCCGCACGATGCGCAGCGTGCGCCGTGCCTGCGCGATCGCCGCGGGAATGGCCGACAGCGCATCCCCCAGCACGATGAAGTCGGCGCGCGCCTGCGCCAGCGGCACCGCCTTGCCGAAGGCGAAGGATGCGTGCGCCTGCGCCAGCACCGGGCCGTCGTTGAGGCCGTCGCCCACCATGGCCACTTTGCATCCTGCCGCCTGCAGCGCCCGCATGGCCGCGAGCTTGTTTTCGGGCGTACAGCCACCGCGTGCGTCACGAATGCCGGCCTGCTGCGCGATCTCGCGCGCCGCGGCGTCGCGGTCGCCCGAGAGCAGCTGCACGCCGATGCCCTGCGCCTGCAGCGCGCCGACCGCGGCGGCCGCGTCCTCGCGCAGGTCTTCGGCCAGCACGAAGCTCGCGACCCAGCCGGCCTCGTCGGCCAGGTGGACCTGCGTGGCGTCGCACGCGAGGGGCGTCACGCCACAGAAATCCGCCGCACCGAAGCGCAGACGGCGCGGCACGGCACCGGGAAGGGGTTGACGCCGCTGCAGCACCCCTTCGAGGCCCCGCCCCGCCTGTTCGATCACCTGCGAGGCGGTCCAGTCCGGCGGCACCCGATGCTGCATCTGCCACGCGTGGACCAGCGCCCGCGCCGCGGGGTGCAGCGACTGCGCACCCAGTGCGGCGGCCAGTTCGACCGCGTCGCCCGGCATGACGCCGCGCCGGCTGTACACCCGGTCGAGTCGCGGCGTGTCGCGCGTGAGCGTGCCGGTCTTGTCGAAGACCACGGTGTCGATCGACGCCAGCGCCTCGAGCGCCTGCAGGTCGTGCACCACCACGCCGCCGCGCGCCAGCGACCCGGCGCTGGCCAGCATCGCGGCGGGCGTGGCCAGCGAGAGCGCGCAGGGACATGTGACGATCAGCACCGCGACAGCGACCATCAGCGCATGTCCCGGGCCGGCCTGCCACCACAAGGCGCCGGCCAAGGCGGCCGCACCCAGCACGCCGATCAGGAAAGGCCGTGCCACGCGGTCGGCCAGTTGCGCGAGGCGCGGCTTGCCGAGCGACGCGCTTTCCATCAGGGCCACGATCTCCGCGAAACGCGTGCCGCCGCCCACGGCGTCGATGCGCACCTGCACGGCCGCGGCGAGATTGTGGCTGCCGGCCAGGACGCGCGCGCCGCAGGGGCGCGGCACCGGGCGCGACTCGCCGGTGAGCAATGCTTCGTCCGCGCTGGTGTCGCCGAGCACGACCACGCCGTCGGCCGGGAAGGCTTCGCCGGGCAGCACGCGCACGGTGTCGCCCGCCTGCAGGCGCCGCACGGCCACGCGCACGAAGCGGCCGTCGGGTGCCAGCCGTTCGACGCTGTCGGGCAGCCGGTTCATCAGCGCTTCCAGCGCGCCGGCCGTGCGGTCGCGCAGCCGCGTCTCCAGCCAGCGGCCGGTCAGCAGGAAGAACACGAACATCGTGAGCGAGTCGAAGTAGACCTCGGCGCCGAGCGGCCCGGTGGGGTCGAAGGTGGCGGCGGTGCTCACGGCGAAGGTGATGGCCATGCCGATCGCGACCGGCAGGTCCATGCCGACGCGGCGTTGCCGCAGGTCGCGCCACGCGCTGCGAAAGAACGGGCCGCAGCAGAAGAAGACCACCGGCAGCGTGAGCACCCAGGAGGCCCAGCGCAGCAGCTGCGCCGCGTCGGCCGACATGTCGCCGGGCTGCGCGATGTACGCGGGGTACGCATACATCATCACCTGCATCATGCAGAAGCCCGCGACCAGCCAGCGCCACAGCGCCAGGCGGGCCACGCGGGCCCGCTGCGCACGGGCCTGCAGGTCGCCGGCCGGCACCAGCGGGTAGCCGGCCGCGGCGGAGGCGGCGAACCAGCGCGACGGTTGCACCTCGGCTGCGGACCACACGATGCGCGCACGCCGCGTGGCCGCGTTGACCTCGGCGCGCAGCACGCCGGGCACCTGCGCCAATGCCGCTTCGACCGTGAAGGCGCAGGCCGCGCAGTGCATGCCCTCGACCACCACCTGCGACGACCAGCGGCCGCCCGGCGCATCGCCATCCATCGGTTGGCCGAAGGCCGCCCACTCGGCCGGGTCATCGAGCGCGGTGGACGCGGCCGGCGCCGCGGATCCGGCGGCGTCCGGCAGGGCGAGGCCGGGCGCGGCGAACGGGAGGGCAGCTTGCATGCCGCAAGGCTAGCGCCGGGCACCGCGGCGTCGCTTGATCTGGATCAAGCCGTGCGCTGTGGCGGCGCCTAGGCTCGGCCTGGTCCCATCACGAAGAGAACACCATGTTCAAACGCATCCTCATCGCCACCGACGGCTCCACCCTGTCGCGCAAGGCCGTGGCCACAGGCATCGCGCTGGCGGCCCAGCATGGCGCCGATCTGGTGGCGCTGACGGTGGTGCCGCGCTACCCGAAGGCCTACTTTGACGGCGCCATGGTGTTCGCGCCCGACGACATCGCCCGCATCGAGAAGCAATGGGCGGTGGCAGCCGAGGAAACGCTGGCCGCGGTCGCCACACGGGCGAAGAGCAGCGGCGTGAAGATCAAGACCGCCACGGTCAGTTCCGACCTGGTCGCAGAGTCGATCGTCGCGGCCGCGAAGAAGCACAAGTGCGACCTGATCGTCATGGCGTCGCATGGACGCAAGGGCATCAAGCGCCTGCTGCTGGGCAGCGAGACGCAGCATGTGCTGACGCATTCGACGCTGCCGGTGCTGGTGCTGCGCTGAACGCGCGAGGACAAGACCGCAGCCGTCTCGGGGGCTTCATTGGAAGCCTCGCGGCGCATGTGGTCACATGCACGACGTGCGGCCATGGGCCCACCCGTTTTCACGAACAAGGAAAGAAGACATCATGAAAATTCTCGTCGCCGTCGATGGCAGCGCCTTCACGCAGAAGGCCCTCGCCTACCTCATCACCAACCGCAGCATGTTCGGCCAGGGCAGCGACCTGGTGCTGGTCAACGTGAGCACCGGCCTGCCGGCCAATGTCACGCGCCACGTCACCAAGGACATCGTCGAGGGCTACTACGCCGAGGAGGCCGCCAAGGTGCTCGACCCGGTCAAGAAATACCTCGACGCGCAGGGCATCACCGGTTACGCGGTCCAGCTGCGCCACGGCCACGCACCCGAGGAGATCGTCGCCGCGGCCAAGGCTGCCGGCGCCGAACTGATCGTGATGGGCACGCACGGCCACGGCATGTTCGGCCGCGCGCTGATGGGCTCGGTAGCCACCAAGGTGGTCGCCGAGAGCCCGGTGTCGGTGCTGCTGGTCAAGTAGGCACCCGCAGCCACCCGACCGGCCGAGCGCCGGCCTGGCTACGAGCTGGCCTTCGCGCCCTGCAGCACGAAGGCCTCGGCCTCCGAGTAGGAGTGAAGGATCAGGTCGACCGAGTCCTTCACCAGTTGTTCATCCGCTCCCGCCTCGTCGAGCGGCAGCTTGACGGTGGCCAGCGCGGCATGCGGCAGCGCCGCACGCATCTCGGCCGCGGTGGCGCGCCAGGTGTCGATGGCGTCGTGCCGCGGGTACGCCAGGAACACGGTGCCCACCAGGATCGATTTGTCCGCCATTTCCGGGTCTGGCGGCTCGGCAAGCGACACGCTCCGGGCGTCGACGTCGTCCTGGCGGAGTGCACGCACCAGCAGTTCCGTGAGCAGTTCGTCGCGCTCGGAGCCGAAGCCCGCGCACAGCACGATCGATTGCGACGGCACGTCGAGCCGGCCCTGGTACGGACCGAGGCGCGATTCGCGGATCTGTCGCAGGCGGCTGCCGAGGCTGGCATCGGCCAGCGACACGGTCGACCGGCGCCGGCCGAAGCGCTTGCCTGACGGACCACCCGCCAGCGTCTCGGCGAGGCCGACCACCGTCTTCTCGATGCGCCCGCGCTGGCGCACGTCGATGCGCCCGAGCTGGAAATCGAGCCCCGCCAGCGCCAGCCCCGGCAGCAGCACCTGGTCGCAGTACTTGGCGAAGGTGCTGCGCCGCAGGTAGAGCCGTGCGTCCTTGATGATGGCCGCCGTGTTGTCGGACAGCGCGCGCTGGTAGAAGCGCTGCCCCGCGTTCAGCCCCGGCGCATCGGTCAGCAGAATCGACAGCGGCTCCAGGGCTCGCACATGTCGGCCGACCACCACGATGATCAGCGTGAGCGGCGTCGACAGCAGCAGGCCGGCCGGCCCCCACATCACGCCCCAGAACAGCGCCGACACGATGACCGCGAGCGGCGCCAGCCCGGTGCTGTGGCCATAGACCTGCGGCTCCACGACATGCGCCACCACCAGTTCGAGCACGATGAAGAGCGTCAGGCTCGACAGCACCAGCGACCAGCCCGGATCGACCGCCGCGCTGAAGATCGCGATGAGCGCCGCCGCCGCCAGCACGCCGACATAGGGGACGAAACGCAGCAGCGCGCCGATGGATCCCCACAGCGCCGCGTGCGGGATGCCGATCGCCCACAGCCCGACGCCGACGATCGCGCCGAAGGTCGCATTGACGATGAATTGCGACAGGAAGTAGCGTGACACGCCCTGCGCCGTGTCGCTCAGCGCCTGTACCGTGGGGCCGAGTTCGGCCACGCCGATCACCCGGATGAAGCGGTCGCTGAGCGACTCGTGTTCCAGCAGGATGAACACCAGCAGGATGAAGACGATGCCGGCCTCGCCGATGGGTCCCCACAGCGACGACAGCAGCTTCGACACCAGGTCGCCCGCCGACGGCGGGGTCTGGCGGATCTGCACCGGCAAGGGCTCGGTGCTCGCGACCGGCGCAGCCGGCCGTGCGGACGCGCGCGCGCGCGCGGGCGGCGTCGGCGCGGGCGTGGCCTGCGGCGCCACGCCCTTGAGTTCCGCCTCGAAGCGCTCGAAGGGCCGGACCACGACTTCCCGAACCGACTCGACCTTGGACGTGATGGCGGCCCGGTACTGCGGGAGCCCCGCACCCACGTCGACCAGCTGGATCGCCAGCACCGCGCTCATGCAGACCACGCCCATCGCCACCAGCAACACCGACACCAGCGTGGCGACCGTGCGGCCCATGCCGGTGCGCGCGAACTGGCGTGCGAGCGGTGCGAGCACCAGGCTCAGCACCGCGGCGATGGCGATCGGCCGCAGCACGTCCTGCCCGAAATGCAGCAGCAGCAAGAGGCAGGTGGCCGGGAGCACCGTGCCGATGCCCAGACGTTCGCGCGACGACAACTTGTCCATGTGAGCCCTTGCGGTCGCACCGGGTCGGGCGCGCGCGCTGAATTGGAAGACGGCCCAAGCGCCGCGCGGCAATGGTACGTGCTGCGGTGCCCCGTCAAGCGCCCTGCGGGACCGTTCGGTGGAACGGCGCCAGCCATCGCTCGGTCGCCACCCAGAGCCGCCGCTGCTTGAGTTCATCGCCGCCCGGTTGAACCGGCTCCAGGCGTCTGGCCTCTCGGGAAAAATAGCCGCCACTGACACCCGTGAACGCCTCGGACGTGGCCAGACGAGCGATGATGGCCGCGCCCCGCTCCGGCGCACCTACGCGGAGCACGCGCAGGACACGCTCGAGCGTCGCGGCGAAGGGAAGCTCCCGGCCCAGCCCGGTCACGTTGAATCCGGGGTCGACGCTGTTGGCGACGACGGCCGTGGACGCCAGTCTCCTTGCCAGTTCCGCACTGAACATGATGGCCATCAACTTCGTCTTGCCGTACATGACCGAAGAGCCCAGGCGGGAGAAGGGGCGCGTGTCCGTCAGGTCGTGCGCGATATCGAGCCCGCCCGCACGCCTGGATGCTTCGGAGCCCACCGTCACGACCCGTGATGACCCCGCTGCGACGAGCGAGCGCCGGAGGCAGGCGGTCAACAGCCAAGGCGCGAGGTAGTTCGTGGAAACCATCTCCGAAAAGCCGTCCGGCGTGACCCGTTGCTCGAACGCGTGGATTCCGGCGTTGTTGATGAGCACGTCGATCCGCGGGTAGTCTGCGGCCATGCGAGCGCCGGCCTGCGCGACGCTGCGCAGATTGGCGAAGTCGGCCAGGATGCAGTCGACGGCCACACCCGGCGCCTCTTGCAGCAACGCCGCACGCGTGGCCTGCGCCTTGGCCTTGTTGCGCGCGACGAGTACGAGCCTAACACCGGGCCGTGCCAGGGCCGACGCCGCGATCCGGCCCAATCCGCTCGTCGCCCCGGTCAGCACGATTGTCGAGAACGTATCCACCCCAGCTCCAGGTCATGTGCAAAAATCCACTTTAACAGATTAATGGATATTTGCACATCATATGGACGATGCAGGCATTCCCCGGGAACAGGCGCTTCTGGAACTGGGCACGCAGCTCAATGCACTGCTGTCGTCCGCGCGCGCATTCACCGCCGAGACGGCGGCCGACTTCACGCCAGCAGTATCGGGCGCCTCTTTCCAGGTGCTCCAATGGCTGCACGCCGTTGGCGCAACGCGTTCCACGCGGGTCGCACAAGCGCTTGCCATGGACCGAAGCGCCTTGAGCAGATTGCTCCAGGCCTTGACCCAAAGCCGTCTTGTGGAAGCGTACCCAGACCCCTCGGATGGCCGGGTGACCATCTACGCATTGACGAAGGATGCCCGCAAAAAGATGGACCGGGCCCTGGCGAACAAGGGGAACCGTTTCTCCGAACGGATGCGCGGATGGTCGAGCACCGAGATTTCGCAGCTGGCCGGGCTTCTCGCGCGGCTCAATGAAGCAAGCGGCGGTTGACCGGTTCTTTTTGCGGCGTCAGCCTTGCGTGAACAGCCCCTTGTGCTGCTCGCGCAGCAGCGCCTTCTGCACCTTGCCCATCGCGTTGCGCGGCAGCTCGGGCACGATGAAGCAGCGCTTCGGGATCTTGAAATTGGCCAGCTGGGCCTTGAGCTCGGCCACGATGGCGTCGCCGTCGACGCTGGCGCCAGGCTTCACGGTGACCACCGCCACGCCGACCTCGCCGAAGTCCGGGTGCGGCACGCCGACCAGCGCGCTTTCGGCCACGCCGGCCATCTCGTTGATGAAGCCCTCGATCTCGGCGGGGTAGACGTTGTAGCCGCCGCTGATGATCAGGTCCTTGCTGCGCCCGACGATGGTGATGTAGCCCAGCCCGTCGATCTTGCCGACGTCGCCGGTCTTGAAGAAGCCGTCGGCGGTGAACTCGTCCTTCGTCTTCTCGGGCATGCGCCAGTAGCCGGCGAAGACGTTGGGGCCGTCAACCTCGATGTGCCCGATCTCGTCCGTTCCGCAATCGAGCCCTTCACGGCCCTCTTCGTACGAACGCACCCGCAACTGCACGCCCGGCAATGCAAAGCCGACCGTGCCGCCGCGCCGTTCGCCCTGCACCGGCTTGTAGGGGTTCGACGTGAGCATGGCGGTTTCGCTCATGCCGTAGCGCTCGAGGATGGTGTGGCCGGTGCGCGCCTGCCATTCGTGGAAGGTCTCGATCAGGAGCGGTGCCGAGCCGGCGACGAAGAGGCGCATGGTGCTGCATGCCTCTTTCGTCAGGCCGGGCTCGGCCAGCAGGCGCACGTAGAGCGTGGGCACGCCCATGAACACCGTCGCGTCCGGCAGCCGTGCCACCACGCGCTTCGGGTCGAACCTGTTCATCCAGATCATCTTGCTGCCGTTGAGCAGCGCGCCGTGGATGGCGACGAACAGGCCGTGCACGTGGAAGATGGGCAGCGCGTGGATGAGCACGTCGCCCCGGCCGTCAGGCCCTCCGGTGGCCGTCCAGCCCCAGTAGTCCTTGAGCACCTCGGCGTTCGACAGCAGGTTGCGGTGCGTCAGCATCGCGCCCTTGCTGCGGCCGGTGGTCCCGCTGGTGTAGAGGATGGCGGCGAGGTCGTCCTCGCCACGCTGCGCGACGGTGTGGCGGTCGCTGCACTGCACGGCCACGTCGAGCAGCGTGCCGGTGCGGTCGTCGTTCAGCGTGAAGACGTGGCGCGTGCCGGCGGCCAGTGCGATCGGGCCGACCCAGTCGGCATTGGCGCTGCTGCACACCACCACGGCCGGCTCGGCGTTGCCGATGAAGTACTCGATCTCGGCGCCGCGGTAGGCCGTGTTGAGCGGCAGGAAGACGTAGCCGGCCCGCAGGGTCGCCAGGTAGAGCATCAGCGCCTCGACCGATTTCTCGACCTGTACCGCGATGCGCGCACCCTCCTCCAGGTCAAGGGCGACAAAGAGGTTGGCGATCATCGCGCTGGCGCGGTCGAGGTCGCCCCAGGTGTACAGCAGGCCGTCGTCGGTTTCGACGGCGACCGCATCGAGGTCGGCGGAGAAGCCGGCGCGCAGCGCGGCAAAGAGGTTGGCGTTCGAGGTCATCGGTGTCTCGGCGATAGGTCAGAAATGAGGCGGTCGTTTGGCCAGGAAGGCGGCGATGCCTTCCCGGTGTTCGGGGGAGTCGGCGTAGTCGTAGGCGGTGGGCAGCAGGCCCGTGAGGCCTGTCATGCCCTGGAACGTGAGCGCGGACAGCACGCGCTTGTTGGCGCGCGCGGCCTCGGGAGCGAGCGCGGCGATGCGACGTGCATACGCGACGGCTTCGTCGGCCACCGCATCGTCGGGCACCACGCGCAGCAGGAAGCCGGCGGACAGCAGGCGCTGCGCGTCGTGCACGCCGGCAGCCAGGAGCATGTCGCGCGCCAGCACGTCGCCCACGGCGCGGTGCACCACGGCCGCCTCGCGCGGCGCCATCGGGAAGCCGAGCTTGGCGATCGGCGCGCCGAACCTGGCGGACGCACCGGCCAGGCGGATGTCGCAGCAGCTTGCGATCTCGAGGCCCGCGCCCATGCAGGCGCCCTCGATCTGCGCGACGACGGGCACGCTGCAGTCGAGCATTGCCTGCAGCGCAGCGCCGACTTCGTCTTCATGGAAGCTGCGCAACTGCACGGGGTCGAAGCGGAAGGCCGGGTACTCGGAGATGTCGCCGCCCGCGCAGAAGGCACCGCCCTCCCCGCGCACGACGATGCAGCGCAGCGCGGCGTCGGTCTCGAAGGCCACGAAGGCGGCGCGGAGCGCACGCCACATCGTGCGCGACATGGCATTCAAACGCCCCGCGTGTACCAGCGTGACGACGGCGATGTCGCCGTCGCGTTCGATCCTGATGTCACCTGCCATGCCGGCCGCCTTGTGCGTTCATCACTCCAGCTTGGCGCCCGAGGTCTTGACGACCGTCGCCCAGCGCTTGACTTCGGCATTCACGAAGTCGGCGTAGGCCGCCATCGTGACGTTGGGAATGTCGGAGCCGTTGGCGTTCCAGATCGTCTTGAGCTCGTCGGAGGCCAGGGCCTTTTTCATCTCCTCGATGATCTTCGCCTGCACGTCGGCCGGCGTTCCCTTGGGCGCCCACAGGCCGTACCAGGTGGTCACGGTGTAGTCGGGCAGGCCGACCTCGGCCGCACAGGGCACGTCGGGGAAGGCCGGGTTGCGCTTGGCACCGGCCATCATCAGCGCCTTGATGCGCCCGCCCTTGATGTGTGCGGACGACGAACCCAGGCCGTCGAAGCAGACGTCGACGTTGCCGGAGATCAGGTCCTGCAGCATCGGGCCGGCGCCGCGGTACGGGATGTGCGTGATGAAGGTGCCGGTCTGCTGCTTGAAGAGTTCGCCCGCCAGGTGGTGCGAGGTGCCCGCGCCGGCCGAGCCGTAGTTCATCTTCGCGGGGTTGCGCTTGGCGTAGGCGATGAATTCCTGGATGGTCGGCTGCGTCACCCGCTTGGGGTTGACCACCACCACCTGCGGCGCATTGGCCAGCAGCATCAGCGGCACGAAGTCCTTCTGGATGTCGTAGTCGAGCTTGGGGTAGATCGACGGTGCGATCGCATGGTGCACCGCACCCATGAAGAGCCCGTAGCCATCGGCCGGCAGCTTCGACGCGATGCTCGCTCCCAGCGTGCCGCCCGCGCCGCCCCGGTTGTCGATCACCAGCGTCTGGGCGGTGGTCTTCGAGAACTGCGCCGACAGCGGCCGCGCGAAAGCATCGGTGCCGCCACCGGCCGGGAACGGCACGATCATGGTGACGGGCTTGGACGGCCAGCCGGACTGCGCGCGCGCGCCGCCACCGAGGACGGCGGCCGCGGCGGCGGCCAGGCGCAGCATGTCGCGCCGCTGGAAGGGGTGGATCATGGATGTGTCTCCTGTCTTGTTGGAATCGCTGCGCACCGGGGCCTTCGGTGCGGGGTCGGCCCTTGGAAAGAGAGGTCGGGTCAGCCCTTGAGGAACAGGCCATCGACCTCGCCCGACACCGCCACCTTGCCCTGCGCGAGCAGGGCGCGGTGCTTGTCGAGCCGCTTGAGATCGTAGAGGTAGTTGACCATGAGTCCGTAGGACTGCTTCACCCCCTTGGGCGAGGGGTCTCCGGCCCAGTTCAGCCGTTCGACGCGGGCCCCGTTGCCCAGGTGGAAGCGCGCCACCGGGTCAACCGGCTTGCCCTCGATGGTGGCGCGGCCCAGGTACTCGGCGGCGCACTGCATCAGCGTCTGCCGCACCGGCGACTTGGGGTCGAGCGCGAGCGCCTCGTCGGCCGCGGCCAGCAGTCGGTCGGGCGTGGGCGGCAGCGAGCCGAGCGCCCGGCCCAGCTCGGCGGCGCGCTTGTCGTCCAGGCGCAGCAGCATCTCGGCCGCGTGCTTGCCCAGCCAATGCCGGAAGCCCGGGATCGGCGACAGCGTCGCGAACACCTTGAGCTTCGGGAACTCGGCCTGCAGCGTCTCGACCACGCGCTTGATCAGCGAATCGCCGAAGCTCACGCCGCGCAGCCCGGTCTGCGTGTTGCTGATGGAATAGAAGATGGCGGTGGTCGCCTTGTCCGCAGTGGCCAGCGCCGCGGCCTCGTCGAGCAGCGGCACGATGCCGTCGCTGATGTGGTCGACCAGCGCGACCTCCACGAAGATCAACGGCACGTCGGGCAGACGCGGGTGGAAGAAACCGTAGCAGCGCCGGTCGCTGTCGAGCCGGTTCTTCACGTCGGCCCAGCTCTTGATGTCGTGCACCGCCTCGTACTGGATCAGCTTCTCGATCAGCGAAGCCGGCGAATCCCAGCTGATGCGGCGCAGGTCGAGGAAGGCCACGTCGAACCAGGTCGAGAAGAGGTGTTCCAGCTCGGCGTCGAGCGGCACGAAGCGGCGCTCGCCCTTGACCTGCGGCAGCACTTCCGCGCGCAGGTCGAGCAGGAAGCGCATGCCTTCGGGATCGATGGTGAAGCGCTGCAGCAGCCGGGCCCGTGGAGACGCGAGCGCGCGGCGCAGGTGCACCTCGGCCTGCCCCTCGTCGGCAGTGCCGACGGCGGCCTCGTGACGCGCCCGCGCGCTGCTGAGCTTCTTGCCGTCGGGTGCGAAACGTTCGCTGATCAGCAACCACACGTCGCGCCGCTCGGCCGCGTCGAGCTCGCCGTACCAGTGCATCACCTCGCAGGCACGGCGGCCGGCCTCGACCTCGCTGACGCGGGCGTCGACCACGGCCTGCAGGTCGGTCAGCGCACGCCGCAAGGCGCGGGGCGTCATCGCCTCGCCATGGCGGCGCAGCGTGGCGTCGAGCCGTTCGCTGAGGGAACGCGGTGGCAACTCGGGCTTGGTCGTCTTCTTCGCAGCAGGCTCGGTGACGGCATGGTCCTTGGCGGGGGCCGGGGCGCGCAAGCGCGACACGCTGCGCGAGATCCAGGTGGAAGCATTCATGAAACGAGCCTCGATTTCTGTTGAAGCGCCACGGCGCGCAAGGCTTCGCGCTGGCGATGGAGGTGGGTGCGCATGGCGGCCTCGGCGCCGTCGCTGTCGTGTGCCTTCAGCGCAGCGAACACCGCCAGGTGCTCGGCCAGGCTCTGCTCCAGGCGGCCGGGGGCCTTCAGCTGCTGCAGGCGGGCGAGCTTCAAAATCTTGCGCAGATCGCCGATCGTCTGCGCGAGCCAGCGGTTGTCGGCCAGCGTGATGATCGCCTCGTGGATGGTGAAGTTGGTGGCGTAGTAGGCGTTGATGCGCTGCGCCTTGGCGTGTGCCTCGAGCTGGGCATGCAGCGTGGCCAGCGCCTCGATGTCGGCGTCGCTCGCGTTGCGGGCGGCTTCCCAGGCGCAGCGCCCTTCGAGCAGCGCGATGACGGGGAAGATCTCGTCGAGATCGCGCTGCGTGACCTCGGCCACGAAGCACCCGCGGCGCGGCTCGTGGCGCAGCAGCCCTTCGGCCGTGAGCACCTTGAGCGCCTCGCGCAGCGGCGTCCGCGAGATTTCCAGCCGCTCGCACAGCCCCGTCTCGTCGAGGAAGCTGCCGGGCGTGAGCGACCCCGCGAAGATCTCCTCGCGCAAGGTGGCAGCCACCTGGTCGTGCAACGAATTCGGGACGAGGCGCATGGTGGCTCCGGTCGGACCCTGGGAGGAAATGCGACGACAGGCTGTCGGCGCTCACCTCTGTAATTTTGGGTAATTACGGATAATTATGAACAAGGCAACGTAGGCCAACAAGTGTCAAGAGGTCCGGACAAACCCTCTCTCGGCAGCGGCGCGTTCCGTCGCCACGTTGGGGGCGCCGTGTCCGGCGCAGGGTCAACAGCCCTGGCCGATCGCCGGCATGTCCGTCCGACGCGGACCGAGCCAGAGATGGCTGGCCGCGCTCTTCATGGCGACATACGCCTCGTTGGCATAGAGCGCCCCGCGGGGCGAGCGCCGAAACGGATACACCTCTCGGTTGAACTTGCCGTGCCAGTCGGACGCGGATGCCTGCGCCACCCAGCCGGTCATCCCGGTCCCCTGGAACTGGTCATGGGTCAGGTCGACGATGTAGCCGCGCACCTCGAGCCAGGCATGCGATTGCAGCGCTCCCAGGTCCGGGTGACCCGTCCCGCACACATGTGCGCCCTGCTCGCCGGTCATCTCGTACAGCAGCCGCCCTGTCAATTCCGTGACCACGCCGCAGGTGCCGTGCGGAAACGACTGAATCCCGATGCCGCGCTGCTGCGGCCCGAGCGAAAGAAGGCTCCTGCGGCAGAGCGCACTGAAATTCTCGAGGTACGTTCTCATGAACTGTCTTCAACGTCGGCGCAGCGACCGTCCGCTCTGATCGGTGGATGGGATGAGACGCCGCTCAGCCTCGGCGCAGGCGCGCGGTGGCGTTCGAGCCCGCCGAAGCGAGCGGGAAAGGCAGGGCATTTTTCACAGGTGCGCATTATCGCGTCGAGCCGCTGCGCCCTTCCCCGGCCCTCCCATCAATGCTGCGTCGCACCGACGACTCACCAAAATACCGATCTGTCACAACAACTTAGCAAGAATGTTGTACATTTCGCTTTAAGAGGGAATACTTAAGTTCGCGCCGCAAAGACAGCGCGATTTCCACGGAGGATAGGAATGTTTACTGGTTCGACGGTGGCGTCTCAAGATGCGGCGCGTTGGTATGAGTTGACGGACCAATATGCGGCTGCTGTGGTGGCCGTGCAGCGAGGCGACGCGGCAGCGCGAGCGCAGATGTTGGCCATGTACGCAGAGCTCAAGAACTTTGCGCAGAGCCAAGGCCAGCCCTTTCCCAAAGGTCGCCTGGCCTGACGAGATCGCTTCGCCACCGATTTCGGGGCGCTCGGCCCTCCCCAATCCCGGGCGTCAGCTCGGAGGCCTGCTTTCAAGCCAGGTGTTGCGCGACGGCCCCGTCACAGTGCTCGAGTTCAAGGGCGAGCCGTCGCAGCGCCTCGGTGGCGCCCGGCTCCCCGCGGCGCAGTGCCTCGATTCCGGCCAGGTAGGCCTGCGTCAGATCCTGCCAATCCACGAATGATGTGCCCATGCACCGCGCGTTGTCGTCCATGAGGTGACCGCTCTGAAGCCCGTTGTGCGCAAAGCGGATTGCTTCATCGCGCGCGCCGCGTCGCAGTGGTCCGTGAATTCAGCCTAGAACGCGTGGCCCGGCGGCACACCATGCAAAGGCGCGTTGCAACGTCAGGGAATAACCTGTTCAGAGGTGCTGCCCGGTGCCGGGCATCGCTATTGCAACGCGGGGCGATGCAGCATCTCCGATACCTCGACTACGTGGACGCCGTGGCGCGCTGCGGGTCCATCCGCAGTGCGGCAGAAGCGCTCCAGGTGGCCGCCTCGGCGGTCAACCGGCGCATCAAGGAACTCGAGCGCGAGCTGGACACGCCGATCTTCGAGCGCCTGCCCAGCGGCGTGCGCCTGACCGCGGCCGGCGAGCTGTTCGTGGGCTATGCGCGGCGACGGGCCGCCGACCTGGACCACGTGCGCTCCGAAATCGAATCGCTGCGGGGACTGCGGCGCGGCGACGTGTCGATGGCCGTCAGTCAGGCGCTCGCGCCCGCCTTTCTGCCGCGCACCCTGGTCGCCTTCCAGGCGGAACATCCCGGCGTCAGCTTCGCCGTCAAGGTGCTCGACCGCGAACGCGCCGTGCAGGCGCTGCTCGACTTCGAGGTCGATCTGGCGCTGGTGTTCAACCCGCCGCCCGGCCGCGGCGTGCGCATCCTCGCGCAGGCGCGGCAGCGCACCTGTGCCGTGGTCGCGGCCGACCATCCGCTGGCCGGGCACGCCAGCGTACGGCTCAAGGACTGTCTGAAGTACCCGGTCGCGCTGCCCGACGGCAGCCTGTCGGGGCGTGGCGTGATCGACGACCTGCTGGAGAACGCGTCCGAACAGCCCGTCGCGGCGCTGGTCTGCAACTCCTTCGAGATGATGCGCAGCTTTGCCTGCCAGTCCGGCGGCGTCAGTTTCCAGATCGCCCTGGGCGCTGCCGGCGACCCGCGCCTGCGCGCCATCCCGATCGAGGAGCGCAGCCTGCCGGCCAGCCGGCTGGTGCTGATGACGCTGCGCGACCGCGTACTGCCCGTGGCATCGGCGCGCTTCGCCGAACACCTGCGCGGCGAGCTCGTCGCCATGCACCAAGCCTGACCAGGGCCGGCCGTCTTTTTTGGGGCGCCGTTGGCGCCATGCACCGCTTCGGTCGTGCACGCGAGGCGATGCCGGATGGGCACCGGGGCGCTTCGTATTTGATGGAAAGTGAATGCACGCGCTGAACGCGCAAGGTGCGCCGACGTCGCCGTCGTATGCGCCCTGGTGCGCCGATGCTGGCCTGGATGTTGCGCAAGCTTGGCACCCCCATCTCACGGAGTCCTCGATGTCCCTCACCGCTGCCATCCGCCCCTTCGCGCGTGCCGCCACCCTGCTGCTTCTGGGCGCGGCGAGCCTCGCCACCCTGTCGAACGCCTCGGCGCAGGGCAAGGTCGCCCTGCTCCTGCCCGGCTCGATCAACGACCAGAGCTGGAACGCCAGCGGCTATGCCGCGATCGCCAAGATGAAGGCGGCGGGCACCGAGACCGCTTTCTCCGAGAACGTGCAGCCGGCCGACCACATCGAGACGATGAAGGACTACGCACGCCGCGGCTTCAACCCCGTGATCGGCCATTCGGGCCGCTTTCTCTCGGCCGCACAGCGCGTCGGCCCGGAATTCGAGAAGACCACCTTCGTCGTGGGCTCGGGCGGTGCCGGTGCGGGCAAGAACGTGACCTCGGTCGACTATGACAACGCCCAGGTCGGCTACCTCATGGGCGTGCTGGCCGCGCGCATGTCCAAGACCGGCAAGATCGGCTCGGTCAACGGGCTCGAAGGCCTGCCGAACGTCGTGCAGCAGGTGGGCGGCTTCCGCCAGGGCGTGAAGAGCGTCAAGCCGACCGCCGAGGTGCGCGTGATCTACATCAAGGACATGGAAGACGCGGCCATGGCCAAGGAGGCGGCGCTGGCGCTGATCGCCGGCGGTGCCGACTTCGTCTTCGGCAAGCTCAATGCCGCCCAGAGCGGGATCATCCAGGCGGCCAAGGAGAAGAACGTGTTCACCAGCGGCCGCTCGTTCGGCAACGTGGACGCCGCGCCGCAGAACGTGCTGACCGCCATCATCGAGAAGTGGGACGACATGTACGTCGCGGCCGCCGCCGAAGCCCGTGCCGGCACGCTCAAGCCCACGTTGATCACCTACGGCTACGAAGCCAGGAACCCGGGTGCCGAGCTGATGTACAGCAAGGACAAGGCCTATGGCCCGGCCGTGCCGAAGGAGGTCATCGCCGAGATCGACGGCCTGAAGAAGCAGTTCGCCAGCGGGGCCCTGAAGGTCAACGTCGTCAAGGAAGACGCGCGCGGCGGCCTGTGAGCGGCGCGCTGCTGGAGATGCGCGGCATCTCCAAGTCGTACGGCACGGTGCGGGCCAATCGCGGCGTCGACCTGACCGTGATGCCCGCGCAGATCGTCGGCCTGCTCGGCGAGAACGGCTCGGGCAAGAGCACGCTGATGAAGGTGCTCTTCGGCATGGTGCGGCCCGACGAGGGCGGCATCGTCTACGAGGGCCGCGAACTCGACACCGGCAGCCCGAAGGCCGCGCTGCAGGCGGGCATCGCCATGATCCACCAGCATTTCACGCTGGTGGAGGCCATGACGGTGGCCGAGAACCTGATGCTCGGCTGGAGCGGCGCCACCGGCCCCTGGCTTGACCGCCGCGGCGTGGCGGCGCAGGTGCGCGATGCGGCGGCGCGCTACGGGCTGGAGATCGACCCCGACGCGCGGGTCGAGCAGCTCGCGCTCGGCGAGAAGCAGCGGGTTGAGATCCTCAAGGCCATCCTGCGCGGCGCACACCTGCTGATCCTCGACGAGCCCACGTCCATCCTGTCGCCGCCGGAGATCGCGCGGCTGCTCGACTTCCTGCGGCGCTTCCGGGCCGAGGGCCATTCGGTGGTCTTCATCACCCACAAGCTCGGCGAGGTGCTGGCGGTGGCCGACCAGGTGGTGGTGCTGCGCGATGGCCAGGTGGCCGGCACCGCCGCGGTGGCCGGCGCCACGCGGGAGTCGCTGGCGCGGCTGATGGTCGGCCGCGAAACGACCGCCGCGCCACCGGCCGCCGCCACCCCGCCGGGCAGTGTGCGGCTGACGGTGCACGGGCTCGCAGCCCGCGATGCGAGCGGCGTCGAGCGCCTGAAAGACGCCAGCTTCGACCTGCGGGCCGGCGAGATCCTCGCACTGGCCGGCATCGACGGCAACGGCCAGGGTGAACTGGCCGACACGCTCGCGGGCCTGGCACGGCCGACGCGCGGGCAGATCGTGTTCGACGGCATCGACATCACGCGTGGCGGCGCAGCGCAGCGCCTGGCCGCCGGCATCGCCTACATTCCGGCCGACCGCGCCGGCACCAGCCTGGTCCAGGGCATGTCGATCGAGGAGAACCTGATGCTGCGCGACGTGAGCCGGGCGCCCTACTCGCGCTTCGGCCGCATCCACCGCGGCGCGGCGCGCCGGCTGTCGATCGAACGCATGCGCGACTTCGACGTGCGCGCCGCTTCGCCCGACGCTCCCGCAAGAACGCTGTCCGGCGGCAACCAGCAGAAGGTGGCGCTGGCCCGTGAACTGGGCCGCCAGCCCGAGGTCGTCATCGCCTTCCAGCCGACCTGGGGACTCGACCCCGGCGCCACGCAGTTCGTGATCGACCGCCTGCGCCGCCTGCGCGACCAGGGCGCGGCGGTGCTCTACATCTCGTCGGAGCTCGAGGAAGTGCTGGCCGTCGGCGACCGCGTCGGCGTGCTGTCGGAGGGCCGCGTCGTCGACGTGGTGCCGCGCGCGCAGGCCGACCTCGAACGCATCGGGCTGGCGATGGCCGGGGCGCTGCAGGCGGTGAGCCCATGAGCGCGCCAGCGCCAACGACCCGCGCGGCCTGGCGCATTCCCGACCTGCTCGGTGCCACCCGGCGCGCGGGCGCCCTGTGGCGCGCCGCGGCCTCGGTGGGCATGGCCTTCCTGCTCACGGCCATGCTCATCCTGCTGGCGGGCAAGAACCCGCTCACGGCCTACTACCACTTGCTGATGGGTGCGTTCGGCGGCTGGGACCGCGTGGTCGTGGGGCTGAACAAGACGACGCCCTACCTGCTCTGCGCGGTCGGCATCGCGCTGTGCTTTCGCGGCCGGGTCATCAACATCGGCGCCGAAGGGCAACTGGCGCTCGGCGGCGCGGCGGCATCGGCCGTGGCCTTGTTTGCGACGGGCCTGCCGGCCTGGCTGCTGCTGCCGCTGGCGCTGGCCGCCGGGGCCGCTGGCGGTGCGGCCTGGGCCGGGCTGGCCGCGACGATCCGCGTGACGCGCGGCGTGCACGAGGTGCTGGTCACGCTGCTGCTGAACTTCGTCGCCCTGCTGCTGGTGGCCGAACTGCTGCACGGCCGCATGGGCGAGGAAGGCGCGGGCTTCCCGCAGTCGCCGCTGTTCGATGCGGCCGCCTGGCTGCCGAAACTGGTGCCTGGCACCGACCTGCACCTGGGCATCGCCATCGCGGTGGCCGCGGCGCTGGGTGCGAACCATCTGCTGTGGCGCACCACGCTGGGCTTTCGCTGGCGGGTGGTGGGCGCCAGCCTGCCGGCCGCGCGCTATGCCGGCGTGTCGCATGGGCGCGCGGTTTTCGGGCTGATGGGCACGGCTGGCGCGCTGGCCGGCCTGGCGGGCGCCATCGAATGCCTGGGCGTGCACTACCGGCTGATCGAGGGCTTCTCGGCCGGCTTCGGCTTCAACGCGGTGGCCATCGCGCTGATGGGGGCGCTCAACCCGCTCTACGTGCTGCCGTCGGCGCTGTTCTTCGGCTTTCTGGAAACCGGCGCGCTCGCGATGCAGCGGCAGGTCGGCGTGCCCTCGTCCCTGGTGCTGGTCATCCAGGGCCTGACGATGATCTTCGTGCTGTGCGGCATCGGCCGTTCGAGCCACGACAGGACCTGACCCATGGAACCCGCCGTTCTCCTCGACTTCCTGGCAGCCAGCCTGCGCATCGCCACGCCGCTGATCTTCGCCGCGCTCGGCGGCATCCTGTGCGAGCGCAGCGGCACCTTCGCGGTCGGCCTCGAAGGGCAGATGCTGGCTGGCGCCTTTCTGGGTGTGGTGGTGACGCATGCCGCATCGAATGCGGGTGTCGGCCTGGTGGCCAGCGCGCTCGCCGGCATGGCGATGGCGCTGGTCGTGGCGATCGCGACCACGCGCTTTCACACCGAGCACATGGTCACGGGCATCGCCGCGAACATCCTGGCGCTGGGGCTCACCAGTTTCCTGGTCCGGATGATCGCGGGCGGCCGCGAAGGCGGCGCGGCGATCCGCGTGCCGCTGCTGGACGTGTGGTCGGTGCCAGGCCTGTCGAACCTGCCGTGGGTCGGCCCGTTGCTGTTTCGGCAACCGCCGCTCACCTACCTGGCCTTCGCGCTGATCGTGCCGCTGGCGCTGTTCCTCTTTCGAAGCCGCGCCGGCCTCACGCTGCGCGCCGTCGGCGAGAACCCGCTGGCCGCCTTCGCCGCCGGTGCCGACCCCACGCGGGTGCGCATCGCGGCGATCATCGGCGGCGGCGCGCTGGCCGGGCTGGGCGGCGCGGTGCTGTCGCTGCAGCAGGTCGGCACCTTCACCGACGGCATGACCAGCGGCCGCGGCTACTTGGCGCTGGCCGCCATCATCGTCGGCCGCTGGATGCCGGGCGGCAGTGTGCTCGCCTGCCTGCTCTTCGGGGCGGCCGAGGCGCTGTCGCTGCGCGTGCAGGCCTTCAGCCTGCCGGTGTCGTCCTATGTGATCCAGATGACGCCGTACCTCGCGGCACTGGCGATCCTGGCCGGGCTGGGTCGTGGAGCGCGCATGCCCGCGGCGGTCGGCCAGCCCTTCCGCCAGCCGTGACCGGGGGCGCCTGCCCGGTACATTCGGGGCATCGTGCGTCGCTCCTCCGTCCCGCCAACCCCACCCTCGCCACCGCCCCTGCCGACACGTGACGGCGTCGGCCCCAGCACCGTCGGCCTGCCGGCCGGCACCTGGCCGACCATGCTCGACTTTTTCGTGGAGCGCTTTCCGGCCGTGACCGAAGCGTCGTGGCGCGACCGCATGCAGGCGGGCGACGTGGTCGACGACGCCGCCCGACCGATCGGGCCCGACGCGCCGTACCGCGGCCATCAGCGTCTGTACTACTACCGCACGCTCGCCGACGAACCGCGCATTCCCTACGAAGCGCAGGTGCTGTTCCAGGACGCGCATCTGCTGGTCGCCGACAAGCCGCATTTCCTGCCGGTCACGCCCGGTGGCCAGTACGTGCAGGAAACCCTGCTGGTTCGGCTGAAGCGCCAGTTGGGCATCGACACGCTGGTGCCGGTGCACCGCATCGACCGCAGCACGGCGGGCCTGGTGCTCTTCAGCCTCGATCCCGCGACACGGGGCGCCTACCAGGCGCTCTTCGCGGAGCGCCGCGTCGAGAAGTCCTACGAGGCGATCGTGCACTGGCCGGCCGGGCACACGCTGGCACCGGTCCACCGCAGCCGACTCGAGAGCATCAAGGGCAAGATGCCGGTGTGGGAAGCGCCGGGCGAGCCGAACTCGGAAACCCGCTTCGAGCTGCTGGAGATGCGGGGCACCGACCGTGCGCGGCTGCGCCTGTCGCCGGTGACGGGCCGCACGCACCAGCTGCGCGTGCATTGCGCCGCGCTGGGCATGCCCATCGTCAACGACCCGATCTACCCGACGTGGCTGCCGGTGGGCAGCGAGCGCTACGACCAGCCGCTGCAACTGCTCGCCAAGACCCTTGAATTCACCGACCCGCTGAGCGGCACGGCACGCCGCTTCGCGTCGGCGCTGCGGCTCGCAGGCTGACAGCGTCCAGGGCGGGCCGCCGTGCTTTTACCGGCTGCACCCACCCGTCGGACCGACTGCGCCAGAATCGGACGGATGAACCGAGCCCACGCCTTCTCTCTCCGCCCGCTCCTGTACGTCCTGCCGCTCGCCTGCATCCTTGCCGGCTGCGGCACCCAGGCCTACGAAGTCGTCACCTACCCCAATGGCCGGACGCGCGCGCCGAGCACGGCCGATGCCGTGGGCTATTGCCAGCAGAAGGGCCAGACGGCGCAGATCCTTGAACGCGCACCGGGCGAAACCGGCGTCATGTTCCGCTGCATGTGATGGCGCGTCAGGCGTGCCGCTTTGGCGCCGTGGCGTAGAGCCAGAGCCCGAAGGCGATCATCGGCACGCACAGCCACTGGCCCATGCTCATGTTGAGCGCCAAGAGACCGAGGAAGTCGTCGGGCTCGCGGAAGTACTCCGCGATGAAGCGCATTGCGCCGTAGCCGATCAGGAACACGGCCGACACGCGGCGCTCGAGGCGTTCCTTGCGGGCATAGAGCCAGAGAATGACGAAGAGCAGCAGCCCTTCGAGCAGGAACTGGTAGACCTGCGACGGGTGCCGCGGCAGCATCGAGCCGCTCTGCGGGAAGACCATGCCCCACGGCAGGTCGGGGCTGCTGAACCGGCCCCACAGCTCGCCATTGATGAAGTTGCCCACGCGCCCGGCAGCCAGGCCGGTCGGCACGCAGGGCGCGACGAAGTCCATCACCTGCCAGAAGGGCCGTGCACGCGACCTGGCGAACCACACCATCGAGCCGATCACGCCGAGCAGACCACCGTGGAAACTCATGCCGCCCTGCCAGACCATGAAGATCTCGAGCGGATGCGTCAGGTAGTAGCCCGGCTTGTAGAACAGGCAGTAACCGAGGCGCCCGCCGACGATGACACCGAGCACGCCGAGAAAGAGGATGTCCTCCACGTCCTTGCGGCTCCAGACACCCTGCGCGGCAAGCGACCGGTACGGCTCGTGGCCGAGCCGGCGGGTGCCGAGAAAGAAGAAGAGCCCGAAGGCGGCGAGGTAGGTCAGGCCGTACCAATGGATGGCCAGGGGCCCGATCTGCAGCGCGATCGGGTCGATGTGGGGGTACATGAGCATCGGGCGATTGTGCCTATGCCGTGTGCTGCTTCTGCGACGCCGGCGGCAACCCGCGCTCGGCCACGAAAGCGACGAAGCGCGCCAGCGCGGCGTTGTCGGCCGAGGCCGGCCAGACCAGGCTGGTCTCGCAGCGCGGCAGCGGCGCGGCCCTCTGCCGGCGGCCCGTCGGCGCGAAGGCATCGGCGGCGCGGTAGACCACGCCGGTACGCTGGAACTGCGTGACGCTCTCCGGCACCCAGGCCACGCCGAGCCCGCCCCAGACGAGGTTGACGATGGTCTGCATCTGGATCGCCTCCTGCGCCACGGCCGGCGACCGGCCCGCCGCGTGGTACAGCCCGAGGATGGCGTCGTGCAGCGACGGCACGATGCGGCGCGGGAACATCACCAGCGGCTCGGCCAGCACGTCGGCCAGCGCCAGCCGATCGGCGCGCGCCAGCGGGTGCGCGGCCGGCATGGCGAGCACCAGCGGCTCGTCGGCCACCGCCAGGCGCTCCAGGCCGGGCGGTGCGAAGCCGGGGGAGTGCAGCATCAGGCCGGCGTCGATCTCGCCCCGTGCGAAGCCTTCGAGCTGCACGTCGCCGGTGGCCTCGACCAGCTCCAGCGCCACCTCGGGGCAGAGCGCGCGGAACTCGCGCACCCACACCGGCAACCGCTCGAAGCCGATGGTCGAGACGAAGGCCAGGCGCACGCGCCCGACCTCCCCGGCCGCCGCCGCGCGGGCGCGCGCCGGCAGCGCCTGGGCGCGCTCGAGCATGTCGCGCACATCGGGCAGCAGCGCCTCGCCGGCGGGGGTGAGCGCCACACGGCGGCGGGTGCGGTCGAACAGCACGATGCCGAGCGTCTTCTCGAGTTGCGCGATGGCCTGGGTGACAGGCGGCTGCGTCATGTGCAGGCGCTGGGCGGCGCGGCCGAAGTGCAGCTCTTCGGCCACCGCCACGAACTGGCGCCAGGCCCGCAGGTCGATGAGGGTTTCCTTCATAGGCCGAGCATATCAATCGACCCGTCAAAATGGATTGGAAGCAATCAATCAAAGGGCGGATACTGGGCGCCGCTCATCGAAGCCAAGACAACCCCACGAGAAGAGACCCACCATGGCCATCCCACCCCTCCAGATCAACCGCCGCAGCGCCAACATCGTCGAAGGCAAGTCGCGCGCACCCAACCGCTCGATGTACTACGCGATGGGCTACGAAGAGAGCGACTTCAAGAAGCCCATGGTCGGCGTGGCCAACGGCCACAGCACCATCACGCCCTGCAACTCGGGCCTGCAGAAGCTGGCCGACGCGGCCATCGAGGGCATCGAGGAAGCCGGCGGCAACGCGCAGGTGTTCGGCACGCCCACCATCTCCGATGGCATGGCCATGGGCACCGAAGGCATGAAGTACTCGCTGGTCAGCCGCGAAGTCATCAGCGACTGCATCGAGACCTGCGTCGGCGGCCAGTGGATGGACGGCGTGCTGGTGGTCGGTGGCTGCGACAAGAACATGCCCGGCGGCATGATGGGCATGCTGCGCGCCAACGTGCCGGCCATCTACGTCTACGGCGGCACCATCCTCCCCGGCCGCTACAAGGGGCAGGACCTGAACATCGTGAGCGTGTTCGAAGCGGTCGGCCAGAACGCCGCCGGCAACCTGAGCGACGAAGACCTGCTGCAGATCGAGAAGCGCGCCATCCCTGGCACCGGCTCCTGCGGCGGCATGTACACCGCCAACACCATGTCGAGCGCCTTCGAGGCGCTGGGCATGTCGCTGCCCTACTCGTCGACCATGGCGAACCCGCACGACGAGAAGCAGAACTCGGCCAAGGAATCGGCCAAGGTGCTGATCGAGGCGATCAAGAAGGACCTGAAGCCGCGCGACATCGTGACCAAGAAGGCCATCGAGAACGCGGTCGCGGTGATCATGGCCACCGGCGGCTCGACCAACGCGGTGCTGCACTTCCTGGCCATCGCACACACGGCGGAGGTCGACTGGACCATCGACGACTTCGAGCGCATGCGCAAGAAGGTGCCGGTCATCTGTGACCTGAAGCCCAGCGGCAAGTACCTGGCCGTCGACCTGCACAACGCCGGCGGCATCCCGCAGGTGATGAAGGTGCTGCTCAAGGCCGGCCTGCTGCACGGCGACGCGATCACCATCACCGGCCAGACCATCGCCGAAGTGTTGAAGGACGTGCCCGACGTGCCGCGCGCCGACCAGGACGTGATCCGTCCGATCGACAAGCCGATGTACGCGGAAGGTCATCTGGCCATCCTCAAGGGCAACCTGTCGCCCGAAGGCGCGGTCGCCAAGATCACGGGCCTGAAGAACCCGGTCATCACCGGCCCGGCGCGCGTGTTCGACGACGAGCAATCGGCGCTGGCCGCCATCCTGGCCGGCAAGATCAAGGCCGGAGACGTGATGGTGCTGCGCTACCTCGGCCCCAAGGGCGGCCCCGGCATGCCCGAGATGCTGGCACCGACGGGCGCATTGATCGGCGCGGGCCTGGGCGAAAGCGTCGGCCTGATCACCGACGGCCGCTTCTCCGGCGGCACCTGGGGCATGGTGGTCGGCCACGTGGCGCCCGAGGCCTACGCCGGCGGCACCATCGCCTTCGTCAACGAGGGCGACTCGATCACCATCGACGCGCACGAACTGAAGCTGGAACTGAACGTGCCCGAGGCCGAGATCGCCAAGCGCCGCGAAGGCTGGAAGGCGCCGGCACCGCGCTACACGCGTGGCGTGCAGGCGAAGTTCGCGTTCAACGCGTCGAGCGCCAGCTCGGGCGCGGTGCTCGACAAGTACTGATCAACGGCGCTTGTTGCGGTTCGACTTGCTGCTCAGCAACCCCAGGTTGCTGCGCTGGCGGTCGATGCGCGCCTGCTTGCGGGCGTTCTCGCGCTCGATGACCTTGCGCTTGGTGTAACCCGACCAGTCGGCCCAGGCCCACCAGGCCAGCGCCAGTGCGAAGGGGATCAGCACAACCCACCACGACCATTGCGCCACGGGGCCGATCTCAAGGTATTTCAGGAGAGCGCCCAGCACGCCCAGCATCAGGAACCACATTGCGCAACCCTCCGGTGTGTTCTGCGCAAGGGCGTGGGGCCTGGGTGGCCCTGCCTACAATGCGTCGGAAAGAATGTAACCCACCGACCCCACGAAACGCCCCCATGAAAAGAGCATTTCTGCTCGCCCTGCTGAGCCTCGGCGCCGCTGCACCCGCCCTCGCCGACCTGGCGCTGGCCACCTCCAAGAATTGCATGAGCTGCCATGCCGTCGAACGCAAGGTGCTCGGACCGTCGTTCAAGGACATCGCGGCGCGTTACAAGGACAACAAGGCGGCCCCCGACCTGTTGGCCACCAAGATCATGAAGGGCGGCGCCGGCGTCTGGGGACCGGTCCCGATGCCAGCGAACACGCAGGTGAGCGAAGCCGATGCGAAGAAGCTCGCAGCCTGGGTGCTGTCGACCAAGTAGCCGGCCCGCAACGGGCTGAACACTCAGAAGCGCGGTGCCGGCGGCGTGATCACGGTCGGCGAAACCGGTGTGGTCGGCACCACCGCCACCGGTGCGCGCCGGTCCAGCCGGTCTTCGAGCTGTCCGACGTGCGCGGCGAGCGTGTTCTCGAGCTGTTCGACCCGCGCGATCAGCGCCGCGTGACGTTCCGCGTTGCGGCTCATGTGGGTGTTCTCCTGGGCTTCCAGGAAATTGCGCAGCTCGGTGAAACGCGACGCCTCGGCCTTGTCGGCGAGGTCGCGCTGGACCTGCATTTCCTTGGTGTGCCGGCGCGTCTCCAGCAGCACCGAACCCTGCAGGTAGACCACGTAGGCGACGAAGAGGACGCCCAGCAGCACCGTCAGCCCCAGCATGATCATGCCCAGCGGCGCGGTGACCTGCATGAAGCCCAGCGACATCAGTGTCGGCGTGGCGAGCGTGCCCCAGTTGAGCGCCGCGAGTGCGGCGATGACCAGCACCACGAAAAGCAGGATGCCTGTTCTTATACCCATGTGATTCTCCCGAAGACCGTTGTGTCGAAGGAGCGGTTGTAGCGCATCGGTGCCGGTGCCCCTGTCGGACACCGACGCCGCGCGTGGACGGCCTTCTTCAGAACGCCTTGCCGAGCTGATCGAGGATGGCCGGGTTCTCGAGCGTCGAGGTGTCCTGCGTGATCGCCTCGCCCTTGGCGATCGAGCGCAACAGCCGGCGCATGATCTTGCCGCTGCGCGTCTTGGGCAGGTTCTCGCCGAAGCGGATGTCCTTGGGCTTGGCGATCGGGCCGATCTCCTTGGCGACCCAGTTGCGCAGCTCGGTCGCGATCTTCTTCGCCTCTTCGTCGCTGGTCGGACGGCCGCGCTTGAGCACGACGAAGGCGCAGACCGCCTCGCCGGTCACGTCGTCGGGCCGGCCCACCACCGCAGCCTCGGCCACCAGGTCGGTCTTGGCGACCAGGGCCGACTCGATCTCCATCGTGCCCAGGCGATGGCCCGACACGTTGAGCACGTCGTCGATGCGCCCGGTGATTCGGAAGTAGCCGCGGTCCTCGCTGCGCACCGCACCGTCGCCGGCGAGGTAGATCGTGCCGCCCATTTCTTCGGGGAAATAGCTCTTCTTGAAGCGCTCCGGGTCGTTCCAGATGGTGCGGATCATCGAAGGCCACGGCCGCTTGATGACCAGCATGCCGCCCGCGCCGTTGGGCAGGTCTTTGCCGGTCTCGTCGACGATGGCCGCGGCGATGCCCGGCAGCGGCAGCGTGCAGGAGCCCGGCACCAGCGGCGTCGCGCCCGGCAGCGGCGTGATCACGTGGCCGCCGGTCTCGGTCTGCCAGAAGGTGTCGACGATCGGACATTTCTCGTGGCCGATGTTTCGGTGGTACCACATCCAGGCTTCCGGATTGATCGGCTCGCCGACCGACCCGAGGATGCGCAAGCTCGACAGATCCCAGTTCTTCGGATGCACTTTTTCGTCGGATTCCGCCGCCTTGATGAGCGAACGGATCGCCGTCGGCGCCGTGTAGAAGATGCTGACCTTGTGCTTCTCGATCATCTGCCAGAAGCGGCCCGCATGCGGGAAAGTGGGCACGCCCTCGAAGATCACCTGTGTGGCGCCGGCCGCGAGCGGACCGTAGGCGACATAGGTGTGGCCGGTGATCCAGCCGATGTCGGCCGTGCACCAGAAGACGTCGTCGGGCCGCAGGTCGAAGGTCCAGTCCATCGTGAGCTTGGCCCACAGCAGGTAGCCGCCGGTGGCGTGCTGCACGCCCTTGGGCTTGCCGGTCGAGCCCGAGGTGTAGAGGATGAAGAGCGGATGCTCGGCGCCCACCGGCTCGGGCACGCATTCGTCCTGCCCCTCGATGGCGCTGAGCACCTCGGTGAAGCTCTTGTCGCGGCCTTCGACGCGCTGCCAGTCGCTCAGCGTGCGCTCGTAGACCAGCACGCTCCTGATGGATTCGCAGCCGCCCATCGCGATGCCGTCGTCGACGATCGCTTTCAGCGGCAGTTCCTTGCCGCCGCGCAATTGGTAGCTGGCGGTGATCACCGCCACCGCGCCGGCGTCGATGATGCGTTCCTGCAAGGCCTTGGCCGAAAAGCCGCCGAACACCACGCTGTGCGTCGCACCGATGCGCGCGCAGGCCTGCATCGCGATCACGCCTTCGATGGTCATCGGCATGTAGATGATGACGCGGTCGCCCTTCTGTATTCCCTCGGCCTTGAGCGCGTTGGCGAAGCGGCTCACGCGCGTGAGCAAGTCGCGGTAGCTGATGGTGGTGACGGCGCCGTCGTCGGCCTCGAAGACGATCGCGGTCTTGTGCTCGACCGGCGTGCCCATGTGCTTGTCGAGGCAGTTGGCCGACGCGTTGAGCTCGCCGTCGTCGAACCAGGTGTAGAACGGCGCGTTCGACTCGTCGAGCGTGCGGGTGAAGGGCTTGGTCCAGGCCAGGTTCTCGCGGGCCAGGCGGGTCCAGAAGGCGTCGGGCGTCTTCTCGGCCTCGGCGCACAGCGCCTCATAGGCCGCCATGCCGCTGATTCGGGCGCCGCGCTCGGCGTCTGCGGAAGGCGGGAATACCCGGTTCTCGACCAGGACGGATTCGATGTTCGATGCTTGGCTCATTGTTGTCTCCTGCCAGGGTGGAATGCGGGCGTAATGTCTGCCGCGGCACTTACGGATGACTGACGGACATGGTAGCGACGGCAGAGGGGCTTCACCGAACGGACGCGGGCCGACCCTAGAATCCGGGCTCTTTCGCTCACGTCCCCCCGATGGCCTCCCCCGATCCTTTCGACCCCCAGAACCCGCCCGCCGTGCGGCGCAGCTCGCCGATGCGGCCGCTGCCAAGGCTCATCTTCGCCAGCCGCTGGTTGCAGCTCCCGCTCTACCTCGGCCTGATCGTCGCGCAGGGCGTGTACGTGGTGCACTTCCTGGTCGAACTGCTGCACCTGGTCGAGGCCGCTTTCGGTAGCCAGACCGCACTGCAGGCACTGATCAGCAGCATCGGCTACAAGACCACCGCCCCGATCACCGCGCTCAACGAGACGGTCATCATGCTGGTGGTGCTGGCCCTCATCGACGTGGTGATGATCTCGAACCTGCTGATCATGGTGATCGTGGGCGGATACGAGACCTTCGTGAGCCGCATGGACCTCGAAGGCCATCGCGACCAGCCCGAGTGGCTCAGCCACGTGAACGCGTCGGTGTTGAAGGTCAAGCTGGCCACCGCCATCATCGGCATCAGTTCCATCCACCTGCTCAAGACCTTCATCAACGCCGACAACTACACCGACCGCGTGCTCATTGCGCAGACGGTGATCCACATCGCGTTCCTGTTCTCGGCCATGGCCATCGCGTACACCGACAAGCTGATGTCCAAGGAGCACTGACCCGGCGACTACGACAGCGCTTCTTCCGGCTCCGCCTGGAAGATCCGCGTGAAGTCGCAGCAGGACTGCGCGAGCATGATGATCGAGGCGGTCAGCGCGCTGCGGTGCTCGCCCTTGTGCATGGCCACATAGGGAACCGGCGGCAGGGCCGGCACCACGTCCAGCACCGCCAGCATGCCGGCCGCGACCAGCGGTTCGAGGCACTGCCGCGGCAGATAGCTCACCCCCAGGCCCGACACGGTGAGCCCGGTCAGCGCGACCAGGTTGCTCACCACGATGACGTTGGAGGGCTCGACCCCGCGCTCCTTCATCCACGCGTCGTACACCCGGCCGGTGCCCGACGCATTGCCCTGCACCAGCATCCGGTAGCGCGCCAGTTCGTGCAGCCGCACCGGTCCGGCCGCGGGCACCAGCCCGGGTTTGCACATCCACGCGCTTTCCACCTTGCCGATCGCCTTGCCCGGAATGCGTGCGTCGGCAAAGGCATCGGGCACCATGATCAGGTCCAGTTCGTCCGCGAGCAGCTTGTCCCGCAACGACAGGCTGTCGTCCACGTCGGGCTCGATGGTGACCTTCGGGTAGTGCTGCTGGATCAGCCCGACCAGCCGCGGCAGCCAGGTCATCGCGGTCAGCTCGGTCACGCCGATGCGCACCCGGCGCTCGATGACTTCCGGCTTGCCGAACTGCTCGATCGCGGCGTCGCGCTGCTGCAGCAGCTTCTTCGCCAGCACGAACATCTCCTCGCCTTTTTCGGTCAGCCGGGCCGTGCGCAGGCTGCGGTCGAAGAGCTCGGTGTCGAACAGCCGTTCCAGCTCGTGCACCCGTTTGGACACGGCCGACTGGGAGGTGTTGAGCTTGTGCGCCGCCGGCCCGAAGCCGCCCAGTTGCGCGATCCAGAACAGGGCCTCGAGTTGCTTGAAGGTCATCACGGTGCGTTTCCGGTGCAGACAGCGTCGAATAGAACGCTTTAGGTGATCTGATTCCAGCACAAAAAATCGCTTTTTTAAATCTGTTCGTACTTTCAGAATTCGGTCGCACCTGTCCACCGCTTCCACCCGAAAGATGCCCATGAACTTCCGCCTGCCTCTCGCCATCGCTCTTGGCACTGCGCTCCTCGCCTCGAATGCCGCAGCCCAGGATTCCGACACGCTCAGCAAGATCAAGGCAAGCGGCACGATCCAGATCGGCAGCCGCGACAGCTCCATCCCCTTCTCGTAC
Source organism: Variovorax cryoconiti (assembly GCF_051216395.1). Lineage (NCBI taxonomy): Bacteria > Pseudomonadati > Pseudomonadota > Betaproteobacteria > Burkholderiales > Comamonadaceae > Variovorax > Variovorax cryoconiti. The sequence goes on along the minus strand of NZ_JBPJZI010000005.1, from coordinate 245,110 downwards.
AAGCTGGGCAGCGCCAACGAACCCATCGGCTTCTCCAACGACATCTGCCTGAAGATCGTCGATGCGGTGAAGGCCAAGCTCGGCCTGCCCAGCCTGCGCGTGCAATACACGACGCTGACCTCGACCAACCGCATCCCGCTGATGCAGAACGGCACGGTCGACCTGGACTGCGCCACGACCACGAACTCGGTCGCGCGGCAGCAGCAGGTCGATTTCGCACCGAGCCACTTCGTCACGAACATCACCGTCGCGGTCAAGAAGAGCTCGGGCATCAAGTCGCTCGCAGACCTGGGCGGCAAGCCGGTGGCGACGGTCACGGGCAGCACCTCGATCCAGCTGCTGCGCAACTACCGCAAGGCCGAGAACATCGACGTGCAGGAGGTCTCGGGCAAGGACACGGCCGACGCGTTCCTGCTGCTCGCCAGCGACCGCGCCGCGGCCTATGTGCTCGACGACGTGCAGCTCGCCGGCCTGATCGCCACCGCGCCGAACCCGGCCGAGTACACGATCCTCAAGGACGTGGTGCTGCGCCAGGAACCCTACGGCATCATGCTGCGCAAGAACGATCCGCAGTTCAAGGCGCTGGTCGACCAGACCGTCGGCGGCCTGATGAAGTCGGGCGACATGGCCCAGCTCTATGCCAAGTGGTTCACCAGCCCGATCCCGCCGAGCAACGTGAACCTGAATTTCCCGATGACCGACGCCGTGCGCGAGGCCTTCCAGAACCCGAACAACAAGGGCGTCTGACGCGCCCACACACCGCTATTCCCCCGCATGTCCACCCACCATCCCCAGGGCCTTCTTTTCGCCGATGCGTTGCAGCAGCAGATCCGCGAGCGCTTCCTGAACGTCGACCATGACCACCGCGGGCGCGAGCGCCTCTACTTCGACAACGCGGGCGGCTCGTTCCGCCTGAAGGCCGCGGTCGAGCGCTTCGCGCAGATCGACGCGATCCCCGACAACGCGGAACGCATTCACGACATCGCCGAGGAACTGAAGGCGATCCAGTCGAAGGCCGTCGACGACGTCCGCGTGATTCTTAACGCCCACGGCGGCAGCGTGTACGCGTCGCTCACCGCCTCGGGTGCGATGTTCGACATGGTGCGCGCCATCGCCGAGAACGTGCCCGGGACCAACATGGTCACGACCGCACTGGAGCACCCGTCCGCCTTCGACGCGATGTCGATGTACGCCCAGCGGCTCGGCCGCGAACTGCGGGTCGCCAAAAGCAACCCGGCGACCGGCGGCGTGGACGTCGAGGAGATCGTGCGCCTGATCGATGCCGACACGGTGCTGCTCAACGTGATCTACGCGTCGAACATCTCGGGGGCCAAGCTCGACATCGAAGCGATCGTTCGGCGCGCGCGTGCCGTGAAGCCGGACCTGTACATCGTGGTCGATGCCGTGCAGCACGCACCGCACGGCCTGATCGACCTGCAGAAGACGCCGGTCGATGGCATCAACATCGCGCCGTACAAGTTCTTCGGCTGCCGCGGCTCGGGCATCGCCTGGGTCTCCGATCGCGCGGCCGTTCTGCCGCACCACAAGCTCGGCGGCAAACCGCCCGCCTTCTGGGATCTGGGCAGTTCGGCACCCTGGCAGTTCGCCGTGATCACCGAGATCGTCGACTACGTCTGCTGGATCGGCGGCCAGTTCTCGGCCGCGACCGATCGGCGCGCGCTCTTCGCCACGGGCATCGAACACATCGAGCTGCACGAACGCGCGCTACTGGCGCGCCTGCTCGACGGCAGCGAAGCCACGCCAGGCTTGCGCCGGATGGAGGGGGTGCACGTGTTCCTCGACCACGACGACCTGACGAAGCGCGACCTGATCATCGGCATCGGCTTCGACGCACTCGACTACACGCAGGCGGTGCAGGCGTACGCGCAGCGCGGCGTCACCGTCTACGAGCGGGTCGCGAGCAGCATCTACTCGAAGCGCATGCTGGCGTCCTTCGGCCTCGATGGCGCGGTGCGCATTTCACCGCTGCACTGCCACTCGGCGGCCGACGTGGACCGCTTCTTGCAGATCACGCAGGACCTGATCGCCTACCAGCGGTAGCCGAGCGTCGCCACCACCGTGCGCACGTCGCCGTACCGGCAGGTCGACAGGCAGTGCACGTAGCGCTTGTCGGCCAGGTTCTGCACCTTCAGGCTGGCCTGCCAATGGGCGTCGAACTGGTAGCTCAGCAGCAGGTCGATCACCGTGTAGCCGTCGGTCTCGCGCTCGGATGCGGACGCGGCCGTGACCAGCGGCCCCACGTAGCGCAGGCCCGCACCGACGCGCGCGCCCTGCAGGCCCAGCGCCGCGAGGTGGTAGTCGGCCCAGAGCGACGCGGTGTGGCGCGGCACGCCGACGGTGCGCTGGCCGACCAACGCCGGGTCGTTGTCAGCCACGGTGCGCGCGTCGGTGTAGTTGTAGGAGGCCACCACGCGGAGGTGGCGTGTCGGCGAGAAGCGGGCCTCGAGCTCGAGCCCGCGCGAGCGGACCTTGCCGGTCTGCACGTCGTAGGCGCTGTCGACCAGGTCTTCCGTCAACACATTCTTCTGCTGCAGCTGGTAGACCGCCGCGCTCAGCAGCGTCTGGCTGCCCTTCGGCTGGTAGCGCACGCCCAGTTCGTACTGCTCGCCCAGCACCGGCTTGAAGGGGTCGCCGGCGCGGTTGGTACCGCTGGCCGGGAAGAAGGACTGGCTGAAGCTCGCATACGGCGCCCACCCGTTGTCGAACAGGCGCACCAGGCCGACGCGGCCGGAAAACTTGCGGTCGTTTTGGTCGGTGCGCACGCCGGTTTGGTACGAATCCGTGCGGCTGTCCGACCAATCGTAGCGGCCACCGAGCACCATCACCCAGCGGTCGTCGAAGCGGATCTGGTCCTGCAGGTACAGGCCTTTCTGCAGTCCGATCTGGTGGGAGCCGGTGTTGGTCCTTCCCACCACGGGCAAGCGGCCGTACACGGGGTTGGCGAGGTTCAACGTGGGTGCCGTTCCGGAAAAGCGTTGGCCGTCGTAGTCCTTGCGATAGACGTCGAAGCCAGCCAGCCAGGTGTGCTGCCACAGACCGATATCGCGTTGCCACTCGAGATTGGTGTCGCTGGTGAGGGCGGAGGAATCGTCCGCGCGGGCGTCGTAGCGACGGGCCAGATTGCCGCGCGTCACGGCGCCCGGCGTGATGTAGTTGTAGTCGACCTTGGCCGCGTAGCGGCGCAGCCCGTGGCGCAGCTTCAGCCCGCCCTCGAAGCTCTTCTCGAACACGTAGCCCAGCGTGGTCATCCGGCCGTCGTAATGGTCGAAGCCGGGCTCGCCGGTGAACAGCGTGTAGGGGATCTTGAGGCCCGCCGTGCGACTGTAGATGGTGCTGTCGTACGCCATGGGGGCCACGAAACGGGTGTCGATGCGCTGCTCGCTGGCCAGCAGCGTGAGCGAGGTCGTAGCGTCGGGGCGCCAGGTCAGGGCCGGCGCGATGTAGCGCCTGTCGTCGTTCACCTCTGCCATCTGGGTGTCGCTCTCGCGCACTAGCGCCGTGAGGCGATACGACAGGGTGCCGTCCGCATTGAGCGCGCCCGCATGGTCGGTGGCGATCTGCCGGCGGTTGTTGCTCCCGCCTTCCACCAGGATCTCGTGCATCGCTTCGGCCGTGGGACGTTTGCTCACCGTGTTGATCAGACCACCGGGTGACATCTGCCCGTACAGCACCGATGACGGGCCGCGCAGCAGTTCGACGCGCTCCAGCCCGTACGGCTCCTGGCCGCCGTCGAACTGGGTGGCCTGCAGCTTCATGCCGTCGCGCAGCACGCTGCCCGTGCGCCCACCGGCGTCGAAGCCACGAATGACGTAGTCGTCCGCCAGGCGCGAGAAGCTCGAGGGCTGGCTGACGATGCTGTTCGCATACCCCAGCGCATCGGCGATCGAATCGGTCTTGCGCGCAGCCATCTCGTCGGCACCGACGACCGTGATGGACTGCGGCGTCTCGATGAGCGGCGTGTCGGTCTTGAGCGCCGTGCCGCTGCGATGCGCCACGTAGCCCTGCACCGGGCTGGTGGCAGAGGCCTCGGCGCCGTCGGCCGACACCGTGACCTCCTCCAGCGTGGGCGTGCTCGCTTGCGGACTGCGTTCGAGCGTCAGCGTCGCACCGCTTCGACGCACCCGCAGTCCGGTGCCACGGACCAGTTCGGCCAGCGCATCGTCGGTGCGAAGCAGGCCGCTGACCGCGTTGCCGCGCAAGCCGTCGGCCAGGCCGGCTGCGAAGACGATCTGCACGTCGGCCTGGCGCGCGAACAAGGCCAGCGCCGCCGGCAAGGGCTGCGCCGGGATGTCGAAGGCGCGGGTGGCCGGCGCAGGCACGACCTGGGCGGCGAGCGGAAGTGCGAAGGCCGCGAGCGCGGTCGCCGTCGCGGTCAGGGTGGCGAGACGCTTGTCGAGGGCGAATCTGGAAAGAGGAAAGCGTTGCATGGCGTTGGACCCGTCAGGAAAAAGGAAGATTCCTGACGACAACGGCCCAGCCTCGCGCCATCCTGAATGCAATTGCGGATCTTTTTTATTGGGCCGTGCGCGGTCCGATGGTCCATCGGTCGTCGGCCAGCACGGAACGCACGGCCACGATGTCGGGCAGTGCCCGCAGGAAACCCTCTGCCTGCGCGATGCGCACCTGGCCCGACAGCCGCAGCCCGGCCACGCGCGGGTCGACCGCCACAGGCCGCGGCAGGTAGCGCGCCAGGCGCTCGATGGCGGCGCCGAGCGGCATGTCCGACAGCACGAACACGCCGTGTCGCCAGGAGGCGGCCTCGGCCATCGCGCCCGGCGGGCGCTCGAACACCTGCGCGGGTGTGGCACCGGCATGTACCTGAAGCGAGTCGCCATCGGTCAGCGTGCGCTCGGCCCGCACCCGGCCTGCGGCATCGAGTGCTTCCACGCGCACCCTTCCCGACTCGACCTGTACCTCGACCGCGGCGCCCGGCAGGCGCTCCACGCCGAAGCGCGTGCCCAGCACTGTGATGCGCACCGAGCCCGAAGGTCCGTCGCCTTGGGTGGGCGCCCCCGGCACCTCGACCACGAAAGGCCGGTCGGTGTCGCGCACGACCTCCAGGAAGATGGCCCCCGCCATCAGGCGCACGCGACGGCTTGCCGCGAGATAGGCGGCCTGCACCTGGCTGCGCGCGTCCAGCGTCAGCACGCTGCCGTCGGGCAACTCACGGCGCAGCAGCCGCCCCTGGCCGGTCGCCAGCACCTCCTGCCATTGCGGCACGAACAGACGCCAGGCCTGCCAGCCGCCCAGCCCGGCGGTCATGCCGGCCACGCCCAGCAGGGCCGCCAGCGAGCGGCGCCGGCCTGCGCGCTGCGGGGTGGACGGCGCGGCGGTGCCCGTGTGCCAGCGCTCCATGGCCGTCTGCACCCGGTCCATCGCACGCATCATGTCGCGCTCGATCATGTTGCGCGACACGCCGTATTCCGCCGCCAGCACGGCCTGGTCCTCGCCATGCACGCGGTGCCGCAGGAAGACCTGCCGCGCGCGTTCGGGCAGCCCGCCAAGCGCCCCTTCGATCGCGGCGATCGCCTGCCGGTACATCAGCGCCTCGGTCGCATCCGGGCTCGTGCGTTCCTGCGAAGAATGCCCATCGGCATGCCGGAACACGACGCCGTGGTGGCGCTGCCGATCGGTGCTCAGGTTGCGCGCCATCGCGAACAGATAGGCCCGCGCCTCGCCGCCATCCGGCAGCGTCGGCAGCGCGCCCTGCTCCGCCAGTTCGGCCAGCCGCAGCCAGGTGTCGTGCGCCAGATCGCGCGCCTCGTCGGCCGAACCGGTGCGATGCGACAGGTAGCGCAGCAGATCCCGGTAGCTGGTGCGGAAGCTCTCCAGCAGCGCAGGACGCGCCGTGGCCTCGGGCACGCTCACTCAACGCCCGGTCATGTTCTCGGGCACGACCCACTGGTCGAACTGCTCGCCGGTGAGGTGGCCGGACGCGACGGCCGCTTCGCGCAGGCTCGTGCCTTCCTTGTGCGCCTTCTTGGCGATGTAGGCCGCCTTGTCGTAGCCGATGTGCGTGTTGAGCGCGGTCACCAGCATCAGCGAGCGCTGAACCAGCTCGGTGATGCGCTCGCGGTTCGGCTCGATGCCCACGGCGCAGTGGTCGTTGAAGCTCACCATGCCGTCGGCCAGCAGGCGCACGCTCTGCAGGAAGTTGTGCGCCACCATCGGGCGGAACACGTTCAGCTCGAAGTTGCCCGAGGCACCGCCGAAGTTGATGGCCACGTCGTTGCCGAACACCTGCGCGGCCAGCATCGTGACCGCTTCGCTCTGCGTCGGATTGACCTTGCCCGGCATGATCGACGAGCCCGGTTCGTTCTCGGGAATGCTCAACTCGCCGATGCCGCTGCGCGGGCCGCTGGCGAGCCAGCGCACGTCGTTGGCGATCTTCATCAGGCTGGCGGCCAGTGTCTTGAGCGCGCCATGCGCATGCACCAGCGCATCGACCGAGGCCATCGCCTCGAACTTGTTCGGCGCGGTGACGAAAGGCAGGCCCGTGAGCGTGGCCAGTTCGGCCGCGACCTGCTCGGCGTAGCCCTTCGGGGCATTCAGGCCGGTTCCGACCGCCGTGCCGCCCAGCGCCAACTCGCTCAGGTGCGGCAGCGCGGCGCGCACGTGCGCCTCGCCATGCGCGAGTTGCGCGACGTAGCCCGAGAACTCCTGGCCCAGCGTCAGCGGCGTGGCGTCCTGCAGGTGGGTGCGGCCAATCTTCACGATCTCCATGAAGGCGATCGACTTCTGCTCCAGCGTGCCGCGCAGCTTGGCGATGGCCGGCAGCAGCTTGTGCGTGAGCGCCTCGACGGCTGCGACGTGCATCGCGGTCGGGAACACGTCGTTGCTCGACTGGCTGCGGTTCACGTCGTCGTTCGGGTGCACCAGGCGCCCTTCCCCGCGCTCGCCGCCGAGCAGTTCGCTGGCGCGGTTGGCCAGCACCTCGTTGACGTTCATGTTGGTCTGCGTGCCAGAGCCGGTCTGCCACACCACCAGCGGGAACTCGCCCGGGTGCTGGCCGGCGATGACCTCGTCAGCCGCGGCCACGATGGCCTGCGTCTTCTTCTCGTCCTGCAGGCCGAGCGCGTGGTTCACCACCGCCGAGGCGCGCTTGACCTGCGCCAGCGCCTTGATGATCTCCTTGGGCTGCGTCTCGCCGGAGATGTCGAAGTTCTGCAGCGAGCGCTGCGTCTGCGCGCCCCACAGCTTGTCGGCAGGGACCTCGATGGGGCCGAAGGTGTCGCGTTCGACTCGGATGTTGGAGGGGGTCGTCATGAGAAAAAAGCTCCGCTGTCAAAATGGGGGGGTGTGCTTGCCGGAAGGAAGCACCGAAAAGTCCGCCAGCATAGCCCGAACGAGAACGACTCGCATTTGATCGAGCGTCCAACCCACGAAAACGTCATGACCACCACGATCCAGCAGGCCGACCTGATCGAGTCGATCAGCGCCGCGTTGCAATACATCAGCTACTACCACCCCGCCGACTACATCGCGCACCTGGCCAAGGCCTACGAGCGCGAGCAGAGCCCGGCGGCCAAGGACGCCATTGCGCAGATCCTGACCAACAGCAAGATGAGCGCGACCGGCCATCGCCCGATCTGCCAGGACACCGGCATCGTGAACGTGTTCCTCAAGGTGGGCATGGACGTGCGCTGGGGCGGCTTCACCGGCAGCCTGGACGACGCCATCAACGAAGGCGTGCGACGCGGCTACAACCACCCCGACAACACGCTGCGCGCGTCGGTCGTGGCCGACCCGCAGTTCGACCGCAAGAACACCAAGGACAACACGCCGGCCGTGATCTTCACCGAGATCGTGCCCGGCGATAAGCTGGAAGTGACCGTCGCAGCCAAGGGCGGCGGCAGCGAGAACAAGAGCAAACTGGCGATGCTCAACCCCGGCGACAGCGTCGTCGACTGGGTGCTCAAGACCGTCCCGACCATGGGCGCGGGCTGGTGCCCGCCCGGCATGCTGGGCATCGGCATCGGCGGCACGGCCGAGAAGGCGGCGCTGATGGCCAAGGAAAGCCTGATGGACGACCTCGACATGCACGAGCTGCAGGCCAAGAAGGCCTCGGGCGCCGAGTTGACCAAGGTCGAGGCGCTGCGCATCGAGCTCTACGAGAAGGTCAATGCGCTGGGCATCGGCGCGCAGGGCCTGGGCGGCCTGGCCACCGTGCTCGACGTGAAGATCCAGATGTACCCCACGCACGCGGCCAGCAAGCCGGTCGCGATGATCCCCAACTGCGCGGCCACCCGCCATGCGCACTTCACGATGGACGGCAGCGGCGCGGTCTACCTCACGCCGCCCTCGCTCGACCTGTGGCCGGACGTCGACTGGAAGCCCGACTACAACAAGAGCAAGAAGGTCGACCTCGACGCCCTCACGCCCGCCGAAGTGGCCAGCTGGAAGCCGGGCGACACGCTGCTGCTCAACGGCAAGATGCTCACCGGCCGCGACGCCGCCCACAAGCGCATCGCCGACATGCTGGCCAAGGGCGAAAAGCTGCCGGTGGACTTCACCAACCGCGTCATCTACTACGTCGGCCCGGTCGACCCGGTCGGCGACGAGGCCGTGGGCCCCGCCGGCCCGACCACCGCGACCCGCATGGACGGCTTCACCGAGATGATGCTGGCAGAGACCGGCCTGATCGCCATGATCGGCAAGGCCGAGCGCGGCCCGGTCGCGATCGAGGCCATCAAGAAGCACCAGAGCGCCTACCTGATGGCCGTGGGCGGTGCCGCCTATCTGGTCAGCAAGGCGATCAAGACCGCCAAGGTCGTGGGCTTCGCCGACCTCGGCATGGAAGCCATCTACGAGTTCGACGTGGTCGACATGCCGGTCACGGTGGCGGTCGATGCCGGCGGCACCAGCGCGCACATCACCGGCCCGGCCGAGTGGCAAAAGCGCATCGCCAGCGGCGAGTTCAAGACCATCGCGGTCGCTGCGGCCTGAGTTGAAGCGGCAGGCGTTCGACCCGGCCCTCGCGGCATCGAGCAGCGATCACCCGATCGGCGTGTTCGACAGCGGCATCGGCGGCCTGAGCGTGCTGCGGGCGCTGCAGGTCGAGCTGCCGCACGAACGCTTCGTCTACTTCGCCGACACCGCGCATGCGCCCTACGGCGAGCGCAGTGAAGCCTACGTGATCGAGCGAACACGCGCCGTGGCGTCCGGCCTGGTCGCGAAACACGGCATCAAGGCACTGGTCGTCGCCTGCAACACGGCGACGGCGGCGGCCATCCACGTGGTGCGAGCCGAGCATCCTTCGCTGCTCGTGGTCGGTGTCGAACCCGCGTTGAAGCCGGCCGTGGCGGCGAGCCGCTCGCGGCATGTCGCGGTGCTGGCCACACGCGGCACCTTGGCCAGCGCAAAGTTCGCGGCCTTGCATGCGGCGCTCGTGGCAGAGACGAGCTTCCACCTCGTGCCTTGCGACGGCCTGGCGCACGCCATCGAGTCGGGGGACGACGCGCGTATGGCCGCGCTCTGCGCGCAGTACGTCGGTGAGGCCGGCCGTTTCGGCGATGGCCCCGGCGAGATCGACACGCTGGTGCTCGGCTGCACCCACTATCCGCTGGTGTCCGACGTGTTCCAGCGCCTGGCCGGCGCCGACGTGCGCCTGCTCGACACCGGCGCACCGGTCGCGCAGCAGACGCGACGGTTGTTGACGAGTACCGGCCTGCTGCGCGCACGGCCCGCGGACGACGCATCGGTGCTGTTGGCGGCGAGCGGCGATCTGCCGCAGTTCAAAGTCGCAGCCGAGCGATGGCTCCTTGCGACGCCGGTCGCGGCTTCGACATCAACCAACGCATGAGCACAGCGCCGGTACTCCGCCAAGCCCTCTGCTTGCTCGGCCTGCTGTTTCTGTCAGGCGCCGCGCAGGCTGCCTGCGAAAGCGGCCTGGCCGAACGCATGCACGCGAGGCTGCACCCCGATCGGCTGCTCGACGAGCGACTGGCCGCCTGCAAGCCGTGGCCGGGCGCCCTCGGCCGCATCGTCGTCGTGCTGCCGATGCCGCGTCCGTCCGGCGATGCGAGCGCGACGACGATCTACGACCTTGAGGTCCTGCTGGTGCAGCGACCCGACAACGGGAACACCGAGCGCGACACCGTCATCGGCCGCCTGTTCCAGGCCGAGGCGCTGGACGAGGAAGGCGTCGCCATCCAGGAAATCCTGGTCGACACCGGCCGCTACGTGCTGGCGCCCGACGCGCGCGCCTTCGGCCTGCGGGTGCGCTACCGCGGCACGACCCGCGGCGACACCTTCGCGAGCGAGACGCTGCGCCTGTACGTCATGCAGAGCGGCAAGCTGCGCGAGGTGATGCAGGAGGTCGAGCTCGACAACGAGAGCGGCGAATGGAACGCCGACTGCACCGGCCGCTTCCGCCAGCTGCGTTCGATGCTCTCCACCCGGCCGAACCGCAACAGCGCCTTCGCCGACCTGGTGCTCGCACGCACCGTCGCCCAGAGCCGCGGGCAGATGCAGGAAGACGGCAGCTGCGCCGAGCAGGCCCAGCCGGCACAGTACGGCACCGTGGTGCTGCGCTACGACGGCGAGCGCTACCGTGTGCCGAAGGCGCTGCGCACGCCGTGACGGCCGACCGGCCGATTCAGCGTGACGCGCCCGATCCCGCTAACGCAGCGTCGCGGCCGCGCTGCATGCGGATCGGCAACAGCAGCAGCAGCCCGCCAACGAAGAAGACCGCCGTCGCGAGGATGGCCACGCGCTGGTTGCCGCCGGTGGCCCAGGTGATGGCTCCGTAGCTCAACGGGCCGACGATGCTCGCCAGGCGCGTCGCGAAGGACCACAGCCCGAAGAACTCGGCACTGCGCACCGGTGGTGCGAGGTAGCCCGTCATCGCGCGCCCGGCCGACTGGCTGGACCCCATCGACAGGCCCGCGATCGCCGCCGCCCACCAGAAGCCGCCCTTGGTCGTGACCGACGCGGCAATCACGCAGACGGCAATCCACGCAACCAGGGTGATGGCCAGCGCCAACCGATGGCCGATGCGGTCCTGCAGGTAGCCGAAGGCGAAGGCGCCCACCGCGGCTGCGAGGTTGAGCACGAAGATGAGCACCATCGTCTCCTGCGGCAGGAAGCCGATCACCTGCTCGGCGTAGATCGCCGCCAGCGTGATCGCGACCGCAACCCCGGCCTGGTAGCAGACGGTGCACGCCAGCACCCCCATGAAATCGCGGTAGCCGCGCGCCTCGCGGAAGGTCTTGCGCAACTGCGTCCAGGGACCCTCCGGCGCGCTGTCGGGCTGTGGCTCGGCACGTTCGGGCAACAGCGCGAAGGTGACGCAGGCGGCCAGCCCATAGACCGCTGCGGTGATCAGCATCGTGACCGGCACGAAGTGCGACGCCGGCAGACCACGCGCCTGCGACCACAGCACGTACGCCAGGCACACGCCCAGCGTCAGCATGCCGCCCACGTAGCCGAAGCCCCAGCCCCAGCCGCTCATCTTGCCCATGCCCTCGGGCGTCGCGAGTTCGGGCAGGAAGGCGCCGGTCAGGGACTCGCCGTAGGAATAGAAGGTGTTCGAGACGATGACCATCACCATGGCCAGCACCACGGCGTTCGCGCCGGTGACCTGGGGCGTCAGCGCCAGGGCGGCGGTCGCCACCACGCACCCTGCCGTCGCCATCATGAGCACGCGCTTCTTGGCGCCATGGCGGTCGGCCCAGGCGCCGATGGCGGGCATGGACACCATCACCAGCGCATAGGAAAGGCTCAGCGCCGCGGTCCAGGCGAACGTGGCCCATGCCGCGCCTTGTGCAACGCCGCCGACGAAATAGGCCGCGAACACGGCCGTGATGACGACCGTGGTGTAGCCCGAGTTGGCGAAGTCGTACATCACCCAGCCGAACACCTCGCGCTTGCGCACGCCCGGACGCAGCGCGGACATGGGCCGCCTAGTGGAGGTGGCGCGGGCGGCGCCCGCCGCCGTGGCCGCCGGCGCCCGGCCCCCCCGGGCCGCCGCCGCGCGGCCGCTTGCCGATTTCGAGCGAATTCACGAGAGCATCGAAGCGGTCGCCGAAGAGCTTGTCGATCTCGGCGACCACACCGCCGAGTTCGGCGCCATCGAAGTGGCGTTCCATCAGGTTCACCACGTCTTCGACCAGCAGGTCGCGCTGGACCTGCATGATCGCCGCGGGGTTGGGGCCGACGAACAGCATGATGAAGTCGTCGCGCGACTCCTCCTCGGGGTCGCCCTCTTCCTCGTCGTAGTCGGTGTCGTAGAACGTGACCTCGATGGCGGCGCCCTGCTCGGCGAGTTCGTTCAGCGCCATGCACATCTCGTCGAGTTCCTGGCGGAAGTCCTCGTCGCCGGGCACGGTCCAGCACATCTGCAGCATGTGCTCCTTCTGCTCGAAGCGGATGCCGGGCTCCTCTTCGTAAGTGCTGGTGGCGCCGTCGGCCAGCGACTTGGCGCCGGCATATTTCCACAGCGGCGCGAGCGCCTCCTGGATCTGCGCGAAGGTCACGTCCGAACGCAGCGGCACATCGCCATGCACATGGATTTCGAATGGAGCGTTATAGCGTGGCATGTCTTGCTCCCTTGTCATGCGGTGGTGCCCGGAACCGGGGTCGAACCGGTATGCCCCTTATGCAGGAAGCGGCGGATTTTAAGTCCGATGTGTCTACCAATTTCACCATCCGGGCCGGTCTGTGCAACGAAGATAACCCAAAACAAAACAGCCCCGACAACAACGGTTGGCGGGGCCTGAAGAGAAGATGGAGGCGCGACCCGGAGTCGAACCGGGCTAGACGGATTTGCAATCCGTTGCATAACCGCTTTGCTATCGCGCCACGCTTTTTTCTGGGTCGTCTTGAAGCTTCGAATTCTTCGTTTTTTCTTGGTTTTTGCGAAAAAAAGGGAAGCCAAAGCTTCCCTTTTTCAAACCTGGAGCGGGATAAGAGACTCGAACTCTCGACCTCAACCTTGGCAAGGTTGCGCTCTACCAACTGAGCTAATCCCGCGTTTCGAGCCTTAGATTATAGAACACTTTTTCGGGCATCGACAAGCCTCACGGCCTCAGTGCTTGATCGACCCTTCGGCCGGTGCTGCCGCGCGCTGCTTCGACAGCTCCGCCACGGCGGCCGCGGACGCCGCCACTTCCTCGTCGGACAGCGGCGTGGGCATCTTCTCGAGCGCGATCTCCAGCACCTTGTCGATCCACTTGACCGGCACGATCTCGAGGCCGTTCTTCACGTTCTCTGGAATGTCCTGCAGGTCCTTGGCGTTCTCCTCGGGGATCAACACCGTCTTGATGCCGCCACGCAGAGCCGCCAGCAGCTTTTCCTTCAGACCGCCGATGGCCGTGACCTCGCCGCGCAGCGTGATCTCGCCGGTCATCGCGACGTCGCCGCGCACCGGGATGCCGGTCAGCGCCGACACGAAGGCCGTCGTCATCGCCGCGCCGGCGCTCGGGCCGTCCTTGGGCGTCGCGCCGTCCGGCACGTGGATGTGGATGTCGCGCTTCTCGAAGACGTCGTCCCGGATGCCCAGGCGGCGGGCGCGGCTGCGCACCACCGTGCGGGCAGCCTCGACCGATTCCTTCATCACATCGCCCAGCGAACCGGTGCGGCTGATCACGCCCTTGCCGGGCATGGCGACGGCTTCGATGGTCAGCAGGTCGCCGCCGACCTCGGTCCACGCCAGGCCGACGACCTGCCCCACCTGGTTCTGCTTCTCGGCCAGCCCGAAGGTGTACTTGCGCACGCCGAGGAAGTCGTTGAGGTTGGCACCATCGACCGTGACCTTGGGGGTCATCTTCTTGAGCAACAGACCCTTCACCACCTTGCGGCAGATCTTCGAGAGCTCGCGCTCGAGCGAGCGCACGCCGGCCTCCCGGGTGTAGTAGCGCACGATGTCGCGCACCGCTTCTTCGGTGATCAGCAGCTCCTCGTCCTTCACGCCGTTGTTCTTCAGCTGCTTGGGCAGCAGGTACTTCAGCGCGATGTGGGTCTTCTCGTCTTCGGTGTAGCCCGACAGACGGATCACCTCCATCCGATCCAGCAGCGCCGGCGGGATGTTCATCGAGTTCGAGGTCGCGACGAACATCACGTCCGACAGGTCGAAGTCGACCTCGACGTAGTGGTCGCCGAAGGTGTGGTTCTGCTCGGGGTCGAGCACCTCGAGCAGCGCGCTCGACGGGTCGCCGCGGAAGTCGGTGCCCAGCTTGTCGATCTCGTCGAGCAGGAACAGCGGATTGCGCGTGCCGATCTTCGTCAGGCCCTGCAGCACCTTGCCCGGCAGCGCGCCGATGTAGGTGCGGCGGTGCCCACGGATCTCGGCCTCGTCGCGCATGCCGCCCAGCGCCATGCGGGTGTACTTGCGGCCGGTGGCCTTGGCGATCGACTGCCCGAGCGAGGTCTTGCCCACGCCCGGCGGGCCCACCAGGCACAAGATCGGCGCCTTGACCTTGTCGACGCGCTGCTGCACCGCGAGGTATTCCAGGATGCGGTCCTTGACCTTGTCGAGGCCGTAGTGGTCTTCGTTCAGCACCGCCTCGGCGTGCGCCAGGTCGTGCTTGATCTTGGTCTTCTTGCTCCAGGGCAGGCCGATCAGCACGTCGATGTAGTTGCGCACCACCGTGGCTTCAGCCGACATCGGCGACATCAGCTTGAGCTTCTTGAGCTCGCCCTCGGCCTTCTTGAGCGCGTCCTTGGGCATCTTGGCGAGCTTGATCTTCTTCTCGATCTCCTCGATGTCCGCGCCGTCTTCGCCCTCGCCCAGTTCCTTCTGGATCGCCTTGACCTGTTCGTTCAGGTAGAAGTCGCGCTGGTTCTTCTCCATCTGCCGCTTCACGCGGCCACGGATCTTCTTGTCGACGTTGAGGATGTCGACCTCGCGCTCGAGCTGGCCGTACAGGTTTTCCAGGCGCTCCTTGATGCTGTCGAGGTCGAGCACCGCCTGCTTGTTGTCCAGCTTGAGCGGCAGGTGCGCGGCGATGGTGTCGGCCAGGCGGCCCGGGTCGTCGATGCTGGAGATCGACGTGAGGATCTCCGGCGGAATCTTCTTGTTGAGCTTGACGTACTGGTCGAACTGCTGCATCACCGCGCGGCGCAGTGCCTCGATCTCGGTGCCCTTCTGGGCGGCAGCGCCCTCGAGCACCTCGACCGGCGTGACGTTGGCGGTGAAGTGCGTCTCGCCGTCATGGATGCTGTTGACGCGGGCGCGCTGCTGGCCCTCGACCAGCACCTTCACGGTGCCGTCGGGCAGCTTGAGCATCTGCAGGATGGTCGAGACGCAGCCGACCTCGAACATGTCCTCGACCGAGGGCTCGTCCTTGGCGGCGGCTTTCTGGGCCACCAGCATGATGCGGCGCTCGGCTTCCATGGCCAGTTCGAGCGCCTTGATGCTCTTGGGGCGACCCACGAAGAGCGGAATCACCATGTGGGGGAACACGACGACGTCGCGCAGCGGCAGCAGCGGCAGGTCGATGGCGTCGGGAGGCAGAGGCGTATGACCGGACATTGAGATCCTTTAGGCCTTTTTCGCTGCTTCGCGGTACACGAGCAACGGGGGCTTGTTTTCGTCGATGGTCGATTCCTCGACCACCACCTTGTCGACGTTGGTTGCGTTCGGCAATTCGAACATGGTGTCGATCAGCGACTGTTCAAGGATCGATCGCAGGCCTCGGGCGCCGGTCTTGCGCGCCAGTGCCTTGCGAGCGATAGCCTTGAGCGCGCCGGGGCGGATTTCGAGGTCGACGCCCTCCATCTGCAGCAGCTTGGTGAACTGCTTGACCACCGCGTTCTTCGGCTCGGTCAGGATCTGCACCAGCGCGTCTTCGCTCAGTTCGGCCAGCGAGGCGACCACCGGCATGCGGCCGACCAGTTCGGGGATGAGGCCGAACTTGATCAGGTCTTCGGGCTCCACCTCACGAAACACCTCGGTGATGCTGCGCTGGGCCTTGCTCTTGACCATCGCGCCGAAGCCGATGCCCGACGCCTCGGTGCGGTTCTCGATGACCTTTTCCAGGCCCGCGAAGGCGCCGCCGCAGATGAACAGGATGTTGGTCGTGTCGATCTGCAGGAAGTCCTGGTTCGGGTGCTTGCGCCCGCCCTGCGGCGGCACGCTGGCCATCGTGCCTTCGATGAGCTTGAGCAGCGCCTGCTGCACGCCCTCGCCCGACACGTCGCGCGTGATCGACGGGTTGTCCGACTTGCGCGAGATCTTGTCGATCTCGTCGATGTAGACGATGCCGCGCTGGGCCTTCTCGACCTCGTAGTTGCAGCTCTGCAGCAGCTTCTGGATGATGTTCTCGACGTCTTCGCCCACGTAGCCGGCTTCGGTCAGCGTCGTGGCGTCGGCCATCACGAAGGGCACGTCGAGCATGCGGGCCAGCGTCTGCGCCAGCAGCGTCTTGCCCGAGCCTGTGGGGCCGATCAGCAAAATGTTGCTCTTGCTGAGTTCGACCTCGTCGCCCTTGGTGTTCTTTTCCTTGTGGCGCAGGCGCTTGTAGTGGTTGTAGACCGCCACCGACAACATGCGCTTGGCCGGCTCCTGGCCGATCACGTAATTGTCGAGGTTGGTCTTGATCTCCAGCGGTGTCGGCAGGTCGCTGCGCGCGTCGCGCGCCTCGTCGCCCGCGGGCAGTTCGTCGCGGATGATCTCGTTGCAAAGATCGATGCACTCGTCGCAGATGAACACCGAAGGACCGGCGATCAGCTTCTTGACCTCGTGCTGGCTCTTACCGCAAAAGGAGCAGTAAAGCGTTTTTTCGCTGGAAGAGCCTTTTTTCTCGGCCATGGGCAAATGCCTCGTAACAGGGGTGGATCAATGATAACGAAACAAAAACGGCGTTCTCCGCATGGAAAACGCCGTCGTTGCGCAGGCGCCGCAGCGCCGGGCGGGATCAGCCGCGCTTGGAGATCACCTGGTCGATCAGGCCGTAGTCCTTCGACTCGTCGGCGGTCAGGAAGTAATCGCGCTCGGTGTCGCGGGCGATCTTCTCCAGCGGCTGACCGGTGCGCTCGGCCAGGATGCGGTTCATCTGCTCGCGCGTCTTCAGGATGTCGCGTGCGTGGATCTCGATGTCCGTCGCCTGGCCGCGTGCGCCGCCCAGCACCTGGTGGATCATGATCTTCGAATTGGGCAGCGAGAAACGCTTGCCCTTTTCGCCGGCCGCCAGCAGGAAGGCGCCCATGCTGGCCGCGAAGCCGATGCACAGGGTCGAGACGGCCGGCTTGATGAACTGCATCGTGTCGTAGATCGCCATGCCGGCGCTCACGCTGCCGCCCGGCGAGTTGATGTAGAACGAAATGTCCTTGTCCGGGTTCTCGCTCTCCAGGAAGAGCAGCTGGGCGACCACCAGGTTGGCCGTCTGGTCGTTGACCTCGCCCACCAGGAAGATCACGCGCTCTTTCAGCAGACGCGAATAGATGTCATAGGACCGCTCGCCGCGGCCCGATTGCTCGATCACCATCGGCACCATGCCGAGACCTTGGATGTCCTGTGCGCTCATGAATAGCTCCGTTCAGTGCTTGACCTGCCGGGAATTCCCCGGTGAAGGGTCAGATGGGGATGGTGCCGGCGGGTGCAAGCCCCGCCGGGTCGCACAATGATCAGGCCTGCTGCGCCATCAGCTCGTCGAAGGACACCGACTTGTCGGCGACCTTGGCCTGGCCCAGCACGAAGTCGGTCACGTTGTTCTCGATCACGACGGCTTCCACTTCGGCCAGGCGGCGGTTGTCGCTGAAGTACCAGCGAACCACGTCGGCCGGCTTCTCGTAGCTGGCCGCCAGTTCGTCGATGTGGGCCTTGATCTGCTCGGGCTTGGCCTGCAGGTTGTTGGCACGCACCAGTTCGGCGACCACCAGGCCCAGGCGCACGCGGCGCTCGGCCTGCGGGCGGAAGACTTCGTCGGGGATCGGGGCCTTGTCGGCGTCCTTGATGCCGCGCTGCTTGAGTTCGGCGCGGGCACCTTCGACCATGCGGTCGACTTCGGACTGCACGCTCGACTTCGGCAGGTCGAGTTCGGCGTTGGCGATCAGCGCGTCCATCACGGCGTTCTTGTTGCGCGCGAGCACGCGGAACTTCACTTCGCGCTCGAGGTTGCGCTTGATGTCGGCGCGCAGGCCTTCGACCGTGGCTTCCTCGATGCCGAGCGACTTGGCCAGTTGTTCGTTGACTTCCGGCAGGTGCGAGGCTTCGATCTTCTTGACGGTGACCATGAAGTCGGCCTGCTTGCCAGCCACGTCCTTGCCGTGGTAATCGGCCGGGAACGACAGCGGGAAGGTGCGGCTGTCGCCGGACTTCAGGCCGCGCACGGCGTCTTCGAATTCCTTGAGCATCTGGCCTTCGCCGATGATGAACTGGAAGTCCTCGGCCTTGCCGCCCTGGAAGGTTTCACCGTCGATCTTGCCTTCGAAATCGACCGTCACGCGGTCGTCGTCGGCGGCGGCGGTGTCTTGCGGGCGCTGTGCGAAGGTGCGGCGCTGCTTGCGCAGGATGTCGAGCGTCTTGTCGATGGCTTCGTCGCTCACGTCGGCCGTGACGCGCTCGACCTCGGCGTTGGCCAGGTCGTTGATCTTGACGTCGGGGAACACCTCGAACACCGCGTCGAAGGCCATCACGCCCTCGGGCGCTTCTTCCTTCTCGGTGATGCGCGGCTGGCCGGCCACGCGCAGCTTGGCTTCGTTGGCCGCCTGCGAGAAGGCTTCGCCGACCTTGTCGTTCATGACTTCGTAGTGCACCGAGTAGCCATAGCGCTGGGCCACGACGTTCATCGGCACCTTGCCCGGACGGAAACCGTCCATCTTCACGGTGCGGGCCAGCTTCTTCAGGCGGGAATCGACTTCCGACTGGATGGTGCCGACGGGCAGCGTCAGCGTGATCTTGCGCTCGAGTTTCTCGAGGGTTTCAACATTCACGGTCATTTTCGTTCTTCCTTGTGAGGTGTGCTGGTGCGCGGGGCCGGACTCGAACCGGCACGTTCTTGCGAACGTCAGGACCTAAACCTGGTGCGTCTACCAATTTCGCCACCCGCGCGGTCAGGTGAATCAAGCAAAAGCGGGCGGCCTCCAGATGCAGACCACCCGCTTCGAAATCGGTCAACCGCGCATTTTAGACGCTAACCGGCGCCGCCTTTTCTTCCCGCTTCACGCGGAAGGCGGCGGCGTACATCGCCGGGAGCGCCAGCAGGGTGAGCACGGTGGCCACGATCAGGCCGCCCATGATGGCCACGGCCATCGGGCCCCAGAAGACGCTGCGCGACAGCGGGATCATCGCCAGCACCGCGGCCGCGGCCGTCAGCACGATCGGGCGCAGCCGCCGCACGGCCGATTCGACGATCGCGTCCCAGGCCGGCACGCCGGCGGCGCGGTCGCTCTCGATCTGGTCGATCAGGATCACGGAGTTGCGCTGGATCATCCCCATCAGCGCGATCACGCCCAGCAGCGCGACGAAGCCGAAGGGCCGGTTCAGGAGCAGCAGCGCCGCCGCCACACCCGCGATGCCCAGCGGCCCGGTGATGAACACCAGCAGCGCCCGGCTGAAGCTGTGCAGCTGCAGCATCAGCAGCGTGAAGACCAGGAACAGCATGATCGGTATGCCCGCCACGATCGAGGTCGAGCCCTTGCTGCTTTCCTCCACCGCGCCGGCCACCTCGATGCGGTAGCCGCCCTGCCCGGCCGCGCGCCACTTCGCTTCCAGCGCGCGCAATTCGGGCAGCAGCTGCTGCGTCACGGTCGCGCCCTGCAGGCCCTCGGCGATGTCGGCGTTCACCGTGATGGCGTAGTCGCGGTTCTCGCGCCACATCACGCCCGGCTCCCAGGTGAACACCGGCCTGGCGATCTGCGCCAGCGGGATCGAACGGCCCGACGCCGTCGGCAGGTAGGCGTTGCCGATGTCCGAGATCGCTTCGCGCTCGTCGGGCGATTGGCGCAGCACGATGTCGATCAGCCGGTCGTTCTCGCGGTACTGGCCAATGGTGGTGCCGCTGAACATCGTGCGCGATGCCTGGGCGATGGCCTGGCTCGTCACACCGAGCGCGCGGGCCTTGTCCTGGTCGACGTCCAGGCGGATCACCTTCACCGACTCGTTCCAGTTGTCGTTGACGCCACGCGTGTTCGCGTTCTGGCGCATCGCCGCCTTCACCGCGTCGGCATGCAGACGCAGTTGCGCCGGGTCGGTCCCGACCACGCGGAACTGCACCGGGTAGGCCACGGGCGGCCCGTTCGGCAACAGCTTGGCGCGGGCGCGCACCTCCGGAAACTCCTGGGCCAGCAAGGCGGGCAGGCGCTGACGCAAGGCGTCGCGCTGATGCAGGTCCTTGGCCAGCACCAGCACCTGCGACGCGTTGGTCTGCGGGAAGATGTAGTCCAGCGGCAAGTAGAAGCGCGGCACGCCGCTGCCGATCCAGGTCGTGACGGACGCGACCTCTGGCTCCTGCATCAGCCGCTGCTCCACGCGCTTGGCGATGTCCTCGTTGGCGGCGAAGGCGGTGCCTTCGGGCGACCACAGGTCGACCAGGATTTCCGGCCGGCTCGAATCGGGGAAGAACTGCTGCTGCACCCGCCCCATGCCCACGATGCCGAGCGCGAAGATCGCCACCGTTGCGCCGATGGTGAGCCAGCGGTGCGCCACGCACCAGTTCACTGCACCGCGGAAGGCGTTGTAGAAGCGTGAATCGAAGAGTTCGTGCGGCGGCGCATCGGGGTCGTGCGGCTTGACCTTGAGCAGCAGCGTGCCCAGGTACGGCACGAAGTAGACCGAAACGATCCACGACAGCACCAGCGCGATGACCGTCACCGCGAAGATCGCGAAGGTGTACTCGCCGGTGGTCGACTTGGCCAGGCCGATGGGCAGAAAGCCCGCGGCCGTGATGAGCGTGCCGGTCAGCATCGGCTTGGCCGTCACGTCGTAGGCGAAGGTGGCGGCGCGGACCTTGTCGTAGCCCTCCTCCATCTTCCGCACCATCATCTCCACCGCGATGATCGCGTCGTCCACCAGCAGGCCCAGCGCGATGATCAGGGAGCCGAGCGACACCTTGTGCAGCCCGATGCCGAAGTAGTTCATGGCCAGGAAGGTGACGGCCAGTACCAGCGGGATCGTGATCGCCACCACCAGCCCCGGCCGCATGTCGATGTGCCAGCCGAAGCGCCCGCCCTTGTGCAGGCCCAGCGCGATGAAGCTCACGGCCAGCACGATCACCACCGCCTCGATCAGCACATGCACGAACTCGTTGACCGAGGTCGCCACCGAGACCGGCTGGTCCTGCACCTGGGCCAGCGTCACGCCGGCCGGCAGGCGCTGGCCGATGTCGGCCACCGCCACGCGCAACGCCTGGCCCAGCGCGATGATGTCCCCGCCCTTCGACATGGAGACGCCCAGCGCGACGACTTCCTTGCCCTCGTGATGCACCTTGACGGCCGGCGGGTCGATCGTTCCGCGGCGGATCTCGGAAATGTCGCCCAACCGCAACTGGTTGCCCGAGGTACCGCGGATCGGCATCTCGCGCAGCTGCTCGACGCTGGTGAACTGCCCTGCGACGCGCACCTGCACCATGTCGAGCGGCGACTGGATCGTGCCGGCGCTCTCCACCGCGTTCTGCGCCCCGATTTGCTGCAGCACCGCGTTCATGTCCAGGCCCAGTTGCGCCACACGCTTCTGCGAGACCTCGACATAGATCTTCTCGTCCTGCAGCCCGAACTGCTCGACCTTCGCCACGTCCTTCACGCGCAGCAGCCCCTGGCGCACCTCGTCGGCGAAGGTCTTGATTTCCGCGGTCGAGTAGCCGTCGGTCTGCAGCGCATAGATCACGCCGTACACGTCGCCGAACTCGTCGTTGAAGAACGGCCCCTGCACGCCGCCGGGCAGCGTGGCGCGCATGTCGCCGATCTTCTTGCGCACCGTGTACCAGACGTTCGCCACCTCGCCGGGCTTCGACGAGTCCTTGATCTGGAAGATGATCATCGACTCGCCGGGCTTGGAGTAGCTGCGGATCTTGTCGGCATACGGCGCCTCCTGCAGCGTGCGCTCGAGCTTGTCGGTCACCTGCTCGGCCATCTGCTGCGCGGTCGCACCGGGCCAGTAGGTACGCATCACCATGATGCGAAAGGTGAAGGGCGGGTCCTCGTCCTGGCCCAGCTGGAAGTACGAGGCGAAGCCCAGCACCATCAGCACGATCATCAGGTAGCGCGTGAGCGCCGCGTGTTCGAGCGCCCATTTCGACAGGTTGAAGCCGGCCTTGCCGGTCGCTTGGCTGGGGGTGGTCATCGCGCCGTCCTCAGCGCGAGGCGGCCGAAGCCGGTGCCGCCGCGAGACCAGCGCCGGCGGCCGCGGGCGTGGACTTGCCCTGGTAGATCGACACCTTCTGCCCCGGCGCCAGCACATGCACGCCCGCCACCACCACCTGCATGCCCGGCTCCAGGCCCTGGGCGATCACCGCCTCGTTGCCGTCCGCCGTCGCCACCTGCACCGCCTGCGAGCGCACGGTCATGCTGCCCTTGTCGAGCACCCACACCGCGGAACCGTTGCCTTCCTGGCGCAGCGCGCTGGTCGGCAGCTTGAGCACCGGCGCCCCGACGTGCGACAGGGCCTGCGGCCGCGCATAGACGGTGGCGCCGAGCGGCGGCGCCGTGGCGGCGTCGATCGCGACCTTCACCGCGTAGGTGCGCGTCACGGGGTCGGCGCTGGCCGCCACCTCGCGCACCTTGCCTTGCAGCTCGGGGCCGCCGGCCCAGCCGCGCACGGCCACATCGGAGCCCGGCTTGATCTGCGCCGCCCGGTCTTCGGGCACCGCGAAGACCACGTCGCGGGCGCCGTCCTGGGCGATGCGCAGCACCGGCGTGCCGGCGGACACCACCTGGCCGGGCTGCGCCTCGATGGCCGTGACCACGCCGGCCGTATCGGCCACCAGGGTCGCGTAGCTGGTCTGGTTGCCCTGCGAGGCGAGCTGCGCCTGCGCCTGCTCGAACTGGGCTTGCGCCGACTTGTAAGTGGTCTCGCGGCGCTCCAGTTCGGCGCCGCTGATGAAGTTCTGCGCCCGCAGTTCGCGGTAGCGCTTGAGGTCCGCCGCCGCGAGGTCGCGGTTCGTCTGGGCCGATGCCTGCTGCGCGCGGGCCGCATCGGCGGCGAGCCGGTAGTCCTGCGGGTCGAGCTGCGCCAGCACCTGGCCGGCCTGCACCCGCTGGCCGAGCTCGGCCTGGCGCCGAAGGATCTTGCCGGCGACACGAAAGCCCACGGGCGTCTCGACGCGGGCTCGCACCTCGGCCGAGAACTCGGGTGCGGTGCCGTAGGCGTTGGCGCCCACGGTCTGGACCTTGACGGCGCGCACCGGGTCTTCGGCGACGGGTGGCTTGGAAC
Source organism: Variovorax cryoconiti (assembly GCF_051216395.1). Classification (NCBI taxonomy): domain Bacteria; kingdom Pseudomonadati; phylum Pseudomonadota; class Betaproteobacteria; order Burkholderiales; family Comamonadaceae; genus Variovorax; species Variovorax cryoconiti. Next base: position 221,781 of record NZ_JBPJZI010000005.1, on the reverse strand, counting down.
AGCCCGCCAAGGCCGCGGCGACGAGCAGGGCGGCGACGGGAAGCGAGGGGGCGACGGAAACGATCGATACGGCCATGAACCACCTTGAGAACTGACGGGCCATTAATGACCGAAGGGTTAGTAATTTTGTGGGATGCCCCCCGGACTGTCAACGAACCGAGGCGTGCCACGCCCTTCACCGACAATCGCCGCGTGCCAATGTCCCCCTCTTCCGAAACCGCCGCAACCGCGCCAACCCTCGCGCCACCACCGACGCATTACGAGAACTTCCCGGTGGCGTCGTGGCTCTGCCCGCCGCGGCTGCGCCCGCCCATCGCCGCCATCTACGTCTTCGCCCGGACGGCCGACGACATCGCCGACGAGGGAGACGCGTCGCCCGAGCAACGGCTGGCCGATCTGCACGCCTTTCGCGCCGACCTCGCCGCGATCGCGCAGGGCCACGCGGCCTCGGCGCGCTGGCCCGCCGTCTTCGGCCCGCTGGCGCATGCGATGCGCGCCTTCGCGTTGCCCGAAGCGCTGCTGGCCGACCTGCTGTCGGCCTTCATACAGGACATCGAGAAGACCCGCGACGCCGCCCGCTACCCCGACCGCGCCGCGTTGCTGGACTACTGCGCCCGCTCCGCCAACCCGGTCGGCCGGCTGCTGCTGCATCTCTATGGCGTGCACGACGCCATGGCGCTGGCGCAGAGCGATGCGATCTGCAGCGCGCTGCAGCTCATCAATTTTTGGCAGGACCTGAGCGTCGACCTGCCGCGCGGCCGCTTCTACCTGCCGGTCGACGACTGCGCTGCGCATGGGCTGTCGGCCGCGGCCGTCGACACCTTCCGTCCACGTGGCGACGCCCCGCCGCCACGCGAGGCGCTGTCGCTCGTCGCCGCCGAGGTCGCCTGGGCGCGTGCGCTCATGCAACAGGGCGCGCCGCTCGTGCACCGCCTGCCCGGGCGCATGGGCTGGGAGCTGCGGCTGGTGGTCCAGGGCGGGCTGCGCATCCTCGACAAGATCGAAGCGCTGGGCTTCGACACGTTCACACAGCGCCCCACGGTCGGCAAGGCCGATGCCCCGCTCCTCGCCTGGCGGGCGCTGCGGATGCGGAGACAATCGACGCAATGACTTTCAAGAAGCCGAGCGCCCCCGATCGATGACCCCCGCGCAGTACGTCCAGCAGAAAGCGGCCGCCTCGGGCAGCAGCTTCTATTACGCCTTCCTGTTCCTGCCCGCGCGCCGCCGCGCCGCGATCACCGCCTTCTACGCCTTCTGCCGCGAGATCGACGACGTGGTCGACGAGGTGCGCGACCCCGGCGTCGCCGCCACCAAGCTGGCCTGGTGGCGCACCGAGGTGGCCCAGGCCTATGCCGGCGAACCGCGCCACCCCGTGATGCAGGCGCTGATGCCGCTGACCGCCGAGCACGGCATCGAAGCCGCGCAGCTGCAGCAGATCATCGATGGTTGCGAGATGGACCTGACGCAGACCCGCTACCTCGACTACCCCGGCCTGAAGCGCTACTGCCACCTGGTGGCCGGCGTGGTCGGCGAAGTCTCGGCGCGCATCTTCGGACAGACCGACCCGGCGACCACCGCCTACGCCCACACGCTGGGCCTGGCACTGCAGCTGACCAACATCATCCGCGACGTCGGCGAAGACGCGCTGCGTGGCCGCATCTACCTGCCGGTGAACGAGCTGCAGCAGTTCGACGTCAAGGCGCACGAACTGCTCAACCGCATCCACTCCGACCGCTTCGTGGCGCTGATGAAGTTCCAGGCCGAGCGCGCGCACCGCACCTACGACGAAGCGCTGGCGCTGCTGCCCGCCGCCGACCGCCGCAGCCAGAAGCCGGGCCTGATGATGGCCAGCATCTACCGCGCGCTGCTGCGCGAGATCGAGCGCGACGACTTTCAGGTGCTGAACCAGCGCGTGAGCCTCACGCCGCTGCGCAAGTTCTGGCTCGCATGGCGCGTGCAGGCGCTGGGGCGGATTTGAGGATCGCCGTCATCGGCGCCGGCTGGGCCGGCCTGGCCTGTGCCGTCGACGCCACCCGCGCCGGCCACCTCGTCACCCTGTTCGACGCCGCCCGCATGCCCGGCGGCCGTGCCCGCCGCATCGATGCCGGCCACAACGGCGCGCCGCTGGACAACGGCCAGCACATCCTGATCGGCGCCTACCGCGACACGCTGGCGCTGATGCGCACCGTCGGCGTCGACCCCGACGAGGCGCTGCATCGCACGCCGCTGTCACTGCGCTTCGCCGACGGCGGCGGCCTGGCGCTGCCGCGCATGGCGGCGCCGCTCGACCTGCTCGCCGGCATCGCGACCGCGCGCGACTGGACCTGGGCCGACAAGGCTTCCCTGCTGCGCACCGCGCTGCGCTGGCGCCGCGCGCGCTTCCATTGCACGCCCGAAGCGACGGTGGCGACGCTGTGCCGCGGGCTGACGCGGCGCGTCATGCAGGAGCTGATCGAGCCGCTGTGCGTCTCCGCGCTGAACACACCGGTGGACGCGTCGAGCGGCACCGTCTTCCTGCGCGTGCTCGAGGACGCCCTGTTCACCGAGCGCGGCGGCGCCGACCTGCTGCTGCCACGCGTCGACCTGGGCGCCCTGCTGCCCGACGCCGCGGTGCGCTGGCTCGGCTTGCGCGCCGCCACCGTGCGCACCGGCTGCCGCGTGCAGACGCTGGTGCGCACCGACACCCACTGGCAGGTCGACGGCGAAGATTTCGATCGCGTCGTGATCGCCGGCGCCCCGTGGGACGCCGCGCGCCTGGTGCGCGGCGCCACCATCGATGCCGACGACTGGCTGGCCGTCACCGACGCGCTGCGCTACGAAGCCATCGCCACGCTGTATGCCGACGGCGCGCCCGCGCTGGCGGCGCCGATGGTCGCGCTGCGCACCGGCCCCGGCGCACCCGCGCAGTTCGCCTTCGACCGCGGCCAGCTCGGCGGGCCGCACGGCCTCGTCGCGCTGGTCGTGAGCGCGAGCGACCTGCCACGCGAGGCGCTGGAAGAACAGGTGCTGGCGCAAGCCGCCACGCAACTGGGCGCCACGCGGCTGCGCATCGTGCAAACGGTGATCGAGCGCCGTGCCACCTTTGCCTGCACGCCGGGCCTTCGTCGCCCCTGGATGCAGATCGCCCCCGGCCTCGCGGCCTGCGGCGACTACGTCGACGGGCCCTACCCCGCCACGCTCGAAGGCGCGGTGCGCAGCGGCCTCGCGGCGGCACGCTGGGTCGGCCCATGACGACGCTCGACTACCTGGATTTCGACTTCACTGAGGAAGCCGACGGCAGTGGCAGCTTCGACGCCGTGGCTTCGGTCGGGCCCCAGCAACTTGCGGCCGTGCATGCGGAGATCGTCGCCGTGCTGGACTGGGCCCATGCGGCCTTCGCCGGCCAGCGCGCGCCGCTGGACGACGGCGGTGCGTGGGACTTCGACCTGCAGTCGCTGCAGGAGTGGAGCCTGGCCGAAACGCTGACCTACGACGAAGGCAGCGGCCAGCTCGACGTCCGCCCCGGCGCCGCCGGCGCGCCGCGCCACACGGTCAGCCTGTCGATCGTCGGTTCAGCGGACTTCTGCGCCACCTTCCGTGCGGCATTCGCCATCGACTGACGCTACTGCGCGTCCAGCGCCATGCACAGCGCATGCAGGTTCGGCACGACCAGCTGCGGCCGCGCCCCATACGCCCAAGGCTTGCGCTCGTCGTCGGCATCGCGCACCAGCCAGGCCGCCTGCATGCCCGCATCGAGCGCACCGACCACATCAAGCATCGCATCGTCGCCGACGTGCAGCACGTCGCGCGGCAGCAGGCCGACGGAGGCCGCGGCTGCACGAAAGATCGGTGCGTGCGGCTTGCCGCTGCCGAAGGCGCGGGCGTTGAAGGCGGTGCGGAACCAGCGGCCCACGCCCGTGCGATGGATGTCCGCATTGCCGTTGGAAACGGCCACCAGCGGATAGCGTTCGCTCAGCCACTTGAGCGCGGGCAGCGCATCGTCGTAGAGCTCGACGCGCTGACGCTCTTCGAAGAAGGCGTCGAAGGCCGGGTCGGCCAGCGCCGGGTCTTCGCCGGCGCGCCGCAGCGCGGCACGGATCGACTCGCGGCGCAGCGCGCTGAGGTCGTGCGCCAGGTCGGCGCGTTCCCGCTCCGTGGCCTGCCGCAGCTCGCGCAGCACGCCGGGCGTGACCAGCAACTCAGCGGTTTTCGGCGCCTCGCGCAGCAGCCAGGCGTGCAGCACGCGCTCGGCCCGCTCGATGGTCGGCCAGATCGGCCACAGGGTGTCGTCCAGGTCGAGCGAGATCGCCGCGATGCGCTTCACGTCGAGTCCGTCATGGCCCGGCGGGGCCGTTGTCTCCAAGGTCATGGCCCAGAATATCGCATGCCTTCCAAAACGACATCCGGCAGCGGGGCACCCCACGCCCACCTCGCCGAAGACCGCACCGCCATCCTCTGGTGCAACCTCGGCTCCCCCGACGAGCCCACGGCCCCCGCGGTGCGCCGCTACCTCTCGCAGTTCCTGCACGACCACCGCGTGATCGAGATCCCGCGCGCCATCTGGTGCCTGATCCTGCACGGCATCATCCTGCGGGTGCGGCCGGCCAAGTCGGCGGCCAAGTACAAGAGCATCTGGCTGCCCGAAGGCTCACCGCTGAAGGTCTGGACCGAGAAGCAGGCCAAGCTGCTGGCGGGCTGGCTCGGCGAGCGCGGCCACCGGCTGTCGGTGCGCCATGCGATGCGCTATGCGAACCCGTCGATCGCCTCGCAGCTGGACGCCGCGCAGGCCGAGGGCGCGACCCGCGTGCTCGTCATGCAGGCCTACCCGCAGTATTCCGCGACCACCACCGCCAGCGTGATCGATGCCGTGACGGCATGGACGCGCACGAAGCGCAGCCTGCCGGAGCTGCGCTTCGTCAACCAGTACCACGACGACCCGCGCTACATCGAGGCGCTGGCGCAGCGCGTGGAGGCCTACTGGAAGCAGAACGGCCGCCCCGACCAGCTGGTGATGAGCTTCCACGGCATTCCCGAACGCAACATCCGGCTCGGTGACCCGTACCAGGGCCAATGCCTGGAAACGGCCCGCCTGCTGACCGCGCGCCTGGGCCTGCCGCCCAGCGCCTACCGCGTGACCTTCCAGTCGCGCTTCGGCCGCGCCAAGTGGCTGGAGCCCTACACCGAACCGACGCTGCGCGAACTGGGCGCGGCAGGCACGGCGCGGGTCGACGTGATGTGCCCGGGCTTCCCGGCCGATTGCCTGGAGACGCTGGAAGAGATCGCGATGGAAGGCCGCGAGGCCTTCCTGCACGCGGGCGGCAAGGACTTCCACTACATCCCCTGCCTCAACGACAGCCCGGCGTGGATCACCGCGCTGGCCGGCATCGCCGAACGCCACCTCGCCGGCTGGCCGACGAAGCCGCTGCCGGTCGATGCGACGGGTGCGTCAGGTCAGAACGTGCCGAGGTAATCCATCTTCCCGACCGGCACGCCGCTGTGGCGCAGCAGGCCATACGCGGTCGTGACGTGAAAGAAGAAGTTCGGCAGCGCGAATTGCAACAGGTAGCGGTCGGCGGTGAAGTGCATCTCGCCGCGGCGGTTCTTCACGACGACGTCGCGCGCTTCGAAGCCGTCGATCTGCGCGCGCTCGACGGTCTTCAAGAAGTCGATCGTCTTCGCGACGCGCGCCTGCAGTTCCTCGTACGTCGTCTCGGTGTCGGGAAAGCTCGGCGCCGTGATGCCGGCGAGCCGCGCCGCACCCAGCTTGGATGCATCGCTCGCGCTCTGCACCTGGCCGGCCAGCGTGAACATGTCGGGCGCCAGCCGCGCGCCGACCAGCGTCGCCGTGTCGATGTCGTGGGCCTGCGCGTGCGCCAGCCCCTTGTCGAGCAGATGGGCCAGCTGGCCCAGGCCACGGGTGAAGACAGGGACGGACAGGTCGTAGAGAGATAGCGCCATGGGATGCTCCGGATGAATGTGCGCGCGATTGTCGTGCGCACCGCCGATCTCTGCTGGCGACCGCCCCGCCGCCCCTTCACCAGCTTCACCAGCGCAGCAGGCGCGGTCCCAGCACGGCGCCCAGCACCACCGGCAAGGCGATCCCCGCCACGTACCAGACGGCCAGGAACGGCGACGCGAGTTCCATGCAGTGCACGGCGTACACGGCCCCGCCCACCCCGCCGGCCAGGGCGCCCGCAGCTGCGCCTGCCAGCGCGAGCCGCGTCGGCGCCAGGCCGCGCAGCACCCACATCGTGGCGACGAAGGTCGGCGTGGCCAGCGCCAGGATGTTGAAGGCGCAGCTGCGCCATGTCGCTCCCCAGAGCATCGCACCCCGGTCGGCGGGGGCGGCCATGCTCCAGTCGACGGCCGCCAGCGCCCAGATCAGCAGCACCGGCGCCACGGCGGCCGGCCAGGCCCCGCCACCGCGCACCCCCGGCCGCGCCAGCCGCTGCGCCAGCACGAAGCCGGCCACGGCGATCGCCACCGGGAACATCACCTTGACCCAGAACATCGGCCAGAACATGGCCTCGACCAGGTTGCGGCGCGGGCCGAATTCGAGCAGCAGCAAGGCCACCGAGATCGGCAGCGACACGGCCAGCGCCAGCCCGAGCCGGCGGGTGGTCGCACGCCGCGGCACCGGTGCGGCGTCGGCCCCCAGCAGGGCGATCAGTTCGTCGGTCTTCATCGGCTGTCCTTGATCTTGAGCGCGAGCGCCTTGAGCCCGCGATGGATGCCGACCTTCACCGCCGACTCGGACATGCCGGTGGCGCGCGCCGCCTCGGCGATCGACAGGCCGTGCAGCTTCACGTGGACGATCGGCAGCCGGTGCCGGTCGGGCAGGCTCTCGAGCAATCCCCCCAGGTCGCGCCGCGCATCGCTCGCGTCGGTGGCCGATTCGGCGAACACCGCCAGCTCGTCGTCGAGCGGCTGGTGCAGCGCCTCGCGGCTGCCCTTGGCGCGCAACAGATCGATCAGCTTGTAGCGCGCGATCGCATGCACCCAGGCCGTCAAGGGCTGGTCGCTCTGGTAGGTGTGGCGCTGGTTGTGCACGGCGAGAAGGCATTCCTGGACCAGGTCTTCCACGTCATCCGGCCACCCGAACAGGCGCCGGCCGAGGAAGGCCCGCAAATGAGCACCCAGCTTCTGCAGGAACAGGCGATAGGCGGCCGCGTCGCCGCCCAGCCCGCGCACGAACAGCGCATGCAGCGCAGCTTCGGCGTCCTGCAGAGGCGTCGGCGCTCCTGGTGTTGTTCGTTTCATGCGTGCCGAAGGTTACAGGCAGGCCATAGACCGCTGCGCTTGCCAGCCATGGAGTCGGTCGCTACATTGCATTTTTTGAGGGCCTGCAATGTCTGTCGACACCGTCTCGAGTTCCCCCAACCCTTCCTCACCCAGCTCGCCGAGCGCACCGAACCCGCAGTCCTCCTCGTCCGCCACGCCCGCTGATGCGGCGGCCGCCTCCGTTTCGCTCTCTCCGGTCTATTCGCCCAACGCCGGCGCACCGCGGCACATCCGGCTGACCTCGCACGCCGGCGGCTTCGGCGCGCTGCCGATCCGCTGGGGCGCAGCGACTGCGACCGAGCGCGGTCCGATCGTCGGCACGACCACGAAGCGCGCGCATCGCAACGTGATCGGCACGCACAGCGGCTCGTACAGCGTGTACCGCGCGCTGGCCGTGGCGGCCGGGGCGCTCAACCCGCAGCACAAGGCCGACCTCACCAACACCTCGCCGACCGACCTCATCGGCCCGTACCCGCAATGGTCGGACCCCGGGCGCATCGTGTCGCTCGACCCGTGGGGCGCGGCGGTGGCCGACGTCTTCTCGACCGAGCTGGCGGCCGGCTACGACATCCGCCCGACCATCGCCGTGACCCAGGCGCACGTCATCCTGCCGGAGGTGATCGAGGCGCTGCAGACCGGCCGCCTGACAGCCGACGGCAAGTTCCTCACCGCCGGCGGGGCCGCGATGGTGACCAAGGCGGCCATCGAACCGGTGTGGTTCCTGCCCGAGGTGGCGCGGCGCTTCGGCTGCTCCGAGACCGACCTGCGCCGCGTGCTGTTCGAGGAGACCGGCGGCATGTACCCCGAGCTGGTGACGCGCTCCGACCTGGAGGTGTTCCTGCCACCCATCGGCGGCCAGACCCTCTACATCTTCGGCAACCCGCGCGACCTGGCGAACCCGGAGGTCGAACTCACTGCCCGCATCCACGACGAGTGCAACGGTTCCGACGTGTTCGGCTCCGACATCTGCACCTGCCGGCCCTACCTCACGCACGCCATCGAGGAATGTATCCGCGGCGCACAGCGCGGCGGCGTCGGGCTGATCGCCTACTCGCGCAAGGAGGGCCGCGCGCTCGGCGAGGTCACCAAGTTCCTGGTCTACAACGCGCGCAAGCGCCAGGTCGGCGGCGACACGGCCGACCAGTACTTCGCCCGCACCGAATGCGTGGCCGGCGTGCAGGACATGCGCTTCCAGGAGCTGATGCCCGACGTCTTCCACTGGTTGGGCATCCGCAAGATCCACCGCCTGGTCTCGATGAGCAACCTGAAGTTCGACGCCATCACCGGTTCGGGCATCGAGATCGGCGAGCGGGTGAACATCCCCGACGAACTGATCCCGGCCGACGCCCGCGTCGAGATGGATGCCAAGATGGCCGCCGGCTATTTCACGCCGGGCGCCGTGCCCGACGCCGAAGAACTCAAGAAGGCCAAGGGCCGCGGACTGAGCGAATGATGAGTCAAGACAACTACGGACTGAACCTGGATGCGGCGCAGGCGCCCGCCACCGACTTCGCGCAGCCGGGCCCGGCCGCCGCCTACCTGCGCACCACCACCGCCGTGCGCGAACGCGCCGCGCAGTTGCTGGCCCGCGCGCGCCAGGGCGATTCGGCCTGGTTCACCATCGGCGGCGACACAGCGCTCGACGACGCGGCGCAGGTCGTCGCCGAGGTCACGCGCGAGCGCTACCCGTCCGGCCGCATCCCTTTCCACAGCCGCTGGCGCCATTTCGAGGCGGGCGGCATCGACCGCCTGGCCGCGCTCGACCGCCTGCTGGGCGACGGCGTCACGCCGCGCGAGCGGGCGCGGGTGCAGATCGACCTGGTGCTGGTCAGCGTGCTGCTCGACGCCGGTGCCGGCCCCGACTGGCACTACGTCGAGTCGGCCAGTGGCCAGCGCTTCACGCGCTCCGAGGGGCTGGGCGTCGCGAGCTTCCATGCCTTCACCAGCGGCCTCTTCTCGTCCAACGCCGACCGGCCGCTGCAGGTCGACGCCGCCGGCCTGCGCGGGCTGATCGCCGACCGCCTCGGCCAGGCCTTCCAGGTCAGCGACGTGAACCCGCTGGTCGGCATTGCCGGCCGCACGACGCTGCTGCGCCGGCTGGGCGAGGCACTGGCCGAGCAGCCGGAGGTCTTCGGTGAAGAGGGCCGCCCCGGCGGTCTGTTCGACGCGCTGGTCGGGCCGGTCGGCCCCGCTGCCCCGCCCACCGCGGAGATCACGGCGCACGAGCTGCTGTCGCTGCTGCTGGCGTCGCTCTCGCGCATCTGGCCGGCTGCCAACTTCGTCGACAGCATCGCCGCCGACGGCAGCGACACGCCCGGCGGCCTCGGCTCGGGCAACCCCGACTTCGCGCTGGGTGACTGCTGGCGCCACCCCGGCGTGCACGGCCCGGGCCTCACCAACGGCTGGATGCCCTTCCACAAGCTGTCGCAGTGGCTGACCTACTCGCTGCTCGAACCCTTCGAATGGGCCGGCGTGAAGGTGCGCGGGCTCGACGCGCTCACCGGCCTGCCCGAGTACCGCAACGGCGGCCTGCTGATCGACAGCGGCGTGATCCACCTGCGCGACCCGGCGCTGGCGGCGCGCACCTGGAGGGCCGGGGACGCGTTCATCGTCGAATGGCGCGCGCTGACGGTCGCCCTGCTCGACGAACTGGCCCCGCGTGTGCGCACGCTGCTGGGCCGCAGTGCCGACGAACTGCCGCTGGCCTGCGTGCTCGAAGGCGGCACCTGGGCCGCGGGCCGGGTGCTGGCACAGCGCTTGCGAGACGGTTCGCCTCCCCTGCAGATCGAAAGCGACGGCACCGTCTTCTAGACTCTTCTTCTTTTTGAAAACCACAACAAGGCTTCGCCGCCACGCTTCCGACACCATGAGCAACGTACACGTCATCGACCATCCCCTCGTCCAGCACAAGCTCACCCTGATGCGCCGCAAGGACGCCTCCACCAACAGCTTCCGCCGCCTGCTCAACGAGCTCAGCATGCTGATGGCCTACGAGGTCACGCGCGACATGCCGATGCAGGAGATCGAGGTCGAGACGCCGCTCGAGACCATGACCTCGAAGGTGATCGACGGCAAGAAGCTGGTGCTGGTGTCGATCCTGCGGGCCGGCAACGGCATCCTGGAAGGCATGCTGAGTGTGGTGCCCGGCGCGCGCGTCGGCCACATCGGCCTGTACCGCGACCCCAAGACGCTCACCGCCGTCGAGTACTACTTCAAGATGCCCAGCGAGATGCAGGACCGCGACATCATCGTGGTCGACCCGATGCTGGCCACCGGCAACTCGGCCATCGCCGCCGTCGAGCGCATGAAGGAGCTCAACCCCAAGTCGATCAAGTTTGTCTGCCTGCTGGCCTGCCCCGAAGGCGTGAAGAACCTGCAGACCTCGCATCCCGACGTGCCGATCTACACCGCGGCCATCGACCGCGAGTTGAACAGCCACGGCTACATCCTGCCGGGCCTGGGCGATGCGGGCGACCGCATCTTCGGCACCAAGTAAGGCGCGCAGCGCCCCCATTTCAAAACCCGAGGAGAAGCACCGTGCACGCACGTCGACAGTTGATCGTCCGTTCCATCGCCATCGCCGCCGCGCTTGCCGCCGGCGCACCCGGTCTCGCGTTGGCGCAGGCCAAGCTCAAGGTTGCGGCGGTGTACACCGTGCCCTTCGAGCAGCAATGGGTGGGCCGCATCCACAAGGCCCTGAAGGCCGCGGAGGCCCGTGGCGAGATCGAATACAAGGCGACCGAGAACGTGGCCAACGCCGACTACGAACGCGTGATGCGCGAGTACGCCACGGCCGGCAACCAGCTGATCCTGGGCGAGGTCTTCGGCGTCGAAGCCGCCGCCCGCAAGGTGGCCAAGGACTTTCCGAAGGTTGCCTTCCTGATGGGTTCGTCGCTCAAGCCGCAGGCGCCGAACTTCAGCGTGTTCGACAACTACATCCAGGAGCCGGCCTACTTGAGCGGCATGGTCGCGGGCGGCATGACCAAGACCAACAAGATCGGCATGGTCGGCGGCTTCCCGATCCCGGAAGTGAACCGGCTGATGAACGCCTTCATGGCCGGCGCCAAGGAAACCAACCCGAAGGTCGAGTTCAGCGTGAGCTTCATCAACAGCTGGTTCGACCCGCCCAAGGCCAAGGAAGCCGCCTTCGCCATGATCGACAAGGGCGCCGACGTGATGTACGCCGAGCGCTTCGGCGTGAGCGACGCGGCCAAGGAAAAGGGCAAGCTCGCCATCGGCAACGTGATCGACACGCAGGCCCAGTACCCCGACACGGTGGTGGCTTCGGCCCTGTGGAACTTCGAGCCCTCGGCCGACCGCGCGATCAAGCTGGTGAAGGAAGGCAAGTTCGCCGCCGAGGACTACGGCCCGTACTCCATGATGAAGTTCAAGGGCTCCGAACTCGCACCGCTGGGCACTTTCGAGAAGAAAGTTCCGGCCGAGATCGTGACCAAGGTGAAAGCCAAGCAGGCCGACATCCTGGCGGGCAAGTACACCGTGAAGGTGGACGACGGCCAGCCGAAGTCGACGGCGAAGTGAAAGGCGTTGTCCGCCGAGTCGCCCGACTCGGCGCCGCGCTGCTGATCGGTCTGACGCTGGCCGGCTGCGCCAGCGCACCGCCCGCGGGTGCCGTGCGGCTCGACAACACGCCACGCCTGGCGGTCGTGTCGGCCTTCGCACCCGAACTGGCACTGCTGCGCGCCCGGTTGCAGCAGCCCGCGTCGTACAGCGTCAACGGCGTCGAGTTCGTCACCGGCACGCTCGAGGGCAAGCCGGTCGTGCTGTTCCTCTCGGGCATCAGCATGACCAACGCGGCCATGAACACGCAGCTGGTGCTCGACCGATTCGCGGTCAGCGGCATCGTCTTCAGCGGCATCGCCGGCGGCGTCAACCCGGCGCTGCACATCGGCGACGTGACGGTGCCTGCGCAGTGGGGCCAGTACCTGGAGGTGCTGATGGCGCGCGAGACCGCGCCGGGCCTGTACAGCCCGCGGCCCACGCGCGATGCGGTGCGCCTGCCCAACTTCGGGATGATGTACCCGGGCACCGTCCACGTGCGCTCCGCCGCAGGCGGTGCCGAGCGCAAGTTCTGGTTCGAGGTCGACCCGGCGATGCTGGCCACCGCCCGCAACATCGCCAGCGTCGAACTGGCCCTGTGCGACAGCGCCCGCCACTGCCTGGACACGCGACCGAAGCTGGTGATCGGCGGCAACGGCGTCTCCGGCCCGGCCTTCGTCGACAACGCGGCCTTCCGCGACTACACCTTCAACACCTTCCAGGCCAACGTGCTCGACATGGAGACCGCGGCGGTCGGCATGGTGGCGTACGCCAACGGCGTGCCCTACATCGCCTTCCGCTCGCTCAGCGACCTGGCCGGCGGCGGCCAGGGCGAGAACGAGATGCGGACCTTCATGAACATCGCGGCCGACAACGCCGCGAAGGTGCTGCTGGCCTTCCTGGCGGCGTGGAAGTGAACGCCACCGCATCCGCCGCGCCGGTGCTCCGGCTGCAGGGCATCACCAAGCGCTTCGGCGCCCTCACCGCCAACGACGCGATCTCGCTCGACCTGCACGCGGGCGAGGTGCTGGCGCTGCTCGGCGAGAACGGCGCGGGCAAGTCGACGCTGATGTCGATTTTGTTCGGCCACTACACGGCCGACGAAGGCGACATTGAGGTCTTCGGCCGGCCGCTGGCCCCCGGCAACCCCAAGGCCGCACTGGCCGCGGGCATCGGCATGGTGCACCAGCACTTCACGCTGGCCGACAACCTGAGCGTGCTCGACAACGTGCTGATGGGCACCGAGCCGCTGTGGCAACCCTTCTCGCGCCGCAGCGCTGCGCGCGCCCGGCTGCTGGCGGTGGCGCAGCGCTTCGGCCTGCCGGTGCAGCCGGATGCGCGCATCGGCGACCTGTCGGTCGGCGAGCGGCAGCGCGTGGAAATCGTCAAGGCGCTGTACCGCGGCGCGCGCATCCTGATCCTCGACGAGCCGACCGCCGTGCTCACGCCGCAGGAGAGTGAGGCGCTCTTCGCCACGCTCGCGCAGATGGTGGCGCAGGGCCTGTCAATCATCTTCATCAGCCACAAGCTCGGCGAGGTGCTGCGCGTGTCGCAGCGCATCGCCGTGCTGCGCGGCGGCAAGCTGGTGGCGGAGGCGCGTGCGGCCGACACCACGCAGGCCGAACTGGCGCTGTGGATGGTCGGCCATGCGGTCGAGAAGACCGCGCGGCGACCGGCGCACACGGTCGGTGATGCGGTCTGCGTGCTCGACCATGTGTCGACCACCGGCAGCGGCCACGACCGGCTCGACGACGTCACGCTCACGCTGAAGGCCGGCGAGATCGTCGCCATCGCCGGCGTGTCCGGCAACGGCCAGGTGGCGCTCGCCGAACTGCTGAGCGGCACCCGCAAGACCACACGCGGCACGGTCACGCTGATGGGCCGCGCACTGCCGCCCTCCCCTGCCCAGCTGGTGCCGCGCGGCGTCGCGCGCATCCCCGAAGACCGCCACGCCGTGGGCGTGATCGGCGACCTGCCGGTGTGGGAAAACGCCGTGTCCGAACGCCTGCGCAGCCCGGCGTTCTCGCGCTGGAGCCCGCTCGGCCGCTGGGTGCGCCGTGCCGCGGCGCGCGCGCATGCGCTGCGTGTGGAGAAGGCGTACGACGTGCGCGGCGCCGGCCTGCAGTCGCCGGCGCGTTCGCTCTCCGGCGGCAACATGCAGAAGCTGATCCTCGGCCGCGCGCTGATGGCACCCGAATCGGCCAGCGGCCCGCGCAAGCCGCCGCGGCTGATCGTCGCGCACCAGCCGACCTGGGGCCTGGACATCGGCGCCGTCGCGTACGTGCAGCAGCAACTGATCGCCGCGCGTGATGCCGGTGCGGCGGTGCTGATGATTTCCGACGACCTCGACGAAGTGCTGGCGCTGGGCGACCGTGTCGCGGTGATGCACGGCGGCCGGCTCGGCGAGCCGCGCCCGGCCGCCGCATGGACGCGCGAAGCCATCGGCCTCGCCATGGCCGGGACGCACGCATGAGGCTCGAACGCCGCCATGAAACCTCGCGCGCCGCGCTCGTGCTCGCGCCCATCGGCGCGGTCGCGTTCACACTGGCCGTCAGCGCGTTGCTGGTGCTGTGGGCGGGCGCGCCGGTGGGACGCACCTATGCGCTGCTGCTGCAGGGCGGCTTCGGCTCGGTGTTCGCCTGGAGCGAGACGCTGACACGCGCCATCCCGCTGATCCTCACCGGCCTGGCCGCGACTGTCGCCTTCAAGGCACGGCTCTTCAACATCGGCGCCGAGGGCCAGCTCTATGCGGGCGCGCTCGCCGCGGTGGCCGTGGGCGGCATGCATGGCGCCACCGGTTTTGAAGCATCGCCGTGGCTGCTGTTCCCGCTGATGATGGGGGCCGCCGCGCTGGCCGGTGCGCTGATGCTGCTCGGCCCGGCGCTGATGAAGAACAAGCTGGGCGTCGACGAGGTCGTGACCACGCTGCTCATCAACTTCATCGTGCTGCTGGCCGTGTCTGCACTGCTCGACGGCCCGATGAAGGACCCGACTGCCATGGGCTGGCCGCAGAGCGTGTCGCTGCAATCCGATCTGGAGTTGAACAAGCTGATCGCGCAGACCCGCGTGCACACCGGGCTGCTTTGGGCCGTGTCGCTCGCGGTCGTCGTGTGGGCGATCTTCAAGCACACGGTGCTCGGCTTCGACATCCGCGCGGTCGGTGCCAATGCGCGCGCCGCCGCCTTCGCCGGCGTGCCGGTGACGCGCACCGTCGTCATGGTTGCGCTGCTCTCGGGCGCGCTGGCCGGGCTGGCGGGCGCCATCGAGGTGGCCGGGCGCACCAGCTACGTCACGCTCGACATGTCGCCGGGCTACGGCTACACCGGCATCGTGATCGCGATGCTGGCGGGCCTGCATCCGCTCGGCGTGATCGCGGCGGGCGTGTTCGTTGCCGGCGTGCTGGTCGGCGCCGACACCATGAGCCGCGCGGTGGGCGTGCCGACCTACATCGCCGACGTGATCGTCGCGGCCTCGCTGATCGCGGTGCTGGTGGCGACGCTGCTCACCCAGTTCCGCGTGCGCATGAAATGAGCGATCTGTTCGACATCCTGTCCAACGCGTCCTTCTGGGTCGCCACGCTGCGCATCGCCACGCCGCTGATCTTCGGCACGCTGGGCGTGCTGCTGTGCGAGCGGGCGGGCGTGCTCAACCTCGGCATCGAGGGGATCATGGTCGCAGGCGCCTTCGCCGGCTGGCTCGCGGTGTACGCCGGTGCGCCGCTGTGGGTCGGCGTCGGTGTGGCGGCGATGACCGGCATGGCGTTCGGGCTGCTGCACGCCTTTCTCACGGTCGGGCTCGCGCTGTCGCAGCACGTCTCGGGGCTGGGCATCACGCTGCTGGCGACCGCGCTCAGCTACTACGGCTACCGCGTGAGTTTTCCCAAGGTGAACACGCCGCCGACGGTCACGCCCTTCGCGCCGATGGAATGGCTGCCCATCCCCGTGCTGGCCGCGCAGACGCCGCTCACCCTGCTGGCCCTGGTGCTGGTGCCGCTGGTCGCGTGGGCGCTCTACCGCACGCCGGTCGGGCTGGCGGTGCGCATGGTCGGCGAGAACCCGCAGGCGGCCGAAGGCCAGGGCGTGTCGGTTGCGGCCACGCGCACCGGCGCCATCGTCGCGGGCTCGGCGCTGATGGGGGTGGCGGGGTCCTTCCTTACCTTATCGGCCTTCAATGCGTTTTTCTTCAACATGGTCAACGGCCGCGGCTGGATCTGCGTGGCGCTGGTCGTGTTCGCGTCGTGGCGGCCGGGCAAGGCGCTGCTCGGCGCCCTGCTCTTCGCCTTCTTTGACGCGCTGCAGTTGCGGCTGCAGCAATCGGGCGACGCGGTGCTGCCCTACCAGCTCTACCTGATGCTGCCGTACCTGCTGTCGATCCTGGCGCTGGTGCTGGTGGCGCGCAAGGCCAGCTACCCCCAGGCGCTGATGAAGCCGTACCGCAAGGGCGAGCGTTGAGGCCTGCCGCGGCCGTTACCGCGAAAAAATGCGCAGACCGGAGTCGGTGCCGGTCCGCCAAACGCAGGAAACAAACGTTAGTCAACGAATAACCGACTGCTCCCGCTGCGCTTCGATGCGCGAACGTTCGACCGACCCGATGGAATCCGCTCCCTCCAAGCCCCTTGCGACGCCAGCCCTCTGGCTCGGTGTCTGGTGGCCGCGCCTGCGTCCCTGGCTGCTGGCCGCTGCGGGCCTGGCGCTGTGTGCGCTGATGGCCAAGGCGCTGCACGGCTTCATGAACGAGGTGCGCTACGACGAGGTGATGAAGGCCGTCTCGGCCACGCCGGACCTGAACATTGCGATGGCCGTGCTGGCGACCGCCCTCAGCTACCTGATCCTGGCCGGCTACGACTTCTCGGCGCTCGGCTACGCCCACGCCAAGGTGCCGCGCCCGACGGTGTTCGTCACCTCCTTCGTGGCCTATGCACTGTCCAACACCATCGGCCTGGGGCCGCTGACCGGTGGCGCCATCCGCACGCGGATGTACACCGCCGCCGGGCTGACGCCGCACCAGATCGCGCAGGTCATCGTCTTCAACCTGATCGCCTTCGGCCTCGGCATCACGGCCTTCGGCGCACTGAGCGTGCTGTGGGGCGCCCGCGAGGTCGCGCCGCTGCTGCACCTGCCGGCCGTGCTGCTGCAGGTGGCAGCTGCGGCAGCGCTGCTGGCGCTGGGCGCCTTCCTGTGGCTCTGCACGCGGCGGCGGGTGCTCAGCATCGGGCCGCGCTGGACGATGCGCCTGCCGACGGCGGAGTTGGCGGTGCGCCAGCTGGTCATCTCGGCGGTCGAGCTGGGCACCTCGGCGGCGGCGCTGTGGTTCCTGCTGCCCGACGGGCAGATCAGCCTGCCGACCTTCATCATCTTCTACGCCATCGCCATCGCTGCCGGCATCGTGAGCCATGTGCCGGGCGGTGTCGGCGTGTTCGAGGCGGTGATGCTGCTGGCCACCCAGTCGCACATGGCCACCGACGCGATGCTCGGCGCGCTGCTGCTCAACCGGGGGATCTACTACGTGCTGCCGCTGGTGGTGGCCACGGCCCTGGTCGTCGCCTACGAAGTGCGTTCGGGCGTGGCCGCCCCCATCGCGCGGGCCGCGGTGCGCCTGAGCCCCCGGCTGCTGGCCGCCCTCGCGCTGGTGGCCGGCATCTGGCTGCTGGTGTCGGGCGTCACGCCGCTCACCGAAGACGCCAAGGACCTGCTGGCCACGCTGCACGTGCCGCTGCCGCTGATCGAGGCCTCGCACTTCCTGGGCAGCATCGCCGGGCTGGGCTTCGTGCTGGTGGCGCGCGGCCTGTTTCACCGGCTCGATGCCGCCTGGTGGGCCGCCTTCGTGCTGTCGGTCATCTCCGCGGTGCTCGCGCTGCCCAAGGGGATCGCGTTGAACGAAGCCGCTCTGCTGTCGACGCTGGCCGTGCTGCTGCTGATGTCGCGGCGGCAGTTCGACCGGCCGTCCTCGCTGTTCGCCCAGCGCCTGGAGCCCGGCTGGCTGCTCACGCTGGCCGGCGTGCTGATCGCCTGCACCTGGCTGCTGGTCTTCGCCTACCAGGAGGTGCGCTACACCAACCGCCTGTGGTGGCAGTTCGAGCTCGACGCGGAAGCACCGCGCTCGCTGCGCGCGCTGCTCGCCGTCGAACTGGCGGCGCTGGCCCTGGGCCTCTGGCAGCTGTTGCGGCCGACGGCCAGCAGCCCCCTGGCACGCCCGAGCGCCGCCGAGCTCGACCGTGCCGCCGCGATCGTGCGGGCGAACCCGTCCTCGGAAGGCTGCTACGCGCTGACCGGCGACAAGCAGCTGATGTTCTCGCCCTCGGGCAACAGCTTCCTCATGTTCGGCCGGCAAGGCCGTTCGTGGATATCGCTCTTCGGGCCCATCGGCGACAAACGCGAGTGGGCCGACCTGGTATGGCGCTTCGTCGAACTCGCGACCTCCAACGGCGGCCGGCCGGCTTTCTACCAGGTGCGGCCGTCCACCCTGCCGCTCTACCTGGACTGTGGCCTGCACGCCTTCAAGCTCGGCGAGTACGCCCAGATCGAACTGCAGGACTTCAACCTCAAGGGCGCCAAGCGCGCGAACCTGCGCTCGGGCATGAACCGCGGCGAGCGCGAAGGCCTGGTGTTCGAGGTGCTCGCCCCGGCACAGGTCGATGCCGTGATGGCCGAGCTGCGCGCCGTGTCCGACGCCTGGCTCGAGCGCCAGGCCACGCGCGAAAAAGGCTTCTCGGTCGGCCGTTTCGACGAGGACTACCTGCGCCGCCTGCCGGTGGCCGTGGTGCGGCGCGAGGGCCGCGTGATCGCCTTCGCCAGCCTGCAGATGACCGAGGCCGCCGAGGACGCGGGTGTCGACCTGATGCGCTACGCGCCCGACGCACCGCCCGGCACCATGGACTACCTCTTCGCCAAGGTCCTGCTGCACATGCAGGAGCGCGGCTTCCGCAACTTCGGCCTGGGCATGTCGCCGATGGCCGGCATGGCCACGCGCCCGCGCGCACCGCGCTGGCAGCGCCTGGGCCGGCTGCTGTTCACCTACGGCGAGCGCTTCTACAGCTTCCGCGGCCTGTACAACTACAAGGACAAGTTCGAGCCGAGCTGGGAAGCGCGCTACCTCACCGCGCCGGGCGGCATCTCGCCGCTGCTGGTGCTGGCCGACGTGGCGGCGCTGATCGGCGACGGCGGCCCCCCCGAAGCCGCCTCGAAGTTCTCGATGAAGAAGCCGTTCCGCAAACACGGCGTGCGCGAGCTCTGCATGCTCGCGATCTGCAGCATCGCTTTGCTGGTGCCGGCCTTCAGCCGTGCGCAGGCCCAGCCGCTGGCGGCGCCGTCGGCCAGCACCGTGTCGCACGGGCAGTTCGACAACATCCTGCTGCTGCGCCCGGCCGGCACGGTGCAGCAGTTCGTGATGCTCTTCACCGGCGGTGAAGCGCCCGCGCCGGGCGACCGTCAGCTGGCCGACACGATGGTCGCGCGCGGCGCCATGGTGGCGCTGGTGCCGCTCGACCCGTTCTACCGCCGGCTCGCGGCCGACAGCCAGGTGTCCAAGTGCGTCTACGGCGGCGGCTCGGTCGACAACTTCGCGCGCCACGTTCAGGCGCAGGACCGGATGCAGACCTACATCGAACCCATCCTGGTCGGCACGGGCGCTGCCGCGGCCTTCCCGTATGTGCTGTTGGCACAGTCGCCGGCCGACAACTTCACCGGCGCGCTGTCGGTCGGCTTCTGCCCGCGCATGACCCTGCCGATGCCGCTGTGCACGGCCAACGAATTCAAGTTTCGCACCGCCGCTGACAAGGGCATCGAGTTCGAGCCGGCCAAGCGACTGGTCGCACCCTGGAGCGCGACGCCGCCCGCCCCGGCGGCCGCCTGCCCCGCCACCTCGGTGGCCGCATCACCGGCCGCCTTCGTCAAGGCGGTGCCCGACGCCACCTGGGTCGCGCCCTCGACCGCCGGCGCGGCCGACGCCCTGCCCGCCGGCTTCGTCGCGGCCTACGAGAAGCTCGCGTCGCAGCGCGCCGCGCTCGGCGCGCCACCCGCACAACTGTCTGACCTGCCGGTGGTCGAAGTGCCGGCCAAGACGCCGGGCAAGCGCTTCGCGGTGCTGATCTCGGGCGACGGCGGATGGGCCTCCATCGACAAGGCGCTCGCCGCGGCGCTCGCGAAGGACGGCGTGCCGGTGGTCGGCATCGATTCGCTGCGCTACTTCTGGAAGGCCCGCACGCCCGAAGGCCTGACCGAGGACATGGACCGCGTGATCCGCTATTACGCCGCACGCTGGCAGCGCAGCGAGGTCGTGTTCATCGGCTTCAGCCAGGGCGCCGACGTGCTGCCCTTCGTCTACAACCGGCTGCCGCAGCGCACGCGGGACAGCATCCGGCTGAACGTGCTGCTGGCGCCCGGCCAGAAGGCGGCTTTCGAGTTCCATGTGGCGAACTGGCTCGGCAAGAGCGGCGACAAGCCGATCCTGCCGGAGGCCGTCAAGCTGAAGGCCGCCAACACCGTGTGCTTCTATGGCACCGACGAGAAGGCCGATGCGCTGTGCCCGCTGCTCGACGCGTCGCAGAGCCGCACCGTGGCGATGCCGGGTGGGCATCACCTGGGCGGCGACTACGGCGCGCTGGCGGCGCAGATGCTGGGCTTCCTGCCGAAGTGAGCGGCGCGGCGGCCGCGCCCGCTCAGAAGTTCTTCAGCGAATCGAGCTGCGCCTGCGTCAAGCCACGCTGGTAGGCGAAGTCGGTGCGGAAGTTGTTGGCGATCGCCGCCGCTGCGGTGTCGACCTCGGTCGCGCGTGCGCTCGCGTCCAGCGCCGTCAGACGCGTGTCGGTCCCGGTCAGCACCAGGAAGTTGATGAGCGTGACCATGCCGCCGGCCGGCACCGTGAGGTTGAACGCCACGCCGATGTTCTCGTCACCATCGGGGGTGCCGACCGCCGTCGCCGAGGTGTACACGACGCTGTCCGCCGCGCCGAAGATCCAGCCGACGTCGCGGTCGCCGGTGCCGCCGTCCCAGGTGCTGAGCGCCTTGCCCGTGGCGCCAGGTGTGGGATAGATGATCCCGTAGTAGTCCGAACCGAGGTTGGTCCAATACGTCACCGCGGCCGTGATCGGTGCGCCGGTCGGGTTGAAGTACACGTCGGTCATGCGACCCCACAGCTGGTTGGGCTGCGTGTAGAAGCTGCGCTGCACCTGCAGGCCATTGAGAAAACGCACGCCGGAACTGACGTTCTGCGACACCTTCTCCACCGGCACGGTCCAACCCAGGGCGCCCGCCTCGAAGTCGCCGTTGACGACGAACTCGGCGTTGGTCGTCGTGTCCTTCACCGAGACGTCGTCCAGCTGCGTGCCCCAGTAGGCCAAACGCTGCTCGAAGGACAGCACCACGGTCTGCCCGGCGAACGCACTCAGCGATGCCGTTCCCCAGCTCCCGCTGGTGGTGGTGTTGGTGGTGGTGGTGTCACTCCGGAAGAGCGTCGACAGCAACGCGCCGCTCAGGTCGCGAACCACCACCTGCAGGAAAAGCGGCTCGTTGGCCACGTTGCTCAAACTCGAGCCTCCCTGAGCGCCGCCGCTCCAGGTCAGCGACACGCCATGGCCGGCCGCAGCCGTCAGGTCGAGCGTCTGCTGCAGCCGCGCGTTCGGCACCGGGTGCAGCGTCGCGGAGGCCGTGCCCGCGATCAGGAACTGCGGATCCGTGGCGAATGACACCCTCTTCACGCCCTCGGGCGCGCCCATCTCCGGGCCCATCGCGGTGAGTTCGGTGTAATCCTGGTCGCTGGGAAACGACACCACCGTGCCAGCCACATCGACGCTCACCATCAATGCGCCGTCGAGTTGGTCGTTCGAACCATCGCCGATCGAGAAGTCCGCGTACAGGTCCCAGCAATTGGCCTGCCCGGGCGCCATATAGCTGTCGCCATCGGTGGCCTCGAGCGTCTGCAGGAACACCGTCGCCGCGGGCAGCGCGGTGGCCGTGGCCAGTTGCGGCCCGGGGGGTGGCGCGGTTGGTGCGGGTGGGGGCGCCGGTTCGGGGGCTGGCGCCGGCGCTGGCGGAACGACCTCCGGCAAGGGCGATGCCGTCGCCACCGGTGTGGGTGTGGGCGCCGATGCGGAGTCGCCTCCACCGCCACAACCGTAAAGAGACGCCACGGCGGCGCCCACCATCGACAACGAGAACGTACGACGATCCATTTTTTCCTCCCTGCTACAAAATTCTTGTACCGTCCCGACCCCTTGTGGCCTGTGCCAACGAGGTTCTAGAAACGGTCTGCGCTGAATGTAACGAGCCGTTTAGCAATCGCAAAACACTGCAATGCGGCTTATTTCACGGATGACGCAAAAACTTTGTCCATCTTTGAGTGCGCGGTGTTGCGCGGTGGGCCGTCAAAGGCTCGGGCGGCATGGCGACGCCGGCGTGCGCAGCAAGGCGGCCACCCCCGGCAACGCCATCTCATCGCCGGGTGCCAGCTCGATGCGCACGTCCAGCGGCCCCGGGGCGCCGAAGGACTCCGCCCCCGAGTCGATGCGGCCGAGCACATGGAAGCCGCCGCTGATCGCCTGGCCGTCCTGGGCGTGGAGGATGGCCAGGTCGGGCCCGGCCGACCAGCAGACGATGTCACCCACCTCGTAGGGGCGCGTGCGCAGTTCTGCCGCCGGCATGGCACCCGGCAACGGGCCGAACTTTTCGCGGCCGAACAGGCCGTGCAGCGTGATCGCGAGCGGCAGCATGGCCGCGAAGGCGTGGGCCGCGCCGTTGTCGGCCAGGGTGGCGGGAATGACCCGGCCATCGAGCGTCAGATGAATCTTCATGGTGGACCTCGTCAGGGCGTCCCACGCGCGGTGCGCAGGACGGGCGCCGCCCGCGGCACCGCAGCGGCGGTGCCACGTTGACGGCATCGGATGGGCCGGCGCGAAGGCCCGCAGGGGCGCGCCTCGGGGGGTCAGCGCAGGGCCGTCAACGGCCCAGCTGCCCCAGTTGCATCTCACGCAATCGCTTCACGTCGCGTGCCGGCGGCAGGCCGAAGAAGCGGCTGTACTCGCGGTTGAACTGCGACTGGCTTTCATAGCCCACGCGATGGCCGGCGGTGGCGGCGTCGAGGCGTTCGCTGATCATGATGCGGCGCGACTCCTGCAGCCGCAGCTGCTTCTGGAACTGCAGCGGGCTCATCGACGTCACCGCCTTGAAATGCTGGTGCAGTGACGACACGCTCATGTGGATCGCCTCGGCCAGGTCCTCCATGCGCAGGGGCTCGCGAAAACGTTGCGACAGCAGACCGATGGCCTGCGCGATGCGCTGGCTGTGGCTGTCGACCACGGCCATTTGCGCGAGCCGCCACCCGTCGCTCGAGCGCATCAGTCGGTAGAGGATCTCGCGCGAGACCAGCGGTGCGAGCGCGGCCACATCCTCCGGCGTGTCGAGCAGCTTGACCAGGCGCAGCACCGGGTCGAGCAGCGTGGTCGACAGCTCGCCGGTGAAGATGCCGCGCTCCGGCGCACTGGGGGGCGACGCGTCGCCCAGGCCGAACTCGAGCGCGAGGGCGGCGATGTCCTTCACGTCGAAGAGAAGGCGAAGGCCCAGATATGGCGACTCGGGCGAGGCGTCGATCACCTGCCCCGACACCGGCAGGTTCTGCGAGGCCACGAGATAGCGGCTGCCGTCGTAGATGTAGACCTCGTTGCCCAGCAGCACGCGCTTGCTGCCCTGCGCCAGCACGCAGAAGGCCGGCTCGTACATGGCGTGCACCGGGTGCTGCATCTGCGAAAACCGCGCCAGCGCGAGCCGCGGAATCGCCGTTTCGTGCGAACCGTCCACCCGTGTCAGGCGATCGATGGTCGCGGCCAGTTCGGCCCGCATCACCGTGACCTGCATCTGGTCGATGGGACGCTCGGTGCGCAGCGATGGAGGGGTGGATGTCAGCATGGACCGAAGCTTAGGCGGCGCGGCGCGGCCTGTCTCTACCCCGGCGCGTTTGGTGGACCATCGTGCAAACATCCGCAACGATTCTGCAAGCGGCGATGGCACGACAATGGGCCGGCATGCCCATCCAAGGAGAGCCGCCACCCCAACGCCCCGCCATCCGGCCGCTGCCGCGGGTGGCCCGCTGGCTGCTGCTCGCCTTCGCCGGCCTGTGCCTGGTGCTCGCCGTCATCGGCGTGATCCTGCCCGGCATGCCGGCCACCGTGTTCCTGCTGATGGCGGCCTGGGCCGCGGCGCGCAGCTCGCCGCGGCTCCATGCCTGGCTGCTGGACCACCGCCTGTTCGGCCCGATGCTGCGCGATTGGGAAAACGGCCACTGCGTGAGCCGACGCGCCAAATGGAGCGCCACGGCCACCATGGCCGTCGGCGCCGTCGTGCTGGTGTGGACGGCCTATCGCCCCTGGATCGCCGCCACCGGTATCGGCTGCATGGCCGTCGTGCTGGCGTGGCTGTGGCGCCGGCCGGAGCCGGCGGGCTGATCCGTCGCCGGGGCGGTCACTTGGCCGTGATGGGCTCCAGGCCAGTCTTGGCAATGGCGGGCGCGGCGGCCGGCGACGCCAGGTAGCGGATCAGTTCAGTCGCCGCCGCGGGTTGCTTCGACCCCACTGCCACGCCGGCCGAGAACACGGTGACGCGCTGCACCTCGACCGGCAGCGGGCCGATGTAGTCGATGCCCTCGATCGGCAGCAGCTCGCTCACCTGCTGCAGACCCAACGCGGCATCGCCACGCGCCACCACGGTACCCACGCGCTCGCTCAGGATGCGCTGGCTCTTGGGCTTGACCTGCGCCTCGATGCCGAGATTCTTCAGCAGCTCGGTCTCGTAGTAGGTGCCGCTCGCGCTGGCCGAATAGGCGATGGACGGCGCCGCCAGCAGCGTGCGCTTGAGTGCCTCCACCGTCGAGATGTCGGGCCGTGGCGCGCCGCGCTTGACGGCGAAGCCGATGGACGAGCGCACCAGGTCGACCTGGCTGCCGGCGACGACCTTGCCGTCTTTCACCAGCGCGTCGAGGGCCGAGCGCGCGAGGATCACGACGTCCGCCGGCTCGCCACGGCCGAGGCGGCTGGGAATCGCGTCGGCGGCGTTGCCCATCGACGCGCCATAGGCGGTCTTCACCGTGTGGCCGGTCCGCTTCTCGAAGTCCGGTCGCAGGTCGTTGTAGGCGGCGGTGAAACCGCCCGAGGTCATCACGTGGATGTCGGTGCCGGCCGGCTTGCCGCCGAGGCTGGTGCAGCCGGCCAGCGCGAGGGCGCCGGCCAGCAGCGCGAGGCGGCGAGTAATCGGGCGAGTGATCGAAGCGGTGGGTGCCATGGTGTCTCCAGGTCGTTGATTGCGTGCGGCCATCGTAGGCAGGCAAGCTGTCAAACACCCGGCACCGGCACGAGGGTTATCCCGCGCCGCCAGAGGCCCAGCAAGAACTTCCGCTCTGGCCGTCTCCTGCCTGCGTCATGGCCGACACAGCGCGTAGATGAAGCAGTCGCGAGGCTCGGCCGAGATGTTCGGATGGACCGTGTAACGCGCGAGCCGTCCCTCCAGAACGAAGCCGCTCTTCTCCAAGACACGTGCAGAGGGGCGATTGTCGACATCGCACGTTGCTTCAACACGGAAGACCTCCGGGACGCTGAAAGCGACTGCGGTGAATGCTTCGATCGCTTCGACCATCAAGCCTTGACCCCATCGGCTTCGTGTGAGTACGTAGCCGATGTTCACGATGTGGCCGCAATGACGAACTGCGAGCATGCCAATAAGCCGACCACTGGCCCGGTCGGTGATGACGTAGGCGCGCTCGGAGCCGGCACGCCACTGAACGACGCAGTTGGCGACGAAATTGCGCGTGCTCTCGAACGATGCATGCGGCCGCCAGACCATGTATCGAGCGACGTCGGTGTCCTGGGTGTACGAGTCGAACATCGCCTGAGCATCTTCGGCTTCCGGTGGGCGGAGCTTGAGGCGGGCGGTCTGGAATGTGTCGGGAAAAGCGGAGGGATGCATAACGGGTCGGTCAAAGGATGGTTCTGGGGCATCTCCAGCGGCCCACGCACGCAAGTCCAGTGGCACGCCTGCGTTGCGAATCACACCACGACACCGAGGCCACCCATATAAGAACAATTCTCATTTGCAATATACTCCCCGCTTTCGTAGCCTTTTCCGGAGTTGCCTGTGTCCAGCGGGTCGTCGTCAGATTCGGCACTGGTTGCCACGCTTTCAGCCCGCTATGCCGAACTCGTCGAGCACCTGCGCGGCCGCTTCGGCGACAAGAACTTCGCGCGCGAGGTGATCCACGATCTGTGCGTGCGGGTGCTCGAAAAGCCGCCGAGCGAGCCGGTGCACACGCCCATGGCCTTCCTGCGCCACATCGCAACGCACCTTGCCATCGACCGCCGACGCAGCCAGCACGCGCAGGCCGAACTCATCGAATTCGACGACGACGCCAGCGATGCCGGCCGCGCGCAGCGCACCTCCACCTACTCGATGCCCGAACTGGCGGTGGCCTTCAACCAGCGCCAGGCCACGTTGGTGAAGGCGGTGCAGTCGCTACCGCCGCGCAGCCAGGACGTCTTCATCCTCACGCAGCTCTATCACATGCCGCAGGCGGCCGTCGCCGAACAGCTCGGCATCTCGCGCGGCATGGTGACGCGCCACCTGGCCCGCGCCTACGACGACCTCGCGCCGATCCTGCGCGACGGCCGCTGAGCCGCGCCACGATGGCACGCAATGGCTCGGCGGCGTCCGGCATGAGCTCTCCGGAACGTGGCGGTAACGCCCGCGCGCTCGAAGACGCGCTCGCGCCTTTCGAGGAAGGCCTGCGCCAGCAGTTGCACTCGGCCGAAGACATCCTGCGCGCGGCCGCCGACCGCCGCCTCGCCGCGTCGCGCAAGAAGACCGTGCTGCCAGCGCTCGTGCTGGCCGCGGTCTGCGCCGGCGTGCTCTGGTTCGACCCGGCCTACAAGACCGAGACCGTCGCCACCGCCATCGGCGAACGTGCCACCTGGGAGATGCCGGACGGCAGCAGCGTCACGCTCAACACCGCGTCGCGCATCACGGTGTCGATGCACCTGCGCTCGCGGCGCGTGACGCTCGAGCAAGGCGAGGCACTGTTCGACGTGGCGCACGCCCCGCTGCGCGCGCTCGAGCGGGCCTTCGTGGTGCGGGCGCACCGCACGACGGTGCACGACATCGGCACCGTCTTCAATGTGCGCAACCGCGCAACCGGCGCCGACGTGAGCGTGCTGCAGGGCCGTGTGCGCGTCGAGACCGACGACGGCCTCAGCCGCGAGCTCACGGCGGGACAATCGCTCGCGACCCGCGACGGCCGCTTCGCCTCGGACGCCGACGTCGCCGCTGCGCGACCCGGCGCCGCCGAGTGGCGCAACGGGCGCCTGGTGCTCGACGGTGTGCCGCTGCGCGAGGTGGTCGACGAGATCCAGCGCTACCGGCAGCCACCCATCGACCTGCGGGGCGGGCCGATCGGTGACATCCGCATGTCCGGCCAGTTCGACCTCGACCGTCTGGACCAGCTCATCGACCTCCTGCCCTCGCTCACGCCGGTCGACGTGCTGCGCCGCCCGGACGGCTCGGTGCGGATCGAAGCCCGCGTGGCGCATCGCTGAGGAAATTTCGCGACGCGACGTGTACATCGGCCTGCGCCGAAACGGCATACCTCCTGAGATCAACAGGAGTGACGAGTGAACGAACAGACACAACACGCACGACGCGGACGGCCCGGCAAATGGACGGTGCTCGCCGCAGGAATGATGCTGGCGCTGAATGCGCTGGCCCAGGGCACCGCGCTGCCCATCGACATGCCGGCCCAGCCGCTGGACCGCGCGCTGCAGTCGCTGGCACGGCAGGGGGGCGTGCAGATCGTCTTCGTGACCGAGCTGGCCGCTGCCCGGCGCGCGCCCGCGTTGAAAGGCAGCCTGACCGTGCGCGAGGCGCTCGACCGGCTCATCGCCGACTCCGGCCTGGTGGTGCGCGCACGCGGCCTCGACACCTACACCGTGGAGCGCCCCGAACCGGGCGCCGCCCACACCGGCACCACGCTCGACACCGTGACCGTGACGGCCGATGCCGACCGCCTGCCGCGCGCCTATGCGGGCGGCCAGGTCGCGACCGGCGGCCAGCTCGGCCTGCTGGGCAACGTCGACGTGATGGAGACGCCCTTCAACGTCACGCGCTACACCAGTGAGCTGATCGAGAACCAGCAAGCGGCCTCGCTCAAGGACGTGCTCGACAACGACCCCTCGGTGCGTGCCAGCGCGCCGCGCGGCGGCGAGAGCGACCAGATGACGATCCGCGGCTTCGAGTTCAACGGCCGCGAAGCGCTCATCAACGGCATGCTCGGCATGGCCGACACCCGCGGCACGATGCTCGAGGCGGCCGAGCGCATCGAGATCCACAAGGGTCCGAGTGCGATGCTCAACGGCGTCAGCCCCTGGGGCTCCTCGGCCGGCGGCTCGGTCAACTACGTGCTCAAGCGCGCCGGCGACACGCCGCTCACGCGCCTGACGACCAGCTACGCCAACGACTCGCAGCTGGGCGCCCACCTCGACCTGGGCCGACGCTTCGGCGAGAAGAAGGAATTCGGCGTGCGCCTGAACGCGGTGCACCGCGACGGCGACCTGGCGGTGGACCACACCGACAACAGGGAATCGATGGCGGCGCTGGCGCTGGACTACCGCGGCGAGAAGCTGCGGCTGTTCGGCGACTTTGGCTACCAGGACCGCCTGCTGCACGGCGGCTGGAGCAGCACACGCATCAGCTCCACCATCGCCATCCCCGAGGCGCCCGAGGCCAAGCTCAATTCCAAGCAGCCCTGGGAATTCTTCGACGGACGGAGCCGCTACACGATGCTGCGCGCCGAATACGACATCGCGCCGAACTGGACGGTGGGCGCCGCCTGGGGCGACAACACCTCCGACGAAACCTATCTGCAGAACGTCGACACCATCAACAACGTGAACGGCAACAAGACGGGCACGCCCTACTGGATTCCGGCGCAGAGCAAGAACACCACCAAGGAAGTGTCGATCAAGGGGATGTTCGATACCGGCCCGGTCTCGCACACCCTGTCGATGATCGCGTCGAAGAACCAAGCCGCGCGCGGACAGCTGACCTACAACGTCACGGGTTGCGCCACCGGCTGCTTGCGGTCGAACCTCTACACGCCGGTCTACTACCCGGCACCGAATGCCGTCGACCCCGGCTCCGACGCCCTGCAGATGACCACGCGCTACGACTACTCGGGCTTCGCCGTGGCCGACATCATGAAGATGCTGGACGACCGGTTGATCGTCATGCTCGGCGCGCGCAAGCAGAAGCTCGGCTTCCAGAACTACGCCTACCCGTCCGGCGCCGCCACCGTCGGCTACACGAAAGACCGGGTGTCGCCATCGCTCGGCGTGGTCTACAAGCTGCTGCCGGGGCTCTCGGCCTACGGGAGCTACATCGAGTCGCTGAACCCCGGCGGCACCGTGAGCACCTTCTATGCGAACGCGGGCCTGGTGCTGCCGCCCTACATCACCAAGCAGAAGGAAGCCGGCCTCAAGTACGACTTCGGCACCTTCACCACCACGGCGAGCCTGTTCGACGTGAGCGTGCCCAGCCAGCTCGAAGTCCCGAGCGCCGTGACCGGCGGCCGGCCCACGCTGGCGCAGGACGGCAAGGAGCGCCACCGCGGGCTGGAGCTGAATGTCTACGGCGAGCCGATGCGCGGCGTGCGGCTGCTCGGCGGCCTGATGCTGCTCGACGCGACGATGGAGAAGACCCAGGACGGGCTGAACGACGGCAAGCGCGCACGCGGTGCGCCGCGCGCCAACCTCAACCTTGGCGCCGAATGGGACGTGCCCGCCATCACCGGCCTGACGCTGACCGGCCGCGCCGTGCACACCACACGCGAATACATCGACGTCACCAACACCCAGGCGCGCAGCATCCCCGCTTGGACGCGCTACGACCTGGGCGCGCGCTACGCGACCAAGGCCGGCAACACGCCCATGGTGCTGCGTCTGAACATCGACAACGTGCTCGACAAGAACTACTGGGCCGCGGCCTCGCGCGGCGTGCTCACGATGGGGTCGCCGCGCACGGTGCGCCTCTCGGCGTCCTTCGACTTCTAAGCCGTGCACCCCTGGAGCGCGCGGCGCCGAGGTACGCCGCCATGAAGAACAGCTTCCGCGCCTCGATGGCCTGGCTCCATACCTGGGCCGGGCTGCTCACCGGCTGGTTGCTGTTCGCCGTGTTCGTGACCGGCACGGCGGCCTACTACCGCAGCGAACTCTCGCTCTGGATGCGGCCCGAGCTCCATGCGGCCGCGCACCCCGGCGCCAACCGTGGCCTGGCCGCCGCGCACGCGGTGGCCTTCCTGCAGCGCACCGCGCCAGAGGCGGAAAGCTGGATCGTTCAGTTGCCCGACGACCGCGACGGCCTGCTGCAGGTGCGCTGGTCGAGCGCGCAGGGCCGCACGCTGTCGCCGGGTGCAGCACGCGCGGGCGGCCGTTTCGAAGGTGCGGTGCTCGACCCCGTCACCGGCATCGCCGCAGCGCCGGCACGCGCCACCTGGGGCGGCGACTTCTTCTACGTCTTCCACTTCACGCTGCACTACCTGCCGGTCCGGCTCGGCCGCTGGCTGGTGAGCGCGGCGGCCATGTTCATGCTCGTCGCACTCGTGAGCGGCGTCATCACGCATCGCCGCATCTTCGCGGACTTCTTCACCTTCAGGCCGCGCAAGGGCCAGCGCTCGTGGCTCGACGCGCACAACGCCGTCGGCGTGCTGGCCCTGCCCTTCCACCTGATGATCACGTACAGCGGTCTCGTGACCTTGATGTTCCTCACCATGCCGGCCGGGCTCAAGACGTTGTATGGCGAACAGACCGGCGCCTTCTTCGCACAGGTTCTGCCGCAGGCGGTTCGACCACCACCGGCCGCTGGCGAAGCGCGGCCGCTGACGGATCTGCCGGCGCTTCTCGCGAAAGCCTCCGCGCACGGGGGCGGCGCCGCGCCGGACGGCTTCACCGTGCTGCGGCCCAACGACGCGAATGCGCGCGTCGTCGTCACGCCCTCCGATGGCGGCAGGCTGTCGAACGTGCGCAGGCTGCAGCAATACGACGGCGTGTCCGGCACGCTGATCGCCGAGGAAGACGGCCGGCAGGCCGGGCCCGCGCAGACGCGCGGCGTGCTCTATGGGCTGCACCTGGCGCGCTTCGCCGACGGCCCGCTGCGGCTGATGTTCTTCGTCTGCGGCCTCGCGGGCAGCGCGATGGTCGCCACCGGCCTGCTGCTGTGGTCGACCAAGCGGCGTGCCCGACCGGGGGCGGTCGGCGGGCTTCGGCTTGTCGACAGCCTCAACCTCGCCACGATCGCTGGCCTGCCGGCCGCGATCGCGGTGCTGTTCTGCGCCAACCGGCTGCTGCCGGCAGCGATGGCCGGTCGCGCCGCGTGGGAGATCGACGGCTTCTTCATCGCCTGGGGCGCCGTGCTGCTGCTCGCGCTGGTGCGGCCCTCGCGCGGCATGTGGTGCGCGCAGCTTGCGCTCGCCGCCGTCGGCTTCATCGGCGCACCGCTCATCGGGATGGCGACATCGGCGGTGGCGCTCGGGTCCGTTCCCGTTGTCGCAGTCGTCGACCTGGCGCTGCTGCTGACCGGCATCGCGCTGGCGGCCATTGCATGGCGCCTGCGCCCGATCGCGTCGCCACGCTGATCAGCCCGCCAGCTCCGCCCGCAACTGCTTCGCCGCCGCCACCATGTTGGCGAGCGCCGCCTCGGTCTCCGGCCAGCCGCGGGTCTTCAGGCCGCAGTCGGGGTTGATCCAGAGGTGCGCGGGCGGCACCACGGCGGCGGCCTTGCGCAGGAGGCGCACCATCTCGTCGGTGGTGGGCACGCGCGGCGAATGGATGTCGTACACGCCGGGGCCGATCTCGTTGGGGTACGCGAACGCGCCGAAGCCGCGCAGCAGTTCCATGTCGGAGCGGCTGGTCTCGATGGTGATCACGTCGGCGTCCATCGCCGCGATCTCCGGCAGGATGTCGTTGAATTCCGAGTAGCACATGTGCGTGTGGATCTGGGTGCGGTCCGCCACGCCCGAGGCGCTGATGCGGAAGGCGCGCGTCGCGCCCTGCAGGTAGGGCTTCCAGCCGGCGCGGCGCAGCGGCAGGCCTTCGCGGATGGCGGGCTCGTCGATCTGCACGATACCGATGCCGGCCTGCTCGAGGTCGACCACCTCGTCGCGGATGGCCCAGGCGATCTGCTCGGTCGTCACGCTGCGCGGCTGGTCGTCGCGCACGAAGGACCATTGCAGGATGGTCACCGGCCCGGTCAGCATGCCCTTCATCGGCCTCGTCGTCAGGCGCTGCGCGAAGGCCGTCCATTCGACCGTCATCGGCGCCCGCCGGGCCACGTCGCCGTAGATGATCGGCGGCTTCACGCAGCGCGAGCCGTACGACTGCACCCAGCCGTTGGCCGTGAAGGCGAAGCCGTCGAGCTGCTCGCCGAAGTACTCGACCATGTCGTTGCGCTCGGCCTCGCCGTGCACCAGCACGTCGATGTCCAGCGCCTCCTGCTTGCGCACGGCCAGCGTGATCTCCGCGCGCATCTGCTCGGCGTAGCCGGCGGCGTCGAGCGCGCCGCGCTTGAAGGCGGCGCGGGCGGCGCGGATGGCCGCGGTCTGCGGGAACGAGCCGATGGTGGTGGTCGGCAGCGGCGGCAGCGCGAAGCGGGCGCGCTGCACCGCCTGGCGCTCGGCGAAGGGCGTGGCCCGGCGGTCGTCGCCGTCGACGCTGCGCGCCAGGCGCAGCGCGACGTCGGCGCGGTGCACGCGCGGGCTGGCGCGCCGCGCCGCGACGGCCGTGCGCGCGGCCTGCAGCGCCGACGCGACCGTGCCCTCCTCCCCGTCGAGCGCGGCGCGCAGCACGCGCAATTCGTCGAGCTTTTCCACGGCGAAGGCCAGCCACGACTTGACCTCCGGGTCGAGCCTGTGTTCCGCCGCGAGGCCAAAGGGCACGTGCAGCAGCGAGCACGACGGCGCGAGCCACAGCTCGCCGGGGTGCTTGTCCGCCACCGGCCGCAGGCGGGCGAGCGCCGCGTCGAGGTCGGTGCGCCAGATGTTGCGACCGTCGACGATACCGACCGACAGCACCTTGTGCCCCGGCAGCCAGTCGGCCACGCCGGTGAGTTCGTCCGCCGCGCGCACCGCATCGACATGCAGCCCGGCCACCGGCAACTGGCAGGCCAGGCGCAGGTTCTCGGCCAATGGCGAGAAGTAGGTCGCGAGCATCAGCTTGGGCGCGCTGCGGGCCAGCTGCCAATAGCTGCGCTCGAAGGCGTGGCGCCACACGTCGGGCAGGTCGAGGCCGAGGATCGGCTCGTCGATCTGCACCCATTCCACGCCCTGCGCTTTCAGTCGCGCCAGCACCTGTTCGTACACCGGCAGCAGCGCGTCGAGCAGCGAGAAGCGGTCGACGCCTTCGGCCTTCTCCTTGCCCAGCCACAGGAAGGACAACGGCCCCAGCAGCACGGCCTTGACCGGGTGGCCGAGCGACTGCGCCTGCGCCACCTCCTCGAAAAGACGTTCCGAGCCCAGCGCGAAGCGCGTGGCAGAGGTGAACTCCGGCACCAGGTAGTGGTAGTTGGTGTCGAACCACTTGGTCATCTCCAGTGCGAAGGTGCCGGTGTGCGCATGCGCGCAGCCTTCGTGCCCGACGGGTGCCGCTTCTTCGGCCGCGACGCCGCGCGCCATCGTGAAGTAGCGTGACAGCGCAGGCTCGTCGCCGCCGAAGCCGAAGCGTTCCGGCTCGCAGCCCAGCAGCTGGATGTGGTTGGCGACATGGTCGTAGAAGGCGAAGTCGCCGACCGTCACAAAGTCGAGGCCGGCGTCGCGCTGGGCCTGCCAGTGGCGGGCGCGCAGGTCGGCGCCGACGGCTTCGAGCGCGTCGCGGTCGATCTCGCCGCGCCAGTGTTGTTCGAGGGCGAACTTGAGTTCGCGTTGGGCGCCCATGCGCGGGAAACCGAGGGTGTGGACGAGGGTGGGGATGCGTGTCATGCCGCGATGGTCGGGCTTCCGGCACTATGATTCAAACGAAACCTTTTGCCCATCAACTTGAATTTCATTCATGTCGCAATCGATCCTCGAAATCCGCCACCTGCGCACGCTGGTCGCGCTGCGCGACACCGGCAGCCTGGTGCGCGCCGCGCAGCTGCTCAACCTCACGCAGTCGGCGCTGTCGCACCAGATCAAGCTGCTGGAAGACCGCTACGGCACGCCGCTGTTCGAGCGCAAGTCGGTGCCGCCCCAGTTCAGCGGCACCGGCCTGCGGCTGCTGCAACTGGCCGACGCGGCGCTGCCGATGGTGGAAGAAGCCGAGCGCGATGTGGCGCGTCTCGCAGCGGGCGGCGCGGGGCAGCTGCGCATCGTGGTCGAGTGCCACACCTGCTTCGACTGGCTGATGCCGGCGATGGACGCCTTCCGCAGCCGCTGGCCCGAGATCGAGCTGGACATCGTCTCGGGCTTCCACCCCGACCCGATCGCGCTGCTGCTGCAGAACCGCGCCGACGTGGCGATCGTCTCCGAGCAGGACCCGGCCGAGGCGGTCGACTACCACCCGCTCTTCCAGTTCGAGATCGTCGCGCTGCTCGCCAACGACCATTCGCTCGTGTCCAAGATGCACCTCACGGCGCGGCACTTCGCCGACCAGACGCTCATCACCTACCCGGTGCCCGACGACATGCTCGACATCGTGCGACAGGTGCTGGCGCCGGCCGGCGTGCAGCCCGCGCAGCGGCGCACCACGGAGCTCACGGTCGCGATGCTGCAACTGGTGGCCAGCGGCCGCGGCATCGCCACGCTGCCGCTGTGGGCGGTGCAGGGCTACCTCGACCGCGGCTACGTCACGGCCCGGCGGGTCGGCGCCAAGGGGCTGACCGGCGAGCTGCACATGGCGTGCAGCGCGGCCACCTCGGCCCGGCCGTGGCTGGCGGACTTCGTGCAGATCACGCGCGAAAGCTGCTTCGTGAGCCTGCCGGGTATCGCGCTGATCTGAGTGCTACGCGCGCGCGGCCTCGTCCCAGGCGGCGAGCAGGTCCGGCCGGCGCAGCCGCTGCAGCGCCTGCCGCAGGTGCGGATGGTTCGCCACGCGGGCGAGCAACTGCTGCTTCTGCCGCGGCGTGAGGCCGCTGGCCAGGATCGGCGCCAGCCATTGCCGGCCGGCCTCGGCCGCCACGTCGCGTACGACCTTCGACGCGCCGGCCACCTGCAAGCCCAGCGCATTGCAGAAGGCCTGCAGCCGGGCCGGATTGAAGATCGGCTCCACGTGCTGCTTCTGTGCATCGGGCATCAGCAGCAGCGCATGACCGCGTGCGCCGGCGTAGAGGAAGGTGGCCGTGATGTCGTAAGCCGGCGCCAGGGCGGCCTGGCGCCGGTCGCGGTAGATCAGGCCCAGGTTCTTCAGGTGCATGTCCGCGTTGCCCAGCAGCTCGTTGACCTCGATGCGGCGCAGCAGCTCGTGCACGGCGGGCACGTCGCACTGCGGCAGGCCCAGCAGCACGGCTGCGATGGCAAGGTACGACTCGGTGTACTTGTGCTCCGGCGGCTTGCCCAAGACCTGCGCGAAATCCTCGAAGTGGACCTTGTCGCCGTGGTCGCGGTCGAAGCGCGTGACCGCCAGGAACTGGCCGTCGACCTCGTCGCCCAGGTCGTAGCGGTGCGGCGCCGTCAGCGCCGTCATCGGCACCAGTTCGAAGCGGCACACGTCGACACCGGCCAGGCCCGCCAGCGTCATGCCCAGGTTCTCGAGCTGCGGCATGCGTGGGTACTCGGCCGAGGGCAGCTTGGCGATGATGGCGGCGTCGCCCTGCGAGGTGCGGCCGACGAAGCGGCCTTCGGCAGTCCGGTTGACGCCGATCTTGGGCTGCACGCCGGAGATCGACAGCGCGTCCTGGAAGGGCTCCGACCAGACCGAGGCCTCGAGCGCGTCCTGGTTCTGGGTCACCAGGCGCTGCAGCGTGTCGCGGGAGATGTCTTCCCATTCCGCCGTGACCGCCCCCGGCATGTTCTTGCCGCAGGCCGCGATCATGCCCATGTGGTCCATCGGATCGATGGCCGCCTCGTCGGCCACGAAGCGCCGAAAGATGCCTTCGGGCAGCAGGTTCTGGAAGAACGGCGGCAACTGGGCGTCGCCCTTGCTGCCGGACGTGCTGTTGAATTCAGGCCGGGTCACGTCGAGCCAGAACGACTGCTGCTGCGCCGGGTCTTCCGCGCGCATCGACTCCGACAGCACGTCGGCCTCGGCCCAGGGGATGCGGGCATAGGCCTCGTCGGCGACGAAGCGCAGGATCGGCGGCAGGCCCGGCTGCGCATACTTGAA
This sequence comes from Variovorax cryoconiti, assembly GCF_051216395.1. Lineage (NCBI taxonomy): Bacteria > Pseudomonadati > Pseudomonadota > Betaproteobacteria > Burkholderiales > Comamonadaceae > Variovorax > Variovorax cryoconiti. Next base: position 185,654 of record NZ_JBPJZI010000005.1, on the reverse strand, counting down.
CAGGCAGCCGATGCGCCGGCCGTGCAGCTTGATGACCAAGACGGGCACGTTCATCGGCGGCCTTCCTTGATGCGGGCCAGCCGCTGCTGGACCGCCGACAACGCGTGCGTCGGGCTGCCCTCGGCGGACGGGCGCAATTCCGGCAGAGCGCGCTCCAGCGCACGGGGCACGGTGACCAGGTCCAGCTGCAGCACCTCCATCACGGCCAGCAGGGTCGACACCTGCACGTCGTTGCCCTTGAGCAGCCGGTAAACGGCCTGGCGACTGACGCCGGCCTTCTCGGTCAGCGCCTGACGCGTCAGCCCGCTCGCCTGTCGGGCGGCTTCCACGCGTTCGGCCATTTCCAGCAAGGTGCTCATGATGTTGCGTATTCAAGTATTTGATGAATAGCTTATCGCATTTGCAACACTAATATGTTGCGAATTGAATACGTTATATATTTACTTATCATATTCGATACATTGAGAGCCGACGGCGTGACGCCATGCACCCAGGAACCCCCTGCAGCCGCACCGCTTATGCTCGACCACCTCTTCGGCCCCTGGCCGCGCACGCTTTCTCCATGCCCTCCAACGACACCGCGCGCGGCCTTCGCGCGCTGATCTTCGCTTTCACGCTCAGCCAGTTCTTCCGCACCTGCCTCGCGGTCATCGCGCCGGAGCTTCAGCACGACCTGTCGCTCTCGCCCGCCGGTTTCGGCACGCTGTCGTCATGCTTCTTCCTGGCCTTCGCGGTCGCGCAGATCCCGATCGGCATCGCCTTCGACCGCTACGGCGTCGGCCGCCCGACCCGCCTGCTGACCGGCGTGGGCGTGCTGGCCGCCCTGCTCTTCGTGGTGGCGCCCAACGGTGCCACGGCGATGGTGGCGCAGGCCGGGCTCGGCCTGGCCTGCGCGCCGGTCTTCATGGGCCTGATGCACTACGCGTCGGAGCACCTGCCGGTGCACCGCTACGCCACGGTGGTGGGCCGGGCCAATGCGATCTCGATGGTCGGCGCGCTGTGCGCCACCGCGCCGCTGGGCTGGGCGGCGCACCGCTTCGGCTGGCGCGCCGCCATGGGCGTGGCTGCCGTCTTCATGCTGCTGGCCTGCATCGGCGTGTGGCGCCACGTGCACGACGAAGGCCATGCCGACGCGCAGCAGGAAAAGCTGGGCGACCTGTTCGCCGGCAGCGCGCGGTTGTTGACGGTGCCCGCGATGTGGACGCTCATCCCCCTGTGCGTCGCGCTGGCGGCCGGCACCACCTTTCGCAATGCCTGGGGCGGCCCCTACCTGGCGCAGGTGTACGGGCTGGGCGCCGACGCGCGCGGCCTGGCGCTGGCCTTCGTCAGCCTGGGCGGCTTCGCCACCGCCCTGCTGCTGCCGGTGCTGGTGCGCCGCCACACGCTCAAGACCACGGTGATCGGCTGGGCCCTGATGTCGCTGGTCGGCGGCCTGGTGCTGTCGGCCGTGCCCGACCTCGGCCTGCTGCCCGGCGTGCTGCTGCTGACGCTGCTCGCCACCTTCGGCATGTGCCACCCGCTGGTCATGGCGCACGGCCGCGGCCTGGTGCCGCAGGCGCTGCGCGGGCGCGGCCTGGGCGTGCTCAACACTTTCGTCTTCCTGGGCTCGGGGCTCACGTCCTCGGCCTTCGGGCTGATCGCCGACGCCGGCCAACGCAGCGGCGCGGGCGCCCCGGCCGCGTACACGGGCATCTTCCTGTGCGCATCGGCGCTGGTGGTGCTGGGCACGGCGGTGTACTGGTTCAGCCCACGACCGGCGCCGCACTGATCCGCCGACTCGCTTGCTTTCCTACGCCGGTACGCGGCCTGGGCGTGCGCTGCCGCCCTGCCACGCTGCTCACCATGACGATCCACTTACTGAGCACGGAGACCCCATGAAGAATCTTCTCCTCGCTGCCGCCGTCGGCCTCGCGGCATTCGCGCTCGCCGCCTGCGACCCCACGCCCAAGACCCCGAAAGCCGCGACACCCGTCGCCGTGATGACTTGATGGCGAGCAAGGCCCTCATCGTCGGCGTCAGCGGCGTCATCGGCAACGCCCTGTCGGAGCAGCTGCTCGGCAAGGGCTGGTCCGTCCATGGCCTGTCGCGCGGGCGCACCCAAGTCGCGTCCGGCTGCATCCCCCTGGTCGCCGACCTCACGAATGCGGCGCAGCTGCGCGACGTGCTGCAAGGGCTCGACGTCAGCCATGTGTTCTTCGCCGCCTGGTCGCGCCAGGCCAACGAGAAGGAGAACATCCGCGTGAACGGTGCCATCGTGCGCAACGTGCTCGACGCCGTCGGGCCGGCGCTCCAGGGTGGCCATGCTGCGCTGGTCACCGGCCTCAAGCACTACCTCGGCCCCTTCGAGGCCTACGCGACCGGCGCTGTTCCCATGACGCCCTTCCGCGAGGAACAGGGCCGCCAGGCGGTCGACAATTTCTACTACGAGCAGGAAGACCGCCTGTTCGAAGCCGCCGAGCGCCACCGCTTCGGCTGGAGCGTGCACCGGCCGCACACCATCATCGGCTTCGCGGTAGGCAACGCGATGAACATGGGCGTGACGCTCGCCGTGTACGCCACGCTGTGCAAAGAAACGGGCCAACCCTTCGTCTTCCCCGGCTCGGCTGCGCAGTGGAACAGCCTCACCGACATGACCGACGCGCGGCTGCTGGCGCGCCACCTCGAATGGGCATCGACGAACGAAGGCGGCAAGAACGAAGACTTCAACGTCGTCAACGGCGACGTCTTCCGCTGGAAGTGGCTGTGGCCGCGCCTGGCCGACTACTTCGGTATCGAGGCCGCGCCCTTCGACGGCACGACACGACCACTGGCCGACCGCATGGCCGATGCGCCCGCGCAGTGGGCCGCCATCGCCGCCAAGCACCAGCTAGCCGAACCGAACATCGACAAGCTCGCCTCGTGGTGGCACACCGACGCCGACCTCGGCCGGCCGATGGAAGTGCTGGCCGACATGACCAAGAGCCGCCAGGCCGGCTTCCTCGACTTCCAGAGCACGCCGGACGCGTTCGTCGACCTGTTCCAGCGGCTCGAGGCCGAGCGGATCATTCCGAAGCGCTGAGCGCCTGCGCCGCGGCGCTGTCGAGGAAGCGCAGCGACGGGTCCAGCGCCAACGCACGCCGCGCGGCCTGCGTCTCGGCCGCGTCGAGCGGTTCGAGCAGCGCAACTTCTCCCGCGATGCTGGTCGCGACCGGCACGCCGTCGCGCCACAGCACGCGCGAGCCGGCGACGCGCGGCACCTTCGGGCCGACGACGATCGTGCCCAGCAGGTTGGCCGGGTCGCTGGCGGCCAGCGCGATGAAGGCGCCGTCGTGCGCTTCGCGCCGGACTCGGCGCATCGACGCCACCGCCTCGGGCAGCGCGAACTGTTCGCCCGACACGCCGGCGATGAAGCGCCCGCCACGGATCTCGCCGCGCGCTTCGAGCCGCCGGCACACACGCACGAGATCACGCCACGGCGGTAGCCACGCAGCCTCGCGCTCCAGCAAGCGCCAGCAGATCACGCCATAGCGACGCAGCAGCACATGCACGACCTGCTCGATCGCTTCGGCCGAGCCGGGGTTGGCTGATTCATTGGCAGACGGCGGACGCACCAGCGTCCAGCGGCCCGCGTCTTCGATGCCGAACAGCGGCACGCGACGCCGGCGGCGCGTGTCGGCCGACGCGCGCTTCGACGCGGGCACCAGCAACGCACGCAGACCGGCGTAGCTGTCGCAGCGCACGCGCCCCTTGGCGACCAGCTCGGTCAGCGCCTCTTCGATCTCGACCGGCAGCAGCCGCGTGCCGCCCGCGATCTCGTCGAAGAAGCAGGCGCCGTGCTGCTTCAGATGCTCGGCCACGCGTGAGGCGCGCGAGCCGAGGTTGTCGTCGTCGATGGGCGCGGGCGCCAGCGCCGTCCACAGCGCGGCGCTGCGGCGCGGCAGCAGCACGACCGGCGTGGCATGCAGCGAGAGGCTGCCTGCGCCCTTGCGCCCTTCCGCCGGCGTGGCGTTCGGCCGCAGCCGCGTCCACAGCACGCGGCCGGCCGTGCACAGGTCATCGAGCCACGCGCCCGCGTAGTCGGTCACGCGGGCAGGCAGCACCTCGGCCTCCCACATCGGCGCGGGCGCCTCGTAGCCTTCGAGCTGCGACAGCACGCCCGACAGCGCCTCCGGCCCGCTCACGCGCGATGCGGCGCCGACGTGCTGCCACTCGAACAGGAAGCGCACGAAGTCGCGCGGCTCCACCGGCTCGATCTCGCGGCGCAGGCGCTTGAGCGTGTAGCGGTGGATGCGCGCGAGCAGATGGCGCTCGCACCATTCGACGTGTTCGGTGCCCGGCGTGAAGCGCCCCTGCAGCACGCTGCCTTCGGCCTGCAGCGCGAGCAAGGCGGCTTCGACATCGGCGACCCGCAGGAACAACGGCGCCGCCAGTTGCGCGACCGTGACCGGGCCGAGCCCGCCGAGGCGCGAGCGCAGCAGTTCGCGCAGCGCGGCGTCGCGGTCGTCGGGCCGCTCGGCATCGGCGGGCGCGGTGATGGCGGGCTGCATCGGCGCCTCGGGCGCGATGGCCTGCAGCAGCGGCAGGCGCTCGGCAGACACCCACACGCCCCGCGCACTGCGGGCCTTGCCCTCGATCAGCAGGCGCGTCGCGCGCCCGGCCTTGGCCAGCGCGGTCAGCCACTTCTTCCAATCTGCCTGCGCAGCCACCTCGTCGTCGCTCACCGCGCCGAGCATGCCCAGCGCCTCGTGCATCTCGTCGGCGTTGCGCGGCTGCGGCCAGGCTTCGTCGCGCACGCTCGCGATGGCGTCGGCGTCGAGCTGGCCGACGTCGTCGGCGCTCTCGGGGTCGGTGTAGCGGCGGTTCTGCACGGCCTGCGTGCGGCGCTCTTCCAGCGGCGCGTCGTCGAGGAAGGCGTAGGGCCGCGCGTTGAGCGCTTCCATCGCCAGGGGCGACGGCCCGGGCAGGTCGCGCGCCAGCACGCGCACTTGGCCCGACTCCATGCGGCGCAGCAGCGCGAGCCAGCCGTCGGCGTCCATCGCGTCGTGCAGGCAGTCGTCCATCGTCTGCGCAACCAGCGGATGCTCGGGCACCTCGCGCTCGCCCACGATGTTCTCCAGGCAAGCGACCTGGTCGGGGAACACCGCCGCCAGCAGGTCTTCGGAGCGCATGCGTTGCAGCTGCGGCGCCACCTTGCGCCCACCGCTGAAGCGCGGCAGCGCCAGCGCCGTGGTCGCGTTCCAACGCCAGCGCACGCCGAACAGCGGCGCGTCGAGCAGCGCCTGCACCAGCACGTCGAGGGCCGAGTTGGAATGCAGGTAGCGCGCCACCTCGTCGAGCGGAAAGCTGTGGCTGGTCGACAGCGACAGCACGATCGCGTCTTCGGTCGCCGCCGCCTGCAGCTCGAAGTTGAAGGTGCGGCAGAAGCGCTTGCGCAGCGCCAGGCCCCAGGCGCGGTTCAGCCGGCTGCCGTACGGGGAATGGATGACGAGCTGCATGCCGCCCGAGGCGTCGAAGAAGCGCTCCAGCACGATGGTGTGCTGCGTCGGCAGCGTGCCGAGCACGGCTGCCGCATGCGCGAGGTGCTCGACGATCTGGCGCGCGGCTTCCTCGGCCAGGCCCATCGTCGTCGTCAGCAAGGCCATCGCGCCGGCGCGGCCGCTCAGCGCCAGCACCATGCCGACTTCTTCGCGCAGGCGCGACACGCCGAAGGACAGCTCGTCCGTACGCCCCGGCGCCTCGCCGAGCCAGAAGGGAATGTTGGGCGCCGCGCCCTGCGCGTCTTCCACCCGCACGCGGCCGGGTTCGATCTTCAGGATGCGATAGCTGGTGTTGCCCAGCTGGAACACGTCGCCAGCCAGGCTCTCGACCGCGAAGTCTTCGTTGACCGTGCCGATCTTGTCGGCCTGCGGCTCCAGCATGACGGTGTAGTCGCCCGTCTCGGGGATGGTGCCGCCGGAGGTCAGCGCCGTCATGCGCGCGCCCTTGCGCTCGCGCAGCAAATGGTTCACCGCGTCGCGATGCACATAGCCCGCACGTTGGCCCTGCCGCGTGGTGAAGCCTTCCGACACCATCCGCACCACTTCCATGAAGCGCGCATGCGTCAGCTGCGCATAGGGCCAAGCGCGGCGCACCAGCGCGAAGAGATCGTCCTCATGCCATTCGCGGCAGGCCGTCTCGGCCACGATCTGCTGGGCCAGCACGTCGAGCGGCGCGGGCAGCACGCGCAGCGCGTCGAGCTCACCGCGGCGGATGCAGTCGAGCAGCGCGGCGCATTCGACCAGCTCGTCGCGCGACTGCGGAAAGAGCCGCGCCTTTGGCACGCCGCCCACTGCGTGGCCCGAGCGACCGGCCCGCTGCAGAAAGGTCGCGATGGAACGCGGCGAGCCGAGCTGGCAGACCAGGTCGACGTCGCCGATGTCCAGCCCCAGCTCCAGCGAGGCGGTCGCGACCAGCACCTTGAGCTCGCCGCGCTTGAGCCGCTGCTCGGCGTCGAGCCGCGTCTCTTTCGAAAGGCTGCCGTGGTGCGCCGCCACCGCGTCCTTGCCGAGGATGTCGCCCAGGTGCCGCGCCGCGCGCTCGGCCATGCGGCGCGTGTTGACGAACACCAGCGTCGTCTTGTGCAGCCACACGAGTTCGGCCACGCGCGCATACACCTGCGTCCACTGCTCGTTCGACATCACCGCCGCCAGCGGCGTGGGCGGCAGTTCCAGCGCCAGGTCGCGCTGCTTGACGTAGCCGATGTCGACGACCGCGCAATCGGCTACACCATCGTTCGTCGCACCCGCGCCGACCAGGAAGCGCGCCACCTCGTCGATCGGCTTCTGCGTGGCCGACAGGCCGATGCGCACCGGCCGCTCGCCACCGCCTTCCATGCACAGCGCCTGCAGCCGCTCCAGCGACAGCGCCAGGTGGCTGCCGCGCTTGCTCGCGGCGATGGCGTGGATCTCGTCGACGATCACGCTGCGCACCGTCGCGAGCATCTTGCGGCCCGACGCCGAGCCCAACAGCACGTAGAGCGATTCCGGCGTCGTCACCAGGATGTGCGGCGGCCGACGCAGGCTCTGCTGCCGCTCCCGCTGCGGCGTGTCGCCCGTGCGCACCGCCGTGCGGATGTCGACATCGGGCAGCCCCAGCGCCGCCAACTCCGCCCGAATGCCGGCCAGCGGCGCGTCGAGGTTCAGGCGGATGTCGTTGGAGAGCGCCTTGAGCGGCGATACATAGACAACCGCCGTTTCATCCGGCAGGCCACCGGGCGCGAGTCCCCGCACGACCAGATCGTCGAGCGCAGCGAGGAACGCGGTGAGCGTCTTGCCCGAGCCGGTGGGTGCGGCGACGAGGGTGTCGCGGCGGGCGCGGATGGTCGGCCACGCGGCGGATTGGGCGGGTGTGGGGGCGGGGAAGGTTCGGGTGAACCAATTGGTGACGGCGGGGTGGAACGATGCTTGGGGCACGGGGACATAACATCAGGGTCGATAGCCAGATGTCAAGACACTGAAACGTTGGTCGTATACGGGCTACCTCGGACTCGCTCAGGCGTCTGCTCCCGCCCGCGATCAGGACGCCATTCCAAACGAGCTAGATGGCCGCAGCAATGAAGCCCGCTCAGGTTTGCTTCGCAACTGCCTGTCAGCATACCCAAGGCACTTGGCTGTTTCTATGCAAAAACAGTTGTCGGTTCAGTAGTTCGACCCAGGGGGGCGGCAACGCGCGTTACAGCTACGTCCAGGGGGCAGCCACAGGTGCAAGAAAGTGCCTCGAACAGGGTCACTTGCCCAGTGAATCCTGCGTAACAGAAGTTCGCACGCGGTTCGGACACGCGGGCCTCGCTTACTAAATGACCCACGGGCGACCCTTCGACTTGCGCATGGAAGCCGTACTACAAGTCGCGACAACAGCTCATCGGGCGGCATCGGCGGAATCGCGAAAGCAATCTAAGCGTAACAATTGACACATAACGCAACAAGAAAAAGACCTAAGCAGCACCTTTTTCATCACCGTTTGAATCATTTATAACGAGACACACACCCCACCACTCACCTTAAACACGTCTAAAACCGATACTTTTCTCTTTATTATCAACAACTTACATAACCCATACTTCAAGCATCATCAGCATACGCACAGACCCATTTCAAATGCAAAGGTATTCGCAAGAAAAATCGCCTATCCATCCGGCCACATACAACGGCGGTTTCTGCAGTACATTTCAACGCAACTAGGAAAGGATGCGCGAAATGGCAGCTGCAACGAAGAAGGCGGTCATGGAGTTTCTGGGTTATTCCATCGCCAAGGGTCTCGTTAACTCCAACACAGGCGGTGGTTTGAAGGCAGCCGCCACGAAGATCTTGGAAGACTTCCAGGACGACGATGACGTTGCCGAAATCGACGTGCCCGCCGAGGTTCTCCGCTATCACAACCGTCACCCCGGCCAGCTATCGCCTGACACCCTTGCGCAGTACCAGAAGCGCGTGATCATGATCTTGAGCGAGTTCGCGAAATATCAGGCGAGCCCGACGACCTACAAGGGAATGTCCCGCGGGCCCGTCGCAAGCAGCGTTTCGACGAAGCCGACTTCCAAGAAGGACAACAAGAAGTTCGTCGTGAAACAGTTGCCGCCGGCGGAGTCTGCAGCGATGCCCGAACCCGCGCCTCAACAGCAGCGGCTGACTGCTGCCACGGAGTCGAGCTTGATGATGCCGTTCCCGCTTAGGCCGAATTTTTTGGTGCAAATCATCGTGCCACGCGACATGACGAAGGACGAGGCGTCGCGGCTGTGTACGTTCATCACGGCGCTGGGTCATGACCACGCGGTGGTGGAACAGTGAACTCCAAAAAGGTGAAGGGCCGGACGATGGTACGTCCAGCCCCTCGGTTCCAACTATGTCCTGGCAGGGACGCAGAGCACGTCTGCATGATCGTGCGGAGGGGACTGATGCTTAAAAGAACCATCTCATCACCGTTATTCGCACGCACCTGACATTGGGATCAGGTGCGTGGATTCTAGGGGGCGGTCGGCCTTTGTCGGCCGCTTGCCCTGGATGGCTTCATGCCATGTTCTGTCGGTGCAACATTTATACCGAGGTCGGCGCGGGCCTACGGGCTCGGTACAGCCGGTTCAATCCATTCGAAATGTAGAAGGAAATCGCTATGACGACCAAATCCTCCCGTAACGAGCAGACGTCTTCGCGCGCTGCAACGGCCGCCAGCAAGGTGCTCCGTGATCCGAAGAGCTCGGCTGCTGCGAAATCTGCAGCCGCGTCGGCTCTGACCCAAGCTCCGCCTAAGAAGTAATAGGCTAAGCAAGCAAGGGGCATCGGGCAACCGATGCCCCTCACGCCTCAGCCAATCCACTCGCGCCACGACACGTCGCTGCGCACCCGACACGCAACATCATCGAGCCGACGCGCGAAGATCGCCCAGCGACCTTCCCCGCCGAACTCCGCGTGGAGCGACTTCACGAAGCGGCTCGCCTGATCGAGCTCGTTCTGGCTGAGGTACCAACCGAATACGCGTTCGTACTGAGCGAGCTTGTGGCCCGCAAGATGCGCCGCCGCGCCCTGCGGCGTCGTCAGGCCATCGAGCATGTCGAGCAGCGCCGTGACATCGCGTGCGATCTCCGCGCCGAGGGCCTCGGCATCCGTGTCCAAGGTGACGTCGTATTCCCGGCGAGCGCCGGCGTCCGCGTCGTTCGGTCGCAAGCGCACATGGCACGACGGCTCGTCGGGGTCTTCGATGATGGGCTCGCCGATTACCGCGTCGAGCGCCGGGAGGTACACGGACCCGTTGATGTAGAACCGCGCCGCGAGCGCACCGTTGCGCGAGCTGCGCTCCACGTTGACGACCTGTGTGGCCTCCCCCACCCGACGCCTGAAGGTCGAACCGGAGGACGTGAATCCTCGGGTGGTCAACACAGGCCGCAGGTGGGTTCGAATGACCGCTGTGATCAGACTGGATGGAGACATCGTCGCGAAGAATAAGCCAACGGAGCGCGCGACTTGCCATCACGCCGTTCAAACTGCTTTCCCGCCACGTCCGCACCGACAGGCTATGCGCCTGAACTCCTGGACACGCCCTTAAGGCCCGAACGTCATAACGAGGGCATACGGCAGGCTCCCGGCCCCCACCGTGTCAGGGCTCAAGGCCATGAGCAAGCCGCCTGCGCCGATGCTGTATTGCGCCACGGAAGCACTGTTCAAGTTCGCCAGATAGACATACCGACCTGTGGGGTCGACAGCGGCTGCCGTGGGATTGTTGCCGGTCGCCAGCGAGGCGGGATTCAACGGCGCCAATGTTCCGTCGGCATTCACGCTAAATTGCGCGACAAAGTTGCCGCCGTCCGCTGTCACATATGCATAACCACCGGAAGGATCGATGGCGACCGACGATGGACCCGGGCCGATGGCCACGCTGGCGGGGCTCAACGGCGCGAGCGCACCGTCCGCGGCGATGCTGTACTGGGACACCGTATTGGTGCCGATGTTTGCCACATACGCATAGCGGCCCGAAGGGCTGACCGTCACGCGGAACGGCCCAGCTTCTGTCGCCACCGTGGAAACGCTCAGCGCAACGAGTGCGCCGTTCGGTCCGATGCTGTATTGCGATACCGTTAGATCGTTCAAGTTCGTCACATAGACAAACCGCCCCGTGGGATCGACGGTGATGCCGAACGGATGCGATCCCGTCCCCACGGTTGCAGGTGTCAGGGGCGTCAGCGCGCCACCGGCGCCCAGGCTGTACTGGGAAACCGTGTCGTCGTCCAGGTTGGTCAGGTAGGCATAGTGGCCGGTGGGGTCCACGACGATCACGGTGGGTACACGCCCCGTCGCCACCGTCGCAATGCCCATCGGCGTCAACCTGCCATCGACCCCGATGGTGTATTGCGACACCGTATTGCTAGCGAAACCGGTTGCGTAGGCATAGCGCCCGGTCGGGTCGACTGTGATGCCGTATGGCTCGGTGCTGGTGGCGACGGTCGCGGGGCTCAGTGGCACCAGCTTGCCGTCGGCGCCGACGCTGTATTGCGAAATATTCGAACTGCTCACGTTCGACACGTACGCGAACAAGGCCCGGTTCACACAGGTCACCACCACGTTGTTCACATTGGCGGTGACGCCCGCGCCGGCCCCATTGATCACCGTGCAGGTCTGTCCGACAGGCTGGGTGCCCACCGTCACCGCGTAACTTCCATTGAAGGCGACGGGGGTGGCAAAGCCGATGCTGCCGTCGGCTGCAACAGTGGTCGGATCGGCAGCGTTGTTGCGCAACGTGACCGAACGCCCCGACGCCAAGCCGGAAATCGTTCCGCCGATGGTGTAGCCGTTGACTGCACAGGTGACCTGCACGTTGGTGACGTTCGATGCAAGCCCCACGCCCGTGCCGTTGCCAACCGTGCAGGTCTGCCCCACGGGTTGCGTGCCCACGGTGACGGCGTAGCCGCCGTTGGCAACCACCGGGGTGGCAAAGCGGAAGCTGCCGTTGGCAGCCACCGTGGTGGGGTCGGCTGCATTGTTCTGCAGAGTGACTGTGGTGCCCACACCCAGGCCGGAGACTGTGCCACCGATGGCATAGGTGTCGACCGAACAGGCAACCTGGACATCTACCACGTTGGCCGTGACGCCTGCACCGCTGGCGTTGGCGACAGTACAGGTCTGACCCGCGGGCTGGGTACTCACCGTGACTGCATAGCCACTGCCGAAAGCGACGGGAACGCGGAAGCTGAAAATGCCGTCAGCTGTGCGCGTGGTCGCATCGGCGGCGTTGTTCTGCAGCGTCAGCGTGGCGCCAGGCGCCAGTCCGGAGACGGTGCCGCCGACGTTGTAGGTATTCGCAGAGCAGGTGACCTGCACATTGCTGACATCGGCCGAGACGCCGGAGCCACTGCCATTGGAGACCGTGCACGTCTGGCCCGCGGGCTGGCTGCTGACGGTGACCGCATAACTGCCATTTCCGGGCAAGGGTGTCGCAAAGCTGAAGCGGCCGTCGGCCGTGCGCGAGTTCGTATCGGCAGCGTTGTTCTGCAAGGTGACCGTGCCCCCCGGAGCCAGACCGGAGACCGTTGCGCTGATGGTGTAAGTGGGCGCCGTCGGAGCAACCACGGGATCACCGCCGCCACCCGAACATCCACTCAAAAACAGTGTGGCGAGCACGCCCGCTGCGCCCCATGACAGGCGTTGAAAAAACCGGGAGTGCATAAATACCTATGAAACGGGACCAGAGTCGGTACCACGCAGCATCGCCACGCACTCGGTTTGAAATACACGACGAATGTACCGGCTTTAAGTAGGCATGGCGCTGCTCAGCTAACGCACGCCATGCAAAAGGCCCGACGCGAAGTGCGCCGGGCCTTTTGAGTTAAAGCGATATCAAGCGATATCGAACCGATCCAGCTCCATCACCTTGACCCAAGCCGCCACGAAGTCATCCACGAACTTCGCCTGGCTGTCCGCGCTGCCGTAGACCTCGGCGATCGCGCGCAGTTGCGCATTCGATCCGAACACCAGGTCGGCGCGCGTGCCGGTCCACTTCAGTTCGCCGGTCTTGCGGTCGCGGCCTTCGAACTGCTCGCCGGCACCGTCCACCGAGGTCCATGCCGTGCCCATGTCGAGCAGGTGGACGAAGAAGTCGTTGCTCAGCGCGCCCGGCTTCTGCGTGAAGACGCCGTGCTTGCGCTGCGCGGTGTTCGCGCCCAGCACGCGCAGGCCGCCGACGAGCACGGTCATCTCGGGCGCGGTGAGCGTCAGCAGTTGCGCCTTGTCGATGAGCAGTGCCTCGGCCGGCACGGCGAACTGCGCCTTGGTGTAGTTGCGGAAGCCATCGGCGACCGGTTCCAGCGGCGCGAAGGAGGGCACGTCGGTCTGCTCCTGCGATGCGTCGGCGCGGCCCGGGGTGAAGGGCACCTTGACTTCGCGCCCGGCGTCGCGGGCGGCCTGCTCGACGGCGGCACCGCCGGCCAGCACGATCAGGTCGGCGAGCGAGATCTTCTTGCCGCCGGTCTGCGCAGCGTTGAACTCGCCCTGGATGCCTTCGAGCACCGACAGCACCTGGGCCAGCTGCGCGGGCTGGTTGACGGCCCAGTCCTTCTGTGGCGCGAGGCGGATGCGCGCGCCGTTGGCGCCGCCGCGCATGTCGGAGCCGCGGTAGGTCGATGCCGAGGCCCAGGCGGTCGCGATGAGCTGCGATGGCGCGAGGCCCGAGGCCAGCACCTTCTGCGACAGCGCGGCCACGTCCTGCGCGTCGACCAGCGCATGGTCGACGGCGGGCAGCGGGTCTTGCCAGATGAGTTCTTCGGCAGGCACTTCGGGGCCGAGGTAGCGCACGCGCGGGCCCATGTCGCGGTGGGTCAGCTTGAACCAGGCGCGGGCGAAGGCGTCGGCGAACTGGTCGGGGTTCTCGAAGAAGCGGCGCGAGATCTTCTCGTAGGCCGGGTCCATGCGCAGCGCCAGGTCGGACGTGAGCATGGTCGGCACCAGCTTCTTCGACGGATCGTGTGCATGCGGGATGGTCGCTTCAGCCCCCTTGGCCACCCACTGGTGCGCGCCGGCGGGGCTCTTGGTCAGTTCCCACTCGAAGCCGAACAGGTGCTTGAAGAAGTCGTTGCTCCACTGCGTGGGCGTGGTGGTCCAGGTCACTTCGAGGCCGCTGGTGATGGTGTCGCCGCCCTTGCCGCTGCCGAACTTGTTCTTCCAGCCGAAGCCTTGCGCTTCCAGGCCGGCCGCTTCGGGTTCGTCCGCCACGTTGTCGGCGGGGCCGGCGCCGTGGGTCTTGCCGAAGGTGTGGCCGCCGGCGATGAGCGCCACGGTTTCCTCGTCGTCCATCGCCATGCGGGCGAAGGTGTCGCGGATGTCGCGGGCCGAGGCGATGGGGTCGGGCTTGCCGTCCGGGCCTTCGGGGTTGACGTAGATCAGGCCCATCTGCACGGCGGCCAGCGGGTTCTCCAGGTCGCGCGACTCGGGCACCTTGCTGTCGTCGTCTTTCACCAGCACGCCGCCGGCCTTCTCCACGCCGGGCGAGCCTTGCGAATAGCGCACGTCGCCGCCGAGCCATTTCGTTTCGCGGCCCCAGTACACGTCCTGGTCGGGTTCCCACACGTCGGCGCGGCCACCGGCGAAGCCGAAGGTCTTGAAGCCCATGGTTTCGAGGGCGACGTTGCCGGTGAGGATGATCAGGTCGGCCCACGAGATCTTGCGGCCGTACTTCTGCTTGATCGGCCACAGCAGGCGGCGCGCCTTGTCGAGGCTGACGTTGTCGGGCCAGCTGTTGAGCGGCGCGAAGCGCTGTTGGCCGCGCCCTGCTCCGCCCCGGCCGTCGCCGATGCGGTAGGTGCCGGCGCTGTGCCAGGCCATGCGCACGAACAGGCCGCCGTAGTGGCCGAAGTCGGCCGGCCACCAGTCCTGCGAGTCGGTCATCAGCGCGGCGAGGTCGGCCTTCACGGCGGCCAGGTCGAGGCTTTTGAACTCGGCGGCGTAGTCGAAGGATTCGCCCATGGGGTCGGACTTGGACGAGTGCTGGTGCAGCAGGTCCACGCGCAGTTGCTGGGGCCACCAGTCACGGTTGCTGGTGCCGGCGCCGGCGGCCTGGTGAAACGGGCATTTCGCTTCGTTGGTCTGAGTGCTCATGGGGATACTCCTTCTAGGTTTTGGCTATGGCGAGAGACGTGTCGATTGTTGTCTCGAACGAGCGGTCCGGCGAATAGGGACTCTCAATCTGGCCGATAGGTGCCGGCCTACACAGGCTGTGGCTTCAGGCGACGGCCAACACGGCCGTTCGTCAGTCAGCATATCGCGATGCCCGCCCCCAAGCCATCGCCCGTCGACGCTCGATTTCCCGCGGGCATGCCCCTCATCCGGGTGCGACAGGCGGCACGCCGCGCGCGTGCCGGCGCGGCGCCCGACGCCTTCGGCTGGCTGGTCGACCGCGCCGTGCACGACCTGCGCAATTCGCTGTCGGCCATCCGCATCGGTGTCGAGTTGATGAACCGCACCGACGGCACGGTGCCGGCCCCTGCCGCGGCGGTGCTGGCGCACATCGACAGCGCGGCGCAGCGCGCCAACGCCCTGTCGGACGAGCTGGCCGACGCATGCCGCCTCGCATCGGGGCTCGACCTGGTGCTGCACCCGCGTCGCTTCGGTCTGCATGCCGCGGTGCGGCAGGCGCTCGACGCCCTGCCGGGTTCGGCGGCGGCGATCGAGCACGACCGGCTCGGCGAAGGCGACTGCATCGCCGACCCGTCGCGCATTGCGCGCTTCATCGCCCTGGCGATCGACGAGATCACGGCCAGCGCGCCATCGGCCTTGGTCATCGTGATCAGCGAAGTGGCGAGCGACCGCTTCCGCATCGCCGTGCACGGCGACGGCACGCGACGCGCGGCGCTGCCGCCGGCCACCGCGCATGTCGCGCGCCAGGCGCAAGACGAAGCCCGCCGTCGCACGCTGATGTTGCAGGCCATCGCGCAGGCGCATGGCGGGCGGGTGCAGATCAGGAGCGACTGCGGTCCCCACCGGACCATCGACGCGAGCTTTGCGAGCCTGCCCCTCGCGCACGGCGCCGCCTGAGCCCAGGCAAGGCGGCCCGGGCCCCCCGCCCGTTCACAGCCTCACAACCGCCGGTACATCACCAGCGCGTCGGTGTACCCGAGCACCGGGTGATGAAAGGCCTCGGGGACGCGCCCGACGGTGTCGAAGCCCATGCGGTGCCAGAGCGCGACCGCGCGATGGTTGCTGGCGACCACGAAATTGAACTGCATGGCGCGAAAGCCGGCGGCGCGCGCCGCGTCGAGCGAATGCGCGCACAACGCGCGCGCGACGCCGCGGCCTTGCGCATCGGCGGCCGTCATGTAGCCGCAGTTCGCGACATGTGCGCCACCGCCGTTGCGGTTGGCGTGGAGCACGTAGGTGCCCAGCACGCGCTCGCCGTCGTGCGCAACGAAGCAGTCGTTGACGGGTGC
This sequence comes from Variovorax cryoconiti, assembly GCF_051216395.1. Taxonomy (NCBI): domain Bacteria; kingdom Pseudomonadati; phylum Pseudomonadota; class Betaproteobacteria; order Burkholderiales; family Comamonadaceae; genus Variovorax; species Variovorax cryoconiti. Next base: position 169,732 of record NZ_JBPJZI010000005.1, on the reverse strand, counting down.
CAGCCAGGCGCGCAACGCGGAAGCGCGGTCGGTGTCGCGTGGAAAATCGTAGCTCTCGCCGGCGCGGATGACGGGCTCGAGGATGCCCCACAGGGCCTCTTCATCGGCTGGCGTGGCTTTGCGGATCGAGAACATGGCTGCGTGGCTCCGTCGACAAGTTGGACAACGACGATACAGCGGGCGGCACCGCACCGCGCCGGCCACGGTCGGCCTTGGGCAGCACCGCGGTGTCGAGCATGCGATCGGCCTGGGCCTGCAGGCGCCGCAGGGCCGCGTCGAAGCGGGCGGCCTCCTCCGCATCCAGCACCGCGCCCAGTTCGGTGTTGATCGCGCTCACCAGGGGAAAGAGCTCGTCGTACAGCGCGCGGCCCCGCTCGGTCAGCGCCAGCGTCACCTGGCGGCGGTCGCCGGCGCGGGGCTCGCGCGAGATCAGGGCCTTGGCGACCAGCGAGCCCACGGCCTTCGAGGTGCGCGCGCGGTCGAGCTGCGCATGCTCGGCCAGCTGCGACGAGCTCAGTTCACCCAGGCTCGCCAGCGTGACCAGCAGCCGCCACTCGCGCCGGGTGATGCCGAAGCGGCCTTCGCACAGCCGCGTGACCATGCGGCCGGCGACGACGACCAGGCGCGACAGCCGGTACAGCAGCAGCGCCTCCAGCGGTTCGCGAGGTGGCAAGGTCATGGGGGCAGGGCTCCGTGGGTCCGTTTCATCCGGGCTGGTCCGGGCTGGTCCGGGTTAGTCCGGACGATGGTTGATTTGATCAATCGACTGTAGCCTCACCAGAATCGCCGGCAGCCGCCGCGCGCCCGAAACGCCGCATCGCATCACCCCCTGGAGACCCCCATGACGCCCTTCCCTTCATACCCGCGCCGGCTGCTCACCCGCCGCATCGCCACCCTCGCCGCGGTGGCCGGCGTCATCGCCGCCGCCCTGCCGAGCGCGCACGCGCAGGCCCAGCCGCAGCTCGACAGCCCGCTGCGCATCGTGGTCGGCTACGCACCCGGCGGCGCCACCGACCGGGTCGCGCGCATCGTCGGCGACAAGCTCGCCACGCGCCTGGGCGTGCCGGTGGTGGTCGACAACAAGCCCGGTGCCGGCGGCCGGCTCGCGGCCCAGCAGGTCAAGGCCACGCCGGCCAACCAGAACGTGCTGATGCTGGCCAATCCGGCGGTGATGGTCGTCGCGCCGCTGGTCTTCAAGGACAACAACTACGACCCCGAGCGCGACTTCGTGCCGGTGTCCCACGTCAACGACTACGACTTCGCGCTGGCCGTGTCGCCCACGCTGCCGGTGCGCGAGCTGAGCCACCTGCTGGCCTGGATGCGCGCCAACCCGACGCAAGCCAACGTCGGCGTGCCGGCCACCGGCAGCCTGCCGCACTTCTTCGCGCTGATGGTCGGCGAGAAGGCGAAGGTGCCGACGCAGGTGATCGGCTACCGCGGCTCGGCGCCGCTGCTGAACGACCTGCTCGGCGGCCAGGTGCCGGTGGCGGTCGACACGGCCGACGTGGTGCTGCCGCAGCACGAGGCCGGCAAGCTGCGCATCCTCGCGTTGTCGGGCGCGCAACGCTCGGCCTTCGCACCCAAGATCCCGACCTTCAAGGAAGCCGGCCTCGACCTGTCGGCCACCGGCTGGAACACCTTCTTCGCACCGGCCAGCATGCCCAAGGACAAGGTCGAGCGGCTGGCCGCCGCGATCCACGCGGTGATGCAGGACCCGGACACGACGCGCCGCTTCAAGGAGTCGCTGATGACCCCGGTGGTGAGCACGCAGGCGCAGACCGTGGCGATGCTGAAGGCCTACCGCGCGCAATGGGCGCCGGTGGTGCAGAAATCTGGCTACCAACCTTGATCGAGGACGGACACAGGATGGCAACGCAAGCGAAACGGCCGAACATCGTCTTCATCGTCGCCGACGACCTCGGCCATGCCGACCTCGGCTGCTACGGCGGGCGCAACGCGGTCTTCGGGCCGGTGTCGCCGGTGCTCGACGGCCTGGCCGCGAACGGGCTGAAGCTGACGCAGGGCTATGCGAACTCGCCGGTGTGCTCGCCCACCCGCTTCGCGATGATCACCGGCCGCTACCAGTACCGGCTGCGCGGCGCCGCCGAGGAACCGATCCGCAGCGACAGCCGCGGCAACACCGCGCTCGGCCTGCCGCCGGCGCACCCCACGCTGCCCTCGCTGCTGCGCGACAGCGGCTACCGCACCGCGCTCATCGGCAAGTGGCACCTGGGCTATCCGCCGCACTTCGGGCCGCTGCGCTCGGGCTACGACGAGTTCTTCGGGCCGCTGTCGGGCGGGGTCGACTACTTCACCCACTGCGACTCGCGCGGCACGCACGACCTGTGGCTCGGCGACGAAGAAGCGCAGGCCGAGGGCTACCTCACCGACCTGCTCTCGCAGCGCGCCGTCGACTACGTCGGCCGCATGGCGCAGCAGCCGGCCGACGACGCCAAGCCCTTCTTCCTCAGCCTGCACTACACCGCGCCGCACTGGCCGTGGGAGACGCGCGACGACGCGGCCAAGGCGCCGGCTGTGAAGGACAACCTGTTCGACCTGGCCGGCGGCAACATCCATGTGTACCGCCGCATGATCCATCACATGGACGAAGGCATCGGCCGGTTGATGGCGGCGCTCGAAGCGCATGGCATGGCCGACAACACGCTGGTCGTCTTCACCAGCGACAACGGCGGCGAGCGCTTCTCGGACAACTGGCCGCTGGTGGGCGGCAAGATGGACCTGACCGAAGGCGGCATCCGCGTGCCGTGGATCGCGCACTGGCCCGCCGTCATCGCGCCGGGCGGCGAGAGCCGGCAGCTGTGCATGACGATGGACTGGTCGGCCACGATGCTCGATGCGGCCGGTGTGCCGGCCGATGCGGCCTACCCGCTCGACGGCGTGTCGCTGATGCCGGTGCTGCGCGATGCGGGCCACCGCTTCGAGCGGCCTTTGCACTGGCGCATGAACCACCGCGGCCAGCAGGCCATGCGCGACGGCGACTGGAAGTACCTGCGCGTGGACGGCAACGACTACCTCTTCGACCTCTCCGCCGACGAGCGCGAGCGCGCCAACCTCGGCAAGAAAGCGCCCGAGCGCCTGGCCCGCATGCGCGCCGCCTGGGAGGCCTGGAACGCCGGCATGCCGCCGATTCCGGCGGACGCGACGATCAGCCTGGGCTATTCGGTGAAGGACATGCCGCAGCGCTGAGGGCGACGCTTCCGTCAGCCGGCGAAGCGCTTGCGGTATTGCGTCAGGCTCACGCCCAGGCGCCGGCCGAAGGCACGACGAAAGGCATCGACGTTCGCATAGCCCACCGCGTCGGCGAGGCGCTTAGCGGGCAGGTCGGACTCCTCGGCCATGCGGCGCGCGGCATCGATCCGCGCCTTCTCGACGAACTCCGCCGGCGTGGTGCCGGCTTCGCTGCGGAAGATGCGCGCGAAGCTGCGTTCGCTCATGCCGGCGCGTGCCGCCAGCGCCGGGACCGAGAGGTCGTCCTTCAGATGGGCCAGCACGTAGTCCTGCAGGTCCCGCACGCCGGAGCGTTCCGAGGTCTGCGCGGCCAGGTGGGCGCTGAACTGGCTCTGACCGCCGGGCCGCTTGAGGAACATCACCAGCTCGCGCGCCACGCGCAGCGCCAGGTCACGGCCATGGTCGGCCTCGACCATCGCGAGGGCCAGATCCATGCCGGCCGTCACGCCGGCGGAGGTGAAGAGCTTGCCGTCCTGCACATAGATCGCGTCCGCTTCCACGCAGGTTCCCGGGTAATCGGCCGCGAGCCGTGCCGCCGAATTCCAGTGGGTCGCCACGCGCTTGCCCTCGAGCAAGCCGGTGGCCGCCAGCACGAAGGCGCCGGTGCACACCGAGCCGTAGCGCCGCACGCTGCGCGCCTGGCGACGCAACCAGTCCTGCAGCGGTGTGTCGCTCGCCATGTCGTCGAGCTTCGGGCTGCCCGCGACCAGCAGCGTGTCGATGCGCCCGCGGTGCGTGGCCACGGTGGCGTCGGCCGCAAGCCGCAACCCGCTGCTGCTCTGGAGCAAGCCCGGCCGGGTGCCGATCAGCTGCACCCGGTAGGCCGAGGGCCGGCCGAGCTGGCGCGCTGCCTCGACGAAGACATCCGCCGGCCCGGCGACGTCGAGCAGCTGGAAACGGGGAAACGCAAGGATGGCGACGCGCATGGCGGAGAAGGCCCGGTGATTGGCAGCAAATGCCGCCGTATGTCCAAGACGGTTTCGCGAGCTTGGCAGAAACTAGCCACTTCTGCAAATTCAGCCAAAGGCCTGCTGTGCAAACCCGGACCCTGCCCTCGTCGTCTTCCTCGTCAGCCTCGGCCGTGCAGCCGCGCGGCAAGGCATCCGTTCGCCACCTGCCCGTCAACCTGTTCGCGTCGGTCATGGGCCTGTCGGGGCTCACGCTCGCCTGGCGCGTTGCGCACACGAGCCTGGGCCTGCCCGCCGTCGTCGGCGAGGCCGTCGGGGCGCTCGCGGTGGTCGTTTTCCTGCTGCTCGCCGTGGCCTATCTGACGAAGCTCACGCTGCACCCCGAGGTCGTGCATGCCGAGTTTCATCACCCGGTGGCCGGCAACTTCTTCGGCACGATCGTGATCGCCGTCCTGCTGCTGTCGTCGGTCGTCGCACCGTACAGCGAACCGGCTGCGCGCACCCTCTGGACCGTGGGCGCATTGGCCACCTTCATCCTCAGCTTCATCGTCGTCTCGCGCCTGCTCAAGGGCGAGGTCGATGCATCGCATGCGGTGCCGGCCTGGCTCATTCCCGGCGTGGCGACGCTCGACATCGCCGTGACCGGTGGCCACATGCCGATGGCCTGGGCAGCCGAAGTCAACCTGCTGGCCAGCGCCATCGGCGCCATGCTGGCGCTCGCGCTGTTCGTGATGATCGTCAGCCGGCTGGTGCATCGCGACCGCTTCCCGGCGGCCATGACGCCCTCGCTGATGATCCTGGTGGCGCCCTTTGCCGTGGGCTTTCTCGCCTACACCAACGTGGTCGGCAGCATCGACCGCTTCGCGGCCCTGCTGTTCTATTTCGCGCTCTTCATGTTCGCCGTGGTGGCGCCGAAGGTGTTCCGCCGCGACATCGCGTTTTCACCGGCCTGGTGGGCGATCGGCTTCCCGATCGCCGCACTGGCCAACGCCGCCCTGCGCTATGCGCAACTGCGTGACAGCATGCCGCTGTGGGTCATCGCCGTCGCGCTGCTGGGCCTGTTGAGCCTGGCGATGGCCGTCCTCACCGTGCGGACCCTGCGCATCGCTTTCAACGGCAAGCTGCTGGCCTGAAGCCGCAGCGTGCCGGCTCAGGCGATCACCGGCACCGCCGTGCCGCCGGCAGTAGCCGCGACGGTGATGGTGCGGCCCAGCGTGGTGGTGTACGTCGGCTCCTTCACGCTGCTCACGTAGACGTACTCGCCCTTCACCTGGGCGGGTGTGACGGTCATCACCAGGTAGCCGCGGCGCGTGGTGTCGCAGTAGCTCACGTCGTCGACCAGACCGAGCCCGGCGCCGATGGCCGCGTTGCCCAGTTGCGGCACCAGCGCGCTGCCGTCGATGGAACTGGCCAGCGTACCGAGGCCGGCGCCTTCGAAGCCGGACGAGCTCACCGAGGTGCCCGCGAATTCGACGCCGACCTTGTCGCCCGCCAGCGTGGTGAGCTGGGTGAACCAGCCGTTGTGCGAATCGCCCGAGAGCGTCACCAGGCGCTTGCCCTGCGTCTTGACGGTCTGCAGGATGGCCTCGCGCTGGGCCGGGTAGCCGTCCCACGAATCCAGGCTGTAGGGCAGGCGCGGGTTGGTCGCCGGGTCGAGCAGCGCGGTCTGCGTGGGCGTGAGCGCGCCCGGCCCGGCGGCCGCGCGGGTGGCCTTCGCGGTCAGGAAGGCGGTGATGGCCGCGGGCGCGGTGGCGGGGCTGGCCAGCACGGTCGACAGCACCGAGCCCGGCAGCCACATGCGGGCCATGATGGTCTGGTTGCCCAGCAGTTGCCAGGTCGCGCTCGATGCCTGCATGCCGCCGGTGAGCCAGTTCTGCTGCTCGACGCTCATCATCTGGCGCGATGCGTCGGGGCGGATGCCGTTGGCGTTGGGCGTGATGCCGGCCAGGTAGCGCGCGATGCCGCCGTCGGCGTCGCCGTAGTTGTCGTACTGGCGGTCGCGGCCCTCGAGGCGGGTGTCGAGCATGTGCAGCGTGAAGATGCTGCCGAAGTCGAAGCGGCGGTAGATCTTCAGCAGGTTGGCCGGGTCGGGCGTGCGGATCGGCATCCACTCGTGATAAACCTTGGCCGCGATGTTCTTGCGCGTCACCCAGTCGCCCTGCGTGGCCGGGTCGTGGTTCTCGGCGCCGTTCACGTAGCCGTTGTTGGCGATCTCGTGGTCGTCCCACACGGTGATCCACGGCATGCGGGCGTGCGCGGCCTGCAGGTTCAGGTCGGACTTGTACAGCGCATGGCGCAAACGGTAGTCGTTCATGGTCACGATGTCGTTGGCGGGGCTCGTGACGCGGTTGCCCGGGATGCTGCCGTTGCCGTACTTCTTGGGGTCGGAGCCGTACTCGTAGATGTAGTCGCCCAGGTGCAGCGCGTACTGCGCGTCGGATTGGGCGGCCGCATCGTAGGCGTGGAAGTAGCCTTCCGAATACAGCGCGCAGGAGAACACGGCGAACTTCACCGATGCGACGTCGGCCGCGGGCAGCGTGCGCGTGGTGCCGACCGTCGACGTGGCGCCGGTGGCATCGCGGAATCGGTAGAAGTAGCTGGCGCCGGCCGTGAGCCCGGTCACGTCGACCTTGGCGGTGAAGGACGCGGCTTCGGTCGCGCTGACCGTGCCGCTGCGCACGATGGCCTTGAAGGCAGCGTCGCTCGCCACGTCCCAGGTCAGCGCCACGTCGGCCGTGCTGTCGGGCACCTTGGCGTGCGTCCAGAGGATCACGCGGTCGGTCAGCGGGTCGCCGCTGGCCACGCCGAAGGCGAAGGCGGCGGGCGTGGCCGCCGGCGGGGCCGGTGCCGGGGCCGGCGCCGAGTCGTTCCCGCCGCCGCCGCAGGCCGCGAGCGAGCCGACCGCCGCGAGCGCGACCGCGCTGGAGGAGGACTTGACCAGGAAGTCGAGGAAGTCGCGCCGCCGACGGTTGGCGACCTCGCGGGGGTCGATGCCGGTATCGGGCTGCGGTGCGGGAGGGATGTGGCGGGTTGTCATTCGAATGCTCCGGGTGGGGAGCCCCGATTGAAGTCACCGCGCATGACGCGCCCGTGAAATGCGTCACGGTTGCGTCATCCCGGCTGCCTAGCATCTGCCGATCACCACCTGCGGAGGCTGCGATGGACATGCACCGAAATCGACTGCTGCTGGCCAGCATCCTTCTGACCCTGTCGGTGGCCGCCTGCGGCGGGGGCGACGACGATGTCGCCACCGCACCGCCGCCCACCACGCCCGCGCCCACGGTGCCGGCCACGATGGCCCTCAAGCTCATCGCCTTCAACGACCTGCACGGCAACCTCGAGCCGCCCAAGACCTCGATCACCGCGCCCTCTTCCGCTGGCGGCACGGTGGCGGTGCCGGCCGGCGGCGCGGCCTACATGGCGTCGGCCATCGCATCGCTGCGGGCCAAGAACCCGAACCATGCGGTGGTGTCGGCCGGCGACATGATCGGCGCATCGCCGCTGGTGTCGGCCCTCTTCCTCGACGAGCCGACCATCGAGGCGGTCAACGTGATGAAGATCGACTTCAACGCCGTCGGCAACCACGAGTTCGACAAGGGCCAGACCGAGCTGCTGCGCATCAAGAACGGCGGCTGCGCCAAGAACACGGCGCTGGAGCCTTGCCAGGTGAACAAGACCTTCCCCGGCGCCAACTTCGGCTTCCTCGCGGCCAACACGGTGAAGGCCGACGGCACCACGCTGTTCCCGGCCACCGGCATGAAGACCTTCACCCAGGACGGCGCGACGGTGAAGGTCGGCTTCATCGGCATGACGCTCAAGGGCACGCCGAGCATCGTCACGCCGTCGGGCGTGGCCGGCCTCACGTTCAAGGACGAGGCCGACACGGCCAACGCGCTGATCCCCGGCCTGCGCGCGCAGGGCGCGGACGTGATCGTGGTGGTGGTACACGAAGGCGCGACCGTGACGACGGGCTACAACGACAAGAGCTGCGCCGGGCTGAGCGGCGACCTGCTGCCCATCCTGAACCGGCTCGATGCGAGCGTCGACGTGGTCGTCTCCGGCCACACGCACCGCGCCTACGTCTGCGACTACGCCAAGACCAACGCCGCCAAGCCCTTCCTGCTGACGAGCGCCGGCCAGTACGGCACGCTGGTGACCGACATCGACCTCACCGTCGATACCGCCACGCGCAAGGTCACGGCCAAGAAGGCCGACAACGTGATCGTGCAGGGCGAGGCGTACACCAGCGGCGCGACCACCGTGGCGCTGACCGACCAGTACCCGATCTTCGCGAAGAACACCGAGATCGCCGCACTCGTCACGCAGTACCAGGCGGTCGCGGCGCCGCTGGTGCAGCGCGTGGTGGGCAAGGTCACCGGCCCGGCCACACGCACCAACGCACCTTCGCGCGAGAACGTGATGGGCAACCTGATCGCCGATGCGCAACTGGCCGCCACCGCACCCGCCGGCAAGGGCGCCGCGCAGATCGCCTTCATGAACCCGGGCGGCGTGCGTGCCGACCTGGTGCCCGCCGCCGACAACAGCGTGACCTACGGCCAGCTCTTCAGCGTGCAGCCCTTCGGCAACAGCCTGGTGGTGAAGACGATGACCGGCGCGCAGATTCGCGCGCTGCTGGAGCAGCAGTTCAACAGCGGCAGCAACACCGTGGCCGCGCCGCGCGTGCTGCTGCCCTCGGCCGGCTTCACCTACACCTACGACCTGGCCGCAGCCGCCGGTTCCCGCATCACGGCCATGGCGCTCGGCGGCGTGCCGATGGTCGACGCCACGTCCTACCGCGTGACGATGAACAGCTTCCTCGCGACGGGTGGCGACAACTTCACCGTGTTCAACCAGGGCACGAACACGCTGGGCGGCGACCAGGACATCGACGCACTGGAGGCCTACATCAAGGCCAACGACCCGCTGGCGCCACCGGCGACGAACCGCATCACGGCGCTGTAGCCGGGCCGGAACAGACGCGCGCGGCGGCCTGGCAGCGGAGGTTGAACACAGGCAAGCAGTACGCTGTCACACACATCGTTCAAGCTGCGTCGATCAGCACGCTCGCCGCAACGATGAATGAATAACTCCCAAAGCGCCCCCGTGCACGGGGCGGGCATTCCGGCGCTCCATGCCGTGTTCCAGCCCATCGTGCATCTGCGCGAGGGCACGATCCTCGGCCATGAGGCCTTGATACGCGGCCCCGCAGACACACCACTGCACACGCCCCTCGCACTCCTGGCGTGGGCTTCGGAGGCGTCGTTCCTGACGGGGTTCGAGATGCACTGCGTGCAGACGATCCTGGCGCAATGGCAGCGCATGGCGTCGCCGGGACAGCTCTTCATCAACATGAGCGCGGACGCGCTGGTCGAAGCCATGTCCGCCGACGAGGCGGGTCGCTCGTGGTTCGAAGACACGATGGCGCACCACGCCCTCGACGCGCGGTCGATCGTCGTGGAACTCACCGAAAGCCCGGCGCATGCCTCCGCGGAGGGGCTGCGGCAGGCCGTCAGCAGGCTGCGGGCGGTGGGCGCGCGGATCGCGCTGGACGACTTCGGCGAGGGGCATTCGAACCTGCGTCGGTGGACCGACCTGCAGCCGGAATTCGTGAAGATCGACAAGTTCTTCGTGCAGGGGATCGCCAGCCAGCCGCAACGCGTCGAGCTGGTGCGCACCTTTGCGCGCCTTGCCCAGACCTTCGGCACGATTCTGGTGGCCGAAGGTGTGGAGGACGCCCGCGACATGGGCATCCTGCGCGAACTCGGCGTGGAGCTCGGTCAGGGCTACCTGTTCGGGCGCCCGCAGCGGGCGTTGCGGCAGGCGATTCCGGAGGGGGTCGGCACCGCGATCCGCGACCCGCGGATCGCCGTGGTGCCGCATGCCAGGCGCCACGCGCAGCCCGACGTGCTGCGCGGCATCGCCGTCATCGACGCACCGGCACTCGGCCCGGGAACGCCGATCGACGAGGTCTCCGTCATCTTTCAGGCCCGACCCGAACTGCATGCACTCGCGGTCGTCGATGACGGGCAGCCGGTCGCGTTGATCAATCGGCAGTCGTTCATGAACGACTATGCCCGCCTGTACTTTCGCGAGGTGCATGGGCGCCGGCCCTGCCTGTCATATGGCAATTCGAAGCCGCGCATCGTCGAGCTCGACGACAGCGTCGAGCGTCTCGTCGGCATCCTGACGTCGGAGGACCAGGCCTACCTTCGCGAAGGCTTCATCGTCACGGAGCGAACCCGCTACGTCGGGCTTGGCACCGGCGACCAGCTGGTGCGCGCCGTCACCGAAGCACGCGTGGAAGCCGCGCGACATGCCAATCCGCTGACCTTTCTGCCGGGCAACATTCCCATCAGCATCCATATCGAGCGCCTGCTGGAGGGCGGTGTCGGCTTCGTGGCCTGCTATGCCGATCTCAACAACTTCAAAGTCTTCAACGACCGCTTCGGCTACTGGCGCGGCGACGAGATGATCCGCCTGCTCGCCAGGCTGGCCGTCTCGCACGCCGATCCGCAGGTGGATTTCGTCGGGCACATTGGGGGCGATGACTTTCTGATCCTCTTCCAGAGTTCGGACTGGCAGGCGCGTTGCGAACGGCTGATCGAAGCCTTCAACGGGGGGGCGCGCGCCCTCTACGACGATGCGGCGCAACAGGCCGGCGGCATCGAGGCGGAGGATCGCTATGGGGTGCTGCGTTTCACGCCACTCACCTCGCTGTCCATCGGTGCCGTGTGCGTGGCACGCGACACCGCTCAGGACGCCGAAGGCATCGCCAGCGAAGCGGCACAGGCCAAGCATGCGGCCAAGCAGGCGCCGAATGGCCTGTGGGTACGGCGTGCCGACGATTGAGGGGCGTCGGCAGCACACGCGCGGCCCGAGGCGCCGCGCAAGCCTCCTCAAAGATCGTCGTCCCCCTGGAAATCATCCGGCATTGCGTCCTCCACCGGCCCCACCAACGGGTCCTCGCACAGCGCGAGCAGGGCATCGCACCCCGCCTTCAGCGCATCGACGTAGGTGGCATGCGGCAGTGCGCCTTCGACCAGCGGTTCGAATTCCGCGAGATGGTCCGGGGATTCGAGAATCCGCCACGCATAGTCGCCGCTGTCGTGCTGATCGACGGTGAGGGCGAGGGAGAGGAGTCGGCGTGCCATGGACCGGCATTGTGAACAGGGCATGTGACACGCAACACGCATGTTGGCCGACCGCAACGGCCCTGCGCCAGGGCACGTTCAGTGCGCCGCGATCAGATCCCGAATGTCCTGCGCATAGGCCTGCAGCCGACGCATCGCCTGCTCGCGTTGCGCCGGGCGGGTGGCGTTGTGCAACCGGGCGATGTTGCTGCAGCTTTCCTGCAGAAGGGCCTGCTGGTGGTCGCGCCAGGGGCCGGGCGGCGGCTCGGCGATGCGCCTGGCATAGGCCACAAGTGCGGCCTGCACGTCGGACGGCCGGGCACCGCTGTTGCTGAAGCCGCGCAGGATGTCGAGCGATTCGCGCTGGCGCTGGCGCCGCTCGGCGTCCACACGCCGCGGGTCGAAGATCGACCGGTCGGCCATCTGGCGCAGCAGCTTGCGCTGGCCGTCGTCCAATGCGCCGTAGAAGTCTTCGCTGCGTTCGAGGAAGGTGTCGTAGCGCTTGCGGTGTTGCGCGTCGGCACTGCGCTCCAGCCAATCGCTCGCGTACGCGGCGTTGATCTTCGCGTACTTGCCCTCGAGGTGCTGCAACTGCGCATCGCCCAGGCCGAGCGCCAGCTCCGCGCCGGGGCCGGCGGCGTCGACGGCCGTTGCGAGCAGGCTCTGGCGCAGCGTGTCGCTCGCGGCGCAGACCTGGGCCGGCGTGACATCTGCAGGCGCCAGCCGCTCCGCGGTCTCGACCAGCGCCAGCAGCTTGGGCAGCTCGGTGCGGCGGTGGCGTTCGAGCAACTGGCCGAGTTGCTCCTTCACGCGCGGCGATTGCGCGCCGTTGAAATCGACGTAGCTGTCGAGCCACCAGAAGCCGAGTTCCGGCAGGTTGTTGTAGGCCAGCTTGACGGCGCTGCAGCCGATCAGCGCGGCACCAAGGACCAGCGCACAACCGATCTTGGACAGCGTCGCACCGCGGATGAAGGGCCGTCGCATCGGGGTTCCTGACGCCCTAGATGAACGCGAACGTGCTGCCGCGGTTGTCCAGCGCCGCCAGCACGCTCATGCCGGTGATCTGCGAGGTCTTGGGGTTGGACGCGGCGCTCGCGCCGGCGACCTTCACGGTCAGTGTCGACGACGGCCCGACGGCCTCGATCAGGCCCGAGTTGCCGGTGGCTGCCGGGTCGGCGACAAGCTCGACCTTCGTCTTGTCCAGACCCAGGCCAGCCAGCGCGACGACGGCGGCCAGGTTGGCGTTCTTCGGATAGCGCCGTGCGGCGTCGGCCGCCGTGCCGGAGAAGATCACGGTGCGCTCGGTCAGCGCGTCGAGGTCGAAGGGGCCGTCGGCGGGCGTGTCCTTCCACGACGCGGGCGGCTTGGTCGACGTGTACTTCACCGAAGACAGCCCCGCGCGCCGCAGCGCCAGCAGGCCGTCGAGCCCGGCGATGGCGCCGATGGGCAGCAGCAGGCGGCTGCCGCCCTGCGCCGCCGCGTGTTCCAGGCGCGCGCGAAAGCCATCGTCGGCCAGGCTGCCGACCGAGATCAACGCCAGGTCGATGCCAGCTGCGAGGATGCGTTCGCCGTGCGAGATCACCGCGCCGTGCCCGGCCACTTCCACCGCGAGCTGCAGATCGGCGGCCAGGAACGAAGCGATGTCGGTGCACACGGCCACGCCTGCAGGCACCGCGCGCAGTGCTTCGCCCTGCTGGTGTTCGCGCACGAGCAGCGCGGCGAGCGTGTGGCCGCGAACCGGCGTTGCCGACCAGGCGTCGACCACCGAGCGGCCGATGGCGCCGAAGCCGATGAGGCCGACGCGTGTGGAGGTGTTCGAGCGTGTCATGGGGCGCAGAGGGAACGGGGCTACAACACCTTGACGGCGCGCCCGATGAACTGGATCGGCCCGGTCGGCCGGTCCAGCGGCGAGCCGTTGGCCGGCTCCAGCGTCAGCTCGAAGAGCTGGTTGGGCTCCAAGGGCGGCAGCTTCTCGATCGGCACGCGCAGCGCACGACCCGGCTGCACCAGACCCAGCGACACCGGCCCGCGCCAGCTGTCGGCCTTGGTCCAGAACTGCAGCGACTTGTCGGCGGGCACGGCGACCGTGCCCAGCGGGATGAGGTTCAGCTGTTCCCGGGAGCCGCCGCTGGTCTGCACCACCCAGCCGGGCGCCTTGTCCTGCGGCGCGACCAGCACGACCAGGTACTGCGGCGTGGCCGGCGTCTGGATGCGCACCACCAGCACGGCGGCGAGGATGGCCGCCGCCGCGAAGCCGGTGCCGGCCAGGCCACGCCAGAGCTTCAGGTTGTTCCACCAGGTCTGCACGCCCGACGCGGCGCGCCGCACGCTGTCGGCGGCCGCCGCGGCCTGCGGTGCCACGCTGCGCTCGATGCGCGCCCAGAGCGCGGCCGACGGCTCCACCGGTTCGGCCAGCGCGGTCAGTGGATGCAGGCGTTGCTCCCACCCTTCGACCGCCTCGCGCAGCGTCGGCTCGACCGCCATGCGGGCCTCGACCTCACGCCGCTTCGCGGCCGACAGGGTACCGAGCACGTACTCACCCGCCAGCGACTGCAGGTCGTCGTCGTTCGGCGAGGGAATGGGTGTGTTCGGGTTCATGTCATGCACTCGCGCAAAGCACGCATGCCGCGGTTGATCCAGGCCTTGACCGTGCCCAGGGGTGTCTTCGTGCGCTCGGCGATCTCGCCGTGCGAGCAACCGTCGACGTAGGCGAGCACGATGCATTCCCGCCGGCCCGGCTCCAGCTGCGCGAGGCAGCCGTCGAGCCGGCCGAGGTCGACGCGGGTTTCCGCGGCATCGCGTGTGCTCGCATGGTGTTGCAGGGCCATCTCGTCCTCGAGCGCCGCGCCGGCCTCTTCGTCGACCGGCACGTCGCGCGCGTGGTTGCGAACCCAGTTCAGCGCGGTGTTGCGCACCACGCTGTAGATCCAGCCGCGGCCCGCACCGCGCGCGGCGTCGAAGGTGGTGGCGCGCTGCCAGATGGCGACGAAGGCGTCGTGCAGCACGTCTTCGGCATGCTGGCGCTGGCGCACGATGCGCAGCGCCACGCCGAGCAGGTAGCGGCTTTCACGCGCGTAGATCTGCGCCAGCGCCTGGGACTGCCCCTGCGCGCAGGCGGCGAGTGCGGCGTCGTAATCGAAATCGTCGGGAGCTGGCAACAGGAAGCCCGGGGTGGAACGGTGGGAGCCCGCATGGTAGTCGAGCCCTCTCCGTTTCCCCGCAAGGCCCCTGCCCCGCGCTGGTGCGCTTTACGCCGCCTTCCAGAAGATGTAGTCGGCCTGGTACTTCACGGTCGCCTTCTGGCCCTTGGTCATCGGGGTGCAGGGCATCGACGCGGGGGCGACGCCACCGGTGAGGGCCACGCGCTGGATGTAGGTCACGCCGGTCATGGCGCCCATGCCCATGGCCGGGTTGGCCTTCACCAGCTGGTACGGCAGGCTGGTCGGGCCCGAAGGCGCGACGGCGAGCTGCGTGGCCGTCAGCTTGGAGCCGTCCATTGCTTCCCAGGTGGCCGGCGGGCCGTAGTACTTGCCGACCTGCTTGCCCATGCGGTCGTTCAGCACGGCGTTGGGGCCGACGAAGACCCACTCGGTCTGGCCGGGCATGTTGACCTTGTCGCGGCATTCGTAGGTGATGTCGCCCACGCCCACGGTTTCCAGTGCCACCTTGTTGCCCGTCGGCACCTGGATGGTCGGCGGCAGGCTGGTCTGCGAGAAGGTCGACATCGGCATGCCCGGGCCCATCGAGCCGCAGGCGGCCAGGACGGCGGCCGAGGCGGCAATGGCGGACACGGCCAGGGTGCGGGTAGAGATCAGTGCTTGCATGGTTGCTCCTTCGAAGTGGTTGCAGTTGCGGGTGCGCAGCGTCTTGCTGCTGCAGGTACTACCCGCGGGAACGGCTTCTGGATGCAGGGGAGGCAAGAAATAGTTCGGGACGGCGGCGGCGTGGAACGGATGTCTTCGGCTGCGTCTTCATTAAGAAGAAGGATTGCAGTTCCCCTGTGTTTTGGACACAATAGTTTGCAATTTCGGACCTCTTCCAGAAACGGGGTGTGCGCATGAGACCGCGGATTTTTCTTCTGGTGCTCGCGATGGTGGGTGGGTCTGCGGCGGCCCAGTCACTGCCGTCGGCGGTCGTGCCCATCCATCCCGGCAAGGTCATCCAGACCTACAAGCAGGACCGAGGCCCGGAGCGCGGCGACGAGATTCCGTCAGGCGGTTTCACCCTTCCCGTGTTCGAGGAATCGCCGGACGGTCAGCGCTACCGGTTGAAAGTTGCAGGCAAGGACGCGTGGGTTGCCAAGCGAGACGTTAGACCGGACGAGATGGCCGTCAGCGTGCGCGACATGTGCTCGACCGCGGTCGCCTCGGTCCATGCGGGTGCCACGCGCAATGCCAACGAGGCTTGCCGACGGAAGTAGCGACTTCGGCTGCAGCAGCCTGCTGATTTTTCCGAGACCGCCGGGGTGCGATTGACACCCCAAACAACAAAAGTCCGAGGAGCTTGCGAGATGCGTCCTGCGTGCATGGTGTCGGCAGCCCTCGTGGCCGCCCTGTGGGGGTGCGCCGCACCCACCGGCTCTGGGACGGGCTCTGGCGCTGCAGCCGAGCCGAGCTTGCTTGACCGCGGCAGGGAAGCGCTGTCGAACGTGCTGGGTGGCCTCGACAGCAAGCCGATGATCTCGCGCCTGAAGCCGGGCGCCTACGAGCCGTCCAACGAAGCCATCGGCGACGAGATCGACGTCAACGACAAGCGCGTGAGCCACGGCCTGGTGCCACTGCCCGCCGCCACGACCTACGCCAACCAGGTGCTCGACAAGCTCAAGGCCGCCAGCGGCGTGACTAACGTGCCCGGCAAGGTGTTCGTCGTTGCCAACGACCAGCTCGACGCCGGCGCCACGCCCGACGGCAACATCTTCGTGTCGCTGGGTTACCTGCGAAATCTGCAGAACGAGGACCAACTCGCCGCCCTGCTGGCGCATGAGCTCAGCCATGTGCTGCTGCACCACCACGACAGCAGCTGGATCGGTCGAAAGCAGAAGGAAATGATGTCCTTCTTCGAGGACAGCGCGCTGCTCAAGAACACCTTGGAGAACGTGGTCTCCGGCAACAATGCAACGACCAAACCCTACACGTCGGGCCAGCAGGAAACACTCGACCGCATGCTGCTGCTGGTCAAGCTCAACGACCGGGCCCTGCAACCGGCGTGGGGGCGGCGGCAGGAAGCCGAGGCGGACCGGTTGGGCGTCGACCTGATGATCAAGGCCGGCTACAGCGTGGCCGACGGCACCTTGCCCTGGCTGGGCAAGGTTGCCGAGTGGGATGCGCAGCAAGCGAAGCTGCGCGCCGAACTCGCGGCCGAGCGACAGGCCAGCATCGAGGCGCTGTCGAGCCAGGGGCGCATCGATGCGTCGGCCAAGATGGCGCTCGACGGCGCGATGAAAGATGTCCTCGGAGAGATGGCGCGCGCGCACGACGACGGCAGCAAGCGGTTGGAGGAAATCGACGTCTACCTGGACAAGGTCCATGCCAACTCGGAGGTCGCTCGCAAGGCCACGGTCGCGCCCTATACCCAATTCATGCAGCAGCGCGATGTCAAGGCCACGGTCGATGGCTACCGCGAAGCCTTCATGGCGCGCAACCAGGTCGTCGATCGCAAGTTCGCGCAGGCATTGCCGACGCTGCGACGCCTGACGGGCGGCGGCGTGATCGCGTCGCACGCCCTGCCCAACTACCTGCTCTTCGAGGCGCAGCGCGGCGGCAGCAGCGGCGCGGCCAACGAGCAGGTGCTGCGGCGCAGCCTGGCAGCATCGGAGCCCACCTGGGAGCCCTTCGACTCTGCAGCGGCCTACTACGGCGCTCGCAACCAAAAAGCGGCCATCACCGAGATCGGCCGCAACGCCCTGGCCAAATTCAGCAACGCGCCGTCGGCGTATCCGCGTCTCGTTGCCCTGTACACGCGGTACGGCATGAAGGATGAAGCCGCCAACGTCGTCGTCGAATGTCGGCGCAAGCAGGCGCAGATGCGCCTGGCCTGCGAGAAGGCGCTGAAGAAATGAGCGCCGCGGGTGAAACCCGATGGAAGAAAAGGAACTGGCGTTGGGATCTCTGGGTGGCCATCGTCACGGTGGCGACGGGTTTGGCTCTGGCCTGGATAACGGCGCAGATCCCTCAGCAGGAACTCGCGAAGCGGGCCGTGACGCGCGCGGTGTCACCGGCGTTGACGCCGATCTACGGCGAGAGCGGCAACCGGGCAATCACGGTCGTCACCATCGACGACGCCGACCTGGATACCTTTGGAGAGAAGTGGCCGCTGGAGCTTGGTTTTTTCAGCCGTCGCGTGGAAGTCCTGCTGGCAAAGAAGCCGCGGGTTCTGTTCATCGACTTGCTTCTCAAGCGCGAAAGTTCGCCGGCGCAAATTGCCGCCCTGCGTGACACCCTCTGCAAGGCGCGCGGGACGACGAAGGTCTACATCGCATCCCTTCGCGGGTTGGTCCCCGATTCCCCGACCGAGGCCGAGCTCTTCAAGGAACATCCGGAGCCCCGACCAACACCCGACTCGCCGCTGAAGATGAGTGTCTGCGCCATCCCGGTGGACGCGCGGGTGACGCCGGACAAGCATGACCAGTCGCAATGGGACTACCCCATCCAGATCCAGACGAGCGCAGCACCTCCACGGCACGTCCGTTCGGCAGCGCTCGACATCTTCTGCCGGGAGGAACCCGATCGATGCCCCCAGGACAAGCAAGAGCTACCACCGCTCGCGATGATCTGGCCCGCCCGCTCGTTCCCGACCAATGTGCAGACGATGATCCGGGAACAGGAACCCAAGACGGTGCCGGCCACCTACGAGCCGGCGTGTCGTGACGGCATCCCACTCCTGGAAGCGGTGCCCGGTGTCGTGTTTGCCGAGAACCTGATCACCCGATGGGTCATCCGGCTCCAACCCGACACGAATCGCGCGCAGCAGCTCCAGCGCGAAGCGTTGGTGAGACAAATGCCCCCCTGCCCGTACCATCAGGTCATCCCCCTGCGAGCCTTCAATGGAAAGGGCTTCTCCGATCTTGAACTCGGTGCCGCGTTCGCCAACAAGATCGTCGTTCTAGGCGCGGATGTCATCGGAACGGGCGACAAGGTCACCTCGCCCATCCACGGACCGATACCGGGCGTTCACGCCCACGCCATGGCACTCGACAACCTGATCACGTTCGAAGGGAAGTACAAGCAGGCAGGCGATTTCGATCTTGACGACTTGACGAGTCACGGCAGTCTGTTCGTCATCATCAGCGTGATCTCCACCGTGGCGGTGCTCACGCTCTGGAATCACTACTTCACCGAGATCGAGCCGCCGCCACCACGCCCGTTGAGCTGGTGGCAAAGCATCCTGCATCGAGCGGGCATGGTGTTTCTCATCGCTCCCATGCTCGTATTCGGCTGGCCGCGAGGCCGGGCAACGGTCGATCCACGACAGCACTTTCTTGGGCGGCTGGCGTTCATCAACATCAACGTCGCGCTGATTGCCTTCATCTTCGTCCTGGGCTATTTGTGGCTCCGACAAGGGCCGTTGTCGATGTTCGAATACCTGCTGTTCCCCTTCATCGCGCACTTCCTTCGGATCGGAAAAACGATTGCTGGGCGTTCGTGCGATTGGTGGCACGCTGCCATCGACCCCCAACCCTGGAAAGCATGGGCGCAGCGGTGCGCCAAGCACGCGCCGGATGACCATGAATGCGCGGCCATCAAGCCGCGGACCTGACTGAGTACCCAATGCCTTATTTTGCTGCGATCATGGAGGCATGAGCGGCGCCAAGCTACCCACACTCGCCATCCTTCTGCCGTCGGGCCTGTTCGAAGTGCATGTGTTGCCCACGGGCCGCTCGACCCTCGGCCGCGCGCCATCGAACAAGGTGGTGGTGCACGACCGCCGCGTAAGTCGCGTGCATGCGGCCATCACGGTCGAGCATGCCTTCGTGACCATCGAGGACCTGGGGAGCACCAACGGCGTGTGGCTCAATGGCCGCAAGCTGGCGCAGGAGCCGCTGACGGATGGCGACGTCTTGACGGTCGGCGATTCGACGGTGCACTTCGCGTGGGAAGGCGCCGGCGACGAGCAGATCGTGGCCGAGGCGATGCCCTCGGTTCCCGGCTGGCGTCTGCCGCCGAATCAGGAATCGAAGGACACCGAGTAGCCGGCCCGGCGCGGGTCAGGCCTTCTTCTGCACCATCTTGATGACGCTGGAGAAGTCCAGCGCGCCGTGGCCGGCCAGGCTGTGCGCGGCGTACAGGTTGCGCGCCATGCCGCCCAGGGGCGTGGCAGCGCGCACCGCGGCGGCGTTCTCCTGCGCCAGGCCCAGGTCCTTGAGCATCAGGTCGGTGCCGAACCCGCCGGCATAGTTCTTGGACGCGGGCGCGGTCTCCATCACGCCCGGCAGCGGGTTGTACTTTTCCAGCGCCCAGTTGCCGCCCGAACTGCGCCGCATGATCTCCGACAGCACCTTGGGGTCGAGCCCGTTGGCCACGCCCAGCGCGATGGCCTCGGACGTGCCGATCATCAGGATGCCCAGCAGCATGTTGTTGCAGATCTTGGCGGTCTGGCCCGCCCCGGCCGCGCCGGCGTGGAAGATGTTGGCGCCCATCTTCTCCAGCACGGGACGTGCGCGTTCGAGGTCGGCTTCGCTGCCCCCGACCATGAAGGTCAGCGTGCCGGCGATGGCGCCGCCGGTGCCGCCCGACACCGGCGCATCGATGACGGCCACACCGCGCTTGGCGGCCGCTTCGGCGACCTTGCGCGAGGTGGCGGCGGCGATGGTGCTGCTGTCGATCACCAGCGTGCCGGGCGCGATCTGTTCCAGGATGCCCGGCTGGCCATCGCTGCCCAGATAGAGCCCTTCGACGTGCGCGCTGGCCGGCAGCATGCTGACGACGACCTCGGCATCCTGGACAGTCGCTGCCGCCGACGCCGCGATCGGCAGCCCCTCGGCCGCGAACTTGGCACAGGCCTCCTTCGACAGGTCGAAGGCGCTGAGCGTGTGCCCGGCCTTCATCAGGTTCATGGCCATCGGGCCGCCCATATTGCCGAGGCCGATGAATGCGATCTTCATTTTTTGTCTCCATTGATTTTTTCAGGGAAGCGCTCAGACCAGTGTCACGAGCTCCGGCGCCATCTCGCCGCGCGCACGCAGGTGGTCGTCGACGAAGGCCGGCGTGATCTCGGCCAGCGTCGCCGGGTTCCATGTCGGGTTGCGGTCCTTGTCGACCAGCACCGCGCGGATGCCTTCGGCGAAGTCGGCGTGCGCGCAAAAGCCCAGCGAGGCCCAGTACTCGAGGCGGAACACCTCGGCCAGCGACATGCGCGGCACGCGCTGCCACAGTGCCCACGACAGCGCCACCGAACTCGGTGCGCCCTTCGCATAGGTCTTGACGGCCGTCTGCAGCCACGGGTCGTCGCTCTGCAGGGCGCGCAGGCGCTGGTCGATGGCCAGCAGGTCGTCGCCGGCCAGCGTGGCGTTGATGAGGTCGAAGTGCTCGCGCAGCTTCGATGCCGGCATGGCCGCGCCCTCGCCCGCCTGCGCCAGCAGCCTGGACATGAGCGCGCGGTCGGCGTCGGGGGCGCCCTTCCAACCGGCGGTCGTGATCGCCTCCAGCACCTGCGCCTTGGCCGCGTGCGGCACCAGCACGTCGGCCAGGCCCGCGAAGATCGCATCAGCCGCATTGATCTGCGCGGCGGTGAAGGCCAGGAACAACCCCGTGCGGCCCGGCGTGCGGCGCAGGAACCAGCTGCCGCCGACGTCGGGGTAGAGACCGATGTTGACCTCGGGCATCGCGACGCGGCTGCCTTCGGTCACCACGCGGTGCGAGCAACCGGCCATCAGGCCGACGCCGCCGCCCATCACGATGCCGTGGCCCCAGCAGACGAAGGGTTTGGGGAAGGTGTGGATCAGGTAATCGAGCTCGTATTCCTCGCCGAAGAAGCGCTCGGCGTATTCGTTGCGCGCGGGGCCGCAGTCACGCAGCGTCTGGTAGAGCTGGCGCAGGTCGCCGCCGGCGCAGAAGGCCTTCTCGCCGGCCGCGTCCATCAGCACGCCGACCACGTCGGGGTCCGCGGCCCAGTCACGCAGTTGCGGCGTGAGCAGGCGCACCATGTCGACCGACAGAGCGTTGAGCGACGCCGGCGCGTTGAGCGTGGCCACGCCGAAGCGCTGGCCGTTGGCGGTGGGGATTTCCTTGAAGAGGACGACGGGTTCGGTCATGGGGCAACGGGGTAATGGAGTGGTTGAGCTCAGCGGATGTCGCTGTCGCCTTCGAGCAATTTTCGCGCGACGATGACCCGCATGATTTCGTTGGTGCCTTCGAGGATCTGGTGCACCCGCGTGTCGCGCACCAGCCGCTCCAGCGGGAACTCGGCCAGGTAGCCGTAGCCGCCGTGCAGCTGCAGCGCGTCGTTGCAGATCGTGAAGCCGGCATCGGTCGCGAAGCGCTTGGCCATCGCGCAGTAGGTGGATGCATCGGGGTGCGCCGCATCGAGCTTGCTCGCGGCCATGCGCACCATCTGCCGCGCCGCGACCAGTTCGGTCGCCATGTCAGCCAGCTTGAACTGCAGCGCCTGGAAGCTCGCGAGCGGCTTGCCGAACTGCTGGCGGTCGTGCAGGTAGCTGCGCGCCGCGTTCAGCGCGCCCTGCGCCGCGCCGACCGAGCAGGTCGCGATGTTGATGCGCCCGCCGTCGAGTCCCTTCATCGCAATGCGGAAGCCCTCGCCTTCGGCGCCCAGCAGGTGGTCCGCCGGCACGCGCACGTTGTCGAAGGCGATGGTGCGCGTGGGCTGGCTGTTCCAGCCCATCTTGTGCTCCTTCTTGCCGTAGCTGATGCCTGGCGCATCAGAGGGCAGCGCGAAGGCCGAGATGCCGCCCGCGCCGCCACCACCGGTGCGCGCCATCAGCACCAGCACGTCGGTCGCGCCGGCGCCGCTGATGAAGGCCTTGCCACCGTTGATGACGTAGTCGCCGCCTTGCAACTCGGCCCGCGTCTTGAGCGAGCCCGCGTCCGATCCGGCGCCGGGTTCGGTCAGGCAGTACGACGCCAGCTTGCGACCGCTCGTCAGGTCCTCGCCCCAGGTCTTGCACACGGCCTCGGTGCCCCAGGTGCCGAGCATCCAGGTCGCCATGTTGTGGATGGTGATGAAGGCGGTGGTCGACGGATCGACCGCGGCCATCTCCTCGAACACCAGCGTGGCGTCGAGCCGCGGCAGCGCCAGGCCGCCGATGCGCTCGGGCGCGTAGAGGCCGCAGAAGCCAAGCTCGCCGGCGTTGGCGATCGCTTCCTTCGGGAAGAAGGATTCGGCGTCCCAGCGCGCGGCATGCGGCGCGAATTCGCTGGCGGCGAATTCGCGAGCGGTCTCGGCAAAGGCGCGCTGCTCTTCGGAAAGTTCGAAGTCCATGCAGCCGAGGTTACTTGAGGCTGATGGTCGTGTTGACGCCTTGCGACACCGTGCTGTCGTCGAACCAGCGCGACGTCACCGTCTTGGTCTGCGTGTAGAACATGATGACCTGCTTGCCGTACGGCCCCAGGTCGCCGAGCTTCGACGCGCGCGAACCGGTGAAGGAGAACATCGGCACCGGCACCGGGATCGGCACGTTGATGCCGACCTGGCCCACGTCGATCTCTTCCTGGAACTTGCGCGCCGCCGCACCCGACTGCGTGAAGATGGCGGTGCCGTTGCCGTTCGGGTTGGCGTTGATCAGTTCGATGGCTTCGTCGATGGTCGCGGCATTCGCCAGGCACAGCACCGGGCCGAAGATTTCCTGCTCGTAGATCACCATGCCGGGCTTCACGTCGGCGAAGACCGTCGGGCCGACGAAGTTGCCCTTCTCGTAGCCGGGCACATTCGGCTTGCGTCCGTCGAGCGCCAGCGTGGCGCCGTCGGCGATGCCGCGTTCGATCAGGCCGTTGACCCGCTCGTGCGCCGCGCAGGAAACAAGCGGGCCCACATCGACGCCCTTCTCCGTGCCCGCGCCGATCTTCAGCGTCTTGGCCTTGGCGACCAGGTCGGGCACCCACTTCTGCGCATCGCCCACCAGCACCGCGACCGACACCGCCATGCAGCGCTGGCCCGCCGCGCCGAAGCCGGCACCGGCCAGTGCGTTGAGCGTCTGCTCCTTGTTCGCGTCGGGCATGACGATGGCGTGGTTCTTCGCACCCATCATGCATTGCACGCGCTTGCCGGTGGGGATGGCGCGGTTGTAGACATGCGTGCCGACCTTGGTCGAGCCGACGAAGCTGATCGCCTTGATGTCCTTGTGATCGCAGATGGCGTTGACCACCGCCTCGCCGCCGTGGATCACGTTGAGCACGCCGGCCGGGATGCCGGCCTGCAGCGCCAGCTCGCACAGCCGCATCGTCACCATCGGGTCCTGCTCCGACGGCTTCAGCACGAAGGTGTTGCCGGTGACGATGGCCATCGGGAACATCCACAGCGGGATCATCGCGGGGAAGTTGAAGGGCGTGATGCCGGCGCACACGCCCAGCGGCTGCAGCAGCGTGTACGTGTCGACGCCGTTGGCCACGTTGTTGGCCATCTCGCCCAGTTGCAGATTGCCGATGGCCGACGCGTGCTCGACCACCTCGAGGCCGCGGAACACATCGCCCTCGGCGTCCGGCAGCGTCTTGCCCTGCTCGGCCGTGAGGATGGCCGCCAACTCGCCCATGTTCTCGCGGATGAGTTGCTGGTACTTCAGGAAGATGCGGGCGCGGGCGCCGATGGGGGTCTTCTTCCAGGTCTTGAAGGCGTCCTTCGCGGACGCGACGGCGGCATCGACTTCCGCAGGCGTCGCGAACGGCACGCGGGCCAGCACTTCCTGCGTGGCCGGGTTGACGACATCGCGCCACTCGGTGGTCTTGGACTCGACGAATTGGCCGCCGATGAGCAGCTTGACGGTGGCGACCTGCGCGGTCGGCTTGACTTTGGCATCCATGGATTTGTCTCCTTGTAGATCTGGGGCCGGATGGCGGCGAACGGACGATGCTAGCTTTGCAGTTTTGCCATAGCAATAGACAAATACGCACCCGCGATCTGCATAATCGCAACGCATGGACTGGGACAACCTGCGCTTCTTCCTCGAGCTCGCACGCTCCGGCACGCTGCAGAGTGCGGCCCGCCGACTGGTGGTCGACCACACCACGGTGGCGCGGCGCATCCAGGCGCTGGAGAAGCAGGTCGGCTCGCCCCTGTTTTCGCGCGAGGCCGGCGGCCATCGGCTGACCGAGGCCGGCCGGCGCCTGCAGCCGCAGGTCGAGGCGATGGAGAACGCGTTCCGCAGTGTCGAAAGCGCGGCACCCGCCTCGCACGAAGGCCTGTCGGGTGTCGTGCGCATCGGCGCGACCGAGGGCTTCGGCACCGTGGTGCTTGCACCGCAGCTCGCGCTCTTCGCCGGCCGGCACCCCAAGCTCGTGATCGACCTGCTCGCCATGCCGCGGCTGGTGCACCTGTCGCGGCGTGAAGCCGACATCGTGATCTCGCTGGAGCGGCCCGCGCGCGGCCCGGTGGTGGTGACCAAGCTCACCGACTACACCCTCCGGCTGTACGCGTCGACGGCCTACCTCGCCAAGCACGGCGCCATCCGGACGCGCGACGACCTGCGCGGCCACACCTTCATCAGCTATGTCGATGACCTGCTCTTCAGCAAGGAGCTGCAGTACCTGGACGAACTGCACAAGCCCGACACCTTCGCGCTGCGCAGCACCAGCATCCTGGCGCAGCATGCGGCGGTGGCGGCGGGCGCCGGCATCGCGGTGCTGCCGGCCTTCATCGCCGAGCGCGACGCATCGCTGACGGCGGTGCTGCCGGAGCAGGCGCACTTCACCCGCACCTTCTGGATGTCGATGCCGGCCGAGACCAAGCACCTGGGCCGCATGCAGGCGGTGTGGGGCTTCGTGCGGGAGACCGTCGAAGCCCAGCGCAGCGTGCTGCAAGGGCCGGCCTGACGCGCCGCCGTCGACCCGGCGATCAACCCGCCGATCAGCCCGGCGAAGCGATCCGGTGCTTCTCCATCAGGCGGTACAGCGTCATCCGTGAGACACCCAGCTCGCGTGCCGCATGCGTGACGTTGCGGCCGGTCCGATCGAGGGTGAAGCGGATGGCATCCCTTTCGGCCAGGGTGCGCGCCGCGTCGAGGCAGACGCCATGCTCGTGCTCGTCGCCGGCCAGCTCCAGGTCGTCGGGCGCAATGAGCCGGCTGTCGGTCATGACCACCGCGCGTTGCACGCGGTTGAAGAGCTCGCGCACGTTGCCCGGCCAGTCGTGCGCCAGCATGGCGGCCACCGCCTGACGGCCGAAGCCTTCGACCTTGGTGGTGCGGAGGTCCGCACTGCAGCGGCGGTAGAAGTGCTGCGCCAGCATCGGCACGTCCTCCTTGCGCTCGCGCAGCGGCGGCACCGTGATCGACAGCACGTGCAGCCGGTAGTAGAGGTCTTCGCGGAACTTGCCGCAGGCCACCGCCTCGGCCAGGTCGATGTGCGACGCGGCCACCACGCGCACGTCCACCGGCAGGCTGCGCGCGCCACCGACGCGCTGGATGGTCTTCTCCTGCAAAAAGCGCAGCAGGTTGGTCTGCAGGTCGAGCGACAGGTCGCCGATCTCGTCGAGGAAGAGCGTCCCGCCCTGGGCCGAGGCGATCAGCCCGCGCCGGTCGGCCAGCGCGCCGGTGAAGGAGCCGCGCTCGTGGCCGAACAGTTCGGATTGCGCCAGCGCCGGCACGATGGCGCCGCAGTTCACCGGGACGAAGGGCGCGTCAGCCCGCGCCGAACCGCGGTGAATGGCCTGCGCCGCGAGTTCCTTGCCGCTGCCGCTTTCGCCACCGATCAGCACGGGCGCCTCGGTGATCGCGACCTTGCGGATCTGCGTGCGCAACCGCGCCATGGCGGCGCTCTGGCCGACCATGCCGAGGCTGTCGGCCCCCTCGGTCGGTGTGGCTTCGCGGCAGGTCGCTCGCAGGCTGGCGCGGCGGTGCGCATGCGCCAGGATCTGCAGCAGGCAGCTCGGGTCGACAGGCTCCGTGTGGTAGTCGAAGAAGGCGTCGGCCACCAGTTCCCGGAAGGCGGGCAACTCCATCGCGCGCGCCGGGCACAGAACGACCCATTCGACCCCATCCGTCGGCCGCACGACGGCGTCGAGTGCCGCCGTGATCGCCATGTCGACCTGATCGAGCAACACCAGGCAGCAAGAGATCGCCATGCGTTGGCGCAGCCGCTGCACCGCCGACAGATCGGTGACCCAGACCAGCTCCCACCCTTCGGCGCGCAGATGGCGCTCGAGCCCGGCCGGCCGCGTATGCGGCGCCGCGCAGAGGAGTCGTCGCGCCAGCATGTCCCTGCCTAGAAAGTGAAGGGAATGCGCGCCGTGAGGGTGAGGTCCGGGGTGTCCCGCGTCAGGCCTGCGCCCACGGAGATGTTCACGCTGGTCTTGGGGCTGTAGCGGTACGAGTAGCCGAGCATCAGCGTGGCGAGCTGGGTGCGGACCGACCCCGGTACCGGGGCGCCGTTCAGTTTGACGCGGCCCACCGAGTTCAGGTCGACCCCGATGCTGAAGGCCGACTTGTCATTCAGCGCCAGGCCCATGCCGAAGTTCATGCCCAGCACGTCGCCGGCACGGAAGTCGCCGAGGAATTCGCTGCCGCCGTCGCGCACCGTCCGGCTCACGTTGTTGCGCTTGAAGTTGTAGGCGTAGCTGAAACTGCCGAAGAACACGACCGGGTCCGACGGGAACAGCCAGGTCAGCCCGGGCTGCAAGGTGTAGAAGCCCGAGCCGGTGGGCAGGTCCAGCGGCAGCCCGGTGCCGGTGGTGTTGCCGATGCAGCGCGTCACGCAATCGGTCACGACCTCGAACGGATCCTTGCCCGTGCGCGACTTGAAGCGCAGGGTGCCGATCATGTAAGGCGTCGAGGCGCTGCCCTCGTTCAGCTGGTAGCGCCCGGTGATCTCGACGTCGCCCAGATCGCGTCCGCTGGTGTTGAACACGTTGTCGATCGCCGAGCCGGTGAAGATCTCGCGGCTGACCGTGGAGTTGGAACGGTACACATAGGGCACCTTGGCCTCGATCTCGAACCGGTTGCTGATGCCGAAGCGCCCGGTCAGCGCGGTGGTGAAGGTGTTCTGCTTGACCTGCCGCACGTCGACCAGCCCGATCAGCAACGACGGGATGATGGTGTAGCCGACCAGGGCCACCTGGTTGCTCGACGAATAGGCGTACTGGAAGGACGGCTCCAGGATGATCGTGCCCTTGGGGGTCAGGATTCCCGGCTGCTCGAACAGCGGCGCCACGTTGAGGGTGCGGGCGTCCTGGCTCGGCGCCTGCCCGACCTGCACCGCACGCGGTGCCATCGCCACCGGCTGCGGCTCGACAGGGGGCGGCGCGACCGCCGCGCGCTCCGACTCGCGGGCCTGGTTCTGGCGCTCGGCCAGGGACTGCTGGAGTTCCTGCTGGCGCGCGGCCTGCTCGGCGATCGACTTGCGCAGCGCCTCGATCTCGCGACCCTGCTCCGCCACCTGCCGCTGGAGCTCGGTCACGGGCGATGGCGGCGGCCGTCGAGCCGGGGGACGCGGCGTCGTGGTGGTCTGCGCATCGGTGAGGCCGCCGATGCTCGCCGCGCCGACGCAAACCGCCGCGCGCAAAAAAGCCTTCGAGTTATTCATACCAACCCTCTTGTCTCTCGTACTTCTTTTGGTCCGCGGCGGATACTAACTTTTTCGTATTTGCTTCCATGGTTTGCAATTGGAAATATTCGTAAGCGCATGTTCATTATTCCTTGACGGAAAAATTGCACCAATCTTCAGAACGCAGGCTTATATATTTCGCCCCGCCATTGCGCATAGATCGATTGGCCGCCACGCGCCTGCGACACCATTTCTCGCTGCCCTCCCATCCAGGGCCTTGTCCGCAAACACTTTTTTCCCCTGTTCTGGTTTTTGATGTCACACCGATGTGACAGTCGGCGCCAAAAAAAGATGAGCGCAAACGTGTCAATGGCGCCGACATGTTGGCGTTCACAGGGCCAATTCAATGCGCGTGTCGGCTGGCACTGAATTTGCAGTTCGGCATTTGTTGGGCGCAAGCACAACCATTGGCAGAGAAATTCAACTCAACCATCAGGAGACCTCATGAAAAAGACACTTCTCGCTTCGTCGATCGCGCTCGCGCTGGGCATGGCCGGCTCCGCAGTGGCCCAGATCACCACCCAGTCGGGCGGTGGCGCGAGCGCCTCGGATGACGCGCTCGCGCTGCAGTTGAGCCTGAGTGACAACAGCACACGAACCCGAACGACGACCACGACCAACACCGACTCGAGCACCAACTCCAGTGACAGTCGCGACCAGAGCATGTTCCGCGACTCGGGCGCAGCCCGGGCCAGCGCAGCGCGTTCGGTGGCCATCAACAACGGTTCGACCGGCACCTTCTCCAACGCCTTCAACCAGACGACGGCAACCGCCAGCAGCAGCCTGAGCGGCGTGGTCACCGGCAACAACGTGAGCGGGATCGGCAATTACGCCTACAACACCGGCTCGGCGGCTGGCGGTACCGGCAACGGTGGCTATGGCGGCAGGGGCAACGGCGGCTCGTCGTCCGGCAGCGGCCAGGGCGGCAACGGCGCCGTGGGCACCGGCGCGGTAGGGGCCACCGGCGGCAGTGCGTCGAACGGGGCCATCAGCCACGGCAGCGCGACCAACGGCAGCGCCAGTGCAGGCAACGGCGCCTACGGCGCCGGCGGCAGTGCCTCGGGCGCCAATTCCGGTGGACAGGCGCGTGCCAATGGTGACAACGGCGGCTCCGGCGGCTATGGCAGCGGCAGCGGCAGCGGCAGCGGCGGCAACGGCGGCGTGAGTGGCGGCAGCGGCAGCGCCAACGGCGGCGGCGGCTTGCTCGGCGGCTCCGACGGCGGCACCAGCGGCAACACCGGCACGGCCGGCGCTGGCGGTTCCGGCACCGGCACCGGCACGGGCAGCGGCGCGGCAGGCGGCGCCGGCGGCATGGGCGGCACAGCCACCAGCAGCAACACCGGCGCACGCACGGGCGGCACCGGCTTGGGCGGCAACGGCGGCGAGGCCAGCAATGGCAGCGCGACCAACGGCAGCGCCAGCAACGGCAACAACAGTGCCGGCAATGGCGGTGCGGGCGGCAGCGGCACCGGCGGTGCAGGTGGCGCAGGCAGCGGTGGCACCAACACCGCAGCAGGCGGCACCGGTGGCGTGGGTGAAGGCGGCAGTGGCGGTGCAGGCGGGGTCAACAGCGTGACCGCCGGCACCTTCAACATGTCGAACACCATGACCTCGGTCGGCCAGTCGGCAGCCGGCATCATGATCGCCAACCAGCAGAGCGGCATCGGCAGCCTGGTGCAGCAGAGCGTGAACGTCCAGGCCAACCTCAGCGTGCGCTGAGGCACGGCAAC
This sequence comes from Variovorax cryoconiti, assembly GCF_051216395.1. NCBI lineage: Bacteria > Pseudomonadati > Pseudomonadota > Betaproteobacteria > Burkholderiales > Comamonadaceae > Variovorax > Variovorax cryoconiti. The sequence goes on along the minus strand of NZ_JBPJZI010000005.1, from coordinate 140,012 downwards.
CCGCCGTCCGCGGCGCGTGCTTGGGGCATGCGCCGCGGTGCGGTGGCGTCTTTCCTTTTTCGAGGAGCGATCATGCGAAACCTGCCTTTGCGACGCCGCCTGGGCCACCTGGTGATGGCGGCGGTGCCCTTGTTGCTGCCTTTCCACCTTGCGGCCCAGCCCGGCCCGATCGAACCCGCATCCCATGCGCCGTCGCCCAGCGCCTTCGTCCAGCCGGTGGACCCCGACACGCTCTCGACCCTGCGGGGTGGCCGCGAGGTCACGCACAACGACATGCGGCTCGACGGCATCACCGCCGGCAACGTGGCCAACCAGGTCGCGACCGGCGCCAACACGATCGCCGGCGGCGCCTTTTCCGGCATGAGCGGCCTGCCGCTGGTGGTCCAGAACTCGGGCGCCAACGTGCTGATTCAGAACGCCGTCATCGTGAACGTGAAGATGGAATGAGAGAGGCACGCCATGCCACGCCATCTCCTCCTCTGGCCCGCCGCCCTGCTCTGCGCCGCCAGCGTGGCGCACGCGCAGCAGCGCGTGCCGCAGATGACCGAAATCGCCGGCGGCAGCTATGCCGTGCCGGTGCGCACCCTGCAGCAGATCAAGCAGGCCGGCACCCTGATCCAGCAGTACGACTTCAGCTGCGGCTCGGCCGCCATCGCCACCCTGCTGACCCACCAGTACGGCCGCCCGACCACTGAGCGCGAGGTGTTCGAGCACATGTACGCCCACGGCGACCAGGCCAAGATTCGCCGCGAGGGCTTCTCGCTGCTCGACATGAAGCGCTTCCTGCAGACGCGCGGCTTCGAAGCCGATGGCTTTCGCCAACCGCTGGACAAACTCCGCGAGGAAGGCCTGCCCGCCATTGCGCTGATCACCGAGAACGGCTACCACCACTTCGTCGTGGTGAAGGGGCTCGACCGCGACCGGGTGCTGATCGGCGACCCGGCCAGCGGCACGCGTGCCGTGCCGCGCGCCACCTTCGAGGCGCAGTGGCAGCAGAAGCTGCTCTTCGTCGTGCACAACCGCATGGACCTGGCGCGCTTCAACCAGGCGGCCGACTGGCGCGCTGCGCCCTCGGCACCGCTGGCCAGCGGCCTGATCCGCGACGCCTTTGCGAATGGCTTGCCACGCAACGGCCCGGGGCAATTCTGATGACCCGCCATCGGCTCGCCACCCTCGGCCTCTTCATCAGCCTCTCCCTCGGCGCGACCGCCAGCGCCGCGGCCGACGCCGGTGCCCGCCCGGGCGCGCGCAACACCACCTGGATGACCGTCGGCGACGACACGCTGGCGGCGATGCGCGGTGGCTTCGACCTGGGCGGCGGCGTGATGGTGTCCTTCGGCATCAGCCGCGTGGTCACGGTGAATGGCGTGGTGCTCAGCAGCACCTCTTTCCAGTTGCCCGACCTCGGCCGCATCACGGCCGCACAGATCGCCGCCTTCGAGCGCTACCTGGGCAGCACCAGCGTCGTGCAGGTGGGCAGCGGCAACACGGCGCCGATGACACCGACGACGCCGACGGCAGACGGCGGCACGAGCGTCGCCAGCAGTTCGGGCGGCACGGGCGGTTCGGCCGCGTCAGGCAATGCCGGCACGTCGGGGAGTCCAGCCACCGCAGGCAGCGCGACCACCACGTTCAGCTCGCCGGCGACCGTCGTTCAGAACACGCTGAACAACCAGTCGATCCAGACCCGCACCGTGATCGACGCCACCACGAACGCCCTGAGTCTGGCCCGGGGCGCCAACACGGCCGCGGCGCTGCGCGATGCGCTCACGCGCGCGGTGCCTGGGCGCTGATCGAAGGCTAACCGCAAGCGGCCCGGACGATGCGCTGGGTCGGGTTGGGCGCCATGTCCTTGAACAGCATGGGCTTGGGGGCGTTCGTGTAGTCGGTCCGCGTGTGGGCCTCACCCTGCCACAGCGGCTCGCCATAGAAGCTGGCCTGCCGGTAGTGGGCGCGGCGTGCTTGGCAGTCGAACACCACCTCCGATGCATACGAGCGGTAGGCCACGCCTTCCCAATTGCGGCGCTGGGTCGAGCGGCTCACGCGCAGCTGCATGACCCGCGCCTCGCGCTCCCGAACGATGGACACGGGATCGACCTGCACGGTGTCGACCGTCGGGTCATTGGGATTGCCGGCCACGGTGAACCAGTTGCTCTGCGCCTGAGCCCAGGTCGCACCGGCCAACACCACGGCCCCGATCCACCACGTCTTCACATCTGCTCCTTTGCGCTGCGCGGATGGCTCGACAGTGCCATCCCCCTGGGTCCGCGGTCCCTTCATGGCCACTGCGCAGGATGCGTGCCAGGCGGCATCGACGGCCGGCGCCAGACGGCCGGCGTGCGACCGAGCTGTGCGCTGTGGCGCAGCGCCTGCAGTTCGCCGAAGCCGGAGGCGGTGCTCTCGATGTACGGCGCGAGATCGGCGATGCCGGGCTTGGGCAGGTCGAGCCCGCCCGGCACACGGCCCAGGCTGCGCAGCCACTGGCCGGTCTGCGCCAGCGACACCTGCACGTGCCAGCTGCCGCCCTCGCGCTGCTGGCGCCACAACGCGGCGGCGACCCCGAAGGCGATCAGGTAGCCCGTGGCCTCGTCGAGGATCTGCATGGGCATCGGGCGCGGCTGGCCGTCGCCTTTCGCTTCGCCCTCGGCGTGGTTGAAGCCCATGGCCGTTTGCACCAGCGAATCGAAACCGCGCCGCGATGCCCACGGGCCCTGCGTGCCGTACGCGCTCAATGACACGCAGACGATGCCCGGCCGCAAGCGGGCCAGCACCTCGGGCCCGAAGCCCAGGTCCGCCAGGCCACCGGGCCGGTAGCCCTGTACGAAGACATGCGCGTCGGCAAGCAGGCGCTGCAACGAGGCCTGGCCGTCATCGCTGCGCAGGTCGACATGCGCCGACAGCTTGCCGCGGCTGGTGTCGGCGATGGCCTCGATGTTGGGCAGCGCGGGCGAGTTGACCAGCAGCACATCGGCGCCGTAGGCCGCAAGTGCCCGCCCGCCGACGGGGCCGGCGAGGATGCGCGTGAGGTCGAGCACCCGCAGGCCGGCAAGCGGCGGCTGGTCGTCGCCCAGCGGCGGCAGCGCGCGCGGCGCAGCATCGCCGATGCGCTCGAGGGTGAAGAGCGGCTGTGCGGCCACCGCGCGGCCTTGCGGCGTCGCGTCCCAATCGTCGAAGCGGCGCAGCGCCGTCACCACCAGCCCGCGCTCGGCCGCGGCCTGCTCGAAGTCCAGCGCGCGCCAGGCCAGCAGTGCCTGCTCGGCATCGCTGCGCTGCGCCCCCTCGGGGTCGAGGCCGAGCAGACGCAAGGCGCCGTCCCGGTGATGGCGGAAGTTGGCGTGGATGCGCACATGGCCGTCGGCGCAGCGGTACAGGCCGGAGAAGGCATCCCACAGATCGGGCACCCGGCCGTCGAGGCTGAACCAGCCGGTGCATTCCAGCGCGGCATGCCGCATGTCGACCGCCACCGCCTGCCGCGGCGTGCCGCGCGCATGGCCCAGCTCACAGGCGGCCAGCGCCGCTGCCGCGATGCTGGTCTGCGCCGCCGCGCCGACGGCGAAGGACGACGGCAGCACCGGGTCGGCGCCCGCCAGCTGCGCGAAGGCAAGCGCCTCTTCGGGCAGGCTGGCCTGCTGCCAGAGTGACCGAAGAAGGGTCATCGCATCGGTATCGGAGATCACTTGCAAACCCTCTTGCCTACTGCAGCTCGAAACTCTTCTGCTTCACGGCCTGCGAGTCCAGCCCGATCTGCACGTTGAAGGCACCTGCCTCGGCCACATGCTGCAGCTGCGCGTTGAAGAACTTCAGCTTCGACTCGTCGATGGTGAAGCGCACCACCTTCTCCTCGCCCGGCTGCAGCGCCACCTTGCGGAAGTCCTTGAGCTCCTTGACCGGCCGCACCACCGAGGCGGCCACGTCCTGGATGTAGAGCTGCACCACCGTCTCGCCGGCGCGCTGGCCCATGTTCTTCACGGTGACCGCCGCCTCGACCTTGCCGCCACGCGCCATCGTCGCGCCCGACAGCACCACATCGGACAGCGCGAAGTCGGTGTAGCTCAGGCCGTAACCGAAGGGGTACAGCGGCCCGGTGACCTCCTCGAAGTACTGCGAGGTGTAGTTGCCCGGCTTGCCTTCGGTGAAGGGCCGGCCCAAGCGCGCGTGGTTGTAGTAGGTCGGGATCTGTCCGACCGAGCGCGGGAACGAGAGCGGCAGCTTGCCCGACGGGTTGTAGTCGCCGAACAGCACGTCGGCGATGGCGTGGCCGCCTTCCATGCCGGTGTACCAGGTCTCGAGGATCGCGTCGGCTTCCTGCTGCTCGCGCTGCAAGGCGAGCGGGCGGCCGTTCATCAGCACCAGCACCAGCGGCTTGCCGGTGGCCTTGAGCGCGGTGATCAGATCGCGCTGGCTCTGCGGCAGGTCGAGGCTGGTGCGGCTCGACGATTCGTGCGACATGCCACGCGCCTCGCCCACGGCGGCGACGATCACGTCCGACTGGCGCGCCGCGGCCACGGCTTCTTCGATCATCGCGGCGGGCGTGCGCTTGTCCTGCGTGACCTCGGGCGTGTCCCAGTTGAGGAAGTTGAGGTACTTGACGATGCCTTCGTCGTTGGTGATGTTGGCACCGCGCGCATAGAGCACGCGGCCCTGCGTGCCGACGGCCGCGTTGAGGCCGGTGTGCAGCGTGACCGCGTTCTTCGAATTGCCGGCGGCCGACCAGCTGCCCAGCATGTCGATGGGCGCATCGGCCAGCGGGCCGACCAGCGCGATGGTCTTCGACTTCGCGAGCGGCAACGTGCGGTTGCGGTTCTCGAGCAGCACCATCGACTTGCGCGCGACGTCACGCGCGGCGGCGCGATGCAAACGGCTCTCGGCATCGAGGTCCGCCGGGTCGTCCTTGGCCACGCCGATGCGCAGGTAGGGGTTGTGGAACAGGCCCATGTCGTACTTGGCGCCGAGCACCTCGCGCACCGCGTTGTCGATCTCCCTCATCGCCACGTCGCCCGACTTCACCAGCGCCGGCAGCTCCTTCAGGTAGACCGAGTCGGCCATGCTGAGGTCGATGCCGTTCTTGATGGCGAGCTTGGCGGCTTCGCGCTCGTCCTTGGCCACGCCGTGGCGCATGAGCTCGACGATGGCGCCGTGGTCGCTCACGCTCACGCCCTTGAAGCCCCAGTCCTTGCGCAGCAGGTCCTGCATGAGCCAGGTGTTCGACGTGGCCGGCACGCCGTTGATCGAGTTGAGCGCGACCATCACCCCGCCGGCGCCGGCATCGATGGCGGCGCGGTACGGCGGCAGGTACTCGTTGTACATGCGCATCGGGCTCATGTCGACCGTGTTGTAGTCGCGCCCGCCCTCGACCGCGCCGTACAGCGCGAAGTGCTTGACGCTGGCCATGATGCGGTCGGCCGGCACCGGCAGCGTGCCCTGGAAGCCCGTGACCGTGGCCTTGGCGATCTCGGACACCAGGTACGGGTCTTCGCCGAAGCCTTCGGACGTGCGGCCCCAGCGCGGGTCGCGCGCGATGTCGACCATCGGCGCGAAGGTCATGTCGACCGAGTCGCCCGCGGCTTCCTTCGCGGCGGTGCTGGCCATGAGCTTGACCGCGTCCATGTCCCAGCTCGATGCCAGACCGAGGCCGATCGGGAAGGTGGTGCGGTGGCCGTGGATCACGTCGTAGGCGAAGAACATCGGGATCTTCAGCCGGCCCTTCATGGCGGCGTCCTGCAGCAGGCGGTTGTGCGGCCGGTTCACCGAATTGAAGGTGCCGCCCACGCGGCCCGCGGTGATCTCGTCGGCCAGTTGTGCAATGGGCATCTCGGGGCCGATGCTGATGAGGCGCAGCTGGCCGATCTTCTCGTCGAGGGTCATCTTCCCGACGATGTCGGCGATGAACGTGCCCTTGTTGGCCAGCGCCGAGGGATCGTGCTGGGCGAAGGCCAGCGGGCTGGCCAGGCCGGCCGCGAGGGCCAGCAGATACGACATCTTCATTCAGTCTCTTTCTCGGAGGATGGTGCGAAGCCGGTCTTTGCCGACAAGGCCTCACATTCGGCGATGCTAAGCTAAGACCATGTTGACGAGCCGTCGTTCCCACGTGACGCGACAGGGCCCGGCAGAGATATTGCTTCTGCTCTGACAGAGTGCTGACCCACAGCCGCCATCGCGGCTGCCTGGCCCCCTTCTGACCCTTGCCTTCAGTCCCACCAGGACGCCATCGCATGACATCTACCGCACGCCACAAGAAGAACCCATCGATCGCCCTGCTCTGCACCAGCGTCCTCGCGTCGCTGTTGTGCGCCGCGCAGGCGCATGCCTTCTCGCTCGACGACGTGACGGCGCGCGCGCGCGCGCTGATGGAAAAGCCCTACGTGGCGCCGGTGAGCAACCTGCCGCCGGTGTTCAGCAGCATGCAGTTCGCCGACTACCAGAAGATGCAGCCGCGCACCGACCGCTTCGAGTGGCGCGACCAGCCCACGCCGTTCCGGTTGAACTTCTATCACCAGGGCATGCAGTTCAACGCGCCGGTGCGCATCAACGAGATCAACGGCGATGCGGTGCAGGAGATCCGATACGACCCCGAGCGCTTCGACTTCGGCAACCTCAGCTTCGACAAGGGTGCGACCAGCACGCTCGGCTACGCCGGCTTTCGGGTGATGTACCCGATCAACCAGGCGGGCAAGGACGACGAGATCATGAGCTTCCTGGGCGCGAGCTACTTTCGCGTCATCGGCAAGGGCCAGGTCTACGGGCTGTCGAGCCGCGGGCTGGCGATCGACACCGCGCCGCCCGGCGGCGAGGAGTTCCCGAACTTCCGCGAGTTCTGGGTACAGCGCCCCTCGGGCACCGACAAGCAGCTGGTCATCTACGCCCTGCTCGACTCGCCACGCGCCACGGGCGCCTACCAGTTCATCCTGCAGCCCGGCGGCAAGGACGCGGTGGTCGACGTGCAGGCCAACGTGTTCGTGCGCGGCGACATCCAGTCGCTGGGCGTCGCACCGCTGACCAGCATGTTCCTCTATGGTCCGAACCAGCAGTCGGACCTCAAGCGCAGCTTCCGCCCGGCCATCCACGATTCGAACGGCCTGGCCATCCACACCGGCGCCAACGAATGGCTGTGGCGCCCGCTGAACAACCCGAAGAACCTGGCGATCAGCACCTTCAGCGTCGACAACCCCAAGGGCTTCGGCCTGCTGCAACGCGGGCGCGAGTTCTCGCGTTTCGAAGACCTGCGCGACCGCTACGACCTGCGGCCGAGCGCGTGGATCGAGCCGCAGGGCAACTGGGGCAAGGGCAAGGTCACGCTGATGGAGATCCCGACGCCCGACGAGACCAACGACAACATCGTCGCCTACTGGACGCCCGAAGCGCCGACGCAGCGCGGCCAGATGCTGCAGTTCGCCTACCGCATGCACTGGACCACCGACGAACCGGCGCTGCACGGCCAGGACAACGCCTGGGTGCGCCAGACCTTCCACACCGACGGCGAGCAGTTGCAGGCCAACCTGATCCGCGCACTCGACGGCAGCAGCGCCTTCCTGATCGACTTCGAAGGTCCGGTGCTGGCCAAGCTGCCGCCGGGTGCAGCGGTGAGCGCGCTGGTGAGCGTGGGCGACAACGCCGAGCTGCTGGAGAATTCGGTGCAGCGCAACCCGGCCATCAAGGGCGTGCGCGTGCAACTGCGCGTGAAGGTGAAGAACCCCGCGCTGCCGGTGGAGATGCGCGCAGCCCTGGTGCAGGGTGACAAGGCGCTGAGCGAAACCTGGAGCTACCAGCTGCCGCCGAACCCGCCGCCGGCCGCCGCGCCTGCGGCAACGGCGCCGCTTGCCACGCCGTCCAACACCCCGGCCGCTGCACCGGTCGTCCCCCCGGCGCGCTGATCCGCACCGGGCCTCGCGCTGCGCCGGCATTGGCCGAGCGCCGTACGGGGATGAGCGCTTGTCTGTAGCATTTCGGCTTTACAGAGACCGGCCCCTCGCGGCATCGCATGCGCTCCACCCCCAGAACAACGAACCGGCCGCTGGTCATCGCGTCGATCATGGCCTCCATGGCCATGGTGGCGATCGAGGCCACCATCGTCTCCACCGTGATGCCGCAGATCGCCTCGTCGCTGGGCGGCCTGCACCTCTACAGCTGGGTCTTCGCGTCCTTCCTGCTGGCGCAGACGGCCATGACGGTGGTCTTCGGCAAGCTGTCCGACCTGTACGGCCGCAAGCCGGTGATGTTCGTGGGCATCGCGATCTTCCTGGTGGGCTCGATCCTCGCGGGCTTCGCGTGGTCGATGCCCGCGATGATCGCCTTCCGCCTGATCCAGGGCATCGGCGCCGGCGCCATCCAGCCGGTGTCGCTGACCATCGTCGGCGACCTGTACCCGGTGCGCGAGCGCGGCAAGGTGCAGGGCTACCTGGCCAGCGTGTGGGCCGTGTCGGCGGTGCTCGGGCCGATGCTCGGCGCGCTGATCGTGCAGGAGATGTCGTGGGCCTGGATCTTCTGGATCAACATCCCGATCGGCCTGGCGGCCGCTGCCGGCTTCTGGTTCTTCCTGCGCGAAGCGCCTGCGGCACGCCGCAGTTCGATCGATCTGGTCGGCGCCTTCCTGTTCACCGTCGGCATCGCCTCGCTGATGATCGCGCTCACCGAGTTCGGCATCGGCAACACCGGCACGGCCGTGGCCTGGGCCATCGGCTTCGTCGTGGTGGCCACGCTCTTCGTCTTTCAGGAACGCCGCGCGCACGACCCGATGGTCTCGTTCCGCCTATGGGGCGCCCGGGTCATCGCGACCGTCAACGGCGCCTCGATCCTGGTGGGCATGTCGCTCATCGGCATCACGACCTTCCTGCCGATGTACGTGCTGGTGGTGCTCGAGCGCTCGTCGGTCGTGGCCGGGCTGGCACTCACGATGGTGATGCTCGGCTGGCCGCTGGGCGCGACGCTGGCGTCGCGCACCTTCCACCGCTTCGGCCTGTGGCGCATCGTGTTCGTGGGGTCCGCACTGATCCCGCTCGGCGCGCTGGCCTTCGCCCTGTTGCGGCCCGGCAGTTCGCCCGTGCTGGCCGGCGTGGGCTCGTTCGTGATCGGCCTCGGCATGGGCCTGCTCAGCCTCGGCTCGCTGATCGTCATCCAGGAATCGGTGGCGCTGTCGCAGCGCGGCATCGCGACGGCCTCGAACATCTTCTCGCGCAATCTGGGCAGCGCGCTGGGGGCCACCTTCTTCGGTGCGATCTTCAACGTGGGCTTAAGCCGTGCGAACGGCGGCACGATGATCTCGGAGGCGCAACTGCGCCAGCTGCTGCAGGGCGCGCATGGCGGCACCGCCGCCACCGTGAGTGACACCGCCATCCGCGCCGCGCTGGCCGGCTCGCTGCAGTTCACCTTCCTCATCATGCTGGTCGTCACGCTGGGCATCGTGGCGCTGGCGTTCCTGCTGCCGCGGCAGGGGCTGGGCATGCGCACCGGCGAGGCGCCAACGAAAGAGGCGCTGCCGCAGAACCTGCACTGAGGGCAGCTCTGGCGGGTCAGCGCCTCGAAGGTTCGGGTGGGTCGATCAGCGGATCAACTGCACGCCGGTCTTGGCCTGCAGCGCGTCGAAGCTGACGCCCTCGGCCAGTTCGATCACCTTCAGGCCCTCGGGCGTCACGTCGAGCACCGCGAGGTCGGTGATGATGCGGTCGACCACGCCCACGCCGGTCAGCGGCAGGGTGCACTGCTCGAGGATCTTCAGGTCTTCGGTGCCGTCCTTCTTCTTGGCGACGTGCTCCATCAGCACGATCACGCGCTTCACGCCAGCCACCAGGTCCATGGCGCCGCCCATGCCCTTGACCATCTTGCCGGGGATCATCCAGTTGGCGAGGTCGCCCTTGGCACTCACCTGCATGGCGCCAAGGATCGACAGGTTGATCTTGCCGCCACGGATCATCGCGAAGCTGTCGTGGCTGCCGAAGATGGCGCTGCCCGGGAGCGTGGTCACCGTCTGCTTGCCGGCGTTGATCAGGTCGGCATCGACCGCGTCTTCGGTCGGGAACGCGCCGATGCCCAGCATGCCGTTCTCGCTCTGCAGCCAGACTTCCTTGTCGCCGGTGTGGTTCGCCACCAGCGTCGGGATGCCGATGCCCAGGTTCACGTAGAAGCCGTCTTCGAGCTCGCGGGCCGCGCGCGCGGCCATCTGGTCTTGGGTCCAGGGCATGTCAGGCTCCCTCTTTCTTGTTGGCGGGGACTTTGGGGACGGGTATTTCGTCGATGACCGCGGCCTGCGCGATCACGGCCTGCGCCTCGACCTTGGCGGCCTCGACATCGACCTTCGCCGCGGCGCTCACGGTGCGCTTCTCGATGCGCTTTTCGGGGTTGGCGTTGAGCACGATGCGGTGCACGTAGATGCCCGGCAGGTGGATGTCGTCGGGCGCCAGCTCGCCCAGTTCGACGATGCGCTCGACCTCGACGATGCAGACCTTGCCGGCCATCGCCGCGGCCGGGTTGAAGTTGCGCGCCGTCAGGCGAAAGCGCAGGTTGCCCGATGTGTCGGCCACGTCGGCCTTGACCAGCGCCACGTCGGGCACCAGCGAGCGCTCCATGACGTAGGTCTCGCCGTCGAAGTCGCGCAGTTCCTTGCCCTCGGCCACCTGGGTGCCGACACCGGTCTTGGTGAAGAAGGCCGGGATGCCGGCGCCGCCGGCGCGCAACTTCTCGGCCAGCGTGCCCTGCGGCGTGAATTCGAGTTCGAGTTCGCCGGCCAGGTACTGGCGCTCGAACTCCTTGTTCTCGCCGACGTAGCTGGCGATCATCTTCTTGATCTGCCGCGTTTCGAGCAGCTTGCCGAGGCCGAAACCGTCGACGCCCGCGTTGTTCGAGACGACCGTCAGGTTCTGTACGTTGCTTTCCTTGAGCGCGTCGATCAGCGCCTCGGGAATGCCGCAGAGGCCGAAGCCGCCGACGGCGAGCATCTGGTCGTCGGCGACGACGCCGGCCAGTGCCTCCTTGGCGGAGGCATAGATCTTGTTCACCATGGGTCGTGATCCTCGCGAGGTGCGTGTGAATGAGAGGGAAACTGCCTGCGACGATACTACGTACCCGCATACGTAGTATTTCGTAATGGAGACACCCGAGAGCGCCACCGCAGCGACCGCCGTCATCGACTACCGGCTGGCCTTCGAGCACGCGCCGGTCGGTATGGTGCTGTCGCGCGACCGCACGATGGTCGACTGCAACGAACGGCTTTGCGAGATGTTCGGTGCGGCCCGCGAGATGCTGGTGGGCCAGTCCTTCCGCGTGCTGTACCCGAGCGTCGCCGAATTCGAGCGCATCGGCAAGCGCATGGTGCCGATCCTCAACGCCAGCGGCCGCTATGCCGACAACCGCATGATGCGGCGCCTGGGCGACCTGCACGGCGCCTTCGCCGGCGAGACCTTCTGGTGCCACGTGACCGGCCATGCGCTCAACCGGGCCGCGCCGCACGAGGCCGGCATCTGGACCTTCGAGGACCTCGGCTCGCGCCGGACGGCCAAGGCCCCGTCGACCAGTTCGGGGCAGGCCCAGCTCACGCCGCGCGAGCGCGAGGTGGCCGCGCAGGTGATGCAGGGGCTGACCTCCAAGGAGATCGGCAAGGTGCTCGACATCAGCCACCGGACGGTCGAACTGCACCGCGCCCGGCTGATGCGCAAGTACGCCGCGGCGACCACGGCCGAACTGGTTCAGAAGCTGATGGCGGGCTGATCGGCGCCCGGAACCCGCCGCCGGACGCATGCAGATGCCGATTCCGGTAGTAGTTGGCATCGTCCGACACCTGCATACGCCATGTAGCCAATGGCTCAGGGCTTACGCTGCCGATAGATTGACATCGTCCCGTTTCTTCAGGCCACGCCATGCTCACCACCGTTCAGAAAGCCGACATCCTCCGCAAGAGTGGCCTCGACATTCCTGCCTGCCCCGAGGCGGCGCGCGAATGGGCAGGCCGGGTCGACGCCCTGTTCGTCGACTATGTCGCAGCCCGGGCGGCCAAGAGCCTGCGCGACGCCGAGGAAGTTCGGCAGCTCGACCTGCTGCGCCGCATGTCGACACGCTCGTGGGGCAAGGCCCCGGCGGAATTCGCCTGATCCTCACTGATTTGTAGCAAGGCCGGCCCTGCGCCTACAGCGCGCGCACGGCATCTTCGGCAGCATGGACGGCCATGCTCGACCGACGCACCTTTCTCGCGGCCGGCAGCGCCGCCGCCGCGTTCGCCGCCCTGGGAACCACCGAGACAGCCTTCGCCGCGACCGGCCTGAGGCTGGGCCGCCCCGGCCCCTTTTCCTTCGAACGCCTCGCCGCACAAGCCGAGTCGCTGGCGGGGCGCCCTTTCATGGCCGCGCCGACGCCGCCCGCCGGCGTGCTCGATCGGATCGACTACGAGGCGCACGGGAAGATCCGCTTCGACCCCGGCAGCGCTCTCTTTCGTGACGGCCCCGGCGCCTTCCCGGTCACCTTCTTCCACCTCGGGCGCTTCTTCCCGACACCGGTCCGCATGCACCTGATCGAGACCGCGGCCGGCGACGGCTTCGAGCGCGAGATCCTCTACGACCCCGGCTATTTCGACATGCCGGCCGACAGCCCGGCGCGGCAGCTGCCCCCGGGTGCCGGCTTCGCCGGTTTCCGCTTCCAGGAGAGCCGACGGGGCGACGCCAGCGCGCCGGACTGGCGCAAGAACGACTGGGTCGCCTTCCTCGGCGCCTCCTACTTCCGCGCGATCGGTGCGCTCTACCAGTACGGCCTATCGGCCCGCGGCATCGCGCTGAACGTGGCGGTGCCGGGCCAGGCCGAGGAATTCCCGGCCTTCACCCATTTCTACTTCGAGCCGCCGGCGGACGGCGGCGACAGCGTCACGGTCTTCGCATTGCTCGAAGGCCCCAGCCTCGCCGGCGCCTACCGCTTCGTGATGCAGCGCGGGCAGGCCGTCGTGATGGAGGTGGACTGCCGGCTGTTCCTGCGCCGCGATGTGGCGCGGCTGGGCATCGCGCCGCTGACCTCGATGTACTGGTATTCGGAAACGCGCCCGACCGCCGCCGACTGGCGCCCCGAAGTGCACGACTCCGATGGTCTGGCGTTGTGGCGCGGCAACGGCGAGCGTGTCTGGCGCCCGCTCAACAACCCGGCGCAGACGACGGCATCTGCCTTCGCCGATGCCAAGCCGCGCGGCTTCGGCCTGCTGCAACGCGACCGCGCCTTCGACCACTACCTGGATGGCGTGCACTACGAGCGGCGGCCCAGCCTGTGGGTCGAGCCGATCGGCGACTGGGGTGAAGGCGCGGTGCAACTCGTCGAGATCCCGACGGACGACGAAATCCACGACAACGTGGTCGCCTTCTGGGTGCCCCAGGCGCCGGCGACCGCCGGTGCGCGCTACCGCCTGCGCTACCGGTTGCACTGGACCGACGCCGAGCCCCACCCCACACCACTGGCGCGCTGCGTGGCCACCCGCACCGGCCGCGGCGGGCAGCCGGGCAAGCCACGGCCGGCCGGCCTGCGCAAGTTCATGGTCGAGTTCGTCGGCGCGCCGCTCGCCGCATTGCCCTTCGGCACGCGGCCCGAACTCGTGCTGACCGCCACACGCGGCAGCTTCTCTTACACCTTTGCCGAGCCAGTGCCCAACGGCGTGCCGGGCCATTGGCGCGCGCAGTTCGACCATGCGGCTGAAGACGACGAACCGGTGGACATGCGGCTCTTCCTGCGGCGCGGCACCCAGGCGCTGTCGGAAACCTGGCTCTACCAGTACCGGCCGTCCTAGCGCCGCCCGGACGGGCGTTTAGCCGCTGCGACTGCGGCGCTGCTTCTTCTCGGCCAGCATCCGCTTGTCGGCGCGGTCGAGCAGCACTTCCAGCTCGGAGTCGCCACCGATCGCGACCCCGATGCTGCAGCCGACCCCGTTCCCCAGGGCAGCGACCGCCGTGACGATGCGCTCGGCAGCGTGGGAACTCACACTGGCGATCTTGTCGGCCGGCGCACACAGGCAGGCGGCGAACTCGTCGCCACCGATACGCCCGACCACATCGCTGCCGCGAAGACTCGTCAGCAGCACCTCGGCCACGCCCTTGAGCACCCGGTCGCCGGCTTCGTGGCCGTAACGGTCGTTGACCTCCTTGAAGCCGTCCAGGTCGATGTAGAGCAGCGCGACCCGGTCGTCGGGGCCGCCGATCCGCGCCGCATCGATGACGGCTGCAGCGTCCTGCATGAAGAGCGCGCGGCCGCGCAGGCCGGTCAGTGCATCGCGCCGGGCCGCATCGAGCTCGGCGATCGTGCGGCCCACGCTTTTGCGGGCGGAGGTCAGCGCCATCGCCAGCTGATCGATCTCCTTCACGGCGCTGGACGTGTGGACCGTGTCGCCCCCTTCGCGCACCGCATCGATGACGGCGCGGATGCGCTTGCGCAGCACATGCGCCACATAGAGCGCGCACACGATGCCCAGCGCGGCACAGCCGAGCCCGCCCATCAGCACGCTGGCCAGCGCGGCCCGGACCTCCCGATCGATCGCCGACGACGATCGGCCGACCACCACCTTCCAGCCGAACGCCGGGACGTCCGCGATCCGGGTGATCACCTCGACGCCGTCCTTCGTCTGCGACCTGAACGACGTCAGCCCGCGATCGAGGGCGTCGGTCAGCGACGGCGTGCTCGGTTCGCCGATGAAACGCTGCGAATCCTGGGAACGGGCCACGATCCGGCGCTGTCCATCAAGGACGACGGCGACCCACCCGGGCGGCCACTCGGCTTCGTTCAGCCGGCCCGTGATCGCGCCGCTTTTCAGGAAGGCGGTGATCGCATAGAGCGCGTCTGCGCCCACCTTCATCGGCACCGTCAACGCCACGTGCCCTTCCCGGCTGCGTTCGTCGAGAAAGACCGGCGAGACCTCGGGCTCGCCGAGCGCGAAAACCCGCAGCGTCGCCTGGCCGGCGGGCACGGGCGGCAGGTCCTTGCCGAAGGGTTCGTCGGTGCGCAACAACTGCCGGCCGTTCCTGTCGGCCAGACGGAATGCCGCGATGCGTGGGTCGGCCACCACGACGCGTCGGGCGAATTCGTGGAGCGTGGAGAGGTCGCCATTGATCACGATGTCGGACTGCGCGAGCGTACGAAGCTCCAGCTCGACGCTCTTGAGTTCCTGCTGGATGGCCATGGCGGAGGCAGCCGCCCGGCGCCCGAGCGCCTCCTGACCCTGCACCTGTCGCTCCGCCACCCGGTTGCGGAACGTGAAGACCGAATAGGTGAGCATGGGCAGCGTGGCGAGCAGGCTCACCAGCAGCAGCCAGACGAACAGGTTGAACCGCAGGACGCCGGGCCCCTGTTGTTTCGGAATGGCTTTCATCGCGCTGGCAGAACCTCGGTGGACATCAGGACATCAGGACACGGCCCGAGGATAGACGGGACGGCGCATGCGGCCGGGCGTTCGCCGCGGCGGACGTCAGCGCCTGCGACCCGATCCCGGCTTGCGGGCTGGCTTGGGCGCCAGCCCCAGCGCCGCACGGGCCAGCGCGTCGGCCTCGGCGTTGCGGTGTCGCGGCACCCATTGAACGCTGCTGCGCTCGACCCGTGCAAGCAAGGCCCGGGCCTCGTCGAACAGCGGCGCGAGGCGCGCCACCGGCGGAATCTCGCCCGCGCCCCGAAGCTGCTCGACCAGGATGCTGTTATCGCTGTAGAGACGGGCCGCCGTCGCGCCCTGGGCGATCAGCCGATGCAGCGCCGCCATCAGGGCGCGCAGCTCGGCCTCGTTGTTGCAGCCCCGCTCGGGGGCCGCTTCCGACAGCGCCTGGCGGCTGCCGTCCGGCGCGACGAGCACCGCACCCAGTCCCATGCGCCCCGGATTGGGCTGGGCACTGCCGTCGCAATGGACGACCCAGCAGGGAACATCGGACGCATCGGGCGGCAACATGCCCTGGACGCTACCACCGAACAAATGCGCTCCGGCCCGGCCCGCGGGAACCGGCGTCACGCATCGATGGCCGCTTTGTTTCAGATGACATATGGGCGGGGGTGCTTCGACACGGGACGCCAGCATGGCGTCACGACACTGGTGGCCCCCCCCAACGCTCCGGAGAACGCCCATGCAACATCTCACCGACCGACTTCAGGTGCTCGTGATGCACGACGAGCCGCTGGTGGCCATCGGTCTTGCCACCGCGCTGCGCCAGCAACCGGACTTCGAGGTCTCGGTGCACGGCGTCGACGCCGACCCGGCCTCCGCCGACATCGTCATCGCCGACTACAGCGGCGGCGTTGCCTGGGCACTGCAGGCGCGCAAGCATGCGCATCCGCTGTGCCGGGTGATGGTCGTCACCACCATCGACCGCGAACGCGAGGTGCGCGCCGCCCTCGAGGCCGGCGTGCACGGCTACCTGCTGCTGAGCTGCCAGCTGCAGGAGCTGGCCGACGGCATCCGGTCGGTGGCACGCGGGGCGCGGGCGCTCTGCGCGGCCGTCAGCCATCGCCTGGCCGACAGCCTGATCCACGAGGCACTCACGCCGCGCGAACTCGACGTGCTGCAGCTCATCGCCGAAGGCCGCGGCAACAAGGCCATCGCCAGCGGGCTCGACATCGCCGTGGGCACCGTGAAGACGCACGTCAAGGCCATCCTCGGCAAGCTCGATGCGCGCAGCCGCACCGAAGCGGCCGCCGTGGCGTCGCGGCGCGGGCTGATCGCCATCGAACGCGAGGTGAGGCGCCCGACCCTGCCCGTGCCGTCGCACTTCATGCGGCCCACGCTGCACGTTCCCAGCTACTCGGCCGCGCAAGCCGCCTGACGTTTCTTTCGGTCGGCGCATGGGCGCCGGCAACGCGGGGACGAAACGGTTAGATTGCCCGCATGCAAGAACTGTTGTCCCTGGCCACCGAGCGCGGCGTCGCGGTGGTCTTTTTCGCCACGCTCGCGGCGCGGCTGGGTGCGCCGATCCCGGCGTCGGCGGTGCTGGTGGTGGCGGGCGGGCTGGTCGCCATGGGGCAGATCCCCCTCTGGTCCACGGTGCTGGGCGCGCTGCTCGGGAACCTGCTGGGCGATGCCGCCTGGTTCTATGCCGGACGCCGCTTCGGCCACCGGATGATGCGGCTGCTGTGCAAGGTGTCGCTGTCGCCGGACACCTGCGTGCGGCAGAGCGAATCGCTCATCACGCGCTGGGGCGGGGCCTCGCTGATCGCCGCCAAGTTCGTGCCGGGCGTGTCGGTGGTGGCGCCGCCGATGGCCGGCGCGCTGCACATGTCGACGGCGCGCTTCATCGGCTTCGACACCCTCGCCGCGGCCATCTGGTCGGCGGCCTTCCTGATTCCCGGCTGGCTCTTCAGCACGCAGATCCAGGCGGTGCTCGACGCCATGGCCGACGCCGGCGCGGCGGCGCTGC
Organism: Variovorax cryoconiti; assembly: GCF_051216395.1. Lineage (NCBI taxonomy): Bacteria > Pseudomonadati > Pseudomonadota > Betaproteobacteria > Burkholderiales > Comamonadaceae > Variovorax > Variovorax cryoconiti. Next base: position 122,673 of record NZ_JBPJZI010000005.1, on the reverse strand, counting down.
TGGTGCTGCTGGTGGCGGTGGCCGCGGGGATCGGCCTGCGCTACTGGCGACGGCGCGCGATGCTGCTCGCCATCGACATCCCGCGCGTCACGGTCGACGAACTGCACGCGTTGATGGCCTCGGAGGCACCGCCGGTGGTGATCGACGTGCGCTCGCCGGCCGGCGCCGAGCTGGAACCCCGCCGCATTCCCGGCGCGCTGGTGGTGCACCTGCAGGACATGAAGAAGAACCGCGGCATTCCCGCGCTGCCCCACGACCGCCATGTCATCCTCTACTGCAACTGTCCCAACGAGGTGACCGCCGCCATGGGGGCGCGGCTGCTGGCGGCCCACGGCGTGAAGCAGGCCCGGCCGCTGGCCGGCGGCCTGGACGCCTGGCTCGCCTCGGGCCACCCCACCGAGATCGGTTGACGCACGGCGCATTGTTGGCGGCAGGGAAACACACTGCTGGCCCACGGCCACTTGGTCTCGTCACGCAGGGCGACCACACTGCGAGGCCCTATCGCCACGCTGCCGCCCGCCTTCCCGATGACGCCTTCTTCCTCCTCCTGCACCACCTGCGACGACCTGCTCGACGCGCCGCCCGCACGGGCCGCGACCACCCCGGCCGACGCCTCGCGCGCCGCCTGGCTGGCTGTTGGCTCGATCGCCGTCGGCACCTTCGTGATGGTGACCACCGAATTCCTGCCGGTGGGCCTGCTCACCGACATCGCGCGCGGGCTGAACGTGTCCGACGGCACCGCCGGCCTGATGATGACCATGCCCGGCGTGCTCGCCGCCATCGCCGCACCGGCGCTGACAGTAGCCGCGGGCCGGCTCGACCGGCGTACCGTGATGATCGCGCTGAGCACCTTGCTGCTGCTGTCGAACCTGCTCGCCACCTTCGCGCCGAACTTCGGAACGATGCTGGCGGCGCGACTGCTGCTTGGCCTGTGCGTGGGCGGCTTCTGGGCCTTCGCGCCGGGTGTGGGCACGCAGCTGGTGCCGCCGATGGCGCAGGCCCGCGCGATGTCGATCATCCTGGCCGGCATCTCGGTGGGCACCGTGCTCGGCGTGCCGGCCGGGGCGCTGCTGGGCAGCGTCGCCGGCTGGCGCTCGGCCTTCGCCGTGTCGGCAGCGCTGACCGTCGTAGTGCTCGCCATGCAGCTGTGGCTGCTGCCGGCGCTGCCCGCCGCCCGCGCCATCCGCCCGCGCGACCTGCTGCTGCCGCTGACCCGGCGCCTGTCGCGCGTCGGCCTGGGCGCCATCGTGCTGCTGGTGGCCGGCCACTTCGCGGCCTACACCTACCTCAAGCCCTTGCTGCAGGCCGTGTTCGGCCTGTCGCCCGTGCTCGTGACCGCCCTGCTGCTGACCTACGGCGCCGCCGGCTTCATCGGGAATTTCATCGGCGGGCAACTGGTGGCGCGCAGCCCGCGGCTCGGCCTGCTGGCCACCGCCGTGCTGCTGGCCGCCTCGCTGGCGATGTCGACGGTGGTGGGTGACGGGCTGCTGGCCGGCGCGGCAGTGGTGCTGGCCTGGGGCGTCGCCTTCGGGATGGTGCCGGTGGCCGCCACCGGCTGGATGCTGAACGCGTTGCCGGAAGCGCCGGAAGCCGGCCAGGCAATGCTGGTCACGGCCTTCCAGGTGGCGATCGCCTCGGGCGCGCTGCTCGGCGGCCTCGTGGTCGATGGCAGCGGCATCGCGAGCGCCATGCTGCTCGGCAGCGCCCTGGTGGTAGGCGCCGCACTGGTGACGGGCACGCTGGGCCGCGCGCCCCGTGCGCTCAGCGCCCCTTAGCGCCCCTTGACCGAGATCAGCTCGACCTCGAAGTTCAGCGTGGCGTTCGGCGGAATCACCCCGCCGGCGCCACGTGCGCCGTACGCGATGTTCGGCGGGCACACCAGCTTGGCCTTGCCGCCCGGCTTCATCTTCTGCACGCCCTCGGTCCAGCAGGGGATCACGCCCGAGAGCGGGAACTCGATCGGTTCGCCGCGCTTGTAGGAGCTGTCGAATTCCTTGCCGCTGTCGGGGAAGGTGCCGCGGTAGTGCACCTTGACGGTGTCGCTGGCGGCCGGCGAGGTGCCGCTGCCCTCCTTGAGCGACTGGTAGATCAGGCCGCTGGGCGTGGTGACCGGGGCGCTTTGGGCCGAGGCGACAGACATGGCAGAGACGGCGGAGATGGCGCACAGCGACACGAAGGCCGCCTTGAGAATGGATCGCACGAGAGCTTCCTTGCAGAGTTGGAAGTGGCCATTATTGCCATGCGCCATGCCCAGGGGGATGGGGCCGCCAAACGATCAGGTCTCGGGTTCCACCAGATAGCCGATGCCGCGCAGCGTGCGAATGCCGGCACCGCTGCCGATGAGCTTCTTGCGCAGGCGCGAGATGAACGCTTCCAGGGCGTTGTCGCCCAGCGCCTCGTCGAAGCTCGACAGCTTGTCGGAGAGGGCCCGCTTGCTCACCACCCGACCGGGCGGCGTCATCAGCTCGACCAGCACCTCGAACTCGCGCGCCGGCAGCTCGAGCGGGTCGCGACCGATGCTGAACCGGCGCAGCTTGCGATCGAGGTTGAGTTCGGCGACCGACACGTAGTCCTCGGTGTCCTTGGCGCGCCGCACCAGCGCACGCAGGCGCGCCTCGACTTCCGCGAGATCGAAAGGCTTGCCCAGGTAGTCGTCGGCGCCCGCGTCGAGGCCCGCGATGCGCTCCTCGGTCCGGTTGCGTGCGGTCAGCACCAGCACCGGCGTGCGATCGCCGCGCGCCCGCGCCTTGCGCAAGGCGGTGAGGCCGCTGCTGTCGTTGCCCATCGCATGCGCGCCGGTGGCCTGCGGCAGGTTCAAGTCGAGCAGCACGGCGTCGAAGACCTGGACCTGCCACAGGCCATCGGCGTCGGCCAGACTGGATGCCAGGTCGATGCGGTGGCCCGCGTCGGTGAGGCTGCGCACCATCACGTCGCTGAGCACCGCATCGTCTTCGACCACCAGAATTCGCATGCGCCAAGGCTATCAGGCGGGCGATTAACACCACAAACGGCATGTCAGCGCTCGGTCAGGGCCCGGGGACGATAAACCGGCGATGACTTTCGAGCTTCTGGCATGAATGCCGCCCGGCCGCCCGAAGGCGCTCGCACCGCAGCCCGCAGGGCGAAGGTTGCCTTATGAGCGCCCGCGATGCCTGGTCCGAGGCGCTGCAGGGCGACCCTTCGGCCACCGCGCGCACCGCCATCGTGCTGCTGCACGGCCTGTGCAGCACGCCCGAAGAACTGCGTGCCGTGGAGACCCCGCTGCGCAGCCTCGGCTACACCGTCGAAGCGCCGCGCATCGAGGGCTATGCCTTCGACCCCGCCGCCACGGTGCAGACCGCTGCGCCCTGGTCGTGCTGGATCGACGCCGTCGAACGCCGGGTCGACGCCCTCCGTACGACGCATGCGCGCGTGATGCTCATCGGCCTCTCCGCCGGTGCGACGCTGGCGCTGGGCACGGCGATCCGCTGCGGCACGCGCGTCGATGCGCTGGTGCTGATGTCCACCCCGCTGCGTGTCGACGGCTGGGCCATTTCGCGGCTGCATGCGCTGCTGCCGCTGGCGCTCTACACCCCGCTCGGTCGCTTCTGGCGCTATAGGGAATGCCCACCCTATGGCGTCAAGAACGAGCGGGTGCGCGCCTGGATCGCACGCGAGCTTCAGGCGCGCCGGATCTCGCGCGCCGGCAGCGCCGTGATCGACATCGGCCATCTTCGCGAGCACGACCGCCTGCGGCGCCATGTGCGCGCGCGCCTCGACCAGGTCGTGTGCGCCCGCATTCTCGTGTTGCACGCCCGCGAGGACGAGGTGGCCAGCGTCGCGAACGTGGCCCTCCTGGCACGCGGCCTCTGCTGTGGCTCGTTCCGCGCCGTGGTGCTGGGCAACAGCTTCCACATGATCACCATCGACAACGACCGTCAAGAGGTCGTCCGTGCGACGACCGCGTTCGCCGCTGCGCTCGCGCACGACACCGCTTGAAGGCGCGGCTCGCCTTTGAACCTGCAGGAGTCTTTTGCATGCCATCCCCCGTTTTCAACAGCATCGCCGCCATCCTCGAAGGCGATTTCAAGATCCCTTCCGAACAGATAGGCCCTGACACGACGCTGGTCGACCTCGGCCTGGACTCGCTGGCGTTGATGGAGTTCGTCTTCGCCGTGGAGGACGCCTTCCAGCTTCGCATCCCGGAAGACCGACTCGACCCGCGCGAGGCCGGCATCACGCTCGAACAGCTGTGCGGCGTGGTCGACGAGATGCTGGACCAGCCCGTCACGGTGCTCGCACCACTGGCCGCTCACGCATGAGGGATCCCTATGCCGCGGCCGCGGTCGCGCCACGCCGACCGGCGCCACGCACCGGCCAGATCGCCGTCACGGGGCTGGGCCTGATCACGCCCCTGGGCACCACGCTGGAAGCCTTCGACGACGCCCTGTTCAACATGCGCTCGGCCGTGCGCTCGCACAGCGTGGCGCTGCCGCGCATGGAGCCCTTCACGATGGGCGTTGCGGCGTGCGACTTCGACGACAGCGGGCGCAGCAGCTCACGCCTGCCGCTCGACCGGGGCACGGCGATGGCGATGGGCGCCGCCCGCGCCGCCTTCACGGCCTCCGGGCTGGGCGCGCAGGCGTTCGACGGCGATCGTCTCGGCGTCTACTGGGGCAGCGGCATGGCCGGCAGCGCCAGCTTCGACGCCACGGCCCGCGGGCTGTATGCCGATGCGCAGCGCGTGCGGCCGACCACCGTGCTGACCACCATGCCGAACGCCGCGGCGGCCGAGATCGGCCTGCATTTCGGCGCGCGCGGCGCGGCGCTGTCCTATGCCTGTGCCTGCGCCTCGTCCGCGGTGGCCATCGGCGAGGCGATGCGGGCGATTCGCGGCGGCTGGATCGACGTCGCCATCGTCGGCGGGCACGAAGCGATGCTCACGCCGGGGACACTCGCGAGCTGGCACGCGATGCGCGTGACCGCGCCGCCGGGCGACGACCCCGGCACCAGTTGCCGCCCGTTCGCGGCGGACCGCACCGGCTTCGCGCTCGGCGAGGGCGCCGCGGCCCTGGTGATCGAATCGGCGGCGCACGCCCAGGCGCGTGGCGCCGCCGTGGAATGGTCGCTCGCCGGCTATGCGACCCACTGCGACGGCACCCACATGACCCAGCCCGACCCGGCGGGCCAGATGCGGACCCTGCGCACCGCCCTGGCCGACGCCGGCCTGCAGCCCGCGGACATCGGCTACATCAATGCGCACGGCACCGGCACGCAGGCCGGCGACGCGGCCGAGGCGAGTTCGGTGGCCGCCGTCTTCGGCAGCGCGGTGCCGATCAGCTCGACCAAGCCGCTGCACGGCCACCTCCTGGGCAGCGGCGGTGCGGTGGAGCTGATCGTCGCGCTGCGCGCCCTCACCCATGGCCGGCTGCCGCCCATGTCGAACCGGGCTGACGTCGATCCCGACATCCATCTCGACCTCGTGCGGGGCTCTGCGCGTCCGGCGCCGCATCTCAGACATGCGCTCACCAACTCGTTTGCCTTCGGCGGTACCAACGCCGTGCTGATCGCGACGCGGGCGGGCTAGGGCCTCGCGCCACGCCGCGGCCTGCCGTGGCACTGTTTTTGCACGGGTGCACTGGTTAGTCCCAACCAGGAGAACAGCCCGTGACGACAGGTCTCAAGAAAGTGCTCGGCCCCTTCCAGCTGTGGGGCATCGCCGTCGGGCTGGTGATCTCGGGCGAGTACTTCGGCTGGAGCTACGGCTGGGCCACCGCCGGCACGCTCGGCTTCCTGGTCGCCACGGTGCTGGTGGCCACGATGTACACCACCTTCATCTTCAGCTTCACCGAGCTGTCGACCGCCATCCCGCACGCGGGCGGGCCCTTCGCCTATGCGCGGCGCGCCTTCGGGCCGACCGGCGGCTTCGTTGCCGGCTTCGCGACGCTGGTCGAATTCGTCTTCGCGCCGCCGGCCATTGCGCTGGCCATCGGCGCCTACCTCAACGTGCAGTTCCCGGCCGTCAACCCCAAGTGGTTCGCGCTCGGGGCCTACGTGCTCTTCATCGGCCTCAACTGGATCGGCGTGGGCATCGCGGCGGCGTTCGAGCTCTTCGTGACGGTGCTGGCCATCTTCGAGTTGCTGGTCTTTATGGGCGTGGTCGCGCCGGGCTGGTCGATGGCGAACTTCGTGGCCCACGGCTGGGCGGGCGGCGACGTGCTCAACGGCGCGGCCATTTCGGGCATCTTCGCGTCGATCCCCTTCGCGATCTGGTTCTTCCTGGCCATCGAGGGCGCCGCCATGGCGGCCGAGGAGGCGCGCGACCCGCACCGCACCATCCCCATCGCCTACACCACCGGCATCGTCACGCTGGTGGTGCTGGCCTTCGGCGTGATGGTCTTCGCCGGCGGCGTGGGCGACTGGCGCACGCTCGCCAACATCAACGACCCGTTGCCGCAGGCGATGAAGGTGGTGGTCGGCGAGAACAGCGGCTGGCTGCACATGCTGGTGTGGATCGGCCTCTTCGGGCTGGTCGCGTCCTTCCACGGGATCATCATGGGTTACTCGCGCCAGATCTTCGCGCTGGCCCGCGCCGGGTACCTGCCGGCCTATTTCGCCGCGCTGAGCCCGCGCTTCAACACGCCGCACCGCGCGCTGCTGGCCGGTGGCGTCATCGGTATCGTGGCGATCTTCAGCGACGAATGGGTGAGCTTCGGCGGCCAGACGCTGACCGCCAACATCGTGACCATGGCGGTGCTCGGCGCGATCGTCATGTACCTCGTGTCGATGGCCGCGCTGTTCCGCCTGCGCCGCACCGAGCCGGGCCTGGAACGCACCTACCGCGCGCCCTTCTACCCGGTGTTCCCGGCCGTCGCGCTCGGGCTGGGCGTGGTCTGCCTGGGCGCCATGGTGTGGTTCAACGGCATGCTGACGCTGCTGTTCCTCGCGCTGATGGCCGCGGCCTACGGCTACTTCCTGCTGACCGGCGCGCAGCGCGGCGCGGCGGCGCCGGACGCGATGCTGGCGAAGCGCTGAAGACCCGTCCGACTTGTCTGATTCTTGAAAGCGAACGACCCATGTTCTTTGCCCGCTCCCTCCTCCCGGCACTCGGTGCCGCGTCCGCCTTGGTGATCGTCGCGCCGTCCTGGGCACAAGACCCCTACCCCAGCCGCCCCGTCAAGGTCATCGTCGCGCTGCCGGCCGGCGGCAGCGTCGACATGGTCGCGCGCATGGTGAGCCAGCAGCTGTCGACCGACCTGGGCCAGCCCTTCGTGATCGACAACCGCGCCGGCGCGTCCGGCCAGATCGGCGTGCCGGTGGTGGCGAAGGCGCTGCCGGACGGCTACACGATCATGGTGTCGCCGGCCTCCTTCCTCACCACCAACAAGAGCATCTTCAAGACGCTGCCCTACAACCCCGAAGCCGACTTCGCCCCGGTGACCAAGCTGGTCAACCAGGCGATGGTGCTGGTGGTGCGCGACAAGACGCGCTTCGCCACCGCGGCCGACGTGCTGGCGGCCGCCAAGGCCAACCCGGGCAAACTGACCTATGCGTCCTCGGGCGACGGCAGCCCCCAGCACCTGGCAGGCCTGATGTTCGAGAGCCGCACCGGCACCAAGCTGCTGCACATTCCGTACAAGGGCGGCGCCCCGGCCATCACCGACCTGATCGGCGGCGTGGTCGACATGGCGTTCGCGCCGCTGCCCGAGGCGCTGCCGCACATCAAGGCCGGCAAGCTGTTCCCGATCGGCGTGCTGAGCGAGAAGCGCGCGGTCTCGGCGCCGGACATTCCGACACTGCGTGAAGGCGGTATCGACAACGTCGTGCTGTCGGCCTGGATCGGGCTGCTGGCGCCGGCCCGGACACCGCAGCCCATCCTCGACCGGTTGAACCAATCGGTGAAGTCGATGCTCCGCGGCGACGCCAGGACCAAGCTGCTGGAGGTGGGGATGGAGCCCGCCGTCGACGACGTCAAACCGCTCGGCCAGGTCATCGGCGAGGAGATCCGGATCCATGCCGAGCTGGTGAAGGCGGCGGGGCTGGTGCCGCAGTAGCGCTACAGCGCCTGTGCCGGCGCAGCCGCCGCGCCGGTGAACGACGGCCCGGCCACGTCACCCGGCCCGTAGCGCCGGTTGACATCCAGTCCGGTGACATGCCAGTCGTGCGCCGGCAAGGCGATCGGGTGCACGATGCGCTCGTAGGATCGCATCGGCCAGACCACGCCGAAGCGCTCTTCGTGCTCGAAGGTGTCGACTTCGGCCACCGCGCCCCGGGTGCCGGCGAAGCCCTCGAGCGTGAAGCGCATGCGGTGCACGCGCTGGTCGACGCGGTCGATGCACAGCGCCACACGGTCGGTCGCGACGCGGCCGAGCCCCGGCGTGAGCCAGACGTCCACCACGTCGCAGGTGCGGCCGTCGACCCGCTCCGTGCCGGCCATCTGCACACGAAGCCCGCGGTCCACCAACCAGAGCGGCCCGAGCAGGAAAAGCCCGTAGCCCTCGGCCACCAGCGCGGCGGCATCGCGCGCGGCCGCATCGTCGCTGCGCACGCCGTTGACCCACACCGCCACCTCGCCCGGGTCGTCGGGCGCTCCACGTCCACGGCGCCAGGTGACCTGCTTGCGGCCCATCGGCCCGGTGTAGGCCTGCGCGACGATGCCGGCCGCAGGAAGCAGTCGTTCCTGAGAGCTTCCGCGAAAGCCCTGGTCGACGACCTCGGGCTGGATGCGGTTGATCAGCGGTCGCCACTGGCCGTCGTAGCTGACGTTGATGTCGGTCAGCGCCCGATACGCGTCGAGTCCGTGCGCGTCCGCGCTCTCGCGCAGTCGCGCCGCGGCATTCGCGTCGCCAGCCGGCGACGGGACCAGCGGCAGCGGCGTGCTGCAGCCGCCCACCAGCCAGGGAAGCGTCAGCGCGCCCAACCAGGCGCGACGGGAAACGGTGTGGACAGGGCTCGTCATGATCTGCTCCGGATGCGTGGGTTGCGCGCCCGGATACTGGACTTGGCGCGCTGGATCCACGTACGCATACGCATCCGACGCAGAAATGGATCGCACCCCGACAGCTCGCCACCGGTCGCAAGGTAGGACAGGCGGACCCGCAGCCGGCACGCCGTCCGACGTGGCGCCTCTGCATGCGCACGCATGGTCGAGGCATGACCGATCCACGCAATGTCGCGCACGACAAAAAAGTGCACCAGGAAAAGAAGAACCACGGCGAGGAGATCGCCCCTGACGCCGAGCATGCGCCTCAGCCCGGCATGAAGCCGGCGCTGAAGCACACGGACAAGGACGACGACAGCGCAGCGTCCGACAAGGACTGACCCGTCGGCCGCAACAAGCGGGCCGGTCAACGGCTCGAGGGCTGCGCGCTCTTCTCGTCGGGTTCGATCGTCTTTCTCACCTTCGCCACCTCGGCCGGTGTCACGGCCTCTCCCTTGTTTCCCCAACTGCTGCGCACGAAGCTCAGCAATGCAGCGACGTTGTCGTCGCTCAGCCGCCAGCCGAAGCCCGGCATGTCAAGCGCCGACGGGCGCGACTCGGTGCTCGGCATCGCCGAGCCAGCCAGCACGATGCGGATCAGCGAGGTCGGGTCCTTCGCATTGACCACGCTGTTGCCCGCCAGTGACGGGAACACCCCATCCGCGCCCGCGCCGCTCGAACGGTGGCAGGCGTTGCAGTTGTTCAGATAGACCATGCCACCCGCATCTTCGACCGTGCCCGCACGCAGCTTCTGCGTGCTCGTGTGCGTTTCGGCCGCAGCCACCACCGCAGCCTGCATCGGCGCCGGCGTCGCGGGCGGCGTGCCGATCGACTGCAGGTAGGTCGCGATCGACGCCAGGTCTTCGCGGCGCATGTACTGCGTGCTGTTCTGCACCACCTGCGCCATGGGGCCGAAGGCCGCGGTGTGCGCGGTGCGGCCGGTCTGCAGATAAGCGACCATGTCGTCGGTCGACCATTGCGCCGCGCCGCCGCGGTCGTTGTGGCGCAGCGGTTGCGCGAGCCATCCATCGATCAGTGCACCGGCCAGATAGCTGTCGCCCTGCCGCTCGTTGGACGCCTTCACGCCGCCGGCCAGGCTGCGCGGCGTGTGGCAGTCGCCGCAATGGCCCAGGCCCTGGACGAGATAGGCCCCGCGGTTCCATTCGGCGCTGCGCGCGCTGTCGGGCTGGTACGTGTGCTTGTCGAGGTACAGCAGGTTCCAGCCCGTCATCAGCCAGCGCTGGCTGAAGGGCCATGGCAGCTCGGTCGGCGGCGGCTTGGCGGACGAAGGCGCCACGCCCTGCTGGAAGTAGACGTAGAGCGCATGCATGTCCGCGTCGTTCAGCTTGGCGAACGAGGGGTACGGCATGGCGGGGTACAGGTGCTGGCCGTCGCGCCGCACGCCCTCGCGCAGCGCGCGGGCGAACTCGGCCTCGGTGTAATCGCCGATGCCCGCGCCCTTGTCGGGCGTGATGTTGCTCGACACGATCGTCCCGAAGGGCGTCGCCATCGGCAGACCGCCCGCGAAGGGCACGTTCGAGGGGCCGGTGTGGCAGCTGACGCAGTCGCCGGCACGCGCGAGGTAGCGGCCTCGTTCGACCGTCGGGTCGGACGACGGCGCCTGGCTGGCGCCAGTGGTCGCCACGGCAGGCGTCGAGGGTACGCCACCCGACACCGGGTTCGCCTTCTGGCCGAAGGCCCAGGTCGACAGCAGCGCGGCCACGACGATGCCGAGCCCCGTCACCCGCAAGCGCGTCTTGGTGGCCGCGTTCATGCGAGCGCTCCCGGGTTCTTCAGGTAGGTTTCGCGGATCGCCTTGGCCGACCAGTATGCCAGCGCGCCCACGACGGCCGTCGGGTTGTAGCCGAAGTTCTGCGGAAAGGCGCTGGCGCCCATCACGAACACGTTGGGCACGTCCCAGGTCTGCAGGTAGCGGTTGATGGCGCTGGTCTTCGGGTCGGTGCCCATCACGGCACCACCCGTGTTGTGGGTCGACTGGTAGGGCCGCACGTCGTAGTGTTCGCCCTTCTTCTTGAAGCCCATGCTGATGTGCTTCGGCCCCATCGCCTTGGCGATCTGCTCCACCTTCGTGCCGATGAAGGCAGTCATCGCCATGTCGTTGTCCTTCCAGTCGAAGGTCATGCGCAGCAGCGGCTGGCCGAAGGCGTCCTTGTAGGTGGGGTCGAGGTCGAGGTAGTTGTCGCGGTAGGCCATGACCGAGCCCTGGCTGCCGACGCTGGTCTGGTAGACGTAGTTCTCCTTGGCCGCCTTCTTCCAGGCCGCGCCCCAGGTCGGCGTGCCGGCCGGCAACGCGAGTTGCTGGATCGGCCGGCCGCCGGTGTTGATGCAGTTGATGGTCGCGCCGCCGACGAAGCCCAGCGGCCCGTGGTCGAAGTTGTCGCCGTCGAAGTCGTCCATCGCATGGCCACTCGCGCCGGCGCCGACGAAGGGGTTCATCGGCTGGTCCTTGTCGAAATGCAGCGTGGCGCCGCCGTTCAACTGATAGGCATAGCTGCGGCCCACCACGCCCTCGCCGGTGGCCGGGTCGTATTTCTTGCCGATGTTCGACAGCAGCAGCAGGCGCACGTTGTGCATCTGGTAGGCGCACAGCACCACCAGGTCGGCGGGCTGCTCGACCTCGTTGCCCTGCGCATCGATGTAGGTCACGCCGGTGGCGCGCTTGCCGTCGGGCGACAGGGTCACGCGCTGCACGTGCGAACGCGTGCGCAGCTCGAAGTTGGGCCGCTTCATCAGCGTCGGCAGCAGCGTGGTCTGCGGCGACGCCTTCGCATACATGTAGCAGCCATAGCGTTCGCAGAAGCCGCAGAAGTTGCAGGGGCCGAGCTGCGCGCCGTGCGGGTTGGTGTAGGCCCGCGATGCATTGGCCGCGGCCTGCGGGAACGGGTGATAGCCCAGTTCGCGCGCAGCCTTCTCGAAGAGCACCGCGCTGTTGGGCGACGCCAGCGGCGGCAGCGGGTATTCGTTGGCGCGCCAGCCTTCGAAGGGGTTGCCGCCGGCCTGGATCTGGCCCTTGATGTTCCCGGCCTTGCCTGCCGTGCCGCAGATCTTCTCGAACATGTCGAAGTGCGGCTCGAGCTCGTCATACGTGACGCCGAAGTCCTGCAGGTACATGCCCTCGGGGATGAACTTCTTGCCGTAGCGCGCTTCGTAGGTGCTGCGCAGCTGCAGGTCGGCTGGCAGCGCGCGCCAGTGGTGGCCGTTCCAGTGCACGCCGGCGCCGCCGACACCGTCGCCCAGCAGGAAGGAACCGTGCTGCCGGTACGGCACCGCCACGTCGGCCGGCGTGTGGCGGATGGTCACCGTCTCCTTCGAGAGGTTCTGGAACAGCTTGCCGCGGATGCCGTAGCTCAGCTCGTCGGTGATGCGCGGGTACGCGAAGTCGGGCACGGTGTCGCGGTTCTCGCCGCGCTCCAGCGCCAGCACGTTCAGGCCGGCGGCGGTGAGCTCCATGCCCATGATGGCACCGGTCCAGCCGAAGCCGACCAGCACGGCGTCGACACTGGGTTTCTTGATGGTGGCCATGCTAGTTCTCCACCGTGCTATTGCGAGATCCGCGATACGCGAGGTTGACGCCGCCACATTCCAGGGATACCGCGGAACCGGCTTTGCCGGGCCGCTGGTATCGCCCCCTTGAGGGGGAGGCGCCGCAGGCGCTTCGGGGGTGATTCATGTTTGCGGCCCGTTGATGCTGACGGGGGGCAGCGGGTAGTGGACGCCGGGCTTGTCGACCCAGTCGAGGAAGTCGGCACGCGCGCCCGGGAAGCCGATCATCTTCCAGGCCACGGCGTTCTTGTTGCCGCCATGGATGGGGTCGCTGAAGTAGCCTTCCTTGGTGTTCTGCAGCAGGAAGTTGAAAAAGTCCTTGGCGCCGACCTCGGCGAACTGGATCGTGCCGCCGTCGAGACCCTTCAAGACCTCGTCCTGCGCAGCCGCATCGAGTTCGGCGAAGCGCTTGCCGCCCTTTTGCTGCTTGCACCATGCATCGGTCGCGGCGATGCCGGCACGGTAGACCTCGCGCGGCAGCATTTTTCCCTGGTAGCCGAAGAGCGGCGAGCTGGGCACGAAGGGGCCCTGCATGTACCAGGTGGCCGCCTGGCCGAAGGCGCCTTCCATCTGCCGGTCGATGAACTCGGGCACACCAGCTTCGATGGCGCCGGGGCCGGTGTCGTCGGAGGGGATGAGCCGTGCCACCGCGGCCTGGATGAAGGCCCACTCTTGCGCGTGGAAGTACACCGGGTTGTAGGGCGAGGCGGAAGAAGCGGCGGGTGCCGCGGCAGTCTGCGCTGCCACTTGCTGGCCTGCCACAAAGCCGGTCGCCGTGAGTGCACCGGCCGCGGGAACGATCGCGATGGACCGACGCAGAAAGCCGCGCCGACCCGGTGAAGGAACGTCAGTCATCGATGAATCTGCAGCACGAGGCCGCTGTGTTGTTATGCGTCCAGCATGGCACTGCGACGTTGTTCAAGCAATCGGACGGCAGCACTTCCGAGCGATGAAGTCGGCCAATGTTTGGCGCGAATCGGCCAACGGCTTCACCGAGGCATGATGTCCGCCAACGACCTACCTACAAGGAGACAGACCATGCCCTCTCTCACCGCAGCGCGCTATCCCATGGCCGAGTTGAAGGACCTGCCTGACGACATCCTGACCGCCGTGCTCGCGGTGCAGGAGAAGGCCGGCTTCGTGCCCAACGTGTTCCTCGCCTTCGCCCGCCGGCCCGCCGAATGGCGCGCCTTCTTCGCGTACCACGACGCGTTGATGCTGAAGGAAGAAGGCTCGCTCACCAAGGGCGACCGCGAGATGATCGTGACCGTCACCAGCGCGGCCAACCAGTGCCTCTACTGCGTGGTCGCACACGGCGCGCTGCTGCGCATCTACGAGAAAAAGCCGCTGGTCGCGGACCAGGTGGCCGTCAACTACCGCAAGGCCGACATCACGCCGCGGCAGCGCGCGATGCTCGATTTCGCGATGAAGGTGTGCGACCGGTCGCATGAAATCGACGACGCCGACTTCGCTGCGCTGCACGTGCACGGCTTCGACGACGAGGACATCTGGGACATCGCGGCCATCACGTCCTTCTTCGGCTTGTCGAACCGCATGGCGAGCTTCGCTGGCATGCAGCCGAACACCGAGTTCTTCCTCATGGGGCGTGTGCCCCGCGACAAGAAGTAGCCGGTCAGGCGGCCGGCCCGCGGCACGCCGCGAAGGCGTCGAGCGCCGGCTTGTAGGTCGGTGTCTTCAGGTCCATCACGCCGAGCACCGTGTGGTAGAGGTTGTCGTGCGTCAGCGCAGCGTCGCGGCCCTTCGACAAGCACGCGGTCGACAGGTGCTCGCGCGCCTTCAGGCCATCGCCGAACCAGGCCACCATCGGCACATGCTTCTGCACGTCCGGCGCGATGTTGTACGGCAGGCCATGCAGGAACAGCCCGTACTCGCCGAGCGACTCGCCGTGGTCGCTCATGTAGAGCATGCCGGTGTCGTAGCGCGAAGACTGCGCCTGCAGCCAGTCGATGGTGCGTGCCAGGAAGCGATCGGTGTGCGCAATGGAGTTGTCGTAGGCGTTCATCAGTTCGCCGTGGCTGCAGTCGGCCAGCACGTTGGTCGTGCATTCGGGCATGAAGCGCTTGGTGTCGGGCGCCGAGCGCTTGGCGTAGGACGGTCCGTGGCTGCCCATCTGGTGCAGCACCAGCAGCACGCCGCGATCGCGTCGCTCGGCCGGCAGCGCGGCGATACGCTGGTCGATGTTCTTGAGCATCACGTCGTCCAGGCATTCGTCGCCGTCGCACAGCGCGCTGCGCGTGGCCGCGTCGAGCCCCTCGGACGCCGAGACGGTGGGCACGCGCACGCACACGCCCTTGCAGCCGGCCTGGTTGTCGATCCACAGCACCGCCAGCCCGGCGGCCTGCGCGACGTCGACCAGGGTCTCGTAGTCGTCCTTGCGCCCCTCGTAGCCTTCCTTGCCGAGCGGCGAGAACATGCACGGCACCGAGGCGAGCGTGTTGGTGCCGCAGGAATGCACGTTGGGCCAGCTGACCACCTGCCGTGCGGCGAGCCCGGGCGTGGTGTTGCGCGCATAGCCGTTGAGCGCGAAGTGATCGGCCCGCGCCGTCTCGCCCACGACGACGACGAAGAGCGGCGGCTTGCTCTGCGCCGCATAGCTGGCGCCCAGCGCCGCGCCGCCGGAGATCGGGATCAGCTTTCGGCTGTGCTGAAACAGCGGCTTGAGCACCACCGCGCCGGCGGAATAGAGGCTCGCGAGCGGGTTCATCATGTAGCGCAGCGTGACGTGGTTGCGCATCAGCGGCGCCAGCTCGCGCGATGTCGCCACCGCGCTCGCCGCCACCACCGCAAGGGCCACCGCGCACAGCACCACATTGCGCCAGAGTTGCGACAGCGGCCGCATCGGCAGGATGCGCACCCGCAGCAGGCCCCAGGCCGGCAGCGCGCAGACCAGCAGCACATTGACCAGCAGGCGCCAGCTCAACAGGTCGCGCGTCTCGTGGACGTCGGTCTGCATGGCATTCGCCGCCATCGTCGGGTCCATCACGACGTGGTAGGTCAGCATGTAGTGCTGCGCGATCGCGGCCAGCAGCACGACGGCGAACCACAGCGGCTTCATGCCGCGCGTCCATGCCGTGAGGGACAGCACCGCCACCGTGCCGAAGCCAGCGAGCAACGCCATCACACCCACCCAGCGCAGGTACACGCTGGGCGCACCGCCGATGCGTGCGAGTTCCAGCCAGAGCGGCCAGTTGGCGGCGAGCAGCAGATAGACGGAAAGCGCCACCACCACCACCCGGGCCGACCGGGGGCGCGACAGCCAGGTGTCGAACCTCGACAGCGCGCCGGGCCAGCGCAGGGAGACAGGAGCGGAAAAGCCAGTGCCGGCGGCGGCCGGGTGCACGCGGTCCGCGGCTTCGGAAGAAACGATCATCTTCCGATGTTGAAAACCAGGACTGAAATCAGCCTGAACGAAGCGCTCAGCTTTCGTTCAGCTTCGGCGTCGCCTGTGGATCGGACACTGGCCGTCGGCGATGGAAAACGCCGTCGACCGCCCAGCCTGCGACCCAGCACGCCCAGGCCGTCCACAGCGTGTGGCTCATGTAGTGCGCGCCGCGCCATTGCTGCGCGAGGCCCAGCACCAGTCCGAACAACGCCGCCATGGTCAGCCAGACCCAGGCGGCGCGCGGCATGGAGCGCCGCAACACGAACCACCCCCCCAGGTACGCGAAGGCCGCCGAGGCATGGCCGGCCGGGAAGCACCGGCCCGGTCCGCCGTCGTGCACGGTCCACGCCCAGTGCGACACGTAGCGCGCGGTGCCGCCGAACTCGGCCAGGTCCCACGGACAGCTCGTGCGGCTGCTGTTCTTGAGCAGCGAGACGGCGACCACCGAGACGAACACCGTCAACGCCAGCTGGATTCGCTCGCGCCGGGTCAGTCCCCGCAGCAGCGCGAAGGGCCAGCGCACCGCAGCGGCCAGCACCGCCAGGCTGAGCCAGCTCAGAAAGCGCGGCACCTCGTGCAGCCACAGGACCACTGCCGCATCGTCGCTCAGCGCGAAGCCGCGCGAGCCGCCGGCCAGTCGGGCCATCGGCAGGTCGAGGCCGGAGGCATCCCACAGCAGGATCATCAGCAGCGCAAGGAGGGTGGCGAGAAAAAGTCGGGAGAAGGCGATCGGGGTCCCACGGGTCATGGCCGCGGAGGCTAGCGAGGCCGCATGAACCGAGCCTGAAGGCCCGGCCCGCGACCAGGCTCCGGGGCCTGTTAACGCTATTTCCGGAGTTGCGAAGGCGTGCCCAGGCTGGCCAATCAAGGCGCGTGACGCCGCATGTGCGTCGGCACATGCAAGGAGCGCAACGCCGAGTGGCTGGCCTGGGCATGCCTTCCCTTCGGGTTGCCCGGCCCAGGGCAACGCAATCTCCGGAAATAGCATTCACAGGCCCTAGACTCGCTGCTTTTTGGAGACCGTCTTGCGCGTCCTGCTCGTCGAAGACGACATCGCCCTGTCAGAGGCGGTCTGTGGCTACCTGCGGGCCAAGGCCTTCGTGGTCGACGCCGTGCCCAGCCTCGCGCAGGCCAGCGCGGCGCTGCATGGTGCCCAGTACGCGGCCGTGCTGCTCGACCTGCACCTGGGCGACGGCGACGGACTGTCGCTGCTGCCACAGGTGCGCGCGCTGAAGGACCGCCCGATCGTCATCGTGCTCACCGCGCGCGACCAGGTGACCGACCGCATCCGCGGCCTCGACGCGGGCGCCGACGACTACCTCATCAAGCCCTACGACCCCGGCGAACTGCTGGCGCGGCTGCGCGCGGTCGAGCGCCGCCGCAGCACGTCGACGGCACCGGTGGTCCAGCTGGGCGACCTGGAGATCGACCTGACGCGCGAACTGGTGCGCAGCCGCGGCGTGCCGGTGACGCTGACGCAGAAGGAGTGGGCGCTGCTGCGCGTGATGGCGACGCGGCCCGACCGCATCCACACCCGCGACAACCTGCAGGACGCGCTCTACGGCTTCGACGACGAGGCCGACAGCAACACGCTGGAGGTATTCATCAGCCGGCTGCGCCGCAAGCTCGGGCGCGAGCACATCCAGACGCTGCGCGGGCTGGGCTACCGCCTGGTGAACGCGGGTGGTGACGCGCCGTGAGTGCGACGGCAGCGCCCCCGTCGCGCGAGACGCGCGACACGCTGGCCGGCCGGCTCATCCGCACGCTGATCCTGTGGGTCGGCGGGGTCTGGCTGCTGTGCGTGATCGGCGTGGTCTGGTATGTCGATCGCGAGATCAACTACAACTTCGACAACGAGCTGGTCGAGGTGTCGCACCGCATGTTCGACATCGCGCTCGATGAGCTCGACCGCCGCCAGCCCGAAGCCGTCGACGGCCGGACGCTGACGGCGCCGACCCCGACCTTCGCGGACGCGGCGGTGATGTTCCAGGTGATCGAGCCGGGCGGGCGCGTGCTGCTGCGCTCGGCCGAGACGCCCGGCAACACCTTCGACGTGCCGCTGGCCAGCGGCTTCGCCAACGACGAGGCGTGGCGCATCTACACGGTGCGCCATCCCACGCGCAAGCTCTACCTGCAGGTGGCCGACCCGCTGGACGAGCGGCGCGAGGCGCTCAACCGCACGCTCTTCGGGCTCATCATCCCGCTGGGGGCGGTGCTGCCCTTGCTGGCCCTGGTGCTGCGCAAGATCGCGCGCGATGAGCTGCGGGTGCTGCAGACCATGGCGACCGAAATCGGCCATCGCGGCGGCGACGACCTGCGGCCCCTGGCCCTGCCCGGCCTGCCGCGCGAACTGCAGACCGTGGGCGACCACGTCAACCGCCTGCTCGAACGGCTGGCTCAGGCACTCGACGTCGAACGCGCGCTGGCCGCCAACGCCGCGCACGAGCTGCGCACGCCGCTGGCGGCGGCACGGCTGCGGCTGCAGACCGCGCTGGAGCACGACCTGCGCCGCGACGACGTGGTGGCGGCGCTCGACGCGCTGCGCACGCTCAGCCATCGCACCGAGAAGCTGCTGCAGCTTTCGCGCGCCGAGTCGGGCGCGTCCTTCACGCGCGAACGCGTCGACCTCACGCAGCTCGCCGCCACGGTCGCGCAGGAGTTCTGGCAGGACCCGGCCGCGATCGACCGGCTCGGCCTGAAGGTGCCCGACAGTGGCGACGCGCCGGTCGCGCTCGGCGACGTCGACGCGCTCGCGATCGCATTGCGCAACCTGGTGGAGAACGCGTTGCGCTATGCGCAGGGCGCCGCGGTGGAGATCGAAGTCGACGCCGACGGCCGCCTCGTCGTGCGCGACTTCGGACCGGGCGTGACCGACGTCGAACTGCGTACCCTGCAGCTGCGCCATGTGCGCCACAGTGCGGAGCGCGCCGGCTACGGGCTGGGCCTGTCGATCGTCGCGACGATCGTGCAGAAGCACGGTGCGCAGCTCGAACTGCTGTCGCCGCCGCCGGGTGCGGCGCACGGGTTCGAGGCGCGGATCGTGCTGACGCGAGCCTAGGCCCTAGAAAGTCCAGCGCGCGCTGACCCGGGCGCTGCGCGGCTCCATCGGGTGCACATGGCGGTCGTCGATGCCGCCGCCACAGGTACCGCCGGCCACCTCGCCGGCCGTGCACGACGCGTAGGCGTACTCGATGTCGTTGCCCTTCTTGCCCGCGAGGTTGAACACGTCAAGCCCCAGGGTGAGATGCGGGTTGACGGCGTAGCGCATCCCGAGATTGAGCAGCGTCGAGGACTTCGAGCGCTCGGTGTTCAGCGTGTCCAGTGCGCGGGGACCGAGATAGCGCAGCCGAAGCGATGTCGTCAGCGGCCCCTCGATGTAGGTGACGCCTGCGGCCAGCACCTTCTCGACCGCGTTGTCGATGTGGTTGCCCTCCCCCTCCGGCGCCTCGCCCCGGAAGCGCGCGCGCGACAGGGCGCCGTCGAGTTCCAGACGCCATGCCCGATCGAGCTTCCAGCGCAAGGTCGCCTCGACCCCGCGGCGGCTGCTCGCGCGGCCGGCTTCGGTCGAGCCGGCGTCCCCGACGTACACCAGCTCGGAATCGAGCTTGAGTTGCCACAGGGCCACCGTCGCGGTGAAGTCTTCGCTGGGCTGCAGGCGCCAACCGACTTCGGCACCGGTGCCCTTGGCCAGGGCCGGCACGCGGTCCGCCGGCAGGCCCGAGGCCGGGTCGGTCGTGATGGTGGCACCGCGCACGTCGTTGCTGTGGAAGCCGACGCCCGCGTTCAGGTAGAGCTCCTGCTGCGGCGTCAGCGCAAAGGCCAGGCCCGCCTTCGGGCTGGCCAGGGCATCGTGACCGCGGCCGCTGTTGGCCGCGCCATAGACCGGCTCGCGCCCCTGCACGTCGTAGCGCAGCACATCGCCGCGCACGCCCACATAGCCGCGCAGCCGGTCGGTCAGATACACCAGCTGCTGACCATACATCGAAAAGAGGTCCTGCGACACCTTGTCGTCGCGCACGGTGCCGAGCCGCTCACGAGCCTGCGTCGCATACAGCCCGACCTGACCGATGCGGTCGCCCCGCCAACTGGCGCCCATGCTCAGCACACCATCGAGCCCGCCGAACCGGGTCGGCAGGGTGCGGGCCGCCTGCGCACCGAAGATGTGGCGGCGGTCGACCTGCTCGAACTGGTCGCCGTTCACCGGGTCGTTCAGGAAGTAGGTGAAGTCCGAGAAGAGCTTGAAGCGGTAGTCGATGGCATAGGCGCTGACGGTCGTCTCTCCGTCCGGTCCCTTGTCGAACCACTTGCCCGACAGGCTGACCCGCTCCGTCTTGCCGCCGTCGCTGGGGTTGAGCGAGCCGAAGCGCGACAGCTCGCCGCTGTCGATCAGGCGCTGCGGGACCTGGTCGGTGGCGGTCCAGCGGCTCTTGTAGGCCATGCCGGTCAGGCTGAACCCGCGCGTCGGCGAGCCTTGCGCATAGCGCAGCACCGCATTGACCTTCTGGAGGTTCTCGGCCACGTCCCAGGGGCCATCGTTGCCCTCGACCTCGATGGCGCCGAGCCAGGTCTGGTCCTGCACGGTCCGTGAGCCTGCGGCCAGCAGCCGGCGAAAGTTGTTGGCGCCGAAGCTCAGCTCGGCGAAGGGCGCGTCGAGCGCCCCGAAGTAGTCCAGCGTCGCACTTCCGGCCAGCGAGAAGTCGCCGCCGTCGGCGAAGTACGGCCCCTTGCGGTAGCGCACGCCCGAGACCAGTTCGGGGATCAGGAAGTTGAGGTCCGCGAAGCCCTGGCCATGGCCGTGCGTCGGCATGTTGACCGGCATGCCGTCGACGCTGACGGCGAAGTCGGTGCCGTGGTCGAGGTTGAAGCCGCGAAGGAAGTACTGGTTGGCCTTGCCGTCACCGGAGTGCTGGGTCGCCACGACGCCGGGCACCGCTTCGACGATGTCGCCAGGGCGAAGCTTGGGTCGCGTCTGGTAGGACTCGCGTTCGACGGCACCCTCGCTGGCGCTGTCGGCCGAGCCGATGGCCGCATCGCGCGGGCCACGCACCTCGACCTCCGGCAAATGGCTTTGCTGCGCACAGGCTACGCTGGCAGCGAAAGCCACACCCAGGAGCACCGGTCGCGCCAGTGCCTGTCTGCGTTTCATCTCGTCCCTCTGTCAGTATGAGAAAACGCAAATTGTTCATACAAACAGTGACGTCGGCATGACGCCTTTTGACGGAGGTGCCGGGTCAATTCAGTGGTTTGAGGTGCGTGTGCGTGCCGGCCGCGCCGTGCGCATGCGGCCTGGATCGGGCCAGCGGCACGCGGTGGATGTTGCCGTGCCGAACACCACGCAAGGCGAGCAGCAGCTCCGCACAGGTCTGCACATCGGCGATGGGCCCGCGCAGCACGACCGCTTCCATGCAGTGGTCGTGGTCCAGGTGCGTTCGCAGGCTCGTGACGACGAGGTCATGGTGTGCGTGCTGCAGTTCCAGCAGGCGCGAGATGATGGTGTGTTCGTGCCGGTCGTAGACATAGCTCACGGTCGCCACGCACCAGACCGCTTTTCCAACCGCCGTGTCATGTTCGAGCGTCTCGCGGCCGACGCCCGAACGAATGAGATCGCGCACGGCCTCGGACCGATTGACGTACCCCTTGCCGGCGATGAGAGCGTCGAACTGCTGCGCCAGTTCGTCGTCCAGAGAAATGGTGAATCGCTGCATGGTCGCGTGAGGAAGGGACAGAGGGCGGGCCAAAGCGGCCGGACGAAGAATGCCACACACCGCCTCACGCATGGCGCAGCGCACTCGCCCGACGCGCGATCGACCGCATGAGAAAAAAGTTCAAGAAAAAGTTCCGACGCCTTGCAAATTCATGGCGTTGTAACAGTCGAAAAATAGGATGAACTTCTCGGATTGGCGCCGCTCGCGCCCCGAAAAAGTCGCCCGTCAAACAACACGCTCTATCAAGAGAAAAGAAAAGGCATTCGCCATGCGCCCAGGTCACCGCTTTCGATTCTTGCTCGCCAGCAGCATGCTGGCCCTGTTGGCCGCCTGCGGCGGCGGTGGAGACGACAACGTCGCCACCACGCCACCGCCAGCTGGTGCTTCTCCGAACGACTCCGCCCGGCAGGCGGCCTTCGCCACCGACTTCGGCGCCGGCCTCGCGTCGCTCAACAGCTACGGCGGCCTGACCAACGCGGCCTTCCTGGACAACTACGACGACGCCTTCCTGGATGCGGGCTACTCGAAGGCGCAGGTGCGCGACGCCCTGACGCAGGAAGCCGCCGCGCTGCTGCTCTTCTCGACGCAGCTGTCTTCCTTCCCGGCCGTCAAGCTGTCGGCCGTCACGATCAACGGCTGCGACGCCGCCAACGTGTGCACGCTGACCGCCACGCTGACCAACACGGACGTCGACACGACCTCGGTGAGCTTCACCTCGCGCCTGTCGTTCACCGGCGGCAAGTTCCGCCTGCTCGGCGACCAGAAGCAGACCTGAGCCGACCGGCCCCTCATACGAACGAACGCGGAAATTTTTTCATGAAGACTCCTTTCCCTTTGCGCGACACGGCACTGGCGCTGGTCGCCCTGGCCAGCATCACCGCCCTTCCCTTCAGCGCTGCCCGGGCCGCCGACCGTGCGGACACCAAGGCGAGCGGCACCTACGTCGCCGGCGACTTCCACAACCACACGACCTGCTCGGACGGCGCGCTGTCGGTGCAGAAGCTGGTCGACAAGTCGGCCAAGACCTTCGGCCTCGACTGGTTCGTCCAGGCCGACCACGGCGGCAGCAGCACGCGCAACTGCACGCTGGCCGAAGACCCGTTCGAGCCGGTGCCGGCAGGCGTCGGTCTGACCAACAGCGCGACCGGCCCGTACCCGCCCAACACCTACCCCAGCACGGGCCAGCCTGCCCCCATGGGCAAGGGCCCGAACCAGACCTGGGAAGCCACGTTGCCCAACGGCCGTGCCGACATCAAGGGTGACGGCACTGCCACGGTCAAGGCGATGTGGCGCTGGCAGGAAATCAAGGAGTTCCAGTACCCCGTGATCGAAAAGGAAAGCCGCGCCCGCAACAAGCCGATCTGGATCGGCGTGGAACAGAACGCGCCCGGCCACGAGCACGTCTCGACCAACGTGCTGCCGGGCCAGCTGCCCTGGCCGTCGACCGCCGGCGGCGGCAACGCTGCGTTGCAAGCACAGTACGAGTACTGCTTCGACCGCAGCGACAGCGACACCAGCCGCGGCGCGGAGAACCAGTGGGATTGCACCGTGGGCGGCAGCAACAACAACAACCTGCTCGACACCACCGCACGCAAGATCACCGGCACCAACAGCGCCAGCACGCCCAACCTCGGTCACCTGAAGACCGTCGAAGGCATCAAGTGGATGAACGAGAAGGCGCCCACCGCCAGCTACTTCGTCCCGGCCCACCTGGAGCGTGCAGGCGCCTACAACCCGACGGGCAACAACGGCTTCAACATCGAGCACCTGCGCAACTTCAACAACGCGGCACCGAAGATCGCCTTCGGCTTCGAGTCGATGCCCGGCCACCAGGCCGAAGGCAACCGCGGCAGCTACAGCACCGGCGCCGTGGGCGGTGGCACCTACGGCGGCTCGGGCGTCTACGCGGCGACCGTCGGTGGCGTGTGGGACGCGTTGCTGGGCGAAGGCCGCAACTGGTTCTTCTTCGCCAGCTCCGACTACCACAACCGCGGCAGCTTCGGTGCCGACCAGCGCGAGACGACGTCGGACTTCTTCCCCGGCGAGTACACCCGCGACTACGTGATGGTCCGCAAGGGCAGCGACAACCTCACGGCGGGCGGCATCATCGACGGCCTGCGCAGCGGCAACAGCTTCGTCGCCAACGGCCAGCTGATCGATCGCCTGTCATTCACGGTCTGCGCCGCCAACCCCGGCCTGCCGCGCAACGCGGGCAACGCCCTCTACGAGAAGGCCGGCCAGAACGCCACGGCGGCCAATGGCGACGTGCGCATCAACGGCTGCGCGACCATGGGCGAGAAGCTCGTGGTGCGCCCGGGCACGGACCTGGTGGTGACGGTGGTGCTGCGCGACCCGCAAGGCACCAACAACGCGCCGTATTCGTTCCCGAACCCGTCGCTCAAGCAGGTCAACATCACGCAGCCGCTGAATGCGCCGGTGCTCGACCACGTCGACGTGATCAACGGCATGGTGACCGGCATGGTCGCCCCGTCGGACACCGCGAACTACGCCGGCACGCTGGGCTCGGTGGCCGCCACCAACAAGACGGCGAAGGTCGCCAAGGTGTTCAACAGCACGAACTGGACGGCCCAGGCCGACGGCACGCGGATGATGAGCTACATCGTTCCGGCGGCCAAGGCATCGCAGTACTTCCGCCTGCGCGGCACCAACCTGCCGGCCGCGACACCCTTCGAGACCGACGCCGACGGCAACCCGCTGCTCGACTTCATCTCGAACCCGTCCGACGGCACCCAGCCGGGCAAGATCCCCTGCAGCGACGCGGCCTGCCCGGCGCACATGCGCACGCTGAACGGCACCAAGTACGCGAGCTATGACGTCGCCGGCTGGTCGGACCTCTGGTTCTATGCCAACCCGGTGTTCGTGGAAGTCGTGAACACCATCAAGGTCGCCGGCATCAAGTAAGCGGCACGGGCCCGTCCCGCATCGGCACGGCAGACACAGGGTGTCTGCCGTGCCTTTTTGTCCGAAGAAGCACGCAGCGTCATGCTCAGCGTCCCCCCTGAAATTCCCGCCGCGCCGCACGGGGAAGGCGCGCGCCTGGAACTCCCCATTGCTCATCTCTTGATGGTGCTGTCCGGTGCGGCCGCGCTCGCCTGGCAGATGGTCTGGACCGCCGAATTCGGTGCCGCGATGGGCCACGAGATCGTGGCAGTGCTGGCCGTGCTGGCCGCCTTCTTCGGCGGCCTCGCCCTGGGCGCGCAGATGCTGGGCCGAACCTTGGCGCGCAGCCGCTGGCCCGGGCGCTGGTACGCCGGCTGCGAGTTGCTGCTGCTGGCGTGGGGCCTGGCCCTCACCCTGGCCATGCCTTCGCTGATCAACGCGACAGCGCGGCTGATCGGCCCCGAACCGTCGGTGCTGCGGCACTGGACGGTCGCCTTTCTTTTCCCGTTTCTCCTGCTGCTGCCGGCCAGCGCAGCGATGGGCGCCACCTTGCCCGCGCTCGAGCGCCAGCTGAGCGCCGCGCGCAGCCGCCTCGGCGGGCTCTATGCAGCGAACACCTTCGGGGCGGTGCTCGGCCTGCTGCTGGCGGTATTCGTCGTCATGCCGCACGCGGGGCTGCTGCGCACCGCCCTCTTCTGCGCCGCGGCGAATGCCCTGTGCGCCGCGCTGGCCTGGTGGCTCTGGCGCGACACGCCGGCGGCACCGGCCGCCACGCCCGACATCTCGATGCGGTCAATCCTCGGCCCCCGTGTGCCCGCCCTGCTGGTGGCCACCGGCCTGCTCGGCATCGGCTACGAGGTGCTCGCAGTGCGTGTTCTCAGCCAGGTGACCGAGAGCACCGTCTACAGCTACGCGCTGCTGCTCGCCATGTACCTGCTCGGCACGGCCGCGGGTGCGGCGATCTACCAGCGACTGGCGCACCGTGGCGGCGATCCGCGCCAGGTGCGCGACCGGCTGCTGCTCGCCCTGGCGGCCGCGGTGCTGCTGTCGGGCCTGGCCCTCGGCGGGGCCGATGCGCTGTGCGCCTGGCCCGCTCGCTGGATCGGCCCCGGCGCGGCCAGTGCGCTCGCCGGAGAAGCGCTCGCGGCCGCCGCCGCCATGTGGGCGCCGACGCTGGTGATGGGTGCGCTGTTCACGCACCTGTGCATCGAGGCGCAGTCCGGCGGGCTGCCGCTCGGACGCGCGCTGGCGCTCAACACCGCGGGCGCGGCCCTCGCCCCCGCGCTGGTGGGCGTGTGGCTGATCCCCGCGCTCGGCGCACCGGCCGGTCTGGCCCTGATGGTCGCAGGCTACCTGCTGCTGCAATCGCCCGTGCGCTGGCGGCGCCCGCAGACCGTGGCGATCGCCGCGGTGGCTGGCGCGATGGTCCTGTGGGGCGCGAACCTGCGTTTCGTCGATGTGCCCGTCGGCGGCCGGGTGCTGAGCTACGACGACGGCGTGATGGCCGCCGTGAGCGTGGTGGCCGACGCCGATGGCGTGGCGCGCCTGCGCATCAACAACCGCGCACAGGAAGGCAGCAGCGCGAGCGGCCTGGTCGAGTGGCGCCTGGCGCAACTGCCGCTGCTGCTGCACACGACACCGCCCCGGCAGGCGCTCTTCCTCGGGCTGGGCACCGGCTTCACCGCAGCCGCCGCGGCCCAGGAACCGGGCTTGCAGGTGCACGCGGTGGAGCTGTTGCCCGAGGTGATCAACGCCGCCGCGCTGTTCGCGAAGTCGCCGGCCGCACCGGTGCCGCGGCAGCCGCTGCACACCGTGTCGGCCGACGCGCGGCGCTTCGTGCAGGCGTCCGACGCGCACTACGACGTGATCGTGGCCGACCTGTTCCATCCCGCGCGCAGCGGTGCCGGTGCGCTCTACACGGTGGAGCAATTCGCCGCGGTGCGCGCGCGCCTGGCCCCCGGTGGCGTCTTCTGCCAGTGGCTGGCGCTGCACCAGATGGATCTCGACACCCTGCGCAGCATCGTCGCGGCCTTCCTCGCCGTGTACCCGGACGCGATCGCCGTGCTGGCCAGCAACAGCCTCGACACGCCGGTGCTGGGGCTGATCGCCCGGCCGGACGATCCGGCCATCGACATGGCGGCGGTACGTGCCCGGCTCGCGCAACGCGCCCAAGGGGCCGGCCCATCGCCATTGGCTACCGCACGCCTCGAAGACGAATTCGCCGTGGTCGGCAGCGTGCTCGCCGGGCCGGCGACGCTCGCGCGCTTCGCCCAAGGCGCCACCGCCAACACCGACGACCGCCCGGTGGTCGTGCACCAGGCGCCCTGGGCCACCTACGCCCCGCCCTCGACCCCGCGCGAGCGCCTGATGCAATTGCTGGGCGAACTGCAACCGCACGCCACGGAGCTGCTGCGCCAGCCGCGCGACGCCGAGGCCGACCGCATGCAGGCCTATTGGGCCGCGCGCCGCCTCTACCTCGCGTTCGGTGCCACCGTGCGCCCCGTCGCCGACCCGGGCGAGATGCTGCAGCGCGTGCAGAAGCCGCTGATGGGCCTGCTGCGCCAGAGTCCCGAATTCCGCCCCGCCTGCGAGCCCCTGGTCGCGATGGCCAACGCCCTGCGCGGCAGCGACCCGGCCCGCGCAGAGGCCGTCACCGCCGCACTCGACGGCATCGGCGCACGCTGCGCCCAGGCCGCACCCCACACCGCGCCGGCGTCCTAAACGCACGCCGCCTTCCCATCCTTTCACCTTCCGACCGATCGCCCACCCATGGACCTGTCCAACGCCCTGAAACGCGCGGCCCGCGAGCCGCTGCTTCACTTCCTGTTCCTCGGCCTGCTGCTGTTCGGCGTCGACCACGTGCTCAACGCCCGCCGCGAAGACCCGCAGACCATCGTCGTGGGTGCCGATGTGCAGAAGGAAGTGCGCGAGATCTTCGTGGCCGGCATGCAGCGTGAGCCAACGCCCGGCGACATGAAGAAACTGATCGACCGCTGGGTCGACAACGAGGTGCTGTACCGCGAAGGCCTGTCGCTCGGCCTGGACCGTGGCGACAGCACCATCCGCGAGCGCGTGATCTTCAAGGCCATGAGCATCGCGCGCAGCGGCATCAGCCTGCCGACCATCGACGAGCCGACGTTGCGGGCGTGGTTCGAGGCGCGTCGCGATCGCTACGACACGCCGGCCCGCTACGACTTCATGGAAGCGGTGGTGATCGGCGACAGCACGCCCGAGGCGCTGGAGACCTTCGCCGCCGCCCTGAACGGCACCGCGAAGAGCGACACGCAGAGCGACCTGCGAGTCTTCAAGGACCGTCCGCGAACGAACCTGGTCGAAAGCTACGGCAGCGACTTCGCCGACAAGCTGGCCCAGCTCAAGGTCGGCGAATGGCAGGCCGTGCCGAGCAGCGCCGGCCTGCGTGTGGTCCGCGTCGAGGCGATCAAGCCCGGCACGACAGCGAAGTTCGAAGACATGAAGGACTCGGTCCACCAGGACTGGAAGGACGACACGATGGCGCAGCGCACGTCCGACGCGGTGCACGAGATGAGCAAGAAGTACGCGATCCGCACCGAGGGCGCAAAGCCATGACGACCGTCTGGCGATTTGTGCTGCGCACCCTGTTCTTGCTGGCCGTCGGCTGGCACGCAGCTGGCGCCGGCGCGCACGAGATGAGCATCGCCGAGATGACGATGCGCGAGGTCGGCTCGGGCCAGTTCGTCTGGTCCTGGGGCGCGCCGGGCAAGAGCCGGCCGGTCGCCGAGGAACTCACGCCGACCTGGCCGCAAGGCTGCGTGGGCGACGCGCAAACGGTGCAGTGCCCCGGGCCGATGGCGGGCACCCTGTCGATCGACGGCGTGGGCAAGGCCTACTCCGCCGCGCTGGTTCGCATCCACTGGCGCGACGGCCAGCAGAGCGTGCACACGCTCAGCGGCTCGCAACCGAGCGTGCAGCTCTTCGGCGGTGCGCGCGACGAGCGCGGCGGCCTGGAGCTGGCGAAGGTCTACGGCATCCTCGGCGTCGAGCACATCCTCAGCGGCATCGACCACCTGCTGTTCGTCATCGGCCTGCTGTTCCTGGTGGGGCTGAACAAGCGGCTCATCGGCACCATCTCGGCCTTCACCTTGGCGCACAGCTTCACGCTGGCGGCCAGTGCGCTGGGCTGGCTGACGCTGCGCTCGCCGCCGGTGGAAGCGACCATCGCGTTGTCGATCGTGCTGGTCGCGGCAGAAGCGCTGCACGACCGGCAGACCTGGAGCCGCCGCTGGCCCGCGCTGGTCGCCTTCCTGTTCGGGTTGATCCACGGGCTGGGCTTCGCTGGCGCGCTGAAGGACATCGGCCTGCCGCAGCAGAACATCCCGCTCGCGCTGCTGAGCTTCAACCTCGGCGTGGAAGCCGGGCAGCTGATGGTGGTGGCACTGGCCTGGGGCCTCACGGTGCTGCTGCGGCGCCATGCCTTCGCGCTCGCGGTCAAGCGTCCGGCGCTGTACGGCATCGGCGCGCTGGCCAGCTTCTGGACGATCTCGCGCATCGTCGCGATCGCCGGCTGATCGCTCGCATGACGGCCACACCACCCCGCGCGCAGGTCTTCGAGCTGTTTCCGACGCCGGTCATGCGCGTCGAGGGCTGCATCGACACCACGCTGGTCGCCGGGCTGCATGCGCAGCTGGGCGCCGATCTCTCGGAAGCAAACCATCGCTCCGACGCGCTGTCGCACAGCCGCCTGCTCTCGCCGCAGGACGCACCGCTGCTGCGCGAGGTGGCGCAGCGCCTCGATGCGCCGCTGCGCGAATTCGGCACGCTGCTTTTCGGCGAGGCGCTGCAATGGCGCATCAAGGAGATGTGGCTCAACGTGATGCAGGCCGGCGGCCAGCAGGCGGTGCACAACCATGCCAACAGTTTCGTTTCCGGCGTGCTCTACCTGAGCGCCTGCGAGCCGGCGAGCAACACCGCCTTCATCCGCAGCCTCGGCGGGCGCGACTACGTGTTCAGCAATGCCAACCCGCGCAGCGCCACCGGGCCCTTCAACGCCGAACGGTGGATCGGCCCGACGCCGGCCGCGGGCGACCTGCTGCTGTTCCCGAGCTACCTGCTGCACGAGGTGCCGGTGAACCGCGGCGCCGCGCGCAGCACCCTCGCCTTCAACGCGATGCCGGATCGGCTCGACGCGTGGGGCTATTCGATGTCCTTCTCGAACTGAACTTCCGAACGCCATTTTTCTCGCCCCCACACCATGACAACGACCCAACGCTTCCCCCGCATCACCTCCGCCCTGCGGCGCGCCCTTCTCCTGACGCTGGCGCTCTCGCCGATCGCCGCCGCGACGCACGAGTACTACGGCGCCGATTTCACGCTGATCCACCCCTGGGCCGACCCGACACCCGAGGGCCAGCTGGCCTCTGCACCGATCTACTTCACGATGGAAAGCGTGCGCGGCAAGGACCGGCTGGTGCGCGCCGCCACGCCCTATGCCGAGACGGTGGAATTCCGCAGCAGCGACGCGCCCTCCGCCAAGCGGCTGAAGGCCATCGACATCGCGCCGGCCGACAAGCTCGACTTCGGCAAGGACAAGCCGCACATGGTGTTGCGCAACCTGAAGGCGCCGCTGCAATGGGGCCGCAGCTACGAGATGACGATGTTCTTCGAGAAGTCCGGTCCGATCCAGGTGATGGTGTCGGTCGGCGCGCACTGAGTACGCTCAGGCGCTGACCAGCGTGCGCAGCCACTCGGGCAGCGCCATCGCCTTCTGCTTGGGGAAGTCGACCCAGATGGTGGTCGCACCGCCGGCCGCGCAGACCACCTCGGGCGCATCGGCGCGTGCCATGGTGGCCCAGGTCTCAAAGGTGGTGCGGGCCGGGTCGCTGGCGTACATCTTCAGCAGCACGTCGCCCGGGTACTCGAGCTGGCGGTAGAAATTGCAGAAGGCATTGACGATGACCATGCCCTCGCCGCTCGGGTCGGGCTCGAAGCCGATCGAGCGCATCCAGTCGATCCGCGCCGTCTCCATGTAGCGGAAGTAGCTGCCGTTGTTGAGGTGGCCCATCGCATCCATGTCGCCCCAGCGGATGGCGATGGACATCTCGTAGACCAGCTTCTTCTTCTCGGGGATTTCGATCTTCATGGGGCAAGGATGGCTTGGCGGACCCGGAGGGGCCAGTCGCGAAGGCGACCGCCTGCCCCTTGCACTGGCGACCCTGGACGACAGGGACCGCCGAATGACGCCGCATAAAATGTTTCATTGTTCGGCAGCATTTCACGTGCCGATGCGTCCAAAAACCATTATCGAACAGACCCCATGACCCACGACGAAATCCTCGCCCAGTTCGGCCCGCGCGAATCCATGGAGTACGACGTCGTCGTCGTCGGTGGCGGCCCCGCCGGGCTCTCCACCGCGATCCGCCTGAAGCAGCTCGCGGCACAGAACGACAAGGAGATTTCGGTGGTGGTGCTCGAGAAGGGCTCGGAGCCCGGCGCGCACATCCTGTCGGGCGCCATCATGGACCCGCGCGCCCTGTCTGAACTCATCCCCGACTGGAAGGCCAAGGGCGCACCGCTGAACCAGCCGGTCACGGCCGACACCTTCCTGATGCTCAGCGAGACCGGCGCGACGCGCACGCCGAACTTCCTGCTCCCGCACAACTTCCACAACGAAGGCAACTACATCGTCAGCCTCGGCAACGTGGTGAAGTGGCTGGCGCAGCAGGCCGAGGAACTCGGCGTGGAGATCTTCCCCGGCTTCCCTGCCGCCGAAGTGCTCTACACCGACGACGGCCAGGTGCGCGGCGTGGCCACCGGCAACCTCGGCATCGGCAAGGACGGCGAGCCGACCGAGAACTTCCAGCTCGGCATGGAGTTGCTGGGCAAGTACACGGTGTTCGCCGAAGGTGCGCGCGGCCACCTGGGTCGGCAGCTGATCGCGAAGTACAAGCTCGACGACGGCAAGGACCCGCAGAGCTACGGCATCGGCATCAAGGAACTCTGGGAGATCGACCCGGCCCGCCACGAGCCGGGCCTGGCCATCCACACGGCCGGCTGGCCGCTGCCGAACGACACCTACGGCGGCTCCTTCGTCTACCACGCGGAGAACAACCAGCTCATCATCGGCTACGTGGTCGGGCTCGACTACCAGAACCCGCACATGAGCCCCTTCGAGGAGTTCCAGCGCTTCAAGACGCACCCGAACATCCGCTGGTACCTCGAAGGCCAGGACAAGGGCCTGAAGCCGGCCAAGCGCCTGAGCTACGGCGCACGCGCGATCACGGCCGGCGGCCTGCTGTCGCTGCCCAAGACGGTGTTCCCCGGTGGCGCGCTGGTCGGCTGCGAAGCCGGCTACCTGAACGCGAGCCGCATCAAGGGCAGCCATGCCGCGATCAAGACCGGCATGCTGGCCGCAGAAGCCGCCTTCGAGGCCGTGACCGCAGGCCGCCAGCACGACGAACTCGCCGCCTACCCGGCCGCCTTCGAGAAGAGCTGGCTGCACACCGAGCTGAACAAGGCGCGCAACTTCAAGCAGTGGTTCAAGAAGGGCCTGACCGTCGGCACGGTGATGACCGGCATCGAGCAGTTCGTGCTGCGCGGCCACATCCCCTGGACCCTCCACCGCACCGAGCCCGACCACGCGCGCCTGAAGCCCGCGAGCGCGTGCAAGAAGATCGCCTACCCGCGGCCCGACGGCAAGCTCACCTTCGACCGGCTCTCCAGCGTGTTCATCAGCAACACCAACCACGAAGAGAACCAGCCGGCGCACCTGACCTTGAAGGATGCGACGGTGCCCACCCGCATCAACCTGCCCGAGTACGCCGGCCCCGAGGCGCGCTACTGCCCGGCCGGCGTGTACGAGTTCGTGCCCGACGAGGCGAACGCCGGCAAGGAGCGACTGCAGATCAACGCGCAGAACTGCGTGCACTGCAAGACCTGCGACATCAAGGACCCGACACAGAACATCGTGTGGGTCACGCCCGAAGGCGGCGGCGGGCCGAACTACGTGGGCATGTAGAAGCGGGAAAAAATCTGGAAGCCCGCGGCGGCGGTCGGCTCACTTGCCGACCAGCTGCGTGAGCTTTTCCGCTTCGAAGCACTCCTCGCGCGCGGCGTCGCAGGGCATGCAGTCGCCCTTGTCGGGCGTGCTCGACGAGAGCTTCTCGATCGCTTCCCAGATCAGCGCGATCTGGTGCTCCTGCCCCTTGGCGCTGTCGATCAACCCGCGCATCGCCTGCGACAGCGGGTCGTCGTCCAGCGTGATGCCGTAGGCCGAGAACTTGCGATCGCTGCCCGTCACATCGGCGCTGGCGCCGGTCTTCGACGGGATGATGCGCGCCGGGATGCCGACGGCGGTCGCGCCCGCGGGCACCGGCTTGATGACCACCGCGTTGCTGCCG
The DNA here is from genome assembly GCF_051216395.1 of Variovorax cryoconiti. NCBI lineage: Bacteria > Pseudomonadati > Pseudomonadota > Betaproteobacteria > Burkholderiales > Comamonadaceae > Variovorax > Variovorax cryoconiti. The sequence continues at coordinate 89,766 of NZ_JBPJZI010000005.1, read as the reverse complement.
ATCTTGGCGCCATCGCCCACCACGAAACCGCCCAGCACCTTGGCGCCGGCGCTCACGACCACGTCGCGGCCCAGCGTCGGATGCCGCTTGGTGCCCTTGTAGAGCGAGGTTCCGCCGAGCGTCACGCCTTGGTAGATGGTGCAGCCGTCACCGATCTCCGCCGTTTCGCCCACCACCACGCCCATCGCGTGGTCGAAGAACACGCGTTCGCCCAACTTGGCGCCCGGGTGGATCTCGATGCCGGTGATCCAGCGCGAGAACTGCGAGACGAAGCGACCGACCCACTTGAGCCCGTGCGTCCAGCACCAGTGCGCCGCGCGGTGCAGCACCACAGCATGGAAGCCGGGGTACAGGGTGATCACTTCCCAGCGTGTCCGGGCCGCGGGGTCGCGGTCGAGGATGCACTGGATGTCGGAACGCAGGCGCGAAAGCATGGATGTTGTCGTGATGAAGACAGCGGGCGCGCAGTCTAAGCGGCGCCGTCGGAGCGCGTCGGCGGCGGGGTCTTCGCGTCGGCCATGGCCTTGGCGATGCCGCGCAGGATGTGGATCTCTTCCGGTGTCGGCTGGGCGCGGTTGAACAGCTGCTGCAGACGCGGCATCAGCTTCTTGGGCGCCTCGGGGTCGAGGAAGCCGATCTGCACCAGCGAGCGTTCCCAGTGCGCCAGCATGCCGGCCACGGCCTGGGCGTCGGCCGCCTGCGTGGGCAGCACCGATTCGGTCACCGGAAAGCCGCCCAGCGCCAGCCGCCATTCGTAGGCGATCAGCTGGATGGCGGCCCCCAGGTTGAGCGAGCCGAAGTTCGGATCGGCCGGGATGCTCAGCGCCACGTTGCAGCGGTACACGTCCTCGTTGCGCATGCCGAAGCGCTCGGAGCCGAAGAGGAAGCCGACGTGCTGCGGCGGGTCGCTCTTCGCGAGCGGCTCGAGGTGCTCGCGCGGCGTGCGCGTCGGCGGGCCGAAGTCGCGCGGGATCATGGCGGTGGCGCACAGGTGCGTGACGCCGTCGAGGGCTTCATCGAGCGTGTCGACGATGCGGGCGTTGGCCAGCACGTCGAGGGCGCCGCTGGCCCGCTGGATGGTTTCTTCGCGCCGCAGCACGTTGGCCCAGCGCGGCGCGACCAGCACCAGGTCGTCGAAGCCCATGGTCTTCATGGCGCGCGCGGCGGCGCCGACGTTGCCGGCGTGGCTGGTCTGGATCAGGATGAAGCGGGTGCGCATGGGCGCGAATTGTCTCAGCCCGCCGAGCTCTCAGCCCGCCAAGGCGCTCGCCGGCTTCAACAACTGCAGCAACGCTGTGATCTTGGGCGACAACGCCCCACTCCGCCAGATCAGATCGGTCGAGGCGCGGTTCTCGCCGCGCGGCAGCGGGTGCAGGCTCAGGCGTTCACGGTCCGGAAAGGTGGCGAGCACGCCGCGCGGCACCAGTGAAATGCCCATGCCGACCACCACGCAGCCCAGCATGGCGTGGTAGGAGGTGATTTCGATGGTCTGCAGTGGCATGCCGTCCCGCCGCGCGTACCACGCCTCGAGCCGCGCGCGGTGCGGACATCCAGCTTCGAAAGCCACGATCGCCGGCGGCAGCAACTGGTGCGCCTTGCCGATGGGCGCATGCCCAGCCTGAGCGACGATGACGAGTTCTTCCGAGAACACGGGCACCCGCTCGAGGGGCCCGTCTGCGATCGGCCCGGTCACGAAAGCCGTGTCCATCCGCCCTGCCAACACGGCGGCAGCGAGCTGCTGCGGGTTGCCGGTCTTCAAAGTCAGCTTGACCTCGGGATAGCGCTTGACGAACTCGCTCAGCGGCCCCGGCAGGCGCACGGCGGCGGTGCTTTCCATGGCGCCCAGCACGAGGGGGCCGCGTGGTCGGTCGTCGCACACCGCTTCGCGCGCTTGCGCTGCCAGCGCCAGCAATTGCTGCGCATAGGGCAACAGTTGCCGGCCCGCCGGCGACAGGTGCAGCCGTTTGCCCTCGCGGATGAACAGGGCGACACCCAGCTTCTGTTCGAGCTGGCGAATGCGCGTGGTCACGTTGGATTGCACACGGTGCAAACGCTCGGCCGCCCGCGTCACGCTGCCGGCTTCGACCACCGCCTGGAATATCTGCAGGTCACCGAGATCCATGTTCTCATTTCAAGATGATTTGAATCTCGATTATTCATTTTTCAAAATGATGTGCCAGCGCTATCGTGCGTTTCTCTCTACCAATGAATGAAAGAAAGATCGACATGGCAAAGGGCTACTGGATCGTTCGGGTCTCGGTGCACAACGCGGCGGAATATCCTGCCTATCTCGCGGCGGCGCGGCCCGCCTTCGAGAGATTCGGCGCCCGCTTTCTGGTGCGTGGCGGCGCCTTCGAGTGCATGGAAGGCGTGGCGCGCGAGCGCAACGTGGTGGTCGAATTCGTCGATGTGGCGACCGCTAATGCGTGCTACCAAAGCGAGGAATACGGGCTTGCCAAGGCCATTCGGCAGCGCGTTGCCGACACCGATTTCGTGATCGTCGAAGGCGCTTGAACGGCCCGGATTCGACATCCCCGGGGCGCGGCCCGGCGGGTTATGGGAAAATAGGTCATCGTTCGCCGCCCGCATCGCCGGGCCGCATTTCCCGGGGCCCCGTGCCCTCGCCTGCTCTTCCCACAATTCATGTCGTCGCCCAACCTCCATCCCATGCTCAACGTGGCCGTCAAGGCCGCCCGCGCCGCCGGTGCCATCATCAACCGTGCCGCGCTCGACGTCGAAGCCGTTCGCATCTCGCAAAAGCAGGTGAACGATTTCGTCACGGAGGTCGACCACGCCAGCGAGCGCGTCATCATCGAGACGCTGCTCACCGCGTACCCGGGCCACGGCATCCTCGCGGAAGAATCCGGCACCGAGCACGGCGCCAAGGACTCCGACTACGTCTGGATCATCGATCCGCTCGACGGCACCACCAACTTCATCCACGGCTTCCCGGTCTACTGCGTGTCGATCGCGCTGGCGGTCAAGGGCAAGGTCGAGCAGGCGGTCATCTTCGACCCGAGCCGCAACGATCTGTTCACCGCCACCAAGGGCCGCGGCGCCTTCATGAACGAGCGGCGCATCCGCGTCTCCAAGCGCACCCAGCTCCACGAGTGCCTGATCTCCACCGGCTTCCCGTTCCGCACCGGCGACAACTTCAAGCAGTACCTGGCCATCATGTCTGACCTGATGCCCAAGATGGCCGGCCTGCGCCGCCCCGGCGCGGCGGCGCTCGACCTGGCTTACGTGGCCGCGGGCTTCACCGACGGCTTCTTCGAGACCGGTCTGAGCATCTGGGACGTGGCGGCCGGCTCGCTGCTGGTGACCGAGGCCGGCGGCCTGATCGGCAACTTCACCGGCGAGCCCGAGTTCCTCGACCAGCGCGAATGCCTGGCCGGCGCCCCGCGCATCTACGGCCAGCTGGTGCCGCTGCTGTCGCAGTACTCCAAGTTCGCCGGCCTCGACGCCAAGATGCGCGCGAGCGACCGCGCCCGCGCCGTGTCGGCCTCGATCGCGCCCAACGCCGATGCGTCGTCGGCCGACATCTACGCACGCAGCACCATCGCCGGCGACGAGGAGTCCGCGGCCGATGCGGCCCCGGCTCCGGCCGCCGCCCCCGCACCGCGCAAGCTGACCCGCATCCGCCGCGACCCGGCCGCCGACGGTGCCGCCGTCCCGCCCGCCGAGGGCGACGCCGCCAAGCGCTGATGCAGGCGCCGCGCGCCGCCGTCCAGCGCAGCAGGGCCGCCCTGCGCGTCGGGCTGAGCCACTACATCGCCAACGGCCTGTCGGTCGCGCTCGGCCTCTTTCTGATTTCCGCCAGCGTGCATGCCTGGCTCGGCGCCTTGGCGGCGGCTTCGGCGGCAGTCGGCGTGATCGTCACCGCCCCGCCCGACCTGCCCGGCCCGCGCCGTGGCAAGTTCTGGCAGATGCTGCCGGCGCCGCTCATCGGCCTGCCGCTGTTCTTCGCGGTGCAGATGCTGCACGCCGCCCCCATCCGCCTCGGGCTGCTGCTGGTGCCCGCCACCTTCCTCGCCTTCACCGCCATGGCCTGGGGCAAGCGCGGCATCCCGATCGCGATCGCGGTGATGTTCTCGATGATCTTCTCGATGGCCACGCCCAAGCCCGAGGGGCTGGACGAAGCGCTGCACCGCACGATGATCTTCGGGCTGGGCGCCGGGCTGTACGTGGTGTACGCGGTGCTCGCCAACCTGGCGCTCAACGGCCGCTACCGCGTGCAGGCGATGGCCGACGTGCTGCTGTCGCTGTCGGCGCTCATGCGCACCGAGGCGAGCCAGTTCAGTTCGCGCGACGAATCCGGCGACGTGCGCGAGACCCCTGCGCCGTTGCTCGGGCGCCTGCTGCGCGAACAGGCCGCGCTGGCCGACCAGCTGCAGGCCACGCGCGACATCGTGCTGGAGTCGCCGCGCACCGCCTACCGCCAGCGCCTGGCCGGCATGCTGGTGATCGTGCTGGAGATGCGCGACCAGTTGCTCGCCAGCGAACTCGACCTGGAAGCGCTGCAGGCCAACCCCGCGCACGCCCCGGCCCTGATGGCGATGCGCCGCGTGCTCGAAGCCCTGGCCGACGACACCGCTGCCCTGGCCGACGCGCTGCTGCTGGGGCGCACGCCCGAGCCGGTGCCCGACCGGCGCCCACAGCTCTCGGCGATCCATCTCGCGCCGGACGCCGCGCACGCGCACGGCGCGTCCGGCCCCACCGCCGCCATGCTCGCCCGTGGCCTGGCCAGCCGCATCGGCCACATCAATGACGAGGTGCTGCGCCTGGTGGCGATGGCGCGCGGCGACGTCGCGCCCGACCTGGCCGTGGTGCGCGCCAACTGGCAGATGTTCGTGAGCCCGACCGACTGGTCGTGGCGCCCGCTGCGCACACTGTGGCGCTGGGACGCCCCGCCGCTGCGCCATGCGATCCGCGCGTCGCTCGCCATCGGGACCGGCTACGGCATCGCGCTGCTGCTGCCCTGGGGCTCGCACGACTACTGGATCCTGCTGACCATCGTGGTGGTGCTGCGTGGGAGCCTCTCGCAGACGCTCGAGCGCCGCAACAGCCGCGTGGCCGGCACGCTGCTGGGCTGCGTCTTTGCGGTGGCGCTGCTGTCGACGCATCCTTCGGCGATGGGCATGCTGGTCGCGTCGGTGGTGGCGCAGGCCATCGCGCACGGCTTCGCGGTGCGGCGCTACCTGATCACCGCCGTGGCGGCGACGGTGCTGGGCCTGGTGCAGGCCCACATGCTCAATGTCGGCGCGACGCCCACCTTCGCACTGTTCGAGCGCGTGGCCGACACGCTGATCGGCGCGGCGCTGGCCTGGGCTTTCTGCTATGTGCTGCCGTCGTGGGAACGCAGCCAGATCCCGTCGCTGGTGGCGCGCACGCTGAAGGCCCAGGCGCAGCACGCGCGGCTCGCGCTCGGCCTCGGCCAGCTGCACGCGATCGACACCAGCCCCGAACTCGAATGGCGACTGGCCCGCAAGGAAGCCTTCGACAGCCTCTCGGCGCTGGTGCAGGCGACGCAGCGTTCGCTGTCCGAACCGCGTGCCGTGCGCCCGCCCATCGCGCCGCTCGAACACCTGCAGGCCCACAGCTATCAGCTGCTCGCGCAACTGAGCGCAGTCAAGTCGATGCTGGTGCTGCGGCGCGACCGGCTCACGCCGGCCGACATCGAAGGCCCGCTCGCGCGCACCGCCGCGCGCATCGAGGCGACGATCGGCAGCGCCCCGATCGCCGGCAGCGACCTGCCCGAGAGCCCACCCGCCACGGCCCTGGCCGGGCCGATCCCCCTGCCGGACCCGTTCGACAACGACGTGAGCCCCTGGCTGCTTCGTCGGCTCGACCTCGCCACGGCCATCTCCAGCCAGCTGCGCGACGATGCGGCACGCATCCTGCAGGCGCTCAACGACCCCGACGCCAATCTCCCTGAAAGGACCCCCTGAACGATGACCAAAGACATGCTGCTCGGCCACCCGTGGTTCCCGCCTTTCGTCTCCGCACTGATCGCCGTCTTCCTCGCGCTGCTGCTGCACCGCGTGGCCAGCCTGGTGCTCCAGCGGGTGACACGCCACATGCCGGTGCTGCATGCCCTGCTCGTCAACATCAAGGGGCCGGCGCAGGCGCTGCTGCCGCTGCTCGCCCTGCAGGCGGTGTGGCAGGCCGCGCCTGACGACCTGCGCTTCATCGCCAGCGTCCGGCATGTCAATGGCCTGCTGCTGATCGCCATGGCGACCTGGGTGCTGGTGCGCGCGGTCAACGGCTTCGCCGACGGCCTGATCGCCAAGCACCCCTACGACGCGGCCGACAACCTGCAGGCGCGCCGCGTGCTCACCCAGACCCGCGTGCTGGCGCGCTCCGCCAACAGCGTGCTGCTGGTGGCCGGTGCCGCGATGATGTTGATGACCTTCCCGGGCGCGCGCCAGGTCGGCGCCAGCCTGCTGGCCTCGGCCGGCGTCATCGGCATCGTGGCCGGCCTGGCCGCCAAACCGGTCTTCAGCAACCTGATCGCCGGCCTGCAGATCGCGCTGGCGCAGCCGATCCGCATCGACGACGTGCTGGTGGTCGAGGGCGAATGGGGCCGCGTGGAAGAGATCACCGGGACCTTCGTCGTGCTCAAGATCTGGGACGACCGCCGGCTGATCCTGCCGCTGAGCTACTTCATCGAGAAGCCGTTCCAGAACTGGACGCGCACCGGCTCGCAGCTGCTGGGTTCGGTCTTCATCTACGCCGACTACGGCATGCCGCTCGCGCCCTTGCGCGAAGAGGTCGAACGCCTGGTGAAGGCCGCGCCGCAATGGGACGGCCGCTTCTTCAACCTGCAGGTGACCGACGCCACCGAGCGCAGCATGCAGCTGCGCGTGCTGTGCACCGCCGCCTCGTCCTCGCTGGCCTTCGACCTGCGCTGCGCGGTGCGTGAAGGCGTGATCGACTACATGCAGCGCGAGTACCCGCAGTTCCTGCCGCGCCTGCGCGTGGAGGACGGCGACGCGCAGACGCGTCCAAAGGCCGCGCCGCCGGACGGGATGCCGCAAGCCGCCTGATCAGGCCGCGTGGTGGCCTGCACGTTCGACGTGGGTCCGTGAGGGGCGTTGCGACACCGCCGATGCATCCAGTGCCCCGAGCTTCTCGACCACCAGGTCGATGAAGGCCGACACGGCCAGCGGCAGATGCCGTCGGCTCGGGTACAGCACGTTCAGGCCGTAGCCCTTGCATCGATAGTGCGGCAGCACCGGCACGAGCCGGCCCGCCTCAAGGTCGAAGGTGGTGATCGTGTGCGGCAGCAGGGCGATCCCAAGTCCGGCCACCGTCGCCTTGCGCAGCGCCTGCGCGGTGTTGCCGCTGAAGCGGGCGGCCACCTGGACCTCTTCGTCGACACCGTCGGGCCCCGTCAAGCGCCATGTCGCATGCCCGCTGGGATGGGCAAAGCTCACGCAGTCATGGTTCTTGAGGTCCTGCAGCGTGTCGGGTGAACCGCGGGCAGCGAGGTACGCCGGGCTGGCCACCAGCACGTCGCTGCCGTCGCGCAGGACCTGACGTCCGACGTAACCCGAGTCCCGCAGCACGCCACCGCGGAACGCGACGTCAATCCGCTCGGCAATCAGGTCGGCCCGCGCGTCGCTGAGCACGAAGTCCAGGCGAACCCGCGGATGGGCGGCCAGGAAGCCGGTCACCCATTCCATCCGGAAGAAGTCGAAGAAATCGGCGGGCGCCGCGACACGCACCAGGCCGCTGGGCTCGTGGTGGCCGGTCATCAATTCCTGGCCCGCGTCGATCAACCCGTCCACCGCATTCGCGCAGCGTTCCTGGAAGGCCTCGCCCGCGCTGGTGAGCGTGAGCTTGCGGGTGGAGCGCTGCAGCAGCCGCGTGCCGAGCTGCGCCTCCAGCGCCTGGACGCGCCGGCTCACCGTGTTGGACGGCACGCCAAGCCGTCGCGCGGCCTCCGCAAAGCTGCCACTGCGCACGACCTGCACAAAAAGGGCGATGTCGTTCAAGTCCACCATGCCGCGCAGATTACTTTGAAAAACGGATGAGTTCAATCCAATTACACCGTCTAGTCAGTCAATGGTGGCGATCCTATTCTTCGTCCATCGGCCGCAGAGGGCCTTCATTCACCGAACAAGAGATCGCGCCATGACCATCGCCACCCGCATCGAAACGCGTGCCATCGTCCACCGAACCCGCGGCGATGCCCACGGGCCGATCACCCGGCTCATGAGCCCGGGCGACCTCGGCGAATTCCTCAAGCCCTTCGTGTTTCTGGACCTGGTCCGCTCCACGGCGCTGACGGGACAGAACTTCGGCATGCATCCCCATTCGGGCATCGCCACGCTGACCTTCCTGCGCGAAGGCGACGTGAACTACGAAGACACGACGGGTCAGAAGGGCGTACTGCCCGCCGGCGGCGTGGAGTGGATGCGCGCGGGCAACGGCGTGTGGCACACCGGCGCGCCGATCGCGGGCTCGCCCATGCTGGGCTTCCAGCTCTGGGTGGCCCTGCCCGCGTCGGAGGAAAACGCACCCGCGCAGAGCCTCTACCTGGCGCCGGCCGACATCCCCCGGGAAGGTCCTGCACGCGTGCTGCTCGGACGCTACGGCGCAGCGAAAAGCCCGGTGCCGGCACCTGCGGACATGAACTACCTCGCCGTCCACCTGAAAGACGGCGAGCGGTGGACTTACGCGACCCCCAAAGGGCACACGGTGGCCTGGCTGGCGGTCGACACGGGTCGACTCGCCGCGGGCGGCATGGTGGCCGCGGGTGAACTCGCCGTGTTCGAAGACTCGGCGCAGTCCATCGACTTCGTGGCCCACGGCGACACGTCCTTCGTGCTGGGCTCGGCGGTGAAGCATCCGCACGACCTGGTCATGGGCCGCTACTCGGTGCACACGAGCGAGGCAGCGCTCGAACAGGGCGAACAGGAGATCCGGCGCATCGGCGCCGAGCTTCGCAACGGCAGGCGACTGCCTGGCACTCGCCAGACGAACTGAACGCAGTTCGACGCTCGATCGATCCAGTCACCAGTCACCAGTCACCAGTCACCAGTCACCAGTCACCAGAAAGCATCCATGACCTCTACCCATCTCGCCCCCTTGTTCGCCCCCACGCACCTCGGTCCGCTGCCCTTGAAAAACCACCTGGTGATGGCGCCGATGACGCGCAGCCGCGCCGGTGAAGGCGACGTTGCCACGTCGATGACGGCCGAGTACTACCGCCAGCGCGCTGGCGCCGGTCTCATCATTTCGGAAGGCTCGCAGGTCTCGGCACAGGCGAAGGGCTACCCGAGAACGCCCGGCATCTTCACCCCGGCCCAGGTCGCCGGCTGGAAGCGCGTGACCGATGCGGTCCATGCGGAGGGCGGACGCATCTTCCTGCAACTCTGGCACGTCGGCCGGCTGTCGCATTCGTCGGTCCAGGCCAGCGGCGCGTTGCCCGTGGCACCGTCTGCGATCAAGGCGGATGGCGAGCTCTACACCCCCACGGGGCTCCAGCCCTACGAGACACCGAGGGCGCTGACGCTGGCCGAGATTCCAGTCGTGGTCGCCGACTTTCGCCAAGGCGCCGAAAACGCCAAGGCGGCCGGCTTCGATGGCGTGGAGCTCCACGGCGCGAATGGCTACCTGATCGATCAGTTCCTGCGCGACAGCACCAATGTCCGGAACGACGCCTACGGCGGATCGGTGCAAAACCGCATCCGCTTCCTCCAGGACCTGGTCGAAGCGGTGACGCCGGTTTTCGGGGCGGACCGTGTCGGCGTCCGTCTGTCGCCCCTCTTTGATGGTTTCGCCAAGAAAGACAGCGATCCGCAGGCGACCTACGGCCACGCGGCCGAGATGCTCGGGACCTATGGGCTGGCGTACCTGCATGTCATGCAACTGGGCACGGGCTCGTTCGACTTCATCGAACTGAAGCGCCGCTTCGGCGGAAAGTACATCGCCAACGGCGGCTACGACGCCGAGCGCGCCGCCGCGGCACTTCGTTCGGGTTCGGCCGATCTGGTCGCATTCGGCACGCCGTTCCTGGCCAATCCGGACCTGGTCGAGCGGCTCAGGAACGGCGCGGCGTTGAATGCGGCCGATCCCTCGACCTTCTACCAGGGCGAAGCGCGCGGCTACACCGACTATCCCACCCTTCACGGCACCATCGCCGCGCCGCAAGAAGGCTGAGCCCATCGACCGGCAGCGCGGCCGATTCCCGCTGCCCCGCGGCATCAACTGCCGACGCTCTGCCGTTTCTGCTCCCGCTCCGCCAGCAGATCCACAAAGGCGCGAACCTTCGCCGGGCGATAGCGCGCCGCTGGAAACACGGCATGGATGCCACCGGAAGGCAACTGCCAGCGCGGCAGGACTTCGATGAGCCGCCCGGCGGCGAGGTCCGCTGCGACCGCATAGTCCGGGAGCACCGACAGCCCCGCGCCTTGGCACACGGCCTCGCGGACGGCCAGCGTGGCGTCCAGAAAGATGGAGGCCTGCACATGCACCACCTGGGTGTGACCCTCGCCCGACGAGAAGGTCCACCGCAAGTGATCGCGCAAGGCGGTGTTGGCCACGAAGGGCAAAGGGGCGATGTCTGCCGGGCTGTCGAGCTTTGCAAGCTGCCCTGCCATGGACGATGACGCGACGAGCAACTGGCGGAAGGCGCCGATCTTTCGCGCCTGCTCGCTCGTCTCGGTCAGCCATCCGACACGGATGGCCATCTCGATGTTGCCGGACATCAGATCCAGCGTCTGGTCGCTGAGCACGGCATCGACCTTGCACGCGGGATAGCGCTTGGTGAACGCGGCGATGGCTGGCACCACGACACCGACGCCGTAGTCGAAAGGCGCCGTGAGCCGCAGCGTGCCCGATGGCTCCGCCGACCGCTCGGCCAGACCATCGAACGCATGCTCCGCCTCGCGCAGGATCACGGCGCACCGCTCGTAGAAGGCCCGGCCCACTTCCGTGGCCTGCACCTTGCGCGTGGTGCGCACCAAGAGGGAGGTGCGGAACTCGCGCTCGAGTCGAGCGACCTGTTGGCTCACCACCGCCTTGGTGATGCCCAGGCGCTCCGCGGCGGCGGTGAACGACCCGGTTTCCACGACGGCAACGAAGTAGGCCAGGCGCCGGAGGTTGCCCAGGCCATCGGGGCCATTTTCGCCTTGATTGTTTGTTTTAAGCACACAGTGTGTTTATCACGTATGTATTTAAGAATCAATGCGCGCTGCCTACGATGCACCTGGCAACGAAAGACAAAGCTCATGGACATCACCTTGCACTACCTGTTCGACCCGCTGTGTGGCTGGTGCTACGGCGCCACACCCGCCCTCTCGGCGTTGGCCGACGAGCCGGGCATCGCCGTCGAACTGCGGCCCACCGGCCTGTTTTCCGGCGCGGGTGCGCGGGCGATGGACGATGGCTTCGCGGCCTTCGCATGGACCAACGACCAGCGCATCGAACAGCTGACCGGGCAGCGTTTCACCGAACGCTATCGCCAGCAGGTTCTCGGCGATCGCCAGCAGTCTTTCGACAGCAGCCCCGCCATGTTGGCGCTGACCGCGGTGTCCTTGACCGACCCGGCCCGGGAACTCGAAACCCTCCAAGCCATTCAGCACGCGCGCTACGTGGACGGCAAGGACGTGACCTCGCTGACGACGCTGGCCGAGCTGTTGGAAGGGCTGCGGCTCGCGCAGCCGGCCGCGCGTCTGGCGCAACCAGACTCAGAGCTTCTCGCCGCTGATCGAGCCCGCGTGGGCCGGGGCCAGGCACTGATGCGGGAGTTCGGCGCCCGCGGCGTGCCGACCTTGATCGCGGAATCCGGCGCGAAGCGCTGGCAGGTGGATGCCAGTGCCGCTTACGCCGATCCACGCGCATTGATCAGCCAGCTGCAACGCGCCTGAACTCCTTCTTACTTTCCCAAAGGAAAACACCATGACAACACGCAGAGACCTGATTCAAACTTTTGCCGCCGCGGGTGTCGCGACGGCCTTCTTAGGAGTGAAAACCGCCATGGCTGCATCGACCCTGACCCTCAAGCATTTCCCCGCCGGCGAACACGGGTTCTTCCGTGCCCCGGTCCTGATTTCCGGCGCGCGCGAGGCCGTGCTGGTCGACGGCGGCTTCACGCTGCCGGACGGCAAGGCGCTCGCCGAAGCGATCAAGGCCAGCGGCAAGACGCTGACCACCATCTACATCAGCCAGAGCGACCCCGACTACTACTTCAGCCTGGGCCCGATCAAGGCGGCGTTTCCCGCAGCGCGCGTCATCGCGGCATCGGCCACCATCGCCGCCATCAAGAGCAGCGTCGAGAAGAAGCTGGCCACCTGGGGCCCCCAGCTCAAGGACAACGGCCCGCAGACCCTGTCGGACATCGTGATGCCGCAAGCCTTCGATGGCGCCTCGATCGCGCTGGAAGGCCAGTCCATCGACATCGTTGATGCGGACGGCCTCGCCAACCGCCGTTACCTCTGGGTGAAGTCGCTCGACGCCATCGTTGGCGGCGTGCTGGTGTTTTCCGGCACCCACGTCTGGACGGCCGACACGGCGGGTATCGAGGGTCGCACCGCCTGGATCAAGACGCTCGATGCCATGGCGGCCCGCAAGCCGGCCGTGGTGATCCCGGGCCACATGGCACCCACGGCTGCGATCGACGTCTCGGCGATCCGCTACACCCGCGACTACCTCGTGGCGTTCGAGGAAGAGCTGGCCAAGGCCGCCGACAGCGCCGCCCTGATCGCGGCCATGACCCAACGCTATCCGACCGCCGGCATGGGCGTCGCGCTGCAGATCGGCGCCAAGGTCGCCAAGGGCGAGATGAAGTGGGGTTGATGCGATGACCACCCACCTGGACATCATCCGCGCGACCTACGAAGGCCCGTCGGAAGAGAACGGCAAGCACCTGCTCGCCGCCCTGGCCCCCGAGGCCACCTGGACCGAAGCGGCGGGCTTCCCCTACGCCGGCACCTACACCGGCCCCGCGGCAATCTTCGACGGGGTCTTTCGCCGGCTGGCCACCGAGTGGGTGGGCTACAAGGCCGAGGTCCACACCTACCTGGCCGACGGCGATCGGGTCGCGGCCTTCGGCGTGTATTCGGGCACCTACGCCAAGACTGGCAAATCGATGCGCGCGACCTTCGCGCATCTCTACCGGCTCGAAGACGGCAAGATCCTGAGCATGGAACAGTACGTCGACAGCGCGATGGTTCAGCAGGCCCTGACGGCGACCTGAGCACCCTATGTCCACATCGAAACTGCTCTGTGCCGCCGCGATCGCGTTCACGCTCTGGTCGCCGGCATTCGCCCAGACCCCCGTGAGTGCGAACCCCGACCAGGCATCGCTGCTGGTCAGCAGCGACCCGGCGCTTGTCGCCAACAAGCGCCTCGTCTACGACTTCTGGCGCGAAGTCTTCGAGTCCGGACAGGTGGCCTCGGTCGACAAGTACGTCGCCGAGTCCTACATCCAGCACAACCCGAACGTCCCCAACGGCAGGGCCGCTCTGGTCGGCTTCATCTCGCGACGACACCCTGCGCCCCTGCCGGTGGAAGAACGCGTGAAGGCCCCCCTGGTGTCCATCGCGGCCGAGCGCGATCTCGTGATTCTGAGCTTCGTGCGCGAGTACCCCGATCCGAAGGACGCTTCGCGAAAGTACACGACCACCTGGTTCGACATGTTCCGCATCGAGAACGGCAAGATCGCCGAGCATTGGGATTCCGCCCTGCGCCAGTGACACCGCGTGTCTCGGTGACGGGACGCCGAGCCGCCTCTTGCGCCGGCGACGGTTGACTTAGACTCTATTTAGATATATCGTTATCAAATACGATACAACGAAATAGATGCCATGCACCCTTCTCATCACCACCACCACCATGCCCACGGCCATCACCACGCCTGCATCCGCCGCGGCGAGCACGACGACGGCCTGGGCGGCGGCCGTGGCCACCGCGGCGACGGCGACGGCCCGCGCGGCGGCCGCATCTTCGGCCACGGCGGCCTGCGCTTCGTGCTGCTGCAGCTGATCGCCGACAAGCCCAGCCACGGCTACGAACTGATCAAGTCCATCGAGGACCGCCTCGGCGGCGCCTACAGCCCGAGCCCGGGCACGGTCTACCCGACGCTCACGCTGATGGAAGAACAGGGCTACCTGAGCGTGGAGGAAGCCGATGCCGGCGGCCGCAAGCGCTACCGCATCACCGACGCCGGCAGCACCTTCCTCGAAGAGAACCGCAGTACCGCCGACGCCATGCTGGCGCGCATGCAGGGCGGCGTCGATGGTGCCGGCCCACGAGGCGGCCGGCCGCCGCAGGTCACGCGCGCCATCGAGAACCTCAAGCTGGCCATGCGCATGCGGCTGTCGCGCGAAGCGCTGACGCCCGAGCAAGCGAACGCCTTCGCGGCCGTGCTCGACCACGCGGCCCAACAACTCGAACAGATCTAGCATGAACGACACCACCCTCCTCCCCGACCGCACGCCGCAGCGCGTGCGCCACACGCTGCGCTTTCGCGAACTCGCGGTGCAGGCGGTGCAACGCGTCACGCCGCATCTGCTGCGCATCACGCTCGGCGGCGACGCGCTCGAAGGCTTCACCAGCCCCGGCTTCGACGACCATGTGAAGCTCTTCTTCCCCGACGAAGCCAGCGGCGCGCTGACGCTGCCCACCGCCGGCCCCGACGGCCCGATCTGGCCCGAAGGCCGCAAGCCGACGATGCGCGACTACACCCCGCGCCGCTTCGACGCCGCCGCCCGGACGCTGGAGATCGATTTCGCCCTGCACGAGGCCGGCCCCGCCACGCGCTGGGCCGAACAGGCCGCCGTCGGCCAGCGCCTGGGCGTCGGCGGGCCGCGCGGCTCTTTCATCGTGCCGACCGCGTTCGACTGGCATCTGCTGATCGGCGACGACACCGCATTGCCCGCGATCTCTCGGCGCCTGACCGAGCTGCCGAAGGGCGCGCGCGCCGTCGTGCTGGCCGAGGTCGACAGTGCCGCCGACCACGTCGACCTGCCGACCGCGGCCGATGTCGACATCACCTGGGTGCATCGCAACGAAGCCCGCGCAGCCACCGGCACGCCGCCGCTGCTGGCCGCGTTGCACGCCGCCCGCCTGCCGACGGGCGCCTTCCACGCATGGATCGGCTGCGAATCGGCGCATGCCAAGGCGCTGCGCGCGCACCTCATCGACGAATGCCGTGCCCACCCGAAGTGGATCCGCGCGTCGGGCTACTGGCGCGCGGGCACGGCCGCCACGCACGACTCGCACGACGAATAGCCCGCCGTCAGGCGGCCTGCGCCAAGGCCCACGCGACGTGCTCGCGCACCAGCACGCTCGGGTGCTCGCGTCGCGCCGCGAGCGCCACGCTCCCCTCGCCCTGCCCGGCCCGCACGGCATTGCCCAAGGCCACGGCGATGTTGCGCAGCCAGCGCTCGTGGCCGATGCGGCGGATCGGGCTGCCTTCGGTGTGGCGCAGGAACTCGTCCTCGGTCCAGGCGAACAGTTCGGCAAGCTGCCGGCCGGTGAGCCCGTCGCGCGCATCGAAATCGGGCAGCGCGCTCTTCTTCGCGAACTTGTTCCAGGGGCAGATCAGCTGGCAGTCATCGCAGCCGTAGATGCGGTTGCCGATCAGCGGGCGCAGCTCAATCGGGATGGCGCCCGGGTGCTCGATCGTCAGGTACGAGATGCAGCGCCGCGCATCGAGCCGCTGCGGCGCGACGATGGCCCGCGTCGGGCAGACGTCGATGCACGCGCTGCAGCTGCCGCAATGCGGCGTGACCGGTGCGCTTTCGGGCAGCGCCATGTCGAGGTAGATCTCGCCCAGGAAGAACATCGAGCCGGCGTCGCGGTCCAGCACCAGCGTGTGCTTGCCGCGCCAGCCCTGGCCGCTGCGCGAAGCCAGTTCGGCCTCCATCACCGGCGCCGAATCGGTGAAGGCGCGGTGGCCGATCGGACCGACTTCTTCGGCGATGCGCTCGGCCAGTTTGGCGAGCCGGCTGCGCAGCACCTTGTGGTAGTCGCGGCCCCGCGCATAGAGCGACACGATCGCCTCGCCGGGCCGCGTCAGACGATCGAATTCGACCGCCTGCCAGTCGTTGGAGGTGGCACGCGGCAGGTAGTCCATGCGCGCGGTGATCACCGACACGGTGCCCGGCACCAGCTCGGCCGGCCGGGCGCGGCGGGTGCCGTGGGCCGCCATGTAGTGCATCTCGCCATGGAAGCCCTCGGCCAGCCACTGCATCAGGCCGGCCTCGGCGCTCGACAGATCGATGCCCGCGATGCCGATCCGGGAAAAGCCAAGTTCCCGGGCCCAGGCCTGAATCCGATGAACGAGGGGAGGGTTGCCGATCACCGGCCGATTGTAGGAATCGGCGCAGACGCCTCGGTCAGATCCTGGAGCCGACGCGCGTCGAGCACGACCAGCGCCCGACCATCCTTCAGCACCACGCCGGACCGCGCCAGGATGCCGAGTTCGCGCGTGACCTGCTCGCGCGCCGTGCTGATCTGGTTCGCCAGTTCGAGGTGCGTGGGCAGCGGGTCGATTCGCGCGCGGTTGTCGACCACGCCCGCGGCCTGGGCCAGGCGCAGCAGCGCCGCGTGCAAGCGCTGCGGCACGCCCACGGTGCTGAGGTCGATCACCCGTTCGGACAGTTCGCGCACCCGCGCGGCCAGGCCGCGCATCACGCGAAGGGCCACGGCCGGCTCCTCGCGCAACAAGGCCAGGAAGCCTTCCGGGTCGAGCACCGCGACCACGCAGGGGCTAAGCGTCACGACGTCCGCGCTGCGCGGCTTGCCGTCGATGGCCGCGATGTCGCCGAAGTACTCGCCTTCGGTCGAATCCCGAAAGGTGACCTGCCGACCGTTGGTGGCGTAGGTCGTGACACGCAAGCGCCCGGCGACCAGGAAGTGCACGTCGCTGAGCGCTTCGGATCGCACCAGCAACGACTTTCCGGCCGGCACGTTCTGCCACCGGCAGCGCTGCGCGAGCGCATCGAGGCGGGCCGGCGACAGGCCTTCGAGCAGCGCGATGCGACGCAGGGCCAGGCTGGAGCGACCGGCCGTCATCGCACATCGCCTCGGCCCGACCTGCCGAAAGCTGTGAGCAGGCTCACATCCCTTTCGGCCGCCGACCGGCACAGTGACATCCGTGACGGCAGCGATTCCCGCTCACCGCACGAACCACCGGAGTCAACATCATGAACACCAAGCAAATTCTCAGCATCTCTGCCCTGGCGCTGGTCGCGCCGGTCTTCGCGCAGACCGTCCCGGCCGAAGCATGGGTGGGCGCACCGCTGCAGGCCGTGAGCGCGGCCAGCCGCGACGACGTGACCGCCGAATTCATCGCCGCGCGCGCCGAAACGTCGGCGCCACAGGAACTGCGGGTCGGGCCCGCGTCGACGCCCACCGGCGCAGTGACCCGCGCCGAGGTCGCGGCCGACCTGAACCTCTGGATCCGCTCGGGCATGGCCCAGGTGGCGGGTCAGGAGAACTTCGACCCGAACGCGCCGGCCTTCCGCGCGCAGCTGGCGGTCTTCGAGCAGATGCGCAATGGTCCGGCCTTCGTGGCCGAGGTGCAGCGCATCCGTCACGGGGGCCTGGACGTGATCACCAGCGCGCAGCTGGAAGACGGCGCGGTGGCCCGCTGACCGCCGGATGTGGCTGGCCGTCATGGGAACATGCGGCCAGCACGTCTGTCGACGGCCGGCGTGGCAGCTGCCGGCTTCAGTCGCCATCGTTCGCATCTCCGGACCCCACACCCAACACGCGCGCCGCGCGCACCTTCCGGTGGAAGCCCTTCAGGTCGAGTTCACCGGCATCCTCGATGCGCCACCGCACACCCCCCGCGTCTTTCTCCTGCGCCTCCTGCACCGCGGCCCGGACCCGCGGCGAGATGAGGATTTCCCCGCCCGCCGCCTCGCCGCACAGGCGCGCGGCCAGGTTCGTCACGGTGCCGATCGCACCGTAGTCGATGCGGCCGTCGAAGCCGATGCCGCCGAGCGTCGCGAACCCCTGCGCGATGCCGATGCCCATGTGCAGGTCGTAGCCGCGGCGGCGCCACTGGGTGCTGAGCACGGCCATCGCGCGCTGCATCTCGATGGCCATGCGCACCGCCCGCTCCGGCGCATCGGGCAGGGGCTGCGGATCGTTGAAGAAGATCATCATGCCGTCGCCCGAAAAGCGCTCCAGCGTTCCCTCGTGCACCAGCACCAGCCGGCCCATGGCCGCGTGGTACTGGCCCAGCACCCCCATCACCTCCTCGGGGTCGGAGGTCTCGGTGAAGGCCGTGAAGCCGCGCAGGTCGAGGAAGACCACGGTGATCTCGCACCGGTGACTGCGCAGCGGATCGTCGGCGCCGCCCGCGAGAATCGCTTCGGCCAGTGCCGGCGAGAAGAAGCGCTTGAGCCGGCCGACGCGTTCGAGCTGACGCACGCCCTCCTCCACGCGCTGTTCCAGCGTGCGGTTCCAGGCCTGCAGTTCGAGGCGCTGCCGCTGGACCTCGTCGTAGAGCGACTTGACCCGCAACAGCGAACGCACGCGGGCCATCAGCTCGGCCTGGTGGATCGGCTTGCTCAGGAAATCGTCCGCGCCCGCCTCCAGGCCCTTGACCCGCTCCTGCTCCGGATCGAGCGCGGTCACCAGCACCACGGGCAACACGGCGCAGGACGGGTCGGCCCGGATGGCGCGGCACACCTCGTAGCCGTTCATGCCGGGCATCATCACGTCGAGCAGCACCAGGTCCGGCGGGTCCGCCGCGATGCAGCGCAAGGCCTCCTCGCCGGAGTCCGCGGTGCGCGTGCGGAATCCGCGCGCCTGCAGGATGCCGGCCAGCAGCCGGACGTTGCGGTCGACGTCGTCCACGATCAGAATCGCCGCCGCGCTCACGTCGCAATCTCCGAACCCTGCAAGGGCAAGGTGAAACGAAAGGTCGAGCCCTCGCCCGGCTGGCTGGTCAGGCTCAGGCGGCCGCCATGCAGTTCGACGAAGCGGCGCGACAGCGGCAGGCCCAGGCCCGTGCCCTGCGCCTTGCGCCCCAGGTCGCCGCCGGCCTGACGGAATTCCTCGAAGACGATGGTCTGGTCCTCCGGCGCGATGCCCACGCCTGTGTCGGACACGCTCAGTTCGGCGATCGGCTGTGCGTCGACATCGGCGCGGCGGGCGCACAGCCGGATGCTGCCGCCCGGCGGCGTGAACTTCAACGCGTTCGACAGCAGGTTGATCACCACCTGCTTGACCTTGCGCGCGTCCGCGATCCACTCCTCCAGCCCCGGCCCGACTTCGACCGACAGCGAGAGCCCGGCGCGCTGCGCGCGTTCGCGCACCAGCGTGAGCGCATCGTCCAGCAGCAGGCCGAGGTTGAAGCAGCTCAGGTCCAGCTCCATGCGGCCCGCCTCGATCTTCGAGAGGTCGAGCACGTCGTTGATCAGCGAGAGCAGGTGGCGACCGGACGAATGGATGTCGCGCAGGTACTCGAGCTGCCGCTCGTTGATGTCGCCGAACATGCCCTCGCTCAGCACCTCGGAGAAGCCGATGATGGCATTGAGCGGCGTGCGCAATTCGTGGGTCATGTTCGCGAGAAAGGCCGACTTGTGGCGGTTGGCGACTTCGAGCTGCCGGCTCTTTTCTTCGATCTCCCGGAACATGCGCGCGTTCTGGATGGCGATCACCGCCTGATCGGCAAAGGTCTCGACCAGGCGAACCTGCGCCGCCGAGAAGCCCCCCGGTGCGTCGCGCAGGACGGCGATCACGCCGACGGCCGTGCCTTCGCGCAGCATCGGCACGGCCAGCGTCGAACGGACGCCTTCGACGTGCAGCGTGTGCGCCTCGCGAAACGCACGCGCGACCAGGGCCGTGCCGTCGAAGTCAAGCAACGGTGGCGGGTCGACGTCGTCGTGGTGGCCCGCATGGCCGGCCGCGGCGCGCAGGCCGTCGTCCTCCGGCAGCCAGATCCGGCAGCCCTGCGCGCGGCAAAGCGTCAGCAGCCGCTGCGTCACGGCCTGCAGCACCGGCTGCAGATCGGTCGGCGATCGGCTCAGCACGCGCAGGATCTCGGCCGTGGCCGTCTGGAACTCGAGCGATGCGCTGAGTTCGGCGGTGCGCACCGCCACCTTGCGTTCGAGCTCGCCATACGACTCGCGCAGCTGGGCCGACATGCGGTTGAACTGGGCGGCCAGTCCCTCGAGCTCGTCACCCGTGTTCACGACGATCTGCTGGTCGAGCTCGCCTTCGCCGATGCGCCGCGCGCCCCGCGCCAGCGTGCGGATCGGCTGCACCATGCGCTGGGCCAGCAGCGACGCGGCCAGCGCCGAGACCACGAGGCCCGCGAGCAGCAGCAGCACCGCCCGGAGGATCGAGGCATCGAGCTTGGCGTACACCTCCGAGATCGGTTGCTCCACGAAGACCCGCCAGCCCAGCGGCTGGATCAACGCGGTCGAGGTCAGGACGGCCGCACCCTGCAGGTCCTGCGAGACCATGGCCTCGTCGTGCGAGGCACCGCCCTTGGCCGCAGCGCCCACATGCGGCAGTGCGGCCACGCTGGTCTTTCGCAGCACCAGCCCGATGTCGGGATGCGCCACCAGCAGACCGTCGCGGTCGACGACATAGGCCTTGCCGTTCTGGCCCACCTGGATGCGCGACACCACGTCCCAGATGAACTTGAGGTTCAGCTGCGCGATCGTCACGCCCCCCTGGTCGCCGCCGGCGCGGATGGCGACCGTCATGTAGGGCTCGGTGTCGCGGTTGAAGTAGACCGGACCGAACCAGGGCGCGTCGGCCACGGCCTCGCGGAAGCCGGGCTCCGCGGAGCGATCGATGGCCGAGGCCATGGCGTCCAGCCCCAGCCGCGACACCGCGATCTGCTCGCGGCCGCGGCGGTCGAGTTGCGCGATGTCGGTCACCTCGGGCGCCTGCCGCAAGAGCCGCCAGAACTCCGTGCGGCGTGCCTCCAGGTCGGACGCATCGAGCTGCGCCAGCGAGGCGTAGCTCAGCTGCTGGGTGATCTGCTGGACGTACTGCTCGATGCGCGATGCGGCGCCGATGGCCTTCTCCTTTTCCAGGCTGGCCAGCGCGGACTTGTTCTCCTGGTAGGAAAAATAGAGCCCGATGGCGCTCGAGACGCCCAGCACCATCGTCACCAGGAACAGCATCAGCAGCAGGTAGCGGCGAAACAGGCGGCCACGATGGATCTCGCGCGTGGCGGGCGACCACAGCCACAGGCGCTTCACACCCGATAGCGACGCGCGCGCGTCCGGCAGCGGATGGGGCGAGGAATCCGGGAGAGACATCACGCCCGTGATTGGACCCGCCGTGCCGCGCGATGGGAAGCCGGTGCGGGTAGGCCGCATGGCCGATGCGCCTAGCGCGACGGTGGTGTTCCCCGGCGCATCGGGCGGCGCAGAATGGCATTGAGATGGCCTTCCCAATCCCGCTCGGCAGAACGACGCGCCGGTGGCTCTGCGTGGTGCTGGGGGCGCTCGTGCCCTTGTGGGCCGAGGGGGCGCAAGCGCAGCAGGCGCGGCGCATCCCGCGCATCGGCTACCTGGCCGCCGTCTCCGCCAGCGCCGATGCGCCGCGCCTGTCCGCCTTCCGCAAGGGACTGAGCGACCTGGGCTATGTCGAAGGCCAGAGCATCTTGATCGAGTACCGCCACGAAAGCGGCGACCTGCAGCGTCTGCCGGCGCTGGCGGCCGAGCTGCTCCGCCAGGACATCGACGTGCTGGTGGCAGTCACGTCCAACGCCGCGCAGGCGGCGCAGCGCACCACCACGACGACGCCGATCGTCTTCATGGGCGTGACCGATCCGATCGCCATCGGCCTGGCGAAGAGCCTCGCGCACCCGGGCGGCAACAGCACCGGCATCACCAACGTGGCGGCCATCCTTAGCGGCAAGCGGCTCGAGCTGCTCAAGGAAGTGCTGCCCCAGGTCACGCGCATCGCCGTGATGTGGGACCCGCAGGCGCCCGGTTCCATTCCGCAGTGGGACGCCAGCCAGGACCCGGCGCGCACGCTGGGGCTGACGCTGGTGTCGATGCCGACCAGCCAGGCGTCGGACTATGCGGCGGCCTTCGCCGAGGCGGTGCGGTCCAGGAGCGGCGCGGTCTGGGTCACGCTCAACCCGGTGGCAAACTCCAACCAGAAGCTCATCGCCGACCTGGCGCTGTCGCGCGGCCTTCCCACCATCTGCGCGCGTGGCGACTACGCCGAGAACGGTTGCATGATGGCCTACGGCCCCGGCTACGGCACCGAGGGCAAGGACGGCGCGCGCTATGTCGACCGCATCCTCAAGGGCGCGCGCCCGGCCGACCTGCCGATCGAGCAGCCGACCAAGTTCGAGCTGCTGATCAACCTGAAGACGGTCAAGCAGCTGGGCCTGACCATTCCGCGCTCCGTGCTGAACCGCGCGGACAAGGTCATCCACTGAAGCGACGAGTTCATGCCGCCATGGCCATGGCGACGCGCGGCACGGCATGGGCCAACGGCGCCAGCGCGCGCTGAATGCGCTGCATCTGCGATGCGTTCACCAGGCTGGCGAGCAGCTTCTGGAAGCGGGGCTCGCCCGCCCCCGAGACGATGTACTGCCAGCGATACGCCTTGAGCAGCACGGCACGAACGTCCGCAGCACGTTCGTCGTCATCGTCCCTGCCGCAGGCGTGCAGGAAGTACGCCGCGTCGCATCGGGCTTGCGCCTGCAGGATGCCGTCGACGCCGGCGATGAGTGCGAGCAGGTCGTCCACGGCCTGGTCGCGCTCGGCGTCCGAAGCGAGCTTCGCGTCCTCGCGGACCCACTCGAGCTCGTCGATGATCGCGTGCTGCGATTCCTCCTTCCAGTGGTACAGGAAGACATCCTTGAAGAGCGGCGACAGCCCCTCGGCGCCCTCGATGCTGGCGCGGTAGTGGGCCTGGGAGAAGAGCTCGATGTGGCAGGTCAGCGCCAGCACCGCCCAGGTGCTTTTGCCCAGCACGAAACCGGCGACGTCGTTGGGTGCGATGTCGAACCGATAGCCGGCCGGCATCCGCGCCGCCACCAGCCCCTCGATGCGTCGGAACAGCGCCTGGTGCTTCAGTTCCTCGTCGGTGAAGCGGACGATGGCCTCGAGCGCGGTCTGGTCGCCCAGCCAGTGGTCGCGGCTCACCTCCAGCATCTTGGCGCCGATGAAGCGCTCGACGAGCCCGAACATGTGGGCGTAGGTCCGTCCCTGCACCTGGCTCATGAACCGCTTCTCGCGCGCGTCCAGCCAGGGCAACTCATCGACCAGCGAGAGCCCTTCAGGAAGAAAGCGGTCGGCAAGATGGAATTCGCGCCCGCGGATGACGTCGCGGTCGATGTCCCAGCGCACGCGCTTGGACGCCTCGATCGTCCTCGCGTAGCGCTGCGTGTCGGTGAAAGCGGGGGTGGGTGACATGGCGGCTCCTCTCGGGTGATGCGTCGGATCGACGTGGTTGCATCATTCGAGAACCGCGCCCGCGGCGCATGGGGGCGATGTCCCGCGCACGCCCGTGCGGCCCGTGAAAGCGCGCCGTCCGTGGGCCGTCTGTCCCATCTGCCGACAACCACGGCAGGTCCGCGCCGGGATAATGGCCGCATGCAGTTCCGCCAGACGCTCCGCTTCTGCACGGCGAAGGACGGCACGCGGATCGCGGTCGCATCGGTCGGGTCCGGTCCGCCGCTGGTTCGCGCCGCGCATTGGCTCAGCCATGTCGAGCACGACCAGGCCAGCCCCGTGTGGCGCCCCTGGCTGGCCGAACTGGCACGCCATCACACCTACATCCGCTACGACCAGCGCGGCTGCGGCCTGTCCGACCGCGAGGTGTCCGACCTGTCGCTCGATGCCTGGGTGGGCGACCTGGAAGCGGTGGTCGACAGCCTCAAGCTGCGGCGCTTCCCGCTCATCGGCATGTCGCAGGGGGGCGCCGTGGCCGTCACGTACGCGCTGCGCCATCCCGACCGGGTGTCGCACCTGGTGCTGGTGGGCGCCTATGCACGCGGGGCGCTGGTGCGCGCCACGGGCGACAAGGACCGGCTCGAGGCCCAGACGCTGGTGAACCTGATCCGGCTGGGCTGGGGACGCGACAACCCGGCCTTCCGGCAGGTGTTCACCAACCTCTTCATTCCGGGCGGCACGCCGGCGCAGCACCAGTGGTGGAACGAGCTCGAGCGACTGACGTCGAGCGCGGACAACGCCGCGCGCACGCTCGAGGCGTTCCACCGCGTGGACGTGTCCGACCTGGCGTATCGCCTGCAGGTGCCCACGCTGGTCCTGCATGCGCGGGGCGATGCCCGGGTCCCGTTCGACGAAGGCCGCCAGCTGGCCGCACTGATTCCGGGCGCGCGCTTCGTTCCGCTGGACAGCGACAACCATGTGCTGCTCGACAGCGAGCCTGCGTGGCCGCACTTCCTGGCGGAAGTGGCCGACTTCCTGCAGGTGGCGGCGATGCCCGCGGCCGACGCCGCCGCCAGCGACGCCGGGTTGACACCGGCCGAGCGCGATGTCCTGCGCCTGGTGGTGGCGGGGCTCGACAATTCGGCCATCGCGCGCCAGCTCCACAAGCGCGAGAAGACCGTGCGCAACCAGGTCTCCAGCATCTTCGACAAGCTCGGCGTGCGCACCCGGGCCGAAGCCATCGTCCAGGTACGCGACCGCGATGCCGCCTGACGCCGTGCTGCTAAGCTTTGGACCGAAGTACCGCGCTCCGAGCGGTGACCGTCCGAACAGCCTGGGGATGGGGACCGGCTGGAGCACCTCCGAGCGCCAGGAAACCACCCTTCATTCACAGCAGGACGACCCTTTGGGCCCCCTTTCCAGCACGACCCTCACGTGGCGCGGCGAAGCCGACACCGAAGCCTTCGCGCGTGCGCTTGCAGCAGCACCGGCGGTGCGCGATGCCTTCATCGCACTGCAGGGCGACCTGGGCGCCGGCAAGACCACCTTCGTGCGGCACCTGCTGCGCGCGCTCGGCATCACGGGCCGCATCAAGAGCCCGACCTATGCGGTCGTCGAGCCGCACGAAGCGCCCGACGGCCTGCCCATCTTTCACTTCGACTTCTACCGTTTCAGCGACCCGCGCGAGTGGGAAGACGCGGGCTTTCGCGACCTCTTCGCGGGCCCCGGCCTCAAGCTGGCGGAGTGGCCGGACAACGCCGCGGGCCATCTGCCGCCCGCGGACCTCACCCTTAGGATCGAAGCCATGACCGACGACACCCGCACCGTCCAACTGACCGCCGGCACGCCGCGCGGCAACACGCTGCTGGCGGCCGCTGCCGCATGACGAAGGCACAGCCCTCGACCCCATCGCCGCGCCGAGCCTTCCTGAAGGCCGGCAGCCTGGTGCTGCTGCTGGGCGTGCAGGAAATCGCACGCGGCGCCACCATCATGGCGGTGCGCGTCTGGCCCGCGAACGACTACACGCGCGTCACCATCGAATCCGACGGCCGGCTGCAGACGCAGCAGCTCACGGTGGGCAGCCCGCCGCGGCTGGCGGTCGACATCCAGGGCATCGAACTGAACCCCGCGCTGCGCGACCTGGTCGGCAAGATCAAGCCCGGCGACCCCTTCATCAACGGACTGCGTGTCGGCCAGTTCGCACCGAACGTGGTGCGCATCGTGTTCGACCTGAAGCAGGCGGTGCAGCCGCAGGTGTTCTCGCTCGCGCCGATCGCCGCGTACCGGCACCGGCTGGTGCTCGACCTGTACCCGGAGCGGCCGGTGGACCCGATGGAGGCGTTGATCGCCGAGCGCCTGCGAGATGCGCCGCGCGCCGGCAGCGGCGACACCACCGTGGCCGGCATCGCGCCCCGCGACATGGCCACGCTCGGCGCGCCGCCGGCACCCACACGCGCCGCCCCGCCCGGTGTCGATCCGCTGGGCGACCTGATGGCGCAGCAGTCGGTGCGGCCGGCGCCGCAGACCTCCGGCGCGCCGTCGCTGGTCGCGCCGCCGAGGTTGCCGCCGGTGGTGGCCACTGCGCCGCTGAAGCCGGCCGCGCCACCCGTGCCGGCGAACGCACCGCCCGCCACGGCCACGGCGAGCCGCACCGACCGCATCATCATCATCGCGCTCGACCCCGGCCACGGCGGCGAGGACCCGGGCGCCATCGGTCCCGCCGGCACGCGTGAGAAGGACATCGTGCTGCAGGTGGCACACCGGCTGCGCGATCGCATCAACGCCGCCAGCGTCAACGGAAGCCCGATGCGCGCCTTCTTGACACGCGACGCCGACTTCTTCGTGCCGCTGGGCGTGCGCGTGCAGAAGGCGCGGCGCGTGCAGGCCGACCTGTTCGTCAGCATCCATGCCGACGCCTTCACCACGCCCGCAGCCAGCGGCGCCAGCGTGTTCGCGCTGAGCCAGTCGGGCGCTTCCAGCAGCGCGGCGCGCTGGATGGCCAACAAGGAAAACCAGGCCGACAAGGTCGGCGGGCTCAACGTCGGCGAGCACGAGGTGCAGGTGCAGCGCGCGCTGCTGGACATGAGCACCACCGCGCAGATCAACGACAGCCTCAAGCTCGGCAGCGCGATGCTCGGCGAGATCCGCAACATCGGGGCGCGCCTGCACAAGGGCAGCGTCGAGCAGGCCGGCTTCGCGGTGCTGAAAGCGCCGGACATCCCGAGCGTGCTGGTCGAAACCGCCTTCATCAGCAACCCCGACGAAGAAGCCAAGCTGCGCAGCACGCAGTACCAGGAGAACCTGGCCGATGCGCTCATGCGCGGCATTCAGCGCTACTTCGCGCAGAACCCGCCGCTGGCGCGCAGCCGTCAGTTGTAAGCAAAGCCGTCCCGCAGGGATCGCGCGCCGTGTCGCGCAGGCAGCGGCGGTCTGTTCCTACAGCCCCGGCGCGGCCGGTCCAGACAATGGCGTCATCACATCATCGAAAGGTGGACACCATGAAGATTCGTCTCTTGATTAGCACGGCAGCGGCCGCTTCCCTCATGGCCCTGGTCGGTTGTGCCGGCACCGGTCCCAACCAGCAACTGGGTGTGGCCGGTGGCGCCGTAGGCGGTGCTCTGTTGGGCAATGCCATTGGCGGCAGCACGGCGGCGACCGTTGGCGGCGCGGCCATCGGTGGCCTGGTGGGCAACGAAGTCGGCCGCAATGCCGACCAGCGCAACCAACAGCGTTCGTACTACCCGAACAATGGTCCCCGGTATTGAACCCTCTTCCGGAAAAAGAAAGGCGCACCTCGGTGCGCCTTTTTTCGTTTGGGATTGATCAGGGTTGGGGCTGCGCTGCAGCACGCGCCTTCTCGGCCCGGCCGGCGCGCCAGGCGCCGAAGATGGCGATGAGTCCGGGCACGAGAATCAGCCCCCAGATGATCTTCTCGAGGTGCTCGCGCACCAGCGGCAGGTTGCCGAAGAAGTAGCCTGCGGTGCCGATGCCCAGCACCCAGATCAACGCACCGACGACATTGAACATCGTGAACCTGGCGCGGTTCATCTCGGCCACGCCGGCCACGAAAGGCGCGAAGGTGCGGATGAAGGGCATGAAGCGCGCGAGGATGATGGTCACGCCGCCATAGCGCTCGTAGAAGCCGTGCGCCTGGTTGAAGGCCTTCTTGTTGAAGAAGCGCGAGTCTTCCCACTGAAACACCTTCGGCCCGAAATACCGGCCGATGCTGTAGTTGCACTGGTCACCCAGGATGGCGGCAGCGATCAGCACCACGCAGGCAATGGGGAAGCTCATCAGGCCGATGCCGCACAAGGCCCCGACGATGAAGAGCAGCGAGTCGCCCGGCAGGAAGGGCATGACCACCACCCCCGTCTCCACGAACACGATGGCGAAGAGCAGCGCATACACCCAGGGCCCGTAGGCGATCACGAAGGCCTCCAGGTGTTTGTCGATGTGAAGAATGAAATCCAGAAGAAAGTGCACGATGTCCATGCCGCGCATTATCCCGATGCCGACTTCTAGAATGCCCCGGTGAGTGCCCTTCCCTCTTCCTTGCCCATTCCGTCTGGCGCCGACGCCAGTGCCCGCCGCCCCATCCGCGAGCTGCCCGATGAGCTGATCAGCCAGATCGCGGCTGGCGAAGTGGTCGAGCGACCGGCCTCCGTGGTGCGCGAGCTGGTCGACAACGCGCTCGACGCCGGCGCCACGCAGGTGACGGTGCGGCTGTCGGCCGGCGGCGTGCGCCTGATCTCGGTGGAAGACGACGGGCACGGCATTCCCCAGAACGAACTCGCGGTGGCGCTGCGCCGCCATGCCACCAGCAAGATCGCCAGCCTGGGCGACCTCGAGACCGTGGGGACCATGGGCTTCCGTGGCGAGGCGCTGGCAGCCGTCAATTCGATCGCCGAACTCACGCTGCATTCGCGCGCCCGCGATGCCGACGCGGCCTATGCGCTCGACGGCCGCACCGGCGAGCTGCGCCCCGTGGCGCGTTCGGTGGGCAGCACGGTCGAGGTGCGGGAGCTGTTCTACGCCACGCCGGCCCGGCGCAAATTCCTGAAAACCGACGCCACAGAACTCGCGCACTGCGTCGAAGCCGTGCGCCGGCATGCGCTGGCGCGGCCCGACGTCGGCTTCGCCGTGTGGCACGAAGGCAAGCTGGTCGAGCAGTGGCGCGCCACCGCCGCGCGCGACCCGCGCCTGGCCGATGCGCTGAGCGACGACTTCGTCGCGCGCAGCGTCGCGGTCGAGCATCTGCTGGGCGCCGTGCGCGTCGAAGGCCGCGCCGGCATTCCCGACGCGGCCCGCTCGCGCGGCGACCAGCAGTTCTTCTACGTCAACGGCCGCTTCGTGCGCGACAAGGTGCTCAACCACGCCGTACGCAGTGCCTACGAGGACGTGCTGCACGGCCAACGCCAGCCGGTGTATGCGCTCTACCTGACGATCGACCCGGCACGGGTCGACGTCAACGTGCACCCGACCAAGATCGAGGTGCGCTTCCGCGATGGCCGCGAGGTGCACCAGGCGGTGCGCCAGGCGGTCGAGAAGGCGCTGGCGGCGCCGCGCGCCGGCGAGTCCGAAACGCCGGCGGCCGTCTCACTGTTCCCGACAGCGCCCGCTGCGACGCGTGCGGCACCGGCCTGGACCCAGCCGCGCATGCATTTCGCCGCCGAACGCGGCACCGGCGATGCGGCCGCGATGTGGCCGGGCGCACCCGCAGCGGCGCCGTCGGCACCGGCCACAACACGGACCTGGGCCGACCTCGTCCCCGGAACGCCCGCGGCCGGCACCCCGGCGGCGCCAGCGCCCGATGCGGATACCGCCCCGGTCTGGCCGCTCGGCCGTGCCCTGGCGCAGCTCCAGGGCATCTACATCCTGGCCGAAAACGCCCAGGGCCTGGTCATCGTCGACATGCACGCCGCGCATGAGCGGATCGTCTACGAACGGCTCAAGACCCAGCTCGATGGCGCCGCGATCAGCAGCCAGCCCTTGCTGATTCCCGCAACTTTTGCCGCAACCCCCCAGGAAGTCGCCACGGCCGAAGCCTGCGCCGGGGTGCTTGCGACGCTGGGGCTGGAAATCACGCCCTTCTCGCCACGCACTCTGGCGGTGCGCGCCGTGCCAGGGACGCTGGCCGACGGCGACCCGGTCGAGCTGGCGCGCAGCGTGCTGGCTGAACTGGCGCAGCACGACGCCAGCACCGTGGTCCAGCGCGCCCAGAACGAGCTGCTCGGCACCATGGCCTGCCATGGCGCGGTACGCGCCAACCGCAAGCTGACCGTGGACGAAATGAACGCGTTGCTGCGGCAGATGGAAGCCACCGAGCGCTCCGACCAGTGCAACCACGGCCGCCCGACCTGGCGCCAGCTCTCGGTGCGGGAGCTCGACGGGCTTTTCCTGCGCGGCCGGTAACAAAAGTCATATCGGGGTTTCCGATCGTCATCGGACGAGCGGGCACGCACGTTGCATGGGCTCCCTGTCGGAACTTTCCGACGTCATCGCCTGTCTGTCTGCCCACGCATGAAACACTGGTCCCTGTTCGCCACGGCCACTGCGGCCCTCGCCCTGCTGGCCGGCGGCTGCTCGACGCTCGACGAGCGCCAGCGCGAGTGGATCTTCCAGCCCAGCGACCGCAGCTGGGGCAATTCGGAAGCCATGACCGAGGGCATGGACCACGTCTGGATCGATTTCAAGTCCAACGTCACCGGTGAGCCGGCCCGCCTGCATGGGCTCTGGCTCGGCGGAGCGCCCGAAAGGGCCGACACCCCCGTGCTGCTGTACCTGCACGGCGCCCGCTACAACGTCGCCGGCTCGGCCCCCCGCATGCGGCGCATGCATGACCTCGGCTTCTCGGTGCTGGCCATCGACTACCGCGGCTTCGGCAAGAGCTCGGCCGGCCTGCCGTCCGAAGCGACCGCCCGCGAAGACGCCCGCGCCGCCTGGACCTGGCTGGCCGCCCGCCACCCGCAACAACACCGTTACATCTTCGGCCACTCGCTGGGCGGCGCCATCGGCATCGACCTGGCCGCCAGCGTCAACGACGAGAGCGGCACCATCGTCGAGAGCACCTTCACCTCGATCGCCGACGTGGTGGGCAGCTTCAAGTGGGGCTGGCTGCCCTTCAGCGCGCTCATCACCCAGCGCTTCGAGGCCATCAGCAAGGTCAAGGACATCGGCGCGCCGCTGCTGGTGGTGCACGGCACGGCCGACAGCCTGATCAACCCGACGCTGGGCCGCAAGCTCTACGAAGCCGCCAAGGTGCCCAAGATGTTCGTGCTGGTCGAGGGCGGCTCGCACCACAACACCAACTCGGTCGGCGCGGCGCAATACCGGGCCGCGCTGTCGCAGCTGTTCCGCATGAAGCCGCCGGGCACCGACGTCGCCGGCGACGCCCCGCACGCCATCTGAGCGGGCAGGCCCGCCCCGCCCGGGGCGCGTGTCATTTGTTACCCTCGGGCGCATGCCGCCCTCTTCGCCTGCACCGGCCGTCTCGTCTCCCGCGCGGCCTGCCCTCGGCATGCCGCCCGCCTTGGTCGTCCTGACACTGGCGCTGCTGCTGGGCATCCAGCCCGTCACCACCGACCTCTACCTGCCCGCGCTGCCGGCGCTGACCACCGGCTTCGGCGCGCCCGTGGCGCAGGCCCAGCTCACGCTCACGGCGCTGCTGCTGGCCTTCGGGTTGTCGCAACTGGTGCTCGGCCCGCTGTCCGACCGCTTCGGCCGGCGACCGGTGCTGTTGTGGGGCCTGGCGGCCTATGTGCTCGCGGCGGTGGGCGCGGCGCTGGCGCCGTCGATGGCGCTGCTGATCGTCTGGCGCACGCTGCAGGGCGCGGCCATGGGCGCGTCGGTGATGGCGGCCCGCGCCATCGTGCGGGACCTGTATCAACCGGCCGACGGCGCGCGCGTGATGTCCCGTGCACTCACGGGCCTGGGCGTGATCGCGTGCCTCTGCGCACCGGTCGGCGGGCTGGTGTCCGACCTGGCCGGCTGGCGCGTCGCACTGCTTGTGCCCGCGCTGTTCGGCGCCGTGGCGCTCGGGCTGGTGGCCTGGCGCTTCGACGAATCGCTGGCCCGCCGCGACCTGCAGGCGCTGCAGCCTGCCACGCTGGTGCGCACCTGGGCGACGGTGCTGCGCCACCCGACCTTCCTGGCCTTCTGCGCGCTCACGACCGCGTCGTACGCCCTGCTCTTCACCTTTCTGGCCGCCTCGTCCTTCGTCTTCATCCAGGTGCTGGGCCTGACGAAGACGCAGTACGGGCTCGTGATGCTGTGGAATTCGCTGTCGTACATCGGCGGCACCTTCGTCTGCCGCTACTGGCTGGCGCGCCATGGCGTGCGCCGCAGCGTGGCGCGCGGCGCGGTGCTCACGCTGTCGGGCGGACTGCTGATGGCCGGCCTGGCCTTCGCCGGCATCCATTCGACGGCGGCGATCGTCGGCCCGCTCACGCTCATGATGCTGGGCCATGGCGTGCACCAGCCCTGCGGCCAGAGCGGCGCGGTCGGCCCGTTCCCGCAGGCGGCGGGCGCGGCATCGGCGCTCAACGGCTTCGTCATGATGCTGGCCGTCTTCGGCGTCGGCGGCTGGCTGGGCACGCACCTCGACGGCACGGTGCTGCCGCTGACCTACGGCATGGGTTTCTGGAGCGTCTGCGTGGCGCTGCTGGCGTGGACGGTGGTGCAAAAGCATGGGTGAACGCGCCTTGCGCTATGCCGCCATCGCCGGCCCGACCGCGTCGGGCAAGACCGCCGCCGCACTGGCCGTGGCGGCGCGCCGGCCGGTCGAGATCGTCAGCGTCGATTCGGCGCTGGTCTACCGCGGCATGGACATCGGCACCGCCAAGCCCACGCCGGCCGAGCGCGCCGCGGTGCCGCACCACCTGATCGACATCCGCGACCCGCGCGAGACCTACAGCGCTGCGGCCTTCGTCGCCGACGCGACGCGCCTCATCGGCGACATCAGCGCACGCGGCCGGCTGCCGCTGCTGGTCGGCGGCACGATGCTGTACGTCAAGGCGCTGGCCGACGGCATCGACGCCATGCCCGCGGCCGACCCGGCCGTGCGCGCCATGCTGGAAGCCGACGCCGCAGCCCACGGCTGGCCCGCGATGCATGCGCGCCTGGCCGAGGTTGACCCCGTCACGGCCGCGCGACTGGCGCCCAACGACAGCCAGCGCATCCAGCGTGCGCTGGAGGTCTGGCACACCAGCGGCCAGCCGCTGTCGCACTTCCATGCGGCCGGCAAGGCCGAGCCCGCACCCGGTCGACCCATCTGCTCGCTGCTGGTCTCGCTCGAACCCACCGATCGCCCCTGGCTGCACGGCCGCATCGCCGAGCGCTTCGACGCCATGCTGGCCGGCGGCTTCATCGCCGAGGTGCAGGCGCTGCGCGCGCGCGGCGACCTCGACCCCGACCTGCCGTCGATGCGCTGCGTGGGCTACCGCCAGGCCTGGGAAGCGCTCGATGGCGACTTTCCCCTGGCCGAGCTGCGCGAGCGCGGCATCGCCGCCACGCGCCAGCTTGCCAAGCGCCAGATCACCTGGCTGCGCAGCATGCCGCAGCGCCACGTGATCGCTGCCGAAGCATCTGACGCCACCGCGCAGGTGGTCGACCGCATCCTGGAACTCCGATGACCCTGCACGTCGACAGCCTGGCCAAGCGCTACGGCGACGCGACCGTCTTCGCGAACGTCTCGCTCGACGTGGCGCCCGGCGAGTTCGTCGCCATCGTCGGTGAATCGGGCGTCGGCAAGTCGACCCTGCTCAACTGCATGGCCGGCCTCGACCACTGGGACGACGGCCGCATCGTGCACGACGGCACCGACATCGGTGCACTCGACGCCGAGGCCTGCGCGCTCTGGCGCCGCAGCCACGTCGGCTTCGTGTTCCAGGCCTTCCACGTGCTGCCGCACCTGGACGTGGCGCAGAACGTCGCGCTGCCGCTGATGCTGCAGAAGCAACGCGACGACGCGCGCGTGGCCCGGATGCTCGAGGTGGTCGGCCTGGCCGGCTTCGGCGCGCGGTTGCCGCAGCAACTCAGCGGCGGACAGCTGCAGCGCGTGGCGATCGCCCGCGCGCTGGTGCACCGTCCTGCCCTGCTGCTGGCCGACGAGCCGACCGGCAACCTCGACCCGACCACCGCCACCAAGGTCATGGACGTGCTGCTCGCGCAGACGCGCGAGCACGGCGCCTCGCTGGTGCTGGTCACGCATTCGGAGGCCGCCGCGGCCCGCGCCGACCGGGTACTGCACCTGCGCGCCGACGGCATCGCCGCCTGAACGGCCGTCAGTCGCCGTTCAGCAGCGCGGCGTAGCGCGCCAGGTCGACGTTGCCCCCGCTCACGATCACGCCGACCTTCGCGCCTTGCAGCGACGGCGCATCGGCCACCGCGCCGGCGAAGGCCAGGCAGCCGGTCGGCTCGACCACCATCTTCATGCGTTCGGCGAAGAAGCGCATGCCGTCGACCAGCTGCGCGTCGCTCACCGTCCGGATGTCGGCGACGTCACGGCGGATGATGCCGAAGGTGTACTCGCCCAGGTACTGCGTCTGCGCGCCGTCGGCGATGGTCTTGGGCGTGTCGATGTGCACGATGTGACCGGCGCGCAGCGACTGCTGGCCGTCGTTGCCCGCCTCGGGTTCCACGCCGTAGACCTTGCAGCCGGGCGACAGCGCATGGGCCGCGAGCGCCGAGCCGCTGGTCAGGCCACCGCCGCCCAGGCACACGTAGAGCGCATCGAGCGGGCCGACCTCCTCGATCAGCTCCTTGGCCGCGGTGCCTTGCCCGGCGATCACGTCCGGATGGTCGTAGGGCGGGATCAGCGTCATGCCGCGTTCGACCGCCAGACGCCTGGCGATCGCCTCGCGGTCTTCGGTGAAGCGGTCGTAGGTCACCACCTCGGCACCGTAGCCACGCGTGGCCGTCACCTTGGCGGCCGGCGCATCCAGCGGCATGACGATCACGGCCGGCATGCCGAGCAGCCGGGCCGACAGCGCGACAGCCTGCGCATGGTTGCCCGAGGAAAACGCGAGGGCGCCTGCCTTACGCTGCGCCGCGTCGAAACGCGACAACGCATTGAAGGCGCCGCGGAACTTGAACGCGCCCATGCGCTGGAAGTTCTCGCACTTGAAGAAGAACTGTGCACCCCAGCGCGCGTCGGCGGTGGATGAACGCAGCACGGGGGTGCGGTGGGCGTGGCCCGCCAGCCGTTCGGAAGCGGCGGCCACATCGTCGTAGGTGGGCAGAGAAATCATGCCGAAAGCTTAGCGGATGCACCGACGGCGCCACCCGCGCCAGAAAGAAAAAGGCCGCCGTCTCTCGACGGCGGCCTCGTTGGAAACCAGCGACGCTGGCGGCGCGGTCAGAGCGGCACGGCCGTCGTGTTGCGTGCGGCCTCGCGGGCCTGTGCACGAACCGCGGCGCGGTCGGCCTGACCGATGGTCGGTGCCGGGAACCCATAGAGCGCCGCGTCGCTGTAGATATCACCTTGGCGAGCGGCCTGGCTGGCCTGGGCCCGCACGGCGTCACGGCTCAGGCCCGAGTTCATCACGGGGGCAGTGCCGCTGTACGACGCTTCGCCGAACTGATCGCCGGCACGGGCCGCCGCACGGGCCTGCGAAGCGACGTCGGCGCGGCTTACCGCCGAGTTCACGGTCTGCACGCCTTGGTAGGTTTCCGCCTGGGCACCGGTGGAGACGCCGAGGATGGAAAGAAAGACAGCGCCGAGAAATTGCGAGGTCTTGAGTTGCGTGGTCTTCATGATGATTCCTTCAAAAGTTTGGATGAATTTCGAACCGGTATCGGGGGGCGCCGTCCTCTTGATGGGGGCGGCCACCACGCTCGGTGCCTAGCTCACCCAGATCAGCGTCTTCAACCCGGTTGCGCCTGCTGCTCTGTTGGGATGAATTCTCCGCCGCACACCCGCGTGCAACACGGGCCAAAAGGAACCACGGTGTTCCCGGGAACGAAACAATCGCGGCATGGCGTTCAACGCGGCCGGCCACAATCGAACGATGCGTGCGCTGCTTCTCACCTTCTCCTGGCAGGAACTGCGGCACCACCCCTGGCGCAACGCAGCCGCCGTCGTCGCCGTGATGCTGGGTGTGGCGCTGGCCTTCTCGGTGCACCTCATCAATGCCTCGGCGCTCGACGAGTTCTCCAGTGCCGTGCGCTCGGTCAACGGCCAACCCGACCTGGAACTGCGCGCCGCGCAGGGCAGCTTCGACGAGGCGCTGTTCGAGCGCGTGGCGAGGCATCCGCAGGTGGCGCTGGCCAGCCCCGTGGTCGAGGTGTCTGCGACTGCCTTGGTGGGCGAACGGCGACTGCCGCTGCGCATCGTCGGTGTCGATGCACTGGTGCTGCCGACGCTCGCGCCAGCGTTGATGGCGGTTCCGTCTGAGGGCGCGGCGCGCTTCTCGCTCTTCGCGCCAGACCAGGTCTTCCTCAATGCCGCCGCGCGCACGGCGCTGGGCGACACAGCGCCACGCGTCATGCTGCAGATCGGCGCACAGCGCCGCGATGTGCAGGTCGCCGGCAGCGTCGCGGCCGGCGGCACGGCGCTGGCGGTGATGGACATCGGCGCCGCGCAGGAACTGTTCGGCCGCATCGGCCAGCTCACGCGCATCGACCTGCGGCTGGCGGACGGCACCGACCGCGCCGCCTTCGCACGGGCGCTCGCAGGCGCGCCCGACTGGCCGTCGAACGTGCGCATCGCCGAGCCCGGCGATGCGGCCGAGCGCGTGAACAACCTCTCGCGCGCCTACCGCGTCAACCTCACGGTGCTGGCGCTGGTCGCGCTCTTCACCGGTGCCTTCCTGGTCTTCTCGGTGCTGGCGCTCAGCGTGGCCAAGCGGGCGCAGCAGTTCGCGCTGCTCGGCGTGCTGGGCCTCACGCCGCGCGGGCGCCTCGGCTTGGTGCTGGCCGAGTCGCTGATGCTCGGGGCGGTCGGCAGCATCGCCGGCATCGCGCTCGGTGCGGCACTGGCCGCGTTCGCGCTGAAGGTGCTGGGCGGCGATCTCGGCGGCGGCTACTTCGCGGGCGTCGCGCCCACGCTGCGCTGGAGCAGCGGTGCCGCCCTGCTCTACGGTGCACTGGGCATCGCGGCAGCCGGCGTCGGCGGCTGGTGGCCGGCGCGCGCGGCGCAGTCGCTGCCGGAAGCGCAGACGCTCAAGGGCCTGGGCGCCACGACGCCGCAGCGCGGCGGGCGGATCGTCCCGCTGGCGCTGCTGGCGATCGGCGTCGTGCTCGCCAGGCTGCCGCCCATCGCCGACATCCCGGTGGCGGCGTACGTGTCGGTCGGCTTCCTGCTGGTGGGCGGCATCACCGCCCTGCCCTGGCTCATCGCGCTGCTGTATGACCGCATCGCGCCGGCCTTCGCACAGCGCGTGCTGCCGATGCTGGCCATCGAGCGCGCACGGCGCATGCGCGGCACCGCGGCGGTCGCGGTGAGCGGCGTGGTCGCGAGCCTGAGCTTGGCGGTGGCGCTGACGGTGATGGTCGCGAGCTTCCGCGACTCGGTCACGCGCTGGCTCGACGTGGTGCTGCCGGCCGACCTGTACCTGCGCGTGGCCGGCAGCGCGAGCAGCGACGACGCGGCCTTCACACCGGCCTTCGTACAGCGGCTCGCGCAGCTGCCGGGCGTGGCGCGCACCGGCACGCTGCGGCTGCGCCCGCTGCTGCTCGACCCGGCGCGACCGGCCGTCTCGCTCATCGGCCGCAACTTCGAGGAAGGCGGCGCCGCCCGCTCGCTGCCGCTGGTCGGCGAGGCGCTGCCGGTGCCCGCAGGGCAGATCGGCATCTACGTGAGCGAGGCGATGGTCGACCTGTACGGCGCCCGGCCGGGCACCACCTTCGCACCGCTCGCGCAGGCACTCGGCACGTCGTCGACATTCTTCGTGGCCGGCGTATGGCGCGACTATGTGCGGCAGTTCGGCACGATCACGATGGATGCGCGCGACTTCGAGCGCCTGACCGGCGACCGCAGCGCAAGCGACGTGTCGCTGTGGCTCGCGCCGGGCGCGGCCGGGGGCGCGGTGCAGGCGGCGGTGCGAAAGCTCGCGGCCGACGAGCCGGGGCTGGGCGATGCGGTCGAGCTGTCGTCGGTGGCGCAGATCCGCGCGACCTCGCTGCGCATCTTCGACCGCAGCTTCGCGGTCACCTACTGGCTGCAGGCGGTGGCGATCGCCATCGGGTTGTTCGGCATCGCCGCGAGCTTCAGCGCCCAGGTGCTGGCACGGCGCAAGGAATTCGGCCTGATGGCGCACCTGGGCTTCACGCGCCGCCAGGTACTGGCCGTGGTCGCCGGCGAAGGCGCGGCGTGGACGGCCATCGGCGCGGTCGCCGGGCTGGCGCTGGGATTGGCGGTGTCGGTCGTGCTCGTGCACGTGGTGAACCCGCAGAGCTTCCACTGGACGATGGACCTGCTGGTGCCCTGGCTGCGGCTGGTGGCGCTGTGCGCCGCGGTGGTTGCAGCCGGTACGCTCACGGCCTGGCTGGCGGGCCGCGCGGCCGCCGGGCGCGACGCCGTGCTGGCGGTCAAGGAAGATTGGTAACAATTGGTCCCCCCCGATGCGCCTTCGGCGCCTCCCCCCGAGGGGGGCGCACCCGGCGGCCTGGCAGAGCCAGTTCCGCGGGTGCCCTGGCCTGGACCGTGCCGGTTTCATGCGAAGCGCGTGGCGCCAAACGAATTGGATCATTGAAATGAAAGCTGACAACACGCTGGGCGGCCGCAGTGCCGCCGAATGGCGCCACGCCATCCCGCTCATCGACGAGCTGGTCGCGCTGAAGGAACTGAGCTGGTTCAACCCCGGCATCGCGCCCACGGCGCAAGCCCTGGCCGATGTCGGCCTCGATGCGTCCGACGTGGCCGCGGCCAGCGCGCGGCTGCAGCGCTTCGCGCCGTGGATCGCGCGCGTGTTCCCCGAAACACAGGCCGCCGGCGGGCTGATCGAATCCGGCATCGCCGCACTGCCCGCGATGCAGGCCGCGCTGTGCCGCGACGCCGGCATCGCGCCGCAGGGCGCGCTGTGGCTCAAGAAGGACAGCCACCTGCCCATCTCCGGCTCGATCAAGGCGCGCGGCGGCATCTACGAAGTGCTGGCGCATGCGGAGCGCCTGGCCCTGGCCGCCGGCCTGCTGCACGAAGACGACGACTACGCGCGCCTCGACAGCGACGCCTTCCGCGCCTTCTTCGGCCGGCACCGCATCGCCGTCGGCTCGACCGGCAACCTCGGACTGTCGATCGGCCTGATGGGCGCCAAGCTCGGCTTCCACGTCACGGTCCACATGTCGGCCGACGCGCGTGCCTGGAAGAAGGCGCGACTGCGCGCGAACGGCGTGCACGTCGTCGAGTACGCGTCCGACTACAGCGCCGCCGTGACCGAAGGCCGCCGCCAGGCCGAGGCCGACCCGCAATGCCATTTCGTCGACGACGAGAACTCGACCGATCTCTTCCTCGGCTACGCGGTCGCGGCCGAGCGGCTGCAGAAACAACTCGCCGCCGAGGGCATCGCGGTCGACGCCGAGCACCCGCTCTTCGTCTACCTGCCCTGCGGCGTGGGCGGCGGGCCGGGCGGCGTGGCCTTCGGGCTGAAGCTGATCTTCGGCGACGCGGTGCATTGCGTCTTCGCCGAGCCCACGCACGCGCCCTGCATGCTGCTGGGCGTGCGCACCGGCCTGCACGAAGACGTGGCGGTGCAGGACTTCGGCATCGACGGCGTCACCGCGGCCGACGGCCTGGCCGTGGGCCGGCCGTCGGGCTTCGTCGGGCGCGCGATGCAGCGCCTCATCGACGGCTACATCACCGTGGGCGACGACACGCTGTACCGGCGCATCGCGCAGATGGACGCGCTCGAAGGGGTGCGGCTCGAGCCCTCCGCCGTGGCCGGCCT
This sequence comes from Variovorax cryoconiti, assembly GCF_051216395.1. Taxonomy (NCBI): domain Bacteria; kingdom Pseudomonadati; phylum Pseudomonadota; class Betaproteobacteria; order Burkholderiales; family Comamonadaceae; genus Variovorax; species Variovorax cryoconiti. The sequence continues at coordinate 50,543 of NZ_JBPJZI010000005.1, read as the reverse complement.
GCCCGGCATGGTGCAGGTGCTGACCGAGACGCAGGGCTACCGCGAACGGATGGATCTGTCCCAAGAGCGAATGGGCCGCGCCACCCACCTCGTGTGGGCCACCGGCGGCGGCATGGTGCCGGAGGACGAGATGGCACGCTACCTGGCGCAGGGCCGCGCGCTCGCATGAACGCCATGCATCGCCGCACCCTGCTGCTGGCGATGCTGTCGGCGCCCGCCGCCTGGGCGCTGCCACCGCGTGCACTGCAGTTCCCGCGCGACTTCGGCAGCCACCCCGATCTGCGCACCGAGTGGTGGTACATCACCGGCCACGCGCAATCGGGTACGCGCGAATTCGGCTTCCAGCTGACCTTCTTCCGCTCGCGTGTGGGCGACACGCAGGGCATGCGCTCGGCCTTCGCGGCCAAGCAGTTGGTCTTCGCGCATGCCGCCGTCACCGACCTCCAGGGCCGCCGCCTGCTGCACGACCAGCGCATCGCCCGCGCGGGCTTCGGCATCGCGCAGGCCGGCGAGACCGACACCGACCTACGCCTGCGCGACTGGACCTTGCAACGCCGCCCCGACGGCCGCTACCAGGCCCGGCTGCCGGCCGGCGACTTCGCGCTGTCCCTCGACTTCACGCCGACCCAGCCGGTGCTGCTGCAGGGCAGCGCCGGCCTGTCGCGCAAGGGGCCGCAGCCCGAACAGGCCAGCTACTACTACAGTGAGCCGCAGCTCGCCGCGCGCGGTCGCCTCACCGTGCAGGGCCAGGGCTTCGACGTCGAGGGCACCGCCTGGCTCGACCACGAATGGAGCGAGGCGCTGATGCACCCCGAGGCCGTCGGCTGGGACTGGATCGGCATGAACCTCGACGACGGCAGCGCGCTCACCGCCTTCCACCTGCGGCGCGCCGACGGCAGCGCGCTGTGGGGCGGCGGCTCGTGGCGGCCGCGCGGCGGCGCGGCGCGCAGCTTCGGCGCCGACACGGTGCACTTCGACGCCGGGCGCCGCTGGGCCAGCCCGCGAACGCGCGCCGCCTACCCGGTGCAGTGGCGCATCGACACGCCCGCCGGGCGCTTCACGGTGCGGGCCTTGCTCGACGACCAGGAACTCGACAGCCGCGGCTCGACCGGTGCGGTCTACTGGGAGGGGCTGAGCGAACTGCTCGACGACCAGGCCCGGCGCGTCGGGCGCGGCTACCTGGAAATGACGGGCTACGCGGCGCGCCTGCGGCTCTAGCAGCGCCTCCGCACCGGCTTCACGCGGCCTTTACACGGGCGACACCCGGCGTGTTCGTGCGCTCCCGAGAATCGCGGGCGGTCGCGGTCCCCGGCACGGGTTCTCCCCAATCTCTCCGCAATTGCCCCGCAAGATCGCGCCGCTACCTCGGCCCTGTCGATGCGCCACCCGCAGCGCACCGCGCCCCCTCGAACGGATTCCTGTGCGCCGCCCTCTTTTTCCTCGCCTGACGCTGTCCCGAAAGATCTTCCTCGCGCTCGCGACGCTGCTCGTGCTGCTGCTGCTGATCTTCACCGCCTTCTCGATCGTCGGCCTGCAGCGCGGACTCGGGCCCTATGCGGCAGAGATCCAGATCCGCCGGATGACCTGGCTGGCCGAGGGGCTGCAGAAGAAGTACGCCGCCGACGGCAACTGGGAGTCGCTGCGGCGCGATGGCCTGGTCTGGCCGCGCCTGCAGTGGGGCGAGCGCGACATCGCCGGCGCCCAGCTGGGCGGGCGCCGCCTGCCGCCGTGGTACGGCCGGCCGGGCCCGCCACCCGGCGGGCCCGGCGACGGCTTGCTGCCGCTGGAAGGGCGCGCCTTCCCACCGCCACCGCTCGACGAAGGCGGGAACGGCGGACCCGACACGATCTTCGAGCACCTCGGCGTGACCGACGCCGAGGGCGGCTACGTGGCCGGAGCCCGTGTCAACCCGGCCGATGCAGCGCGCCTGCCGCTCATGCAACGCAACCGCGTCATCGGCTACCTCGTGCTGGCGCCGCCTGAAGTGTTTCGAGGCCGGGTCGATCGTGCGTTCCTGGCGCGCCAATCGGGCTTCATCGCCTGGACCGGCCTGGTCGGCCTGATGCTGGCGCTGCTGCTGTCGTGGCTGGTGGCGCGCCGCTGGCTCGCGCCGATCGACGGACTGAGCCGTGCCGCGCAGGAAATCGCCCATGGCCGTCTCCACACCCGCGTGAGGGTGGATGGCACCGACGAGATCGCCTTGCTCGGCCAGACCTTCAACTCCATGGCCGAACGGCTCGACACCATCGAGACCTCGCGCCGCGCCTGGCTGGCCGATGTCGCGCACGAGCTGCGCACGCCGCTGGCCGCGATGCGCGCCGAGATCGAAGCCCTGCAGGACGGCGTGCGCCGCTTCGACGACAAGACCGCGCTGCGCCTGCACCGGCAGGTGATGCGGCTCGGCCAGCTGGTCGACGACCTGCGCAGCAGCATGCGCGAGCCGGACGACGTGACCACGCACGGCACCGCCGCGTTCGCGACGGTGTTCCCCTTCATGCTGCTGACCGAGGCCGTCGAGACGATGCGCGAACGCTTCGCACAACGCTACATCGCGGTCGACACGCGCCGACTGGGCAGCGTCGACAACGGTCTGGCCATGCGTGGCGATGCGCCGCGCCTGCACCAGGTCTTCATGAACCTGCTGGAAAACGCGCTCAACTACACCGACGCCGGTGGCAGCGTGCGGCTGAGCGCCAGTGTCGAAGGCGGCACCAGCGACGGCCTGCTGCACCTGCGTTTCGACGACAGCGCGCCCGGCCCGCTGGTGCACGAGGTCCCGCGCCTGTTCGACCGCCTGTTCCGCGGCGAGGCATCGCGCAGCCGCGAGACCGGCGGCTCCGGCCTGGGCCTGTCCATCTGCCGCACCATCGTCGAAGCGCATGGCGGCAGCATCGACGCGTCGCCGTCGCCGATGGGCGGCCTGCGCGTCATCGTCACCCTTCCTCTGAGCCCCGCACCATGACCCGCATCCTCATCGTCGAAGACGAACCCGACATCGCCTCGGTGCTGCAGGACTACCTGCGGCACCAGGGCTACGAGACCGAACACATCGCCGATGGCCAGCTCGCGCTGGCGCGCATCCAGGCCGACCCGCCGGACCTGACGCTGCTCGACGTGATGCTGCCGCGGCTCGACGGCCTGGCCGTGCTGCGCGGTGCCCGCGCGCGCTCGGACGCGCCGGTGATCATGCTCACCGCGCGCACCGAGGAAGTCGACCGGCTGATCGGCCTGGAGCTGGGTGCGGACGACTACATCTGCAAGCCCTTCTCGCCGCGCGAGGTGGTGGCGCGGGTGCGCGCCGTGCTGCGCCGCACGGCCCAGGCCGCGGTGTCGAACACGCCACCGTGCGCCCTCGCGCTCGACGAGGAACAGTGGAGCGCCAGCCTGCATGGCGAGCCGCTCAACCTGACACGGCGCGAGTTCCGCCTGCTGCAGGCGCTGGCGCGCCACCCGGGCCGCATCTTCTCGCGCGGGCAGCTGCTCGAGCTGGCCTACGAGCCGGTCGACGACGTGACCGAGCGCGCCGTCGACAGCCACGTCAAGAACCTGCGGCGCAAGCTCGCCACGCTCTCGCCCTCCCACGACTGGATCCGTTCGGTCTACGGCATCGGCTTCTCGCTGGAGACGCCGGACGACTGATCCGGCCGCCACGGCGGCCACCTCGCGTTCCCATATTCCTCCGCATTCGCTGCGCACAGTCGAGGCTTCTCAACAAGGAGTCGACTGATGAAAAGACGCGATGGCATGCTGGCCGTGACGGCCGCCCTGGCGCTGAGCGGCTGCGTGATACTGCCGCCCCCGCCGCCATTTCTGCCCCCACCGCCGCCTCAGGCGTACCGCCCACCCGGCGAGGCACTGGAGCGCGGTCGCGAGCGCGACGACGATGGCCAGCCGATGTTCCGGCCCGGACGCCAGCCCTGAGCCCGCGAGGCGCGCATGCGGATTCCCCTTCCCTTCCTGGCGCTGCTGGACCTGTCGGCGGCCATCGGTGCCCAAGCCAATCTCGTGATGTCGCCCGCGACGAAACAGCCCGGTATCGCAACGGCAAGCGGCCCGGCATCGCCGCCCACTGCCGACGCTTCGCATTTCGCCTCGCAAGGCTGGTGGCTGGGCTTTCAGGACGACACGCTCAATGCACTCATCCTGGCAGCACGCCACCATGCCGGCAGCCTCCCCCCAATCTAGCGCTGGCTGGCCCGGAAGCGGGCAGCCGCCTCGAGAATCACCCATGGAATTCCTGCGCACGCTGCAAGCGCTCTGGCACGCCCTGGTCGCGCTGGCGCAGCAGATCGGCAACCTCCTCGACCGCCTGCCCTGAGCCGACGGCTCAGAACGCGGTGCCGATCTGGAACTGGAAGCTCTGGGTGCGGTCCTTCGCGATGCCGTTCGCATCGTCCGCCTTCTGGTACTTCACGGGGATGGCATAGGCCACCCGCAACGGCCCGAGCGGCGAGATCCAGCTGATGCCCAGGCCCACCGACGCCCGCAGGGCCTGCTGCGCCTTCCACTGCGCATCGGTCAGGCCGGCGCTGCGCTCGGCGAACACGTTGCCCATGTCGAAGAAGCTGTAGAGCCGCAGCGTGCGATCGTTGCCAGCGCCCGGAAAGGGCGTGCTCAGCTCGGCATTGAAGATCGCCCTGCGGGTGCCGCCTAGCGCGCCGTCGGTCACGCTGTCGCGCGGCCCGAGCGAGTTGCTCTCGAAACCGCGCACCGAGCCCAGGCCGCCGGCGTAGAAGTTCTTGAACACCGGGTAGGTCTGGCCGGCCAGCGCCTTGGCGTAGCCGAGCTGGCCGTTGACCGCCAACGTGTACTGCTTGTTGAGCGCGAAGTACTGCTGGTACTGGTAGTCGCTCTTGAGGTAACGCATGTCGCCGCCGATGCCGACCTCCAGGTTGGCCGACTGCAAGCGGCCCTTGGTCGGCACCAGCGCGCTGTCGCGATCGTCGCGCGACCAGCCGACGGTCAGCGGAATGCCCCAGACGCCCGCCTTCGTGCAGTTCGTGACCACGCCGCTGCTGGCGTCGCGGCTGCAGCCGAAGTAGTCGCCATAGGACTGCGGCACGCCGGTGTCGTAGGTCGTGCCATCGACCGTCGTGGTGGTGCCGTTGGACCCCGGGTCGAAGTGGTACTTCTCCAGGCCGATGCCGAAGAAGACGCGATCGATCTCGTTGAAGGGCACGCCGAACTTGATCGACGCGCCTTCGTGCACCAGCTCGTAGTTGCCGTCCACGTCGTAGTAGGGCCGCGACGTCGAGTAGAAGGCCGAGACCGTGCGCGAGATGCCGTCGCGCGTGAAGTACGGATCGGTGGCCGACAGCGAGATCGCCTTGCTGTACGACCCGAGGCTCACCGACAGCCCGAGGTAGTTGCCCGAACCGAAGACGTTCTCCTGCGTGATGCCGAAGCTCACCGTGACGCTGTCCGAGGTGGAGAAGCCGGCGCCCAGCTGCAGGCTGCCGGTGGGCTTCTCCTTGACGTCGACGACCAGGTCGACCTGGTCCGGCGAATCGGCGATCTCCTGCGTCTGGATGTCGATGTCGGTGAAATAGCCCAGGCGGTCCACCCGGTCACGCGACAGCTTGATCCTGTCGCCGTCGTACCAGCTCGCCTCGTACTGGCGGAACTCGCGCCGGATCACCTCGTCGCGGGTTCGGCTGTTGCCGCCGATGTTCACCCGCCGCACGTACACGCGGCGCTGCGGCTCGCCCTTGAGCACCAGCGTGACGCGACGGCGCTCGCGATCGATCTCCGGCTGCACCGCGACCTTCGCGAAGGCGTAGCCGAAGCTCGCGTAGTAGTCGGTGAAGGCCTTCGTCGTGGCGCTGACCTGCTCGCCGTTGTAGGGCTCGCCGACGCGGACGTCCACCAGCGTCTGGAACTCCTGCTCGCGCGCCAGGTAGTCGCCATCGAGCCGCACACCGGCGATCACGAAGCGCTCGCCCTCCGTGACGTTCACCGTCACGCTGAGGTCTTTGCGGTCGGGCGAGACGACCACTTGCGTGGAGTCGATGCGGAACTCCATGTAGCCGCGCGTGAGGTAGTACGAGCGCAGCGTCTCCAGGTCGGCGTTGAGCTTGGTGCGCGAGTACTGGTTCGACTTGGTGTACCAGCTCATCCAGCCGCCGCTGTCCTGGTCGAACAGGCTCAGCAGCGTGTCCTCCGAGAAGGCCTGCTGGCCCACGATGTGGATCTCGCGGATGCGTGCGGGCTCGCCCTCCGTCACATTGAAATTCAGGTTCACCCGGTTGCGGTCGATCGGCGTGACGGTGGTCACCACCGTGGCGTTGTAGAGGCTGCGGCTCACGTACTGGCGCTTGATTTCCTGCTCGGCACGGTCGGTCAGCGCCTTGTCGTAGGCGCGGCCTTCGGCCAGGCCGACCTCGGCCAGGGCCTTGAGCAGCGCCTTCGTGTCGAATTCCTTGGCGCCGACGAAGTCGACGGCGGCCACCGTGGGGCGCTCTTCCACCACGACGATCAATGTGCCGTCGCGCACGTCGATGCGAACGTCCTTGAAGACCCCGAGTTCGAACAGCGCGCGGATCGATGCCGAGCCGCGTTCGTCGGTGTAGGTGTCGCCGACATGCAGCGGCACGGTGGCGAAGACGGTGCCGGGCTCGACGCGTTGGAGCCCCTCCACGCGGATGTCGCGCACGGCGAAAGGATCGATGGCCCAGGCGGCCGGTGGTGCCAGTGCGCCGGCCACCGCAGTGGCCGCGCCCAGCAGGCGAAAGTTGGAAAAATGCATGGCGCGATGATCGGCAGCGACTGCGGAGGAATCTGGGAGACGCGCGGGCTGTGGCATCCTCACGCGCCGCGACCGATCGGCCCGCGCAGCTCGCGGCGACGCATGCACCCTGCGCTTGAACCGAAGAGACAACATCCCATGACACCACCGCTGCAACGCGCCACGGCCCGTCTGCGCCAGTTCCTCGGCGGACTGCGACCGGAGCGCGTGTTCGCCGATTCGAAGGAGCGCTGGCGCGCCGTGGCCGGCGCAGGCCTCGGCATCCTCGTCACGGCGCTGATCAGCCGCTGGTGGATCGGCACGGGAGCGCCCCAGCCCTGGCTCGTCGCGCCCCTGGGCGCCAGCGCGGTGCTGGTGTTCGCGGTGCCGGCCAGCCCGCTCGCGCAGCCCTGGGCCGTGGTCGGCGGCAACACCTTGTCGGCCCTCGTGGGCGCCGCCTGCGCGATGTTCATCGGCGACCCGGCCTGGGCCGGCGCGGTCGCCGTGGCGGCAGCCATCGCGCTGATGTTCGCGTTGCGCTGCCTGCATCCGCCCGGCGGTGCGACGGCGCTGCTGACCGCTCTCGGTGCCACGGGCTTCCAATTCGCCCTGTCGCCCATGCTGGTCAACTCGCTGCTGCTCGTCGCGGCCGGCGTGGCCTACAACAGCCTCACCGGCCGGCGCTACCCGCATGCTCAGAGGCTGCCGTCGGCAACGCCCGTCCCCCACGGGTCACGCTTCAGTGCGGCCGACCTGGACGCCGCGCTCGCCCACTACAACCAGGTGCTCGACGTGAGCCGCGACGACCTCGAAGCCTTGCTTCAGCACGCAGAGGCAGCGGCCTACGCGCGGCGCTTCGGTGCCCTGCGCTGCCGCGACATCATGTCGCCGGACCCGCTCTCGGTGCAGTTCGGCACCTCGCTGCAGGAGGCGTGGTCGATGATGCGGGAACGCAAGGTCAAGGCCCTGCCCGTGGTGGATCGCGCCCAGCGGATCGTCGGCATCGTCACCGTCGCGGACTTCATGCGGCATGCCGACGTCGGCCGGCACGACGGCATCGGTGAACGGTTGCGCAGCCTGGTGCGGCGCAGCGGCGTGTCGCACGACGACAAGCCCGACGCGGTCGGCCAGATCATGACGCGCGAGGTGCGCGTGGCGAGCGAAGGACGGATGGTGTCGGAGCTGGTGCCACTTTTCTCGGAAGGCGGACACCACCACATTCCGATCATCGATGCGGAGCGACGGCTGGTCGGCATCATCACGCAGTCGGACCTGGTGCGCGCCCTGCATCGCGCGACCTGAGGCACGACGCGCCGGCGCGATCGAACCCGCTCAGGCGCGCCTGCCGCGCCGCCGCTCGATGAAGGCGATGATCTCGCCCATGATGCCCTTGCGGAAGGCCAGCACGCAGACCACGAAGATCAGGCCCGTGACCATGGTCACCGACTCGCCCAGCGTGTTGAACCAGTCGACGGTGGTGACACGCGCCAGGAAGTTGCCCAGTTCGCCGATCTTGTTCTCCAGCAGCACCACGACCGCCGAACCGACGATCGGGCCCGACAGCGTGCCCAGCCCGCCCACCAGCGTCATCAGGATGACCTGGCCCGACGCCGTCCAGTGCACGTCGGACAGCGTGGCGAAGCCCAGCACCAGCGTCTTGAGCGAACCCGCCAGGCCCGACAGCGCGGCCGAGATCACGAAGGCCAGCAGCTTGAAGCGGGCCACGTCGTAGCCCAGCGACAGCGCACGCGGCTCGTTCTCCTTGATGCCCTTGAGCACCTGCCCGAAGGGCGAATGGATGGTGCGCACGATCAAGAGGAAGGCCGCGACGACGACGGCCAGCGCCACGTAGTACATGGTGAGGTCGTTCGACAGGTCGATCACGCCGAACAGCTTGCCGCGGGGCACGCCCTGCAGGCCGTCCTCGCCGCCGGTGAACTTGGCCTGCAGCGCGACGAAGAACATCATCTGCGCCAGCGCCAGCGTGATCATCGCGAAATAGATGCCCTGCCGGCGAATGGCGAGCACGCCGAAGAGCCAGCCCATGAGCGCGCCCGCCAGCGTGCCGGCCAGCAGGCCCAGCTCAGGCGTCAGGCCCCAGACCTTGATCGCGTGGCCGGCCACGTAGGCCGAGCCGCCGAGGAACGCCGCATGGCCGAAGGACAGCAGGCCGGTGTAGCCCAGCAGCAGGTTGAAGGCCGAGGCGAACAGCGCGAAGCACATGAGCTTCATGACGAACACCGGGTACGCCCCGGCAAAAGGCGCGACCAGCAATGCAACGAGCAGCAGCAGGTAGATGACAGTGGACAGCTTCTTCATACCGCGCTTCTTATTTCTCTTTGCCGAACAGACCGGCCGGACGAATCAGCAACACGATCACCATGATCACGAACACGACGGTGGAGGAGGCCTCCGGATAGAACACCTTGGTGAGCCCTTCGACCACGCCCAGGCCGAGCCCGGTAAGGATGGCGCCCATGATCGAGCCCATGCCGCCGATCACGACCACCGCGAAGACCACGATGATGAGGTTCTGCCCCATCAGCGGCGACACCTGGATCACCGGCGCCGCCAGCACACCGGCGAAAGCGGCCAGCGCGCAACCGAAAGCATAGGTCAGCGTGATCATGAGCGGCACGTTGACGCCGAAGGCCTCGACCAGCCGCGGGTTCTCGGTGCCCGCGCGCAGGTAGGCGCCCAGGCGCGTCTTCTCGATCACGTACCAGGTGGCAAAGCACACGACCAAGGAAGCGACCACCACCCAGGCGCGGTAGTTGGGCAGCACCATGAAGCCCAGGTCGGTCGCGCTCGACAGTGCGTCGGGCGCGTCGTAGGACAGACCGGACACGCCATAGATCGAGCGGAAGACGCCCTCGATCAGCAGCGTGAGGCCCAGCGTGAGCAGCAGGCCATAGAGGTGGTCGAGCTTGTAGATCCATCGCAGCAGCAGCCGCTCGATCAGCACGCCGAACAGGCCCACGATGACCGGCGCGGCCGCCAGCATCACCCAGTAGTTGATGCCGAAGTACTCCATCGCCATCCAGCTGAGCACCGCCCCCAGCATGAACAGCGCCCCGTGGGCGAAGTTGATCACGTTGAGCAGGCCGAAGATCACGGCCAGCCCCAGGCTCAGGATCGCGTAGAACGAGCCGTTGACCAGCCCCAGAAGGAGCTGGCTCAACAAGGCCGGCAGGGAGATATTCATGGAAGACGCTTCAACAACAACGATCGAGTTTCTGATTCACGGCGTTCCGCGCCCGGCCGCGCGGAAGGGTCGAACAATTACTTCCAGAGCGAGCAGCGCGACTCGGCCTTGGTCGTGAACACGTCCTCGCCCTTGAGCTTCTGAACGACCTTGTAGTAATCCCACGGCTGCTTCGATTCGGCGGGCGACTTGACTTCCATCAGGTACATGTCGTGCACGAAGCGGCCGTCCTGACGCACGTAGCCCTTGGCGTAGAAGTCGTCGATCGGCGTCTTCTTGATGTACTCCATCACCTTGTCGGCATCGGTCGTCTTGGTGGCCTGCAAGGCCTTCAGGTAGGTCATCGTGGCCGAGTAGTCGGCCGCCTGGATGTCCGTCGGCATGCGCTTGGTCTTCTCGAAGAACTTCTTGCCGAAGGCGCGGGTCTTGTCGTCGAGGTTCCAGTCCCAGCTGGTGGTGAGCAGCAGGCCTTCGGTGTTCTTCAGGCCCAGGCTGTGGATGTCGGTGACGAACACCAGCAGGCCGACCATCTTCATCGACTTGGTGATGCCGAACTCGCGCGCCGACTTGATCGAGTTGATGGTGTCGCCGCCCGCGTTGGCCAGGGCGAGCACCTGCGCCTTCGAGTTCTGGGCCTGCAGCAGGAAGGACGAGAAGTCCGAGGTGTTGAGCGGCGTCCGGACCGCGCCCACCACGGTGCCGCCCTTCTCCTTCACGACCTTGCTCGCATCGGCTTCGAGCGCATGGCCGAAGGCGTAGTCGGCTGTCAGGAAGAACCAGTTCTTGTCGCCGCGCGCGATCACGGCGCTGCCGGTGCCCTTGGCGAGCGCCACGGTGTCGTAGGCGTAATGCACGGTGTACGGGGTGCACTGCTCGTTGGTCAGCGCCGAGCTGCCGGCACCGTTGACCATGAAGACCCGCTTCTTTTCCTGCGCCACCTTGGCCATGGCCAGGCCGGTGCCGGAGCTGGTGCCACCGAAGAGCATCGTGAGGCCCTGCGTGTCGATCCACTCGCGCGCCTTCGACGCTGCGATGTCGGCCTTGTTCTGGTGGTCGGCCGTGAGCAGCTCGATCGGCATGCCGTTGACCTTGCCACCGAAGTCGTCGATGGCCATCTGGATGGCCAGCGCGCCGTTCTTGCCTTCCACGTCGGCATACAGGCTCGACATGTCGGTGATGAAGCCGATCTTGACCTTGTCGGTGGCCTGGGCCTGGGCCGCAGCGGCGCCGAGGAGGCCGACGGCGAGCGTGCAGACGGTAGCGATGAGGGTGCGTTTCATGGTGTCTCCTGGATGAAGGGGGTGCGGTCGATGCGGGGGTGGTGGCGCCGTGGCGGGCGGGTCATTTCCACAGTGCGCACTTGGTCTCGGCCTTGGTCGTGAAGACCTGTTCGCCGGGCAGCTTGGCGATCACCTTCAGGTAATCCCAGGGCTTCTTCGATTCGGCGGGCGACTTGGCTTCGACCAGGTACATCTCGTGGATGAAGCTGCCGTCGGCGCGGATCTGGCCCTTGCCGTAGAAGTCGTCGATCTTCATGCTCTTGAGCTGCGCCATCACCTTGTCCGAATCGGTGGTCTTGGCCGCGGCCACGGCCTTCAGGTAGGTCGTTGTGGCCGAGTAGTCGGCGGCCTGCACGTCGGTCGGCATGCGCTTGGTCTTCTCGAAGAAGCGGGCGGCGAACTTGCGGGTGTCGTCGTTCAGGTCCCAGTACCAGCTGGTGGTGTGCAACAGGCCTTCGGTGTTCTTCAGGCCCAGGCTGTGGATGTCGCTCAGGAACACCAGCAGGCCGGCCGTCTTCATCGTCTTGTTGATGCCGAACTCCTTGGACGCCTTCACGGCGTTGATGAAGTCGCCGCCAGCGTTGGCCAGCCCCAGGATCTGGGCCTTGGAGTTCTGCGCCTGCAGCAGGAAGGACGAGAAGTCCGAAGCATTGAGCGGATGACGCACGGTGCCGACCACGGTGCCGCCCTTGGCCTTGACCACCGTCGAGGTGTCGGCCTCCAGCGCATGCCCGAAGGCGTAGTCGGCGGTCAGGAAGAACCAGCTCTTGCCGCCCTTGTCGACCACCGCGCTGCCCGTTCCCTTGGCCAGTGCCACGGTGTCGTAGGCGTAGTGCACCGTGTAGGGGCTGCACTGCTCGTTGGTGAGCGCCGAGGTGCCCGCGCCGTTGTTGAAGTACACGCGCTTTTTCTCTTGCGCCACCTTGGCGGTGGCCAGCGCCGTGCCGGAGTTGGTCCCGCCGAAGACCATCGTCACACCGGCGGTGTCGATCCACTCACGCGCCTTCGAGGCCGCCACGTCGGCCTTGTTCTGGTGATCGGCCGTGAGCAGCTCGATGGGCTGTCCGAGGACCTTGCCGCCGAAGTCGTCGATCGCCATCTGGATGGCGGTGATGCCGCCCTTGCCTTCCAGGTCGGCGTAAAGGCTGGACAGGTCGGTGACGAAGCCGATCTTGACCTTCTCCTGGGCATGCACACCCGTCACGCCCAGGAGCATCGCTGCAGTTGCCAAACCGATGGCGCTCAATTGCTTGTTCATTGTTTTGTCTCTGTTGTCGTGGAAAGAAATCAGACGCCGAGCAGTTCGTTGAGCACCGGCATCTTGGCTTCGAGCTGCGATGCGCCGAAGGTCTCGACGATGCGCCCGTGCTCCATCACGTAGAAGCGGTCGGCCAGCGGCGCGGCGAAGCGGAAGTTCTGCTCGACCATGACCACGGTGTAGCCCCTGCCACGCAGCATGTGGATCATTCGCGCCAGCGCCTGCACGATGACGGGGGCGAGGCCCTCGGAGATCTCGTCGAGCAGCAGCAGCTTGGCCCCGGTGCGCAGGATGCGTGCGACCGCCAGCATCTGCTGCTCGCCGCCGGACAGGCGCGTGCCCTGGCTGTGGCGGCGCTCCGCCAGGTTGGGGAACATGGCGTAGATCTCGTCGATCGACATGCCCGGGCCCATGCCCTTGAGTACCGGTGGCAGCAACAGGTTCTCTTCGGCCGACAGGCTCGCGAAGATGCCGCGCTCTTCCGGGCAGTAGCCGAGGCCCAGGTGGGCGATGCGGTGCGTCGCCATGCCGATGGTCTCGACGCCATTGACCTGGATGCTGCCCTTGCGCGCGCCCACGAGGCCCATGATGGCGCGCATGGTGGTCGTGCGGCCGGCGCCATTGCGACCCAGCAGCGTGACGACTTCGCCGGGCTGCACCACCATGTCGACGCCGTGCAGCACGTGCGATTCGCCGTACCAGGCGTGCAGGTCCTTGATCTGGAGTGCGGGTGTCATAGGGCCCCCACGCTCGGCACTTCGTGTCCTCGCTGCCCCCCGAGGGGGCCGCGAGCTTGCTTGGGGCGGCCCGGCGCTGCGCTCATCAGTGTGCCCCTTGCAGTTGGCCGTCGGTGGTGCCCATGTAGGCCTCCATCACCAGCGGGTTCCTGGAGACTTCGGCGTACGGCCCTTCGGCCAGCACGGCGCCGCGCTGCAGCACCGTGATGGTGTCGGCGATGGTCGACACCACGCTCATGTTGTGCTCGACCATGAGGATGGTGCGGCCCACCGAGACGCGCTTGATGAGCTCGGCCACGCGGTGCACGTCTTCATGGCCCATGCCCTGCGTGGGTTCGTCGAGCAGCATCAGCTCGGGCTCCATCGCGAGCGTGGTCGCGATCTCGAGCGCGCGCTTGCGGCCATAGGGCAGGTTCACCGTGAGTTCGTCGGCGAGGTCTTCGAGCCCGACCTCGGCCAGCAGCGCACGGGCGCGGATGTCGAGCGGCTTGAGCGACCGTTCGCTCTTCCAGAAGTGGTACGAGGTGCCGAGCGCACGCTGCAGGCCGAGGCGCACGTTCTCCAGCAGCGTGAGATGCGGGAACACCGCCGAGATCTGGAACGAGCGGATGATGCCGCGCCGTGCGATCTGTGCCGGCCGCTCGCCGGTGATGTCCTGCCCGTTGAACAGGATGGCGCCGGAGGTGGGCTCCAGGAATTTCGTCAGCAGGTTGAAGCAGGTCGTCTTGCCCGCACCGTTGGGGCCGATGAGCGCGTGGATCGACCCACGCACCACGTTGAGGTCGACCTTGCTGACCGCGGTGAAGCCCTTGAATTCCTTGGTGAGCTGGCGCGTCTCGAGAATGATGTCGCTCATCTCGCGCGGGAGCCCGAAGGCTGGGAAGAAAGGTCGGTCATGCGGTGCGTCTGTTCGCGCCCACCTTGAGCGCGTCCGCATTGTTGGCGACCCCCTCCCCCGTGCCTACTGGGGCAAATGCCTATGCTGCACTGCAACCTGCGCGCGTTGAGGGCGCGCCCGTCAGCGAAGTGTCAGCGCAGCGTCAGAGTCGATCAATGCGCGCCGGCGGCCGCATCGCCGCCGCTGCCGCCCATCTGCGGCCGCGCCAGCCAGACCAGCGGGATCAGGAAGACGAACAGCACGGCCGACGCGTAGAACACGTCGTTCGACGCCAGCATGAACGCCTGCTGGTCGACCAGGCGGTTGATCTGCGCGAGCACCTGGTCGGCGCTCAAGCCGCTGCTGCTCAAGCTGTTCATCGTCGCCATCGCCGTTGCGTTGCCGGGGTTGATCGACTCCGCGAGCTGCGCGTGGTGCACGGTCGCGCGGTTGTCCCACACGGTCGTGACGACGGACGTTCCGATCGCGCCCGCCGTGATGCGCAGGAAGTTCGACAGCCCCGAGGCGGCCGGAATGCGATCGGGCGTGAGGCCCGACAGCGTCAGCGTCACCAGCGGGATGAAGAAAAACGCCATCGCGATGCCCTGGATGATCGTCGGGATCATGATGGTGCCGATGTCGGCCTGCGTGTTGAAGTTGGACCGCATCCACAGCACCAGCGCGAACACGAGGAAGGAGAAGGTCGCGTAGCGACGCGGGTCGACCTTGGCCACCGTCATGCCCACCAGCGGCGACAGCACGATCGCGAACGCGCCGACCGGCGCCAGCACCATGCCGGCCTGCGTCGCGGTGTAGCCCATGTACTGCTGCAGCCACAGCGGCATCAGCACGAGGTTGCCGAAGAAGAGCCCGTAGGCCACCGCGGTCGCCACCGCGCCCGACCAGAAATTGCGCCGTTTGAAGAGCGACAGGTCGACCACCGGGTGCTCGTCGGTGAGCTCCCAGATGATGAAGAAGACAAAGCCCACCACCGCCACCACGGCCATCGTCACGATCGCCGGCGAATGGAACCAGTCGAGCTCCTTGCCCTTGTCGAGCATCAGCTGCATGGCACCGACCCAGAGCACCAGCAACGCCAGGCCGACGCCGTCGATCGGCAGGCGCTTGATCGGCGTGTCGCGCTTGCGGTAGATCATCCACGTGATGCCCGCCGCGAGGATGCCCACCGGGATGTTGATGTAGAAGATCCACGGCCAGGAGACGTTGTCGGTGATCCAGCCGCCCAAGAGCGGCCCCATGACGGGCGCGACCAGCGTCGTCATGGCCCACATCGCCATCGCCGTCCCGGCCAGCGCGCGTGGGTAGCTTGCCAGCAGCAGCGTCTGCGACAGCGGGATCATCGGTCCGGCGACGAAGCCCTGCACGGCGCGAAACAGGATCAGCGTGGTCATGTTCGGCGCCAGGCCGCACATCCAGGAGCTGATCACGAACAGCAGGATGCTGAGCAGGAAGAGGCGCACCTGCCCGAAGCGCTGGGTGAGCCAGCCGGTGAGCGGCACGGCGATCGCGTTCGCCACGGCGAAGCTGGTGATGACCCAGGTGCCCTGGGTCGGGCTGACGCCGAGGTCACCCGAGATGGCGGGCAGCGAGACGTTCGCGATCGACGTGTCGAGCACGTTCATGAAGGTCGCGGCAGACAGCGCGATCGTCCCGAGGATCCGCGCGGAGCCCTCCAGGGGCGGATGCGCGGCGGGTGGTGCAGCGTTGGTGGCCATGGCGACGTGCCGATCAGCCGCGACCGCTCTGCGGCTTCATGGGGCGACCGAGGTTGGCCGCGATGATGCGGGCGACGTCGGCATCGGCCTCGGCGGCTCGATCGACATCGGCATACACCTGTGTCTGCGCGAAGGCGGTGCTGCGCGGTGCATCGGCCAGCGCCTTGCCGCCCTTGTCGGTCACATCGACCTCGGCGTCCATCGACAGGCCGACGCGCAACGGGCTGGCCTTGAGCTGCTCGGCGTCGAGCGCGATGCGCACCGGCACGCGCTGCACCACCTTGATCCAGTTGCCGGTGGCGTTCTGCGCCGGCAGCAGCGCGAAGGCCGCACCGGTGCCCACGCCCAGGCCTGCCACCTTGCCGTCGTATTCGACCTTCTTGCCGTAGAGGTCGGCCGTGAGCTTCACGGGCTGGCCGATGCGAATGTTGCGCAGCTGCACTTCCTTGAAATTGGCGTCGACCCACAGCTGGTTGAGCGGCACGATGGACATCATCGGCGTCCCAGCCGCCACGCGCTGGCCGAGCTGCACCGTGCGCTTGGCGACGTAGCCGTCGACCGGCGCCGGCAGCGCGACGCGCTGCACCGCGAGCCACGACTCGCGCACCTTGGCAGCGGCGGCCAGCACGTTCGGGTGCTGCTCGACGCTGGTGCCCTCGGTCAGCGACTGGTTGCTGGCGAGCTGCTCGCGGGCCGACGCGACGCCGGCCTGCGCGGCGGCCAGGGCACTCTTCGCGTTGGACAACGCCGTCTCGGAATGGTTGAGTTCTTCCTTCGACACCGCGCCGTTGCCGGTGAGCGCCTGGCGGCGCTTCAGGTCGTCCTGCGCGCGGGCGATGTCGCTCTGCGCCTTCGCGATGTCGGCCTGCTTGAGCGTGACCTGCGCGGCCAGCGAGCCGTTGTTGGCGTAGAGCGTGCGCACCTGCCGCACGGCCTGGCCCAGCGCGGCTTCGGACTGCGCGAGCGCGAGCCGGGCGTCGGCCGGGTCGAGCTGCACCAGCGGCTGGCCGGCTTTCACGAAGTCGGTGTCGTCGGCCATGATCGACAGCACGGTGCCGGTGACCTGCGGCGTGATCTGGATCACGTTGCCCTGCACGTAGGCGTTGTCGGTGTCTTCGTAGTGGCTGGCCACCAGGTATTCGTACAGGCCCCACCCTGCGCCGGCGACGACTACGACCGCGGCCAGCGCGGTGAGCGCGCGGCGGCGCTTCGGGTTGCCGGCCTTCGCGGCCGGGGCAGATGCTGCAGAGGTGGCGACTGTGTTGTTGTCCATGTCAGTGTCCTTCGAGTTCGGGCGTTGGGTGTCGCGCGATGCGCACGCACCGGATGTGTTCAGCGGGCGGTGGCGGTCTTGCCGGAGGCAGCGACAGCCACGGGCGGCTGCCATCCGCCACCCAGCGCGCGCGCCAGGCCGACCTGGGTTTCGAGCGCGCGCGCCGCGAGGTCGACCGCCTGGCGGCGTTGCGCCAGCACAGTCGATTCGGCGGTCAGCACGTTGAGGTAGTTGCCGAGGCCGGCACGGTAGCGCTGCACGGCGATGTCGTAGGCGCCTTCGGCGGCGGTCTGCGCCTCCCGTTGCTGCACCTGCTGGCGTGCCACCGATTGCGCGCTGCTCACCTGGTCGGCCGCGTCGCGCACCGCGTCGAGCACGCTGGCGTTGTAGCTTTCGATGGCGGCATCGAGGTCGGCGGCCTTGCCGCGCAGGTTGGCACGCAGCCGCCCGCCTTCGAAGATCGGCAGGCGGATGGCCGGGCCGACACCCCATTGCGCGCTGTCCGACTTCAGCAGGTTGTCCAAGCCCAGGCTCTGCACACCGACGAAGGCCGTGAGATTGACGTTGGGATAGAACAGCGTCTTCGCACCCGCCACGTCGCCGGTGGCGGCCTCGACGCGCCAGCGCGCTGCGGCAATGTCGGCGCGCCGTCCGATCAGGTCGGCCGGGATGGTGGGCTGCAGCGCCACGGCGTGCAGCGACGCCAGGCTGGGCGCGGTCAGCGCCTTCGTGGCGTCGGGGCGTGCCACCAATGCATCGAGCGCGTGTCGCGCGATCGCGATCTGCTCGTCGAGCGCCTCGATCTGCTGGCGCGCCTCAGGCAGGCCGCCTTCGCTCTGGCGCAGTTCGAGGCGCGTGTCCAGGCCGGCGGACACCCGGTCGCGCACCAGCTGCAGCGTCTCGTCGCGCTGCGCCAGGGTGCGTCTGGCAACCGTCAACTGGTCGTTCAGGCGGGCCCACTGGATGTAGCCGCGCGCGACATTGCTGGCCAGGAGAATGCGCGCGGCATCGACCTCGGCGGCCGCCGCGGTGGAGGAACCCAGGGCGCTGTCGAGCGCCGCGCGGTTCTTGCCAAAGAAGTCGATCTCCCAGCTGCCGTTGAGCTGCAGCGTTCCCACCTCCTGGATCGAGCCGGCGAGCGGTGCCGGGTAGATGTAGTTGCTGCTGAACTTCTGGCGGGTGGCGTCGAGCGAACCGTTGAGTTGCGGCCGGTCGGCCGATTCGGCCGTGGCGATGGCGGCCTGCGCGCGCGACAGCCGCGCGCGTGCCACCGCGATGTTGGGACTTCCCGCCAGCGCCTCGTCGACCAACGCATCGAGCTGGGCATCGCCGAAGCCGAGCCACCAGCAGGCGTCGACCTCGCTGGTGCCCGTGCTGAATGGCGCCCCCTTCAGGCCGAGCGAGTCGGCATCGCGCAGCTTGGCTTGGGATGCGATGCCGGACATGTCGGCGCAGCCGGCGAGCACGACCAGAACGGCCGCGGCGACCGAAAGCGCAGCACCGCGACGGAACATGAAAGGGGGACGGGTCATTTCTTTTCTCCACGGGCCGCCAGGGCCTGTGCGTTGTCGAGGATGCGACGCAAGTAGCTCTTGAGCTGCTCCCATTCGGCTTCGCTGAAGCCCGCGAGGTGTTCGTTCTGCACCCGGCTCAGGACCTCCGGCACCTGCTGTGCGGCCGCCCGGCCCTCGTCGGTGAGTTCGATGTTGACGACGCGGCGGTCCTCCAGCGAGCGCACTCGGCGGCACAGGCCCTTGGCCTCGAGCCGGTCGAGCAGCCGGGTCATCGCGCCAGCGTCCAGCAGGCATTCACGGGCCAGCTCTGCGACCGTGGTGGCCGTGCCCATCTGCAGCTTGTGCAGCGGGATCCATTGCGGATACGTCGGGCCGCCCGGCTCGGAAATCTGGCCATCCACGGCCTGCCCCACCGCCGTCATGATGCGCCGCATCAGGTAGCCGACGCTTTCCTCGGAACGGTAGGTGGCGGCCGAATAGAAGGCCGGCACCGCCAAGGGCGCCGCGTCGGACGCGGACTTCTCAGGGGAATGGGGATCGTTCATCGGGGCGCGATATTATTTGCTTAGGCAATTACTGTCAAGGCGACCTTTGCGAGGGCAACCGGTAAGTAGAATCGGTGCCCATGGCCGTCTCCGTCTCCCGCACGCCTGCAAAAGGCTCCCCGAAATCCCTGTCGGGCCTACTCCCTTTTCTCTGGCCCTACCGCTGGCAGATCGCACTCGCGGCCGTTTTTCTGGTGGCGGCCGCCGGCGCCACGCTGGTGTTCCCGCTGGCCTTGCGCCGCCTGATCGACGGCGGGTTGGTCACCACCGACCGAGGCGCGCAGACGATGGCGCTGCGCGAGCACTTCTTCGCCCTCTTCGGCGTGGCCGTGGCGCTCGGGCTGTTCTCGGCGGCGCGCTTCTACACGGTCAGCTGGCTCGGTGAACGCATCACGGCCAACCTGCGCAACGCGGTCTACGCCCATGTGCTGCGCCAGAGCCCGCAGTTCTTCGAGACGACGCAGACCGGCGAGGTGCTGTCGCGCCTGACCGCCGACACGACGCTGGTGCAGACGGTGGTGGGCTCGTCGCTCAGCATGGGCCTGCGCAATGCGGTGATGGGCATCGGGGCGCTGGGGATGCTGGTGTGGACCAATCCCTATGTGATGGGCCAGGTGCTGGGCGTGCTGGTGCTCGTCGTGCTGCCGAGCATGTGGTTCGGCCGCCGCGTGCGCAAGCTGTCGCGCGCCAGCCAGGACCGCGTGGCCGATTCGAGCGCCATCGCGGCCGAGGTGCTGAACGCCATCCCCGTGGTGCAGAGCTACACCGCGGAGGCGCGCGAGGCGGCCCGCTTCGATGCCTCGACCGACAACGCCTTCCGCACCGCGGTGCGCCGCGCCAAGGCGCGCTCGGTGCTGGTCGCCTTCATCATCATCGCGACCTCGGCCGCCTTGCTGTGGGGCCTGTACCAGGGCACGCAAGCGGTGCTGCAGGGCACGATCACCGCAGGCCACCTGGGCGAGACGGTGGTGTACGTGATCATCCTGGCGGGCGCCGCCGCCGTGCTGGGCGAGGTCTATGGCGACCTGCTGCGCGCCGCCGGCGCCACCGAGCGGCTGATGGAACTGCTGCACGCCCGCTCGGCCATCGCGTCGCCGGCGCAACCGGTCGCCGCCCCGGTGCCGCCGGCCGGCAGCAGCGTCGGCTTCGACGCGGTGACCTTCCACTACCCTTCGCGGCCGCTCACGCCCGCGCTGCGCGACTTCAGCCTGCAGGTCGCACCGGGCGAGACCGTGGCGCTGGTCGGTGCGAGCGGCGCCGGCAAGAGCACGGTCTTCCAGTTGCTGCTGCGCTACTACGACCCCGGCACCGGCCGCATCGCGCTCGACGGCGTGCCACTTGAGATGCTGGCGCTCGAGGACCTGCGCCACCGCATCGGGCTGGTGCCGCAGGACGCGGTCATCTTCTCGACCAGCGCCTTCGAGAACATCCGCTACGGCCGTCCGGACGCGAGCGCCGACGAGGTGTACGCCGCCGCGCGCGCCGCCTACGCGGACGACTTCCTGAAGGCCCTGCCCGAGGGCTACGACACCTTCCTGGGCGAGCGTGGCGTGCGTTTGTCGGGCGGGCAGCGCCAGCGCATCGCGATCGCGCGGGCGATGCTCAAGAACCCGCCGCTGCTGCTGCTCGACGAGGCCACCAGCGCGCTGGACGCCGAGAGCGAGCGCATGGTGCAGGCGGCCTTGGAATCGGCCATGGCCGGCCGTACCACCCTGGTGATCGCGCACCGGCTGGCGACCGTTCAGAAAGCGGACCGCATCGTCGTGCTGGACCACGGCGCCATCGTCGAACAGGGCACGCACGCCATGCTGGTGGCGCAAGGCGGTGTCTATGCGCGGCTGGCAGCGCTGCAGTTCACGGCCTGAGTCCGAACGCGGCCTCCAAACGCTGGCGCTACTGCAGCGTTTCCTTGAGCGCCACGGGCAGCGGCAACGGCAGCACCGGGATGCCCTCGTCGAGCAGCGCTTCGGTCTGCGCGCGCGTGGCCTGCCCGCGGATGCCGCGTTCGGCCGTCTCGCCGTAGTGCATGCGACGCGCCTCGTCGGCAAAGCGTTCGCCGACGTCTTCGGTCTTGGCCATCACCTCGCGCACGGCGCGCATCCACCGCGCTTCGGGTGAATCCGGTACGGCCACGGCATTGGCCGATGTCGATGCCGGTGCCGAAGGGCCTTCAGGCGCCTTCGCGCCGCTCAGATTGAGGCGCGGCGCCGACAGCAGCTTGATGACGGACGTGTCGGCGCAGATCGGGCAGGCGACCAGGCCGGTCGCGCGCTGTTCGTCGAAGGCATCGTTGGAGGCGAACCAGCCCTCGAAGGCATGGCCGTGCTGGCATTGGAGGTCGAGAACCTTCATGCCGGCGATTATCAGTCGCCGTTCGCGGCGGGCAGGGTCTGCCAGTCGAGCGTCCACACGCCCGACAGGACGTTCTGCAGCCAGAGCATGCAACTGTGCGTCTTGGCGTCGGTCACGCGGCCGTCGCGGCAGCCGTCGAAAAGCTCCTGCGGCGTGGCCGTGAACACATCGACGAACTCCCCGTGGTCGAGCTGGCGATCGCCGAGCGTCAGCCCGCGGGCGAAGAAGATGTGGATGATCTCCGTGGAGTAACCGACCGCCAGATGCATCAGGCCCGCATAGGCCCACTCGCGGGCGGTGTAGCCGGTTTCTTCCAGCAGTTCGCGCTGGCCGCAGACCAGCGGCAATTCCCCCGCGTCGAGCTTGCCGGCCGGAAACTCGGTCATCACCTGCCCCACCGGGTAGCGGTACTGCCGCTCGAGCACGAGGCGGCCGTCGTCGAGCAGCGGCACCACCACCACGGCACCCGGGTGGATCACGTACTCGCGCGTCGCCGTCTGGCCGTCGGGCAGGCGCACGGTGTCGCGCTTGGCGTGGAGAAAATTGCCCTCGAAGAGCGACTCGCTCGCGATGCCCTCTTCCTTCAGATGCGCGTCGTCCATGGGGTCAATTCCTGTGTTTAAGCAGATAGCGCCAGGTGAAGCCGGGAAAGGCCAGCACGATGAAGAGCGCGCCGGTGATGGCGTAGAACTCCCAGCCCTGCGGCGCGATCTGCCCGACCCGGCGCTCGAACAGCAATCCGATGCCGCCGACGATGACATAGAGCAGCACCAGTTCGGCCAAGCGCAGCGCGAGCGACTTCTTGCCGCCGGTGCCGACCGGGATGCAGGCCAGCAGCCGCTCGTTCACGAACGGCAGGTTCGCCGCCACCAGGGCCAGCAGCAGGACCAACCAGACCGAGGCGCTTTGCGACACGCCGCCGTCAGTTCGCCAGCGTGGCCACGATGGCCTGGGCGCACAACGTCATCAGGCCGCCGGGCACGATGCCGAGGATCAGGATCAACGCGCCATTGACCGTGAGCACTGCACGCACGTCGCGCGGTGCCGACACGGTGGTCGCCGTGACCGGTGCGTCGAAGTACATGACCTTCACGATGCGCAGGTAGTAGAAGGCACCGATCAGCGACATGATCACCGCGAACACGGCCAGGCCGATGTAGACGGCCTGCCCCGACGCGATGAGGGCCTGCAACACGGCCAGCTTGGCGTAGAAGCCGACCAGCGGCGGCAGGCCGGCCAGCGAGAACATGGCGATGGCCATCACGCCGGCATACAGCGGGCTGCGCTGGTTGAGGCCGGCCAGGTCGGTGATCTCTTCGCTCTCGAAGCCTTCACGCGCCAGCAACAGGATGATGCCGAAGCTCGCCAGCGTGGTCAGCACATAGGTCACGACGTAGAACATCGAGGCGCTGTACGCGAACTGCGCGTTGTAGGTGCTGCCGTTGACCACGCCAGCCACCAGGCCCAGCAGCATGAAGCCCATCTGCGAGATGGTCGAGTAGGCCAGCATGCGCTTGAGGTTGGTCTGTGCGATGGCGGCCAGGTTCCCTACCAGCAGCGAGGCGACGGCCAGCACCGCGAGCATCTGCTGCCAGTCGATGGCCAGCGGCAGCATGCCTTCGACCAGCAGGCGGATGATGATGGCGAAGGCGGCCAGTTCAGGCGCGGCGCCGATCAGCAGCGTGATCGCCGTCGGTGCGCCCTGGTAAACGTCGGGCACCCACATGTGGAACGGCGCGGCGCCGACCTTGAAGGCCAGCCCGGCCACGACGAAGACCAGGCCGAACACCAGCACCTGGTGGTTCACCTTGCGGCTCGCGATCGCTCTGAAGACCTCGTTGACGTCGAGCGAACCGGTCGCGCCGTACATCATCGACAGGCCGTACAGCAGGAAGCCGCTGGCCATGGCGCCGAGCACGAAATACTTCATGGCGGCTTCGCTGGCGGTCGCGTTCTCGCGGCGCAGCGCCACCAGGGCATAGCTGGAGAGCGTGAGCAATTCCAGGCCCAGGTAGATCATCAGGAAGTTACTGCCCGAGATCATCACGAACCCGCCCAGCAGCGAGAACATGCTGAGCGTGAACATCTCGCCACCGCGCAGCATGCCGCGGTCTGCCGCATACGGCCGGCCGTAGACCAGCGTCACCATCAGGGCCACGGTGGCGAAGCACTTGAGCCAGTTGCCCATCGGGTCGCTCACCACCATGCCGCCGAAGCCGTAGACCGTGTGGCCGTTGTAGGCATTGAGGCCGGTCAGCGCCGCCACCACCGCCAGCGTGAGCAGGGTCAGGATGTAGGTGCGGGTGCGGCGGGCGTCGGTGGTCGACAGGTCCACCAGTGCAATGATGCAGGTCATGACCAGCAGCACCACTTCGGGGTAAATCGCCATCCAGCTGAGTTTGTCAATCATCTCGTTCTCTTGTTCAGCGTGGACTCAGGGCAGCTTCGACTTGGCGACGTGCTGCAACAGGTCGCTCACGGAAGCGTCCATCACATCGGTGAAGGGCTTGGGGGCAAGGCCCATCCACAGCACGGCGATGGCCAGCAGCGACAGCATCAGGAACTCGCGGGCATTGATGTCCTTGAGCGCCTTCACGTGGTCGTTGCCCACCGGGCCCAGGTAGACGCGCTTGTACATCCAGAGCGTGTAGGCGGCGCCGAAGATCAGCGCGGTGGCGGCACCGAAGCCGACCCAGAAATTCGCCTTGACCGCGCCGAGGATCACCATCCACTCGCCCACGAAGCCGGCGGTGCCCGGCAGGCCGCAATTGGCCATGGCGAACAGCAGCGCGAAGGCGGCGAACTTGGGCATGGTGTTGACCACGCCGCCGTAATCGGCGATCTGGCGCGAGTGCACGCGGTCGTACAGCACGCCGATGCCCAGGAACATCGCGCCCGAGACGAAGCCGTGCGCGATCATCTGCACGATGCCGCCGGACACGCCCAGCTCGTTGAAGATGAAGAAGCCGAGCGTGACGAAGCCCATGTGGGCGACCGACGAGTACGCCACCAGTTTTTTCATGTCCTGCTGCACCAGCGCGACCAGGCCGACGTAGATCACGGCGATGAGCGACAGGCCGATCATCAGCCAGGCCCACTCGCGCGAGGCATCCGGCGCGATCGGCATCGAGAAGCGCAGGAAGCCGTAGGCGCCCAGCTTCAGCATGATGGCGGCCAGCACGGCGGAGCCACCGGTCGGCGCCTCGACGTGCACGTCGGGCAGCCAGGTGTGGAACGGGAACATCGGCACCTTCACCGCGAAGGCCGCGAAGAAGGCGAAGAACAGGAAGCTCTGCGCACCGCTGGCCAACGGCAGCTTGTGCCAGGTCAGGATGTCGAAGCTGCCACCCGACTTGTTGTACAGGTAGATCAGCGCGACCAGCATGAGCAGCGAGCCAAGCAGCGTGTACAAGAAGAACTTGAAGGCGGCGTAAATCTTGTTCGGGCCGCCCCAGATGCCGATGATGAGGTACATCGGGATCAGCGTGGCTTCGAAGAAGACGTAGAACAGGATGCCATCGAGCGCAGAGAACACGCCGATCATCAGCCCCGACAGGATCAGGAAGGCGCCGAAGTACTGGCTGACGCGCTCGGTGATCACCTCCCAGGCCGAGATCACCACGACCACGGTGATGAAGGCGGTCAGCAGCACCATCCACAGCGACAGACCGTCGACGCCCACGTGGTAGCTCACGTTGAATCGCTGGATCCAGCTGAACTTCTCGACGAACTGCATCGCAGCGGTGCCGAGTTGGAAGCGCGTGTACAGCGGGATCGTGACCAGGAAGCTCACGAGGGAGCCGACCAGCGCGATCCAGCGGACCAGGTTGGCACGGTCGTCACGGCCGATGGCCAGGAGCAGGACGCCGAAGGCGATCGGCACCCAGATGGCAAGGCTCAACAAACCCATTTTTCTTTTTCTCCAGCGCGCACGCTTACTTGTTGAACCAGACGAAGTACGTCATGAGCACGAAGATGCCCAGCAACATCGCGAACGCGTAGTGGTAGATGTAGCCCGACTGCATCCAGCGTACGACGCCGGCGATGCGGCCGATCAGTTTCCAGGAACCGTTCACCACGGCACCGTCGATCAGGGCCTGGTCACCGCCCTTCCAGAAGGCGGTGCCGAGCGCACGGGCGCCGCGCGCCACGATGTTCTCGTTGATCCAGTCGAGGTAGTACTTGTTCTCGAGCAGGCGGTAGACCGGGCCGCAGGCGCGCTTGATCGCGGCCGGCAGCGCCGGATTGATCATGTACATGTAATACGAAGCCACCACGCCGGCGAGTGCCAGCCAGAAAGGCATGGTCGTCAGGCCGTGCAGCGCCATGGCCCAGGGGCCGTGGAAAGCTTCCTTCATTTCTTCCATCGCCGGATGCTTCTCCAGATTGAAGAAGATCGCATCCTTGAAGAAGTCGCCGTAGAGCATCGGCTGGATCGTCATGAAGCCGATCACCACCGACGGGATCGCCAGCAGCACCAGCGGCAGCCAGACCACCCAGGGCGACTCGTGCGGCTTCGCATCATGGCCGTGACCATGGTCATCATGCGCATGGTGGTCGTCGTGGTGCGCGTCCGGATTCTGGTCGTAGCGCTCCTTGCCGTGGAACACCAGGAAGTACATGCGGAACGAATAGAAGGCCGTGACGAACACGCCCGCCAGCACCGCGAAGTTGGCGAAGCCGGCGCCCCACAGGTGGCTCTCGTGCACCGCTTCGATGATGCTGTCCTTCGAGTAGAAGCCCGAGAACAGCGGCGTGCCGATCAGCGCCAGCGAGCCCAGCAGCGAGGTGATCCAGGTGATCGGCATGTACTTGCGCACACCGCCCATCCAGCGGATGTCCTGGTTGTGGTGCATGCCGATGATCACGGAACCGGCGCCGAGGAACAGCAGCGCCTTGAAGAAGGCGTGCGTCATCAGGTGGAACACCGCGACCGAATAGGCCGAGGCGCCCAGCGCCACCGTCATGTAGCCCAGCTGCGACAGCGTCGAGTACGCGACCACACGCTTGATGTCGTTCTGGATGATGCCCAGGAAACCCATGAAGAGCGCCGTGATCGAGCCGATCACGAGGATGAAGCTCAGGGCCGTGTCGCTCAGCTCGAACAGCGGCGACATGCGCGCCACCATGAAGATGCCGGCGGTCACCATGGTCGCCGCGTGGATCAGCGCCGAAATGGGGGTCGGGCCTTCCATCGAGTCGGGCAGCCAGACGTGCAGCGGGAACTGCGCGCTCTTGCCCATCGCGCCGATGAACAGGCAGATGCAGATCACGGTGACCAGCATCCACTCGGTGCCCGGGAACGTCAGCTTGGCCAGGTCGTCGGCCTTGGCGAAGGCTTCGCCGTAGTTCAGCGTGCCGGCGTAGGCGGCGATCAGGCCGATGCCGAGAATGAAGCCGAAGTCGCCCACGCGGTTGACCAGGAAGGCCTTCATGTTCGCGAAGATCGCGGTCGGCTTGTTGAACCAGAACCCGATCAGCAGGTACGACACCAGGCCCACCGCTTCCCAGCCGAAGAACAGCTGGAGCATGTTGTTGCTCATGACGAGCATCAGCATCGAGAAGGTGAACAGCGAGATGTAGGCGAAGAAGCGGTTGTAGCCCTCGTCTTCTTCCATGTAGCCGATGGTGTAGATGTGGACCATCAGCGACACGAAGGTCACGACGCACATCATCATGGCGGTCAGGCCGTCGACCAGGAAGCCGACTTCCATCTTCAGGCCGCCGACGATCATCCATTCGTACAGCGTGGCGTTGAAGCGCGCGCCGTCGACGACCACGCTCTTGAGCGTCATGGCCGAGATCAGGAAGGCGATGGCGACGCCCAGGATGGTCAGCGAATGCGTGACCTTGCGGCCGATGTGGTTGCCGCCGAATTTCGTACCGAACAGGCCGGCCAGTGCAGCGCCGACCAGCGGCGCCATCGGGACCGCCAGCAGCGTGGATGCGGAAAGTGTTGCGCTCATGAGAAAGCCTTATCCCTTGAGCGTGTTGAGCTCGTCGACATTGATGCTCGACTTGTTTCGGAACAGCAGCACCAGCAGCGCCAGGCCGATGGCCGACTCGGCCGCGGCCACCGTCAGGATGAAGAACACGAAGATCTGGCCGTGCATGTCGCCCAGGTAGTGCGAGAACGCCACGAAATTCATGTTGACCGCCAGCAGCATCAGTTCGATGCACATGAGCAGCACGATCAGGTTCTTGCGGTTCAGGAAGATGCCGATGACCGACATCGCGAACAGCATCGCGCCGAGCGACAGGTAATGTGAGAGGGTCAGTGTCATGCCTTCTTCTCCGGTGCGGCGGCGGGTGCGGCAGGCGCGGCGGCGGGTGCAGGCTCGGCCGGCGGAGGCGGCGGTGCCGCACGCGTGACGTCGAGCTTCACGAGGTGCATGCGGTCGCGTGCCTTCACGTGGATCTGGTCGCTCACGTCGATGAACTTGGTGTCCTTGCGCTCGCGCAGCGTGAGCGCGATGGCCGCGATCATGGCCACCACCAGGATCACCGCGGCGATCTGCACCGGGTACAGGTATTCCGTGTACAGCAGGATGCCCAGCGCCTTGGTGTTGGAACCGCCCTGCGTCATGGCCGCCTGCGCGGCAGCCGGCATCTCGCGGAAGCCGCCCATCAGCACGTAGGCCATCTCGAGCGCAATCACCACGCCGACCAGCGCGGCCAGCGGGAAGTGTTTCCAGAAGCCCTGTCGCAGGCTGTCCATGTTCAGGTCGAGCATCATCACGACGAACAGGAAGAGCACCATCACGGCGCCCAGGTAGACCAGCACCAGCACGATGGCCAGGAACTCGGCCTGCAGCAGCAGCCACACGGCCGACGCCTGCGAGAACGCGAGCATCAGGTAGAGCACGGCGTGCACGGGATTGCGCGCGGTGATGACTCGGAAGGCCGCGAACAGCAGCACCAGCGAGAACAGATAGAAGAAGCCAGTCTTGACGTCCATGGAATTTTTCTTTGCGGGCGTCTGCCGTTAACGGTATTTCGCGTCGGCGGCCTTGGCGGCCGCGATCTCGGGTTCGTAGCGGTCACCCACGGCCAGGAGCATTTCCTTGGTGAAGTACAGGTCGCCCCGCTTTTCGCCGTGGTACTCGAGGATGTGCGTCTCGACGATCGAGTCGACCGGGCAGCTCTCTTCGCAGAAGCCGCAGAAGATGCACTTGGTCAGGTCGATGTCGTAGCGCGTGGTGCGGCGCGAGCCGTCGTCACGCACTTCCGATTCGATGGTGATCGCCACCGCGGGGCACACGGCCTCGCACAGCTTGCAGGCGATGCAGCGCTCTTCGCCGTTTTCATAACGACGCAGCGCGTGCAGCCCGCGAAAGCGCGGCGACAGCGGGGTCTTCTCCTCGGGGAACTGGACCGTGATCTTGCGGCGGAACGCGTAGCGTCCCGTCAGGACCATGCCCTTGAGGAGTTCCGTGAGCATGAAGCTCTTGAGGAAGTCCTTGACCGAGAAGGTGGAAGCAGCAACAGCTGAAGACATCGTGGGGTTCTCCGCTTAGTTCCAGATGTTCCAGGGCGTCTGCATCCAGCCCCCGACCACCAGCAGCCACACAAGGGTGACCGGAATGAAGATCTTCCAGCCCAGACGCATGATCTGGTCATAACGGAAGCGCGGGAAGGTGCCGCGGATCCAGATGAAGAGCGTGAGCACGAAGAAGGTCTTCAGGCCCAGCCAGATCCAGCCCGGGATGAAATCGAGGAAGCCGATCGGCGACAGCCAGCCGCCCAGGAACATCAGCGCAGCCAGGATCGACACGAGCCACATGCTGGCGTACTCGGCCAGGAAGAAGATCGCGAAGCCCATGCCCGAGTACTCGACCATGTGGCCGGCCACGATTTCCGCTTCGCCTTCGACCACGTCGAAGGGGTGGCGGTTGGTCTCGGCCACGCCGGAGATCACGTAGACCACGAAGATCGGCAGCAGCGGCAGCCAGTTCCAGGACAGGAAGCCCAGGCCCATGTTGACGCCCATGCCCTTGCCCTGCGAAGCCACCACGTCGCCCAGGTGCAAGCTGCCCGTCACCATGATGACGACGACCAGGCAGAAGCCCATGGCGATTTCGTAGCTCACCATCTGGGCCGACGCGCGCAGCGCACCCAGGAAGGCGTACTTCGAATTCGAGGCCCAGCCGGCGATGATCACGCCGTACACCTCGATCGAGGTGATCGCCATGATCAGCAGCAGGCCCGCATTGACGTTCGCAAGGATCGCTTCGGGCCCGAAGGGAATCGCCACCCAGGCGGCCAGCGCCGGCATGATGGCCATGATCGGGCCGAGTCGGAACAGGCCCGGGCTTGCCGCCGTCGGGTTGATCATTTCCTTCGTGAGCAACTTGACCGCGTCGGCGATGGGCTGCAGCAAGCCGAAGGGGCCGACGCGGTTGGGGCCATGGCGGACCTGGATCCAGCCCAGGAACTTGCGCTCCCAGAGCGTCGCATAGGCCACGGCGCCGAGCAGCGGCAGCAGCACGCAGATGATCTTGATCAGTGCCCAGAGCACCGGCCAGCCACCGGCAGTCCACCAATGCGCGCCGATGAGACCCTGGCCGAAACCGTAGATGGAATCGATCATGCCGTCACCTCGTCGATCACCGGGTGCTGGCCAGGCCACACCCCCAGCGCCGCATGCGCGGCACCGCGCGCGTCGGCGGTGAGCTGCAGCGAGGTGGCGCGGCGCACGAGGCCGTCCAGCTGATAGATCGACGCCGTGACCGGCGCCGCAGCATCGACCGCCGCCTTCGACAGGTCGACGCCGGCAGGCGCCGCGTTCGACAGCCGGTCGGCGGCGATGTGCGTGGCGCCAGCATCGGCCCCGCGCACCGAGGCCAGCACGTCCTGCGCGGTCTCGAAATCAAAGTTCGGCAGGCCGAGCATGTTGCCCAGCACGCGCAGCACCTTCCAGGCCGGGCGGGCCTCGCCGCGCGGCTTGACCACGGCGTGGAAGCTCTGGATGCGGCCTTCGGCATTGACGAAGGTGCCCGGCGTTTCGCTGAACGGCGCGATCGGCAGCAGCACGTCGCTGATGGCGAGGTTCGCCTTGAAGGGGCTCAGGGTCACGACCATCTGGGCATGCTCGAGGCCGGCCGCGGCACGGGCGCCGGCCGCCGAATCGAATTCGGGTTCGTTGTTGAGCAGCAGCACGGCCTTCAGGCCGCCCGACAGCATCTGGCCGGCGTTCAGACCGTTGGCGCCCGGCACGGCGTTCGCCCATTGGGCGCCGACCGTGTTGGCCGCTTCGGTGAGGTAGCCGACGCTGGCACCGGTCTGTTCACCGATCCACTGCGCGAGCGCCAGCAGACGCGACGCGTCGACATGGTGGGCAGCGGCATTGCCGAGCAGAATGGCCTTGCGTTCACCGCCCAGCAGCGATTGCGCGAAGGCCTTGGCTTCGTCGCTGGCGCTGCCTTGGACAGGCGCCGAAACGCCCTTCTCTGCTCCGATGGCCGTCGCCACGTCGGCCAGGGCCTGTGCCCAGCCGCTGGCAGCCACGGTCGTGACGCTGGCCAAGGACATGGCCCACGCGTCGCGCGAGGCCAGTTCGTTCGACGAAGCGATCACACTCACGGCCGCGCCCTTGCGGGCCGCCTGGCGGATGCGCTGCGCGAACAGCGGATGGTCCTTGCGCAGGTTCGAACCCACGACCAGCACGCGCTGCAGGTTCGACAGCGACGCGATCGAGGTGCCGAGCCAGCGGATGCCACCGGCCGACGTGAAGTCGGCGGCGCGCAAGCGGTGGTCGACGTTCTCGCTGCCCAGGCCGCGCACCAGTGCGCCGGCCAGGGCCAGTTCTTCAACGGTGCTGTGCGGGCTGACCAACGCGCCGATGGCAGCTGCGCCATGGTCGGTCTTGATCTGCCGCAGGCCATTGGCGACGTATTCGAGGGCGGTCTGCCAGTCGACGGCCTGCCACTGGCCGCCCTGCTTCAGCATGGGCTGCGTCAGGCGCTCGTCGCTGTTGAGCGATTCGTACGAGAAGCGGTCGCGGTCGGCGATCCAGCATTCGTTGACGTCTTCGTTCTCCAGCGGAACGACACGCATCACCTGGTGGTTCTTGACCTGGACGATCAGGTTGGCGCCGGTCGAGTCGTGCGGGCTGACCGACTTGCGGCGCGACAGCTCCCAGGTACGGGCGCTGTAGCGGAAAGGCTTGCTGGTGAGCGCGCCGACCGGGCAGATGTCGATCATGTTGCCCGACAGTTCGGAGTCGACGGTCTCGCCCATCACGGTCGTGATCTCGGAGTGCTCGCCGCGGTGGATCATGCCGAGCTCCATCACGCCGGCCACTTCCTGGCCGAAGCGGACGCAACGCGTGCAATGGATGCAGCGGCTCATCTCTTCCATGCTGATGAGCGGGCCGACGTCCTTGTGGAACACCACGCGCTTTTCTTCCTCGTAGCGCGAGGAAGAGCCGCCGTAGCCCACGGCCAGATCCTGCAGCTGGCATTCGCCGCCCTGGTCGCAGATCGGGCAGTCGAGCGGGTGATTGATGAGCAGGAACTCCATCACCGACTGCTGGGCCTTGATGGCCTTCTCGCTCTTGGTGCGGACGATCATGCCCTGGGTCACGGGCGTGGCGCAGGCCGGCATCGGCTTGGGCGCCTTCTCCACGTCGACCAGGCACATGCGGCAGTTGGCCGCGATGCTGAGTTTCTTGTGATAGCAGAAGTGCGGGATGTACGTGCCCGCCTTGTCGGCGGCATGCATGATCATGCTGCCTTCGACGATGTCGACCTTCTTGCCGTCGAGTTCGATTTCAACCATATGTGTTGCGTTTTCGTGCTCAGGCCTTGGCCGGCGCCTTGGGCACATAGCCCGGAATCAGCGCCTCGAACTCGTGGCGGAAATGCTTGATCATGGCGCGCACGGGCATCGCCGCGGCGTCGCCCAGCGCACAGATCGTGCGACCCTGGATGTTGTCGGCGACCGAGTTCAACAGGTCCATGTCGCTCGGCTTGCCGTGGCCGGTGTGGATGCGGTCGACCACGCGCCACATCCAGCCCGTGCCTTCGCGGCACGGCGTGCACTGGCCACAGGATTCGTGCATGTAGAAGTACGACAGGCGCTTGAGCGACTCGACCATCGATCGGCTGTCGTCCATCACGATGACCGCGCCCGAGCCGAGCATCGAGCCGGCCTTGGCGATGGAGTCGTAGTCCATGGTGCAGGCCATCATGATGTCGGCCGGCAGCACCGGCGACGACGAGCCCCCCGGAATCACCGCCTTGAGCGTGCGACCCTTGCGCACGCCGCCGGCGAGTTCGAGCAGCTTGGAGAACGGCGTGCCCATCGGCACTTCGTAATTGCCGGGCAGTTCGACGTCACCGCTCACCGAGTAGATCTTGGTGCCGCCGTTGTTCGGCTTGCCGCACTCGAGGTAGGCCTGGCCGCCGTTGCGGATGATCCAGGGCACCGCCGCGAAGGTCTCGGTGTTGTTGATGGTCGTCGGCTTGCCGTACAGGCCGAAGCTCGCCGGGAACGGCGGCTTGAAGCGCGGCTGGCCCTTCTTGCCTTCGAGCGACTCGAGCAGTGCCGTTTCTTCGCCGCAGATGTACGCGCCGAAGCCGTGGGCCGCGTGCAACTGGAAGTTGTACGTGCTGCCCATGATCTTGTCGCCAAGGTAACCAGCCGCACGCGCTTCTTCCAGCGCTTCCTCGAAGCGTTCGTACGACTGGAAGATCTCGCCGTGAATGTAGTTGTAGCCGACGCTGATGCCCATCGCGTACGCCGCGATGGCCATGCCTTCGATCACGATGTGCGGGTTGAACTGCAGGATGTCGCGGTCCTTGCAGGTGCCCGGCTCGCCTTCGTCGGAATTGCAGACGAGGTACTTCTGGCCCGGGAACTGGCGGGGCATGAAGCTCCACTTCAGGCCGGTCGGGAAACCCGCACCGCCGCGGCCACGCAGGCCGGAGGCCTTCACTTCGGCGATCACCTGATCGGGCGTCAGGCCCTCGCTCAGGATCTTGCGCAGGGCCTGGTAACCGCCACGCGCTTCGTAGTCGGCCAGGCGCCAGTTGGTGCCGTCGAGGTCCGCGTAGATCTGCGCGCCGATATGGCGGTCGTGGAAGCAGGTCTGGACGCCGGTGGCCTGGAACTGCGAGAGGACTTGTTCGGGCGTCATGCGGCGTCTCCCTTCGAGGAGGCACGCAGGCCGTCGATGAGCTGGTCGAGCTTTTCGTTGCTCATGAAGCTGCACATGGTGCGGTCGTTGACCAGCATCACCGGCGAATCGGCGCAGGCGCCCAGGCATTCGCTCTGCTGCAGCGTGAACATGCCGTCGTCGGTGGTGCCGCCCATCGTCACACCGAGCTTCTTCTCGAGGTGCGTCAGCGCCGTGACACCGTCGCGCAACTGGCACGGCAGGTTCGTGCACACGTTGAGCTTGAAGCGGCCGGTCGGCTGCTGGTTGTACATGTTGTAGAAAGTCGTGACCTCGTGCACCGCGATCGGTGCCATGCCGAGGAAGTCGGCGACGACCTTCTCGCTCTGGAGGCTCACGTAGCCTTGTTCCTGCTGCACGATCGACAGGCAGGCCATCACGGCGGACTGTGCCTGCTCGGCCGGGTACTTGGCCGCCTCACGCGCGAAGCGTTCCAGTGCGGCGGCAGAGAGCGGCTTCGCAGCCGCGGGGGTGCTGGGGTTGCTCATCGATCGATTTCTCCGAACACGATGTCCAGGGTGCCGATCACGGCGACAGTGTCCGCGATCATGTGGCCGCGCGTCATCTCGTCGAGCGCCGACAGATGCACGAAGCCGGGCGCGCGGATCTTCAGGCGATACGGCTTGTTGGCGCCGTCGCTGACCAGGTAGATGCCGAACTCGCCCTTGGGGTGCTCGACGGCGGCATAGGCCTCGCCTTCGGGCACATGGAAGCCTTCGGTGAAGAGCTTGAAGTGATGGATCAGCTCTTCCATGTTGCCCTTCATGGACTCACGGGCCGGTGCTGCCACCTTGTGGTTGTCGGTGATGACCGGGCCGGGGTTCACGCGGAGCCACTCGACGCACTGCTGGATGATGCGGTTGGATTGCGCCATCTCTTCCATGCGGACCAGGTAGCGGTCGTAGCAGTCGCCGGTCTTGCCGACCGGGATGTCGAAGTCCATGCGGTCGTACACGTCGTACGGCTGCTTCTTGCGCAGGTCCCAGGCGATGCCCGAACCGCGCAGCATCGGGCCGGACAGGCCGAGGTTGAGCGCGCGCTCGGGCGTCATCACGCCGATGCCCACGGTGCGCTGCTTCCAGATGCGGTTGTCGGTCAGGAGCGTGTGGTACTCCTCCATGTGCTTGACGAACCGCTTCGTGAAGTCATCGATGAAGTCGAGCATCGAACCCTGACGGTTCTCGTTCATGCGCTCGAGCGCCTTGGCGTTCTTGATCTTGCTGACCTTGTACTGCGGCATCGAGTCCGGCAGGTCGCGGTAGACGCCACCCGGCCGGAAGTACGCCGCGTGCATGCGCGCACCCGAGACGGCTTCGTAGATGTCGAACAGGTCTTCGCGTTCGCGGAAGGCGTAGATCAGGATGGTCGAACTGCCGCAGTCGTTGCCGTGCGAACCGAGCCACATCAGGTGGTTCAGCAGGCGCGTGATCTCGGCGAACATCACGCGGATGTACTGCGCGCGGATCGGCACCTCGATGCCCATCAGCTTCTCGATGGCCAGGCAGTAGGCGTGCTCGTTGGACATCATCGACACATAGTCGAGGCGGTCCATGTAGGGCAGCGACTGGATGTAGGTCTTGTGTTCGGCGAGCTTTTCGGTCGCGCGGTGCAAGAGGCCGATGTGCGGATCGGCGCGCTGGACGACTTCGCCGTCGAGCTCGAGCACCAGGCGCAGCACGCCGTGCGCGGCCGGATGCTGCGGACCGAAGTTCAGCGTGTAGTTCTTGATTTCAGCCATGGTCAGTGGAGCCCGCCGTAGTTCTCTTCGCGGATCACGCGCGGCGTGACTTCGCGGGGTTCGATCGACACCGGCTGGTAGACCACGCGCTTGAGCGCTTCGTCGTAGCGCATCTCGACATGACCCGACAGCGGGAAGTCCTTGCGGAACGGGTGGCCGATGAAGCCGTAGTCGGTCAGGATGCGGCGCAGGTCTTCATGGCCCTCGAACACGATGCCGAACAGGTCGAAGGCTTCGCGCTCGAACCAGTTGGCCGACGCCCACAGGTGCATCACCGACGGCAGCACGGGGAAGTCGTCGTCGGCGCAGAACACCTTCACGCGCACGCGCTGGTTCAGACTCACCGACAGCAGGTGCGATACCGCGCAGTAGCGCAGGCCTTCCCACTCGGTGTCGCGGTAGGCGGAATAGTCGACCCCGCAGAGGTCGACGAGCTGCTCGAACTGGCAGCCCGGCGCGTCGCGCAGGGTCTG
This sequence comes from Variovorax cryoconiti, assembly GCF_051216395.1. Classification (NCBI taxonomy): domain Bacteria; kingdom Pseudomonadati; phylum Pseudomonadota; class Betaproteobacteria; order Burkholderiales; family Comamonadaceae; genus Variovorax; species Variovorax cryoconiti. The sequence goes on along the minus strand of NZ_JBPJZI010000005.1, from coordinate 14,653 downwards.
CATGGCGGCCAGGTAGTCGGCAGCCTTGACCACCAGCGTCACCTCGCCGAGCGCTACGTTGATGCTCTTGACCTTGTCGCCAAGGGCCGCGGCAATGGTGTCCTTCAGGGCACCGGGATCGATCGCAAAGACTGTCATGTCGGTCCCGTTCAGGCGCGGGCGATGGTGTTGGTGCGGCGCACCTTCTGTTGCAGCTGGATGATCCCGTAGATCAGGGCCTCCGCCGTGGGCGGGCAGCCGGGCACGTAGACGTCGACCGGCACGATGCGGTCGCAGCCGCGCACGACCGAGTAGCTGTAGTGGTAGTAGCCGCCGCCATTGGCGCACGAGCCCATCGACAGCACCCAGCGGGGTTCGGCCATCTGGTCGTACACCTTGCGCAGCGCCGGCGCCATCTTGTTGCACAGCGTGCCGGCCACGATCATCAGATCGGACTGGCGCGGGCTGGCGCGAAACACCTCGGCGCCGAAGCGCCCGATGTCATAGCGCGCGGCGGCCGCATGCATCATTTCGACCGCGCAGCAGGCCAGACCGAAGGTCATGGGCCACAACGAGCCGGTCTTGGCCCAATTCACCACCGAGTCGTAGGACGTGGTGACGAAACCTTCTTTGAAAACGCCTTCAATGGCCATGGCTGTACCTTGTTGCCGAGTTCCGGCTATTCCCAGTCAAGCGCACCCTTTTTCCATTCGTAGGCGAAGCCCACGACGAGGATCGCCAGGAAGATCACGACCGCCCAGAAGCCCGCAGCCCCCACTTCCTTGAGCGCGACGGCCCACGGGAAGAGGAAAGCGATTTCCAGGTCGAACAGAATGAAAAGGATGGCCACCAGGTAGTAGCGGACATCGAACTGCATGCGGGCGTTCTCGAACGCTTCGAAGCCGCACTCGTAGGGGGAATTTTTGGCCGCGTCGGGACGGTTGGGACCAAGGATGTAGCCCAGAACCTGGGGTGCGATGCCGACCCCGATGCCGACCAGAATAAACAACAGGACGGGGAGGTAGGAATCGAGGTTCATCAGGGGGTTCTATCACCGCTTGCCACCAGCAGAAAGCAACACGATGGCTGCCACCTGCCGGTGAGATTTGGTGCGGTCGGCGAGACTCGAACTCGCACAGCTTTCGCCACTACCCCCTCAAGATAGCGTGTCTACCAATTTCACCACGACCGCGGTTTTTTGCTGCCCGGATGGCATGAGGAACCCAAAGGGTTTTGGCTTTCCGGCGCAGCTTTAGAGTTTACCCTGAAATACAGCTGTTTTCAGTGCGCTGCTGCAATGAATGCACACAGATTCACACAGCTCACTTGGTCGGAATCTGCCCCGCGCCGGAAGTGGGTGCGGCAGGTGCCGACGCCGACGCCGGCGCACCGGCGCTCGGCGCAGCCGGCGTGCCCGGGGCCGGAATCTGCGTTGCAGCACCCGAAGCGGCCGGTGCCGGCGCACCGATGGCCGCGCGCTCGAGCAGGCTGTTGCCACCCGACGCAGGACGTGCATGGCTGAAGTAGGCCAGCAGCAAGGTGCACACAAAGAACACGGCGGCGAGAACGGCCGTGGTGCGCGACAGGAAGTTCGCACTGCCGCTGGCACCGAACAGGCTGCCGGCACTGCCGCTGCCGAAGGCCGCGCCCATGTCGGCGCCCTTGCCGTGCTGCACCAGGATGAGGCCGATCATTGCCAGCGCGGTGAGCATCTGCACGCCGACGAGGATGTTGAGGACCATGTTCATTCGTTGTTTCTCCTAAGGATCTGCCGCGTGCGACTCAGCGTGCGGCCGCAATGATGTGTAGAAAGTCGGGTGCCTTGAGCGACGCGCCACCGATCAGGCCGCCGTCGATGTCGGGCTGGGCCAGCAGTTCCGCGGCATTGGCCGCGTTCATGCTGCCGCCGTAGAGGATGCGAATGCCGGCGGCGTGTTCGCTGGCGGCGTGGTGCAGTTGTGCACGCAGTACGGCGTGCACGCCCTGCGCTTGTTCGGGCGTGGCCGTCTTGCCGGTGCCGATGGCCCAGACCGGCTCGTACGCCACCACGATCTCGCTGATGCAATGGCCGTTGACATGGATGACCGCGGCAAGCTGGCGCTTCACCACCTCTTCCGTGCGACCGGCCTCGCGCTCTGCGAGCGTTTCACCCACGCAGACGATCGGCGTGATGCCGTTGGCGAGCGCGGCGGCCGTCTTGGCCGCCACGACGTCATCGGTTTCGCCGTGGTACTGGCGCCGCTCCGAATGGCCGACGATGGCATAGCGCACACCGAAGTCCTTGAGCATCGCTGCCGACTGCTCGCCGGTGAAGGCCCCCTGCGGCTGTGCCGAGATGTCCTGCGCACCCAGCGCGACAGGCGAGCCCGCCACCAGCGACTGCACCTGCGCGAAGTAAGGCGCCGGCACGCAGACCGCTACATCGCAGCCCGGCGTGCCGACGCCCTGCAGCAGCGCCTTCAGCAGCGCGTCGTTGGCCGACAGGCTGCCATTCATCTTCCAGTTGCCGGCAATCAGCTTGCGTGGGGTCATCGTCGTCTTGTTCCGTTGTTCACCAGCGCAGCACGATCTTGCCGATGTGCTGGTTCGATTCCATCAGGACATGGGCCTGCGCCCCGCCGCTGGGATCGCCGACGGCGGCAAAGGTGCTGTGCACGACCGGCTTGATCGCGCCGCTTTCCAGCAGCGGCCACACGGTGTCACGCAGCGCCTGCGCGATGGCGCCCTTGAAGGCGATCGAGCGCGGCCGCAGGGTCGAACCCGTGATGGTCAGGCGGCGACGCAGCACCAGCCCGGCGTTGACTTCGGCCTTGATGCCGCCCTGCACCGCGATGATCACCAGTCGGCCGTCTTCGGCCAGGCATTCGATTTCGCGCGCAACGTAGGCGCCCGCCACCATGTCCAGCACCACGTCGACGCCCTTGCCGTCCGTGATGCGCTGGATCTCGGCGACGAAATCGCTCGACTTGTAGTTGATCGCGTGGTCGGCGCCCAGCTTCAGGCAGGCCTCGCACTTGTCGTCGCTGCCGGCCGTGACGACCACCGTCGCGCCCATGGCTTTGCCGAGCTGGATGGCGGTCACGCCGATGCCGCTCGAGCCGCCCTGGATCAGCAGCGTCTCGCCCTTCTGGAGGCGGCCGCGTTCGAACACGTTGCTCCAGACGGTGAAGAAGGTCTCGGGCAGCGAAGCGGCGTCGAGGACGCTCCAGCCCTTGGGCACCGGCAGGCATTGCGCGACGGGCGCGACGCAGAGTTCGGCATAGCCGCCACCCGCCACCAGCGCGCAGACGCGGTCGCCGATCGCCAGGCCGGCATCGGCCAGGGCCTTGGCATCGCCCGCGACGATCTCGCCCGCCACTTCGAGGCCTGGCAGGTCGGACGCGCCGGGTGGCACCGGGTAGTTGCCGGTGCGTTGCAGCACGTCCGGACGGTTCACGCCGCTGGCCGCGACGCGGATCAGCAGCTCGCCCTCGCCCGCCACCGGGTCCGGCCGCTCGACGACACGCAGCACGTCCGGCGCGCCGAACGAAGTGATTTCAATGGCTTTCATGGTGGGAAAGAGGGGGCGGCTCGCACCGCCCGACCTCTTCTTCCTCAGCCTTGCTGATCGCCGCCGCGGTTGGCGTCCGGCGTCGGCTGTGCGGCGCCCTGCTCGGGTGCCTGCTCGCCACCGTTGCCGCGCTCTTCGAAGCGCGGCGGACGGTCACCGCGAGGCGCGCGATCGCCACGGTCTTCACGCGGGCCGCGATCGTTGCGCGGCGGACGGTCGCCGCGGTCTTCGCGCGGTGCACGTTCCTGGAACTCCATGCCGGCCGGACGCTCGGTCAGGGCCTTCATCGACAGCTTGACGCGACCCTTTTCGTCGGTCTCGAGCACCTTGACCTTCACGATCTGGCCTTCGCTCAGGTAGTCCTGCACGCGCTCGACGCGCTCGTGCGCAATCTGGCTGATGTGCAGCAGGCCGTCCTTGCCGGGCAAGAGGTTGATCAGCGCGCCGAAGTCCAGGATCTTCGTGACCGGGCCTTCGTACACCTTGCCGATTTCGACTTCCGCCGTGATCTGCTCGATGCGCTTCTTGGCCAGCTCGGCCTTTTCCGGGTCGACCGATGCGATCGTGATGGTGCCGTCTTCGTCGATGTTGATCGTCGTGCCGGTTTCTTCCTGCAGGCCGCGGATGACCGCGCCGCCCTTGCCGATCACGTCGCGAATCTTCTCCGGGTTGATCTTCAGCGTGGTCATGCGGGGCGCGAAGTTCGACACCTCGGCCTTGGCTTCACCCATGGCTTCCTGCATCTTGCCCAGGATGTGCATGCGCGCTTCCTTGGCCTGGGCCAGGGCGACCTGCATGATTTCCTTGGTGATGCCCTGGATCTTGATGTCCATCTGCAGCGCGGTGATGCCGTTGGTCGTGCCGGCCACCTTGAAGTCCATGTCGCCCAGATGATCTTCGTCGCCCAGGATGTCGGTCAGCACCGCGAAGCGGTTGCCTTCCTTGATCAGGCCCATGGCGATGCCGGCCACGTGGGCCTTCATCGGCACGCCGGCGTCCATCATCGACAGGCAGCCGCCGCAGACCGACGCCATCGACGACGAACCGTTCGACTCGGTGATTTCCGACACCACCCGAACCGTGTACGGGAACTCTTCCTTCGACGGCAGCACGGCGACGAGCGCGCGCTTGGCCAGGCGGCCGTGGCCGATTTCGCGGCGTTTGGTCGAGCCCATGCGGCCGACTTCGCCGGTGGCGAAGGGAGGCATGTTGTAGTGGAACAGGAAGCGGTCTTCGTACTCGCCCATCAGCGCGTCGATGCGCTGCGCATCGCGTTCGGTGCCGAGCGTGGTGATGACCAGCGCCTGCGTTTCACCGCGGGTGAACAGGGCCGAACCGTGGGTGCGCGGGAGCACGGAATTGCGGATCTCGATCGGGCGCACGGTGCGCGTGTCGCGGCCGTCGATGCGCGGCTCGCCTTCGAGGATCTGGCTGCGCACGATCTTCGATTCGATCGCGAACAGCAGGTCGTTGACCTTGCCCGAATCGAAAGGCTCGCCGCTTTCCTTCAGCGCGGCCATCACGCCGGCATTGGCTTCGCGCAGGGCTTGCGTGCGCGCTTGCTTGCTGCGGATCTGGTAGACCGCGCGCAGCTTTTCCTCGGCCAGGCCATTGACCTTGGCGACGAAAGCTTCGTCCTCGGCCGGTGCCGACCAGTCCCACACCGGCTTGCCGGCGTCACGGACGAGTTCGTGGATCGCGTTGATCGCGACAGCCGCCTGCTCATGGCCGAACACCACGCCACCCAGCATGATTTCTTCCGACAGTTGCAGCGCTTCGGATTCGACCATCAGCACGGCCGCTTCGGTGCCGGCGACGATCAGGTCCATCTGCGAATCCTTGCGGGCGGTCTGGCCCGGATTCAGCACGTACTGGCCGTTGATGTAGCCCACGCGGGCGGCGCCGATCGGGCCGCTGAACGGGATGCCGGAAATCGACAGTGCGGCGGACACGCCGATCATGGCGGCGATGTCGGCATCGACTTCGGGGTTCAGCGACAGCGTGTGGATGACCACATGCACTTCGTTCAGGAAGCCTTCGGGGAACAGCGGGCGGATCGGGCGATCGATCAGGCGGCTGGTCAGGGTTTCATGTTCGCTGGGCTTGGCTTCGCGCTTGAAGAAGCTGCCGGGGATCTTGCCCGCGGCATAGGTCTTCTCGATGTAGTCGACGGTCAGCGGGAAGAAGTCCTGGCCGGGCTTGGCCGACTTGGAGGCGACCACGGTGGCCAGCACGACGGTGCCGTCGATGTCGACCTTGACTGCGCCGCTGGCCTGGCGGGCGATTTCGCCCGTTTCCAGGACGACGGTCTTGTCGCCCCACTGGAAGGACTTGGTGACTTTGTTGAAGAGGCTCATGTTTGCTCCTGATTTGAGAGCGGCGAACCACCGTATCGGCAGCACCCGCAGGGGTTGGAGCGCTTCGCAGAACACGATGCCATTCCAGTGAAGCTCGGCTCGAACCTCCCTGGAATGACACAGCTTCGCTCTGTTCTGTCGCTCCGAAAACTTGTTCGCGAAGTAAAAAACGCCTGAGCTAGCGGACTAACCCAGGCGTTTTTTGCATGCGATTCGAATTACTTGCGCAGGCCCAGCTTGGCGATCAGCGCGGTGTAACGGTCGGCATCCTTGGACTTGAGGTAGTCCAGGAGCTTGCGGCGGCGGCTCACCATGCGCAGCAGACCGCGGCGACCATGGTGGTCCTTGGCGTGCGTCTTGAAGTGGGGCATGAGCTCATTGATACGGGCGGTCAGCAGTGCGACTTGCACTTCGGGGCTGCCCGTGTCGTTGGCGGCGCGGGCGTTGTCCTTGACGACTTCGGCCTTGATGGAGGCTGCGATCATGATGATTTCCTTCGTTCCAAATAGTTTGACTTGCGGTGTGCGCTGGAACTGCACGCACCGTGTGCCTTGCGGCGGTTAGCCAAGGATTATAGCTCGCCCCCAGGTCGCGCTCACTGCGTGTAGCGCTCCGCACCCCCTACCGGGGGCAACACCAGCGGCCCGGCGAAGCCGGTTCCGCGGTGTTTCACGAACAGGCGCCGGACCTGCGGCCGGCGCCCGCTCATCGGATTGGCACGCCAGTCGGCTTATCTTTGAGCGGCGAGCCAGGTTTGGAGTCGGCGAACGCCTTCGACCAGCCGCTGCGGGTCCTTCGACGCGAAGCACCAGCGCAGCCAGCCTTGCGCCTCCGGGGCAAACGCGTTGCCCGGCGCCAGGCCCAGGCCGGCTTCGGTGACCAGCCGCTTGGCGACCGCGAGGGAATCGTCGAAGCCGTCGAGCTTGAAGAAGGCATACATGCCGCCCTTGGCCGGTGCCACCTGCACGCCGGGCACGGCCGCCAGCAACGGCACCAGCACGTCGCGACAGGCCTTCAGGTGGGCGACCACGCGCGGCGTGATGTCCGCACCGTGTTCGATGGCCGCGATGCCCGCGCGCTGGGTGAACACGCTCGCACACGAGGTGTTGAATTCGATCAACTTGCCCATTCCGTCCATCAACGCCGGCGGCAGCACCAGCCAGCCGAGGCGCCAGCCGGTCATCAGGAAGCTCTTGGAGAAGCTGTGGGCCACCACCAGGCGGTCGTCCGGCGCGGCCACGTCCAGGAAGCTCGGCGCGCAGCCGTTGGGCGTCGGCTCGAAGTACAGGCGCTCGTAGACCTCGTCGGCCAGGATCCAGGTGCCGGTCTGGCGGCAATGGTCGAGGATGGCGCGCTGCTCGTCGCCGGTCAGCGTCCAGCCGGTCGGGTTGTTCGGCGCGTTGACGATCAAGAGCTTGGTGCGCGGGGTGATGGCGGCGCGCAGCGCATCGAGGTCGAGCGTCCATTCGCCGTCGACCGGCTTCAGCGCGACGGCACGCACCGTCGCACCCATGATGGCCGGCTGGGCCACCAGGTTGGGCCACACCGGCGTCACGGCCACGACCTCGTCGCCCGCATCGACCAGCGCCTGCACCGCCAGCATCAGCGCGTTCACACCACCGGAGGTGACGGCGATGCGCGACGCATCGATCCGCGGGTGCAGGCTGCTGGCGTAGCCGGCGATCGCCTCGCGCAGCTCGGGCAGGCCCAGGTTGTGGGCGTAGAAGGTCTCGCCGCGCTGCAGCGAATCGATCGCGGCCCGGCGCACGACCTCGGGCGTGACTTCGTCGCTCTCGCCGAACCAGAAGGCGAGCACGTCGTCGCGGCCGATGCCGGCATTGGCGACTTCGCGGATCTTGGAGGCTTCGAGGTCGAGGATGGCTTGGCGCATGGTGGGGTTCTCCGGGCCCGCTCAGGGGCGTTGCATCTTGCAGGTGGTGGGCATCTCGGCACGCTCGGCGGCCACGGTCTTCACGACGCGAAAGCCGTAGCCCGAACCTTCGACGTCGAACTTCACGCCCGGCGCCCCCTGCCTGTCCATCATGCCCACGACCAGTTGTTGCTGAAACTGGTGGTCCGCCGCGCGCATGCGGCCGCGTTGGCCAGCCAGCGTGACGTCGGCCCGTTCCATGGCGCGCGCGACCGCGACGGTGTCGGTGCTTCCGGCGCGCTCGATCGCCTGGGCCAGCGACTCGACCAGCAACTGCATGCGCATGTGCACGTAGTCTTCGGACGCCTTCGGGAAGCGCGCGCGAAACGACTGGTAGAAAGCTTCGGACGGTGCCGTCTGCACGTTCGGCAGCCAGTCGGCCACCGCGATCACGCGGCCGATGCCGGCGTCGCCGATGGCCGCGGGCGCGCCCAGCGCGTTGCCATAGAAGGTGTAGAAGCTCCCGTTGAAGCCGGCCTCGCGCGCCGCCTTGACCAGCAGCGTCAGGTCGTTGCCCCAGTTGCCGGTCATCACGGCCTGCGCACCGCTGGCGATGATCTTCATGGCATAGGGCGAGAAATCCTTCACCCGGCCCATGGGATGCAGTTCGTCGCCCACCACCTGCACGTCGGGCCGCAGCGCCGCGAGTTGCCGCTTCGACTCGCGCAGCACGGCCTGGCCGAAGCTGTAGTCCTGGCCGATCAGGTAGACACGCTTGAGCGACGCGTCGTCCTTCACCACGTCCATCAGCGCCGTCACACGCATGTCGGCATGGGCGTCGAAGCGGAAGTGCCAGAAGCTGCAGCGCTCGTTGGTCAGCACCGGGTCGACCGCGGAGTAGTTCAGGAAGATGACCCGGCGCGACGGGTCGCGCTCATTGTTCTTGTCGATGGCATCGACCAGCGCCGCCGCCGTCGCCGACGAGTTGCCCTGCAGCACGATGCGCGCACCGTCGTCCATGGCGGCGCGCAGTGCCGACAGCGCCTCCTCGTTCTGGCCCTTGCTGTCGTAGCGGTCGAGCTGCAGCTGGCGGGCACCGCCCGGCAGCTTGACGCCGCCGCGGGCGTTGACGCGCTCCACGGCCCAGAGGATGTTGCGAAACACGGCCTCGCCGGTGTTCGCGAAGGGGCCGCTCATGCTTTCGATCAACGCCAGGCGGATGGGAGCCGCGGACTGGGCCTGCACCGCCGGCGCGGCAGCCGCGACGCATAGCGCCGAGGCCGCGAATTTCAAGGCCCGGCGGCGCCAAATAAAGCTCTGATTCATTCTCTTGAAACGCGTGCGCGCATGCCTAGATGAGGTGGCAAGCGGCACTCATGTTGAACGGCCGCGCAGTGTACGGGACACACCATTCTTGTCCCCATCGTGTTCATCCTCTGGAGTCTCACCATGTTCTTTGCACCCGCCGTCCGCACCGCCCGCTTCGCCCCCCGCGCCTTCGACCGCAGCTTCGAACGCTTCGTCAACGATGCGTTTCCCAGCGGCCCGCAGCGTTCGCTGAACGTCGAGCAGGACGACAAGACCTGGACGCTCAGCCTGGACGTGCCTGGCCTGTCGCGTGACGACCTCAGCATCGGCATCGAAGGCCCTGTCGTCCGCATCGAAACCAAGGCCGACGCCAAGCGCCCCTTCAAGGCCGCCTACGAACTGCCGCAGAGCATCGACGTCGCCACCAGCGACGCGCGGCTCGAAAACGGCGTCCTGACCCTCAAGCTGGGCAAGGTCGTGCCCGTGAGCCAGGTGCAGCAACTCGCCATCAACTGAGGGCGCGCGGAAGCGGCACCTTGCCGCTTTTACTTACACTTTTCCCTCAATACGCCGGCCGGCCACATTTGTGGCCGGCTTTTTTTATGCTTCAATCTGAAAGGTGTGTAAAAGATCACGCCAAGTGATTGTTTTACAAAACTATTTTCTTAATTCGAGGTCGCGCTTCCGCTGAAAAGCCCGTGTTCAGCGGGGCCTCGGCATGAAGGGGCTCCCCGTTGGACACACATCTGCAGACCGCCAAGCCAGGCCAGCGTTCGGACACGCTCCTGGTGTTCCTGCCAGGTGCCTTTCTGAAGCCGGAGGAGTTCGAACGAGAGGGTTTCGTCAGCGCCGTGCGCGAGCGGGACCTGGCGGCCGACGTCATGCTGGTCGACGCGAACGTGTCGTACTACTACGACCAGAGTTTCGTCCAGCGGCTCAGCGACGACGTGCTGGCCCCCGCGCGCAGCGCCGGCTACGCCGCCATCTGGCTGGTCGGTATCTCGATCGGCGGTTTCGGTGCCCTCACCCATGAACTGAGCCGCCCCGGCCTGGTCGAGGGCATCGTCGTCCTCGCACCCTACCTGGGTCGCCGGCCGATCGGCGCCGAAATCCAGAAGGCCGGTGGATTGCGCGCCTGGAAGGCGCCCGAAGCCCCGACCGACGACGAGATCGACCGCAAGCTCTGGCCCTGGCTGCAGCAGTACGCCGACCCGCGCCCGGCCGGCGCACTCCCGCCGCTGTACCTGGGTTACGGCCTGGCCGACCGCTTCGCCGCGAACCACCAGCTGCTGGCCGACGTGCTGCCCGACGGGCACGTGTTCACGACCGAGGGCGGCCACGACTGGCCGCAATGGTCGCGCCTCTGGCGCAGCCTGCTCGACGTGCTGCCGCTTCCTTCGTCCACGACCCCGAAGACGCAGCCTGCTGCCGCCCTGCCCGTCGCGGCCTGACGCACCGGCCGCGACAATGGGCGGTCCGGCACACCCGCTGCCGCTCATTCAGGGAAGATCGCATGAAGCCACTCCGGGGGACCACCCTCGCCTGCGCCTGGACGCTCCTGGCCGTTGCGGCCACCCACGCACAGGCCACCGCCACCGTGGTCCCGCTGCCGGCACCTTCCGCGGGTGCCCAGGTCCAGGTCTTCTTCTCCCCCGACGACGAAACCGATCGCGCCATCGCCCAGGCCATGGCGCAGGCGCGGCAGCGTGTCTGGATCGCGGGCTACTACTTCACGTCGTCGGTCCTCGCGAAAGCCATCCACCAGGCGCGTGAACGCGGGCTCGACGTCCGCGTCGTGCTCGACCGCTCGCAGGTGAGCCTGCGCTATTCGAGCGCGACCTACTTCCACAACCACGGCGTGCCGCTGTGGATCAACGCGCGCTACCCGGTCATGCACCACAAGTTCGTGGTCATCGACCAGGACACGGTCGGCTTCGGCTCGATGAACTTCACGCGCGCCGGGGCCCAGCAGAACGCCGAGAACTTCAACCTGTTCCGCCGCTGGCCCCAGCTCGCGGGCACTTATGCGGCCGAGTTCCAGCGGCTGCAGAAGGAATCGGCGACCTACCGGCCCGGCATGGTGTTCGACGCCGACGGTAGCGCCGAGGAAAAGCCGTAGCGGTGCCTGGGTTCAGGCGCCGATCTCGCGCCAGATCGCCGACAGCGTCACCGTCTTGTCGACGCCACCGCGCTTGATCGCTTCCTTGGGCATGCCGAACACGACGCAGCTTTCCTCGTCCTGCGCCACGGTACGCGCGCCGGCGTTGTGCATCTCGAGCAGGCCCGCCGCGCCGTCGTCGCCCATGCCGGTCATGATGATGCCCACCGCGTTGGCGCCGGCGCACTTGGCCACCGAACGGAACAGCACGTCGACCGACGGCCGGTGCCGGTTCACCAGCGGGCCGTCCACCACGTCCACGTGGTACTGCGCGCCGCTGCGCCGCAGCACCATGTGCTTGCCGCCCGGGGCGATCAGCGCGCGGCCGGGCAACACGCGGTCGTTGTGTTCGGCTTCCTTGACGGCGATGCGGCAGACGCTGTCGAGGCGGCTGGCAAAAGCGGCGGTGAACTTCTCGGGCATGTGCTGCACGATCACGATGCCCGGGCACACACGCGGCAATGCCGTCAGCACCTCCTCGAGCGCCTGGGTACCGCCGGTTGACGTGCCGATGGCGACCACGCGCTCGGTGGTCTGTGTCATGGCGCGGCCGGCACCCGGCGGCAGGATCGCATCGGCCGTGAGCTTGGCGACCGGTTGCAGGGGCGCGGCCTCGCGCCGCGGCGCCAGCCGCCGCACGTTGGCCCGGGCGGCCTCCCGCACGGTGGTGACCAGGTCGTCCGCCGCATCCGTCAGGAACTGCTTGAGCCCCAGCTTGGGCTTGGTCACGATCGCCACGGCGCCGGCGGACAGCGCCTCCAGCGTGGTCTTGGCGCCCTGCTCGGTCAGCGTGGAGCAGATCACCACCGGCGTCGGGCGCTCCGTCATGATCTTGCGCAGGAAGGTGATGCCGTCCATGCGCGGCATCTCGACGTCGAGCACGATCACGTCCGGCCACTGGCGCCGCATGCGCTCCATCGCAAGCAGCGGGTCGGCTGCGGCGTGCATGACCTCCATGCCCGGGGTGGCGTCGATCAGGGCCGTCAGCACCTGGCGCACGACCGCCGAGTCATCGACCACGAGAACCTGGATCGCTTTCATTCGGTAGCGCCTTCGTGCGTGGCCATCAGGGTTTGCGGTAGACCGCGGGCGCCATCTGCACGACGTCGGTGTTCACCTCGTTGAGACTCTCCGAATGGCCGATGAAGAAGAAGCCGCCGCGCTTGAGCGGCGCCAGCACGCGTGCCACCACCTGCCGCTTGGTCTCGCCGTTGAAATAGATCAGCACGTTGCGCAGGAACACCACGTCAAAGAGCCCCAGGTCAGGCAGCCGCTCGTTGAGGTTGGCATGCGCGAAGCGCACCTTCTGGCGCAGCGAGCGCTCGACCAGCAAGGTGCCCTGCTGATCGCCCATGCCCTTGAGGCAGTACTTCTTGAGGTAGTTCTGCGGGATCTGCCGCACGCGCTGTTCGGGGTAGTGGCCCACGCGAGCGCGCGCGAGCACGCGGGTGCTGATGTCCGTTCCGAGCACCTCGAAGGGCCGCTCGCCCAGGCAATCGGCCAGCACCATCGCGATGCTGTAGGCCTCTTCGCCGCTCGAACTCGCCGCGCTCCACACCCTGAACGGCCCGGGGCCGGTGTGGGCCGTCGCGGCGGCGCGCAGCAGTTCGAAATGCTTGGGCTCGCGAAAGAAGTAGGTCTCGTTGGTCGTGAGCAGGTCGACGGCGGTCTGCACTTCGTCGGGCGCATCGCCCTTCTTGAGGAGGGCGAAATAGGCAGCGTAGCCATCCAGGCCGTGCGCGCTCACCCGCTTGGCCAGGCGCCCGCAGACCAGCGCCTTCTTGGACGGCGACAAGGTGATGCCCGCAGCATCGAAGATGAAGCGCTGGAAGTTGGCGAAGTCACGGTCGGAGATGGTCTGGCTGTTCATGGCGAGGAGGGGTGTGCCGGCGCCTGCAACGGCGCCAGGCGTTCTTGACAGGTGGCCGCCCAGGCTTGCAGGTCCGGCCCCGTCATCGCTGGCGCGATCAGCCATCCCTGGCCCTGCGTGCAGCGAAAGGACTGCAGCAGCCGCCAGTCGTCGACGGCATCGACACCCTCCGCCACCGTCGCGAGCTGCAGCCGGTGCGCCAGCTCGACGGCCGATTCGAGGATGGTGCGGATGCTCTTGCGCCGGTGCGCGCCGCAGACGAAGGCCCGATCGATCTTCAGTTCGGTGAAGGGAATGCGTGTGAGCTGCTGCAGCGACGAGAAGCCGGTGCCATAGTCGTCGATCGACAGCCCGAAGCCCTTGAGCCGAAGGCGCGCGAGCACGCCGGGCGCAGACCCCGTGGCATCGACCACCGAGCTTTCGGTGACCTCCAGAATCACCTGCTCGGCGCGCAGCCGGTAGCGCCGCTGCAGCTCGCAGATCTGCATCACGATCTCCGGATGCACGAGCAGCCTCGGCGACAGGTTGATGGCCACCGACAGGACGAGGCCCTGCTCGTTCCAGGCCGCGCACTGGGCGAAGGCCTGTTCCATGATCGACAGCGTGAGCGCGTGGATCAGGCCGGTGCTCTCCGCGATCGGGATGAACTCGTCCGGCGGAACCATGCCGAGCGTGGGATGCGACCAGCGCGCCAGCGCCTCGACACCCTGCAGCGCACAGCTTTGCGTATCGACCTTGGGCTGGAAGTGCGGGACGATGGCGCGCTCGGCAATCGCCTGGCGCAACATCGCCACGGTGATCGGCAGGCGCAGCAGGCGGCTTCGCGAAGGAATGGTGGCGAGAAACGAGCTCCCGGCGCTCAATGCATTCACCAGGTTCTCGTGCGTCAGCGGCTTGCGCAGACCGGCCACGACCGAATGGCCCAGGGCCTGCACCGATTCGATCAGGGGATGTTCCCGGGAGGACACCAGCGCGATCGGCACATGCACGCCACGCCGGTGCAGTTCCTCGATCAGTTCGATGCCATCCATCCTGGGCATCTCGAGATCGACGATGAGCAGGCCGGGCATCACGTCGAGCGCCTCGATCGCGGCCAGTGCCTCCAGCCCATCGGCCGCTTCGTGCACCGCCGCGATGCCGAGCGCACGGCAGAGCGCCACAGCGTGCTGACGCTGCACGGCGCTGTCGTCGACGACCAGGATCGATCGCTTCAGGAGAGCGGGCGCCATCGCTTGCATGGTCGGCGACTCAATAGCTCGCGAAGTGGCTCTCGTCCACCTCCGCCGCGTCGGCGCCCGCCAGCGCCAGCCTCGGGTTGCCGCTCTTGCGGCCGGCCACCATCGGCTTGGGCGCCTTGGTCACGGCGCTCTTGACCGGTTTTCGCACCGACGCCGCAGCCGCCACACCGGCCAGCTTGAAGAAGCTCATGGTGCGCTGCAGCTGTTCGGCCTGGCTGCTCATCTCCTCGGCCGTCGCCGCCAGCTCCTCCGAGCTGGTCGCGTTCTGCTGCGTCGTCTGGCTCAGCTGGCTCACCGCCGCGTTGATCTGGCCCACGCCCGAC
>NZ_JBPJZI010000059.1:0-1095 GCF_051216395.1 Variovorax cryoconiti | reverse complement strand
GAACTCGCTGTCCCTGTCGTGGCGCACGTGCAGTTGCAGCGAATGCGGGCCCTGCACGAAGCCGTAGCCGAGCGAAATCGCGTCCTGCGAACGGTCGCGCGACAGCAGCTTCGACGAGGTGGTGGGCGCATTTACGAGCGCGTCTTCGCGGCGCTCGAGCGTGGCCGTCACCAGGTGCGGGCCGAAGCGGAATTCGTTCTGGAACAGGTAGCCGCGCAGGTTGGTTTCGGTGCGGTAGAACGAAGGCTGCGTCTTGTAGACCGACTGCGAATCGGTCACCTGCACGCGGGTGCTGTAGATGTCGTTCCACTTGGCCGACCAGGTCAGGCCGGCGGTGCGCAGCGTGTTGTTCGACACGTCGTCGCGGAACAGGATCGGCGGCTTGGTCCTGTAGGAGACGGTGGCGACGTAGCCGGCCTTGATGTCGCCGGTGAGCAGCGTGGCCGCCTCCCCCGCCGCCATCGTCGTGGGCGCGAAGGTCCCCGCAAAGACGCTGGCCGAACTTGTTCGATATTGCAAGACCGCGGGCGTGAAGTGCTCGGCCGCCTCCGGCGAGAACATCTCCAAACTGACGGCTCGCAAGTTCGCCGCCGATTTCGGCATCGACAACCTCGTGGTGGCCAGCTACCGGGGTACTGCACCCATCGTGTCCGACCTGATCGGGGACAACGTCACGATGGCTTTCACCGGCCTCACGGCGGCCCTGCCGCATCACAAGGCAGGAACGCTGCGCGTACTCGTGACGGAAGGTGAAACCAGGCCCCGGGCGTTGCCCGACGTACCCACGAGCGCCGAAGCCGGCTTCGGCGATTTCCGATCGGTCACCTGGTACGGCCTGTTCGCACCGCGCGCCACGCCGGCCAACGTGGCCCAGGCGATTGCCCGAACAGTGAAAGAAGCCGGACAGGACGCCCGGGTGCAGCAGGCCATGTCGGCAGCAGCGGCCGATCCGGTGCTCTCTTCGCCCGAACAATTCGCGGCACAGATCCGGCGCGAAGACGCGTACTTCGGCGCACTGGTCAAACGCTTTCCCTTCGACGAGTGAATGCCGTCCTGCGCTCAGGCGCCGCACCCGCACGATCCCCTCCTTCCAGA
>NZ_JBPJZI010000058.1:0-1097 GCF_051216395.1 Variovorax cryoconiti | reverse complement strand
CCCCTCGGCCCCCCAGCCCTTCATCGAAGAACTGCGCCAGCAGGACCGCGAACGCGCCCTGCGCGAGCAGCAGGAGCGCGCCGTCGATGTGCGGCTGCCCACGACGCCTGAGCGCGCCACCGGCCGCCTGCCCGAGTCCGAAGCCCCGTGCTTTCGCATCGACCACCTGTCGCTCGACGGCGAGCGCGCCGGCGACTTCCAATGGCTCCTGCGTGAGGCTGCTGGCGAACAGAACGACGACAGCCCCCTCGGCCGCTGCCTGGGCACGCAAGGCGTCAACACCGTCCTGGAGCGCCTGCAGCAGGCCTTGATCGCGCGTGGCTGGGTCACCAGCCGCGTGCTCGCGGCACCGCAGGACCTGGCTTCCGGCACCTTGCGCCTGACCCTCGTGCCCGGGCGCATCGCGGCCATCCGCTTTGCCGAAGGAACGACCGAGCGCACCAGCCTGCGCACCGCCATCCCGGCCACCGTCGGCGACTTGCTGAACCTGCGCGACATCGAAACGGGCCTGGAGAACCTCAAGCGCCTGCCCACGGCCGAGGCCGACATCCAGATCGAGCCCTCGCAATCTCCCGGGGCCCAGCCCGGCGACAGCGAACTGGTGGTGAAGTACAGCCGGGCGCAGCGCCTGCTCGGCCCGCTTCGCGCGACGCTCAGCCTGGACGACAGCGGCACGAAGTCCACCGGCCGCACCCAGGGCGGCGCCACGCTGGCCTGGGACGGCCCGCTGGGGCTGAACGACCTGGCCTACGTCAGCGTCAACCGCGACCTCTTCAACCACAGCGGCCAGGGCACGAGCGGCCAGACCGCTCACTACTCCATCCCCTACGGCAACTGGCTACTGGGCGCCACCGCCAGCCAGAGCAAGTACCACCAGAGCGTGGCCGGCTTCAGCCAGGACTACGTCTACGCCGGCGAATCGCGCAACGCCGAACTGCGCCTCTCACGGCTGATGTACCGCGACCAGAGCCGCAAGACCACCCTGTGGCTGCGCGGCTTCCGTCGCGCGTCGAACAACTACATCGACGACACCGAGATCGAGGTGCAGCGGCGCGTCGTCGCCGGCTGGGAGTTGGGTGCGAACCACCGCGAATTCA
>NZ_JBPJZI010000057.1:0-1110 GCF_051216395.1 Variovorax cryoconiti | reverse complement strand
CGGTCATTTGGATTTCCTTCAATTCAGTTCTTTGCATACGGGATGGTTTCGAACCGGTCTTGGGTGGGTCACCGTCCCTTCGGGGGGCGGCCACCTCGCTCGGGGCCTGTTCATCCAGATTCGCTTGTGGGCTGGTCTGTGAGATGAATTGTGAGCCGATGAGTAGGTAAAAACCCGCAGCAAAAGGAACCGCGGCGTTCATGCGATGGAAACAATCGCAGCACCGAGCGCTGTGCATCAACCCCAGGTCAGCGGATCCAGACGAAGGTAGAAGTCAAGCCGCTCGTCGTCGGGCTCGTCGATGCCCAGGGCGCCGAATAGCCCGGCACGCGCGGCGAGCTCATCGTCCGGCCCCCTCCAGCTCTCGCGCGCATTCGCCAGGAAAAGCGAGAGGTCGACATACCGGTCTGCAACGCCCAGCCGACCGAGGTCGATCAGCCCCGTGCAGCGAAGCGTCTGCGGATCGATCATGAAGTTCGGCATGCACGCATCACCATGGCACACGACCCGGTCGCGCTCTTCCTGCGCGAGGCGTTCGGGCAGTTGTACGCGAAGGGCTTCGAGAAGAAGCGGCGGCGGGATGTGCTGCTGCTCGGGATCGAGGAACTCGGGGTTGACTGCGTTGCGCGCGACCACGTCGGCGGCCCGATCGAACATCGTCGAGAGCGCGCGCGTGAACGGGCAATCCGCGATCGGGAGTTCGTGCAGCAGCTTGAGCCGTTGCGCCATTGACGGCCACGCCTTGAGTAGATCCGCAGCCGGAAGGTCGCTGGCAGGCACGCCGGGAACGGCACTCGTGACGAGGCATGCGCCATCTTTCGATGCATGCCAATCGAGCACCTTGGCGGACCCAAGACCGAAAGGCGCCAGCCATTCGGTGCGAAGGCGTTCACCCGCCAGCGACGCCGCGCCTTCCCGGCCGGACACCTTGGCGAAGGCCTCGCCATCGGTGCGCCGATAAACACTGTCCGCCGACTCGCCATGGCTCACGGGAAGCCATTCCTTGCCGGCAGGCAAGCCTGGAAGAAGAGAAAGATGCTCGGGACTCATGAATCCCATTCTCGGGAATCCGCTCAATCCCGTTCGCCGCACGGGTGTACGTCGAGCCCC
>NZ_JBPJZI010000056.1:0-1111 GCF_051216395.1 Variovorax cryoconiti | reverse complement strand
GTACGGCCGCATCGGCGACGAGCAGATCATCATGCGCACCGACGAAGGAGAGCATCCGCCGGTCGCGGGCAACACGGTAAAAATCGCGGCGCGCGAAGACAAGCTGCACTGGTTCGACGCCGGTTCGGGCAAACGCGCAGACTGAACGATGGCCTTGTCGACACCCTGGCCGTATCCCCGCTGGGTCGCGCACCGCGGCGCCGGCAAGCTGGCACCCGAAAACACGCTTGCGGCCTTCAAGCTCGGCGCTGCCCATGGCTACCGCATGTTCGAGTGCGACGCCAAGCTCAGCGCCGATGGCGTGGTCTTCCTCATGCACGACGCCACGCTCGGCCGCACCACCAGCGGCCATGGCATCGGCGGCGCGCAGCCCTGGAGCGAGCTCGCGCAGCTCGACGCGGGTGGCTGGCATTCGCGCAGCTACGCGGGCGAGCCACTGCCCACGCTGGAAAACATCGCGCGTTTCTGCCTGGCCAACGGGCACCTGCTCAACATTGAGATCAAGCCGACGCCCGGCGTCGAGCGCGAAACCGGCGAAGTGGTGGCGCGCGAAGCCGCCCGCCTGTGGCAGGGCGCGACCGTGCCGCCGCTGCTCACGTCCTTTCAAGTCGAGTCGCTGAAAGGCGCGCTCTTTCCGATGCGGCTCGGCCCGCCGGACCTGCGCCACGAGAGCGAGGACTTCTACGTCGGCCATACGCTGGACGCCGCCCTGCAGGCGCTGCTCGTGCAGGCACGGTTGGAGCTGAACTTCAACGCACGCCACGAGCCCCGCCCCGCGAGCGAGATCGACGACGCGGCCACCGAAGCCGTGCGCCGGTTCGCGAACGCGCTGCCAAGCCTGCGCCGCCTGCTCGACAGCGACGTGCTCGCGGCCTACCAGGGCGACCCCGCCGCACGCAGCGTTGACGAGGTGCTGTTGTGCTACCCCGGCGTGCTCGCGATGATCCACCACCGCCTTGCGCACGAGCTCTACAAGCTCGGCCTACCGCTGCTGGCGCGCATCGTGGCCGAGCTCTCGCATGCGCAGACGGGCATCGACATCCATCCGGGTGCGCAGATCGATGAGGGTTTCTTCATCGACCACGGTACGGGCGTCGTGATCGGCGAGACG
>NZ_JBPJZI010000055.1:0-1123 GCF_051216395.1 Variovorax cryoconiti | reverse complement strand
CAGGCGGATGCCGATCCACACCAGATACGCCGCGCCGATGTACTTGATGACGTCGAAGGCCAGCTCCGACGCCACCAGCACCGCGCCCATGCCCAGCCCCGCGATGGCGATCATGATCGCGAAGGCCACGAGCCGGCCGCTTGCCGCGATCACCGCCGGCGACACGCCGTGCCTCGCGCCGTTGGTCACCGACAGCAGGTTGTTGGGGCCGAAAGCCATGTTGATGGCGAAGCAGGCCGGCAGGAAGAGCAGGTAGGCAGACAGGGTCATGGCGGGTCCGTCGGCAGGGCGTTGCAGGGGCTGCCATTATTTCAGCTCATCCCGAGAAAGCCGCAGCGAACGCCATGACAACGAATTCCCCTCTGAAGATACGCAAGGCCGTGCTGGCTGATCTCCCCGCCATCGTCGCCATGCTCGCTGACGACGTGCTCGGCGCGGCGCGTGAGCGCCCGGGCGATGCGGCCCTCTACGAAACGGCCTGGCGGCAGATCGAGGCGCAGGATGGCAACGACGTGCTGGTGGCCGAACTGCCCGAGGGCGTGGTCGGCTGCCTGCAGCTCATCGTCATTCCGGGGCTGGCCCGGCAGGGCGCGCTGCGGGCGCAGATCGAGGGCGTGCGCGTGGCGTCCACCCACCGTGAGCAGGAGATCGGCGAGCACATGATCGCTTTCGCCATCGACGCCGCCCGGGCCGCGGGCTGCCGCCTCGTGCAACTCACCACCGACAAGCGCCGCACTGACGCGCACCGCTTCTACGAGCGACTGGGCTTCGAGGCCACGCACGAGGGCATGAAGCTCGAACTGACGGCTACCTAGTTGTCGACGCCACCTTCCGGCATCCGGCGGGCGTAGACCGCCAGCACGATGCGCTCGGAGTGGATGAGGTAGTCGTTAAGCGCCACCGAGCCCTCGGCGAACTTGCCGGCCTCGATGAGTTCGAGCAGCTTCGTGTTCATGTCCACGTAGGGTGCGTGCAGGAACTCCGGGTCCTTGAGCAGGCCGAAGGCCAGCCGCAGCTCGACGAGGATGTGCGCGAACAGGTTGTTCAGCCGCTCGCTGTCGGCCAGCTCCACGATGGCCATGTGGAACACCATGTTGGCCGTGCCCACGCCCAGCCAATCGTC
>NZ_JBPJZI010000054.1:0-1126 GCF_051216395.1 Variovorax cryoconiti | reverse complement strand
TCGCGATGCGCCTGCCCTACGGCGTGCAGAAAGACGAAGCCGAGGCGCAGGCCTCGCTCGCGGTGATGAAGCCAGACCGCACCATCACCGTCGACATCCGCCCCGCCGCCGACGGCATGCTCGCGGCGCTGAAGGCCGGCGACCTCACGTTCCGCGACGCGGCGCACGAAGACTTCGTGCTCGGCAACATCAAGGCGCGCCAGCGCATGATTGCGCAGTTCGCGGTGGCCGGCGCGCACGACGGCATCGTCATCGGCACCGACCATGCAGCCGAAGCGCTGATGGGCTTCTTCACCAAGTTCGGCGACGGCGCGGCCGACATCACGCCGCTCACGGGCCTCAACAAGCGCTGCGTGCGCGCGGTGGCCCAACTGCTGGGCGCGCCCGACGCGCTGGTCTACAAGGTGCCCACCGCCGACCTCGAATCGCTGGTGCCGGGCAAGCCCGACGAAGACGCCTTCGGCGTCACCTACGAGCAGATCGACGACTTCCTCGAAGGCAAGCCGGTTTCGGCCTCAGCCCGCCAGGTCATTCTTGCGACGCATCGCAAGAGCGCCCACAAGCGCGCGCTGCCCGTCGAGCCCTTCTGACGGCGGCGGCCGCGGGGTGCGCCCAGGCTTCTTCATGATCGAAGCGGCGCAAAGATCCACGCCACGGTCCGCATTCGGTTTTCAACCACGGCTACCGAGGCGCAATCTATTGCGAGCACCGCAGCTTGAAGATAAGTCATGAGCTGCACAGAGTTCACGGCATCGGCATTTAGGTGCTGTAGATCGGACTCCGCAGCGATTAAGAGTTCTTCGGCGATCTGAGTCTTCAGGCGTAATCCGCTACGATCCACAAGCCAACTCACGGCGTCCAAGCGGCGGCGAAGCATGTCAAGCATGCGCATCACGGGTGACTTGCCGACATAGGCAATTTGTTCTTGATCACCTCGCGGACGAGTTTCCAGGCGCCATAGGGGTTCGCGCTTTTCGTACTCCGCCATAACATGTGCGACGAATCGGCGAACCGCCGGATCGTCCGCTCCTACGCGTCCCACGCTGCCACGCAGTTGCTCCATCAGAGCTGTTCCATCCGGCAGCAACCCAGCCAAAAAGACAAAGACCTCTCGCCATCTCGGATC
>NZ_JBPJZI010000053.1:0-1133 GCF_051216395.1 Variovorax cryoconiti | reverse complement strand
CCAAGTCGTCGTTGCCCGAGGGGCTGAACCGCCGGCTCGACGTGTCCGACTTCGGCACGCCGGTTCAGTCGGTGAGCATGCAGCAGTCCGGCGACCGCGTGCGCATGGTGATCGACCCGCGCGGCGAATGGGAGCACAGCGCCTACCAGAGCAACAGCCAGTTCGTGGTGGAGGTGCGTCCGCGCAAGGAAAACCCCAACAAGCTCGCGCAAGGCTCGGGCTACAGCGGCGAGAAGCTGTCGCTGAACTTCCAGAACATCGAGATCCGCTCGCTGCTGCAGGTGATTGCGGACTTCACCAACTTCAACATCGTCACTTCAGACTCCGTCAGCGGCACGCTCACGCTGCGCCTGAAGGACGTGCCCTGGGACCAGGCGCTCGAGATCATCCTGGAGGCGAAGAACCTCGGTATGCGCAAGAGCGGCAGCGTGCTGCGCATCGCGCCGGAAGACGAGCTCAACGCCAAGGAAAAGATCAAGTACGAGGCGCAGGCCACGCTGCAGGGACTGGAGCAGCTGCGCACGCAGTCCTTCCAGCTCAACTATGCGAAGGCGGCCACCGTGGCGCAAGGCCTTACCGGTACCGGAAGCAGCGGCGGCGGCGGTGGCAGCTCGGGCTCGACCACCCGCATCCTGAGTTCACGCGGCAGCGTGCTGGCCGAGGTGCGCACCAACCAGCTCTTCGTGACAGACATTCCCTCGCGGCTGTCGCAGGTGGCTGACCTCCTGCAGAAGCTCGACGTGCCGGTGCGCCAGGTGCTGATCGAGGCGCGCTTCGTCGAGGCGACCGATACCTTCAGCAAGTCGCTGGGTGTCAAGCTGGAGCTGAAGCTCATCTCGGTGGCTGCACGCATCCCCGAACTGCAGCAGGGTCGTGTCGACGCCGTGATTGCCAACCTGGGATGGAGCGCCGAGCGTGCCGAGCAGATTGCCTTCAGCGACCAGTACTTCGCGAGCGAGCAGAAGGTCGCCGCGCGCAAGGACAGCGGCTTCACGACTCTCAAGGACCTTGCGGGCAAGCGCGTCAGCGCGGTCAAGGGCTCCAGCTCCGAGATGCTGGTGCGCAAGGTGATTCCGGGTGCGGCGACCGTTACTTTCCAGGACCCGCCCAGCGCCTTTCTCGCGATGCAGCAA
>NZ_JBPJZI010000052.1:0-1138 GCF_051216395.1 Variovorax cryoconiti | reverse complement strand
GGCCGCCTCGATCGAATCGTCGAGTTTCGAGCCGTTGGGAAACAGGTAGAGATGGTCGCTGGTGGTGGTGCAGCCGGAGAGCATCAGCTCGGCCATCGCGGTCTGCGTCGACACGCGGATCATCTCGGGTGTGAGGCGTGCCCACAGCAGGTACAGGTTAGTGAGCCAGCCGAACAGCTCTGCGTCTTGCGCCTCGGGCACCGCGCGCGTGAGGCTCTGGTACATGTGGTGGTGCGTGTTGACCAGGCCCGGCATCACCACATGGCCGTGCATGTCGATGGCCTCGGCCTGGCCGTTGCGCAGCGCCTCGTGATACGCGACGGGAAGGTCGGCCGTGGGGCCCGCCCAAGCCACCGCGGGGCCGTCGCACACCACGGCGCCGTCGGCGATTTCACGCCGGGCGGCGTCCATGGTGAGCAGAACGTCGGCATGTCGAAGAATCATCAGCATGCCGGCATTCTTGCCGGGGCTCGGAGGTCGGGCAAGCCCATGGCCGGGTCGCTCACCGTGTGCTTGCCGGTTTCCACGCGGCCGGCGAAGCGGCGGTAGTAGGCCGGGTCAGCATCGCAGGTGACTGCGAAGTCGTACCACTGGCCGCTGGCAGCGAGATCCCAGTGCTGGTCCACGCTCGCACCGCCATTCACGCTTGCGGTCCACGGACCGTCGTTGCGATAGGCCTTGGCGTTGATGGTGAACCTGCACGCCGTCTTGCCGTCGTTGCGCATGGTCAGGTAGACGTTGCCGTTGGCGATGTCGTAGCACACGCGCACTTCGGGCGTGGCATTGCTCGTGCGCACCGCGTTGAGGTTTCCCTTGAAGTGGCGATGAAAGCCATTGGGCCCGAGCACCCACAGGTCGTAAGCACCAGCGTCGTCGGTCATCGCGGCCCAGGTGTCGTCGAGCGTCTTGCCCGCCTCGACCATGTAGCGGCGCGGCAGGCGGTCCAGATGAAGCTTGTCGTAGACATGGAACACGGCGGCCGCTTTGCCGGTGTTGGAGAACAGCAGCTTGAGCTTGCCGCCGACCGCATCGGCCAGGGCGCTGGTGTGCAGTTCGTACGGCAGGGCGCGCGAGGGACGCGTGCCGGTGGGCTGGTTCGGCAACTGGGGATCGAGCGGCAGCGGCACCTGCGTCAACG
>NZ_JBPJZI010000051.1:0-1139 GCF_051216395.1 Variovorax cryoconiti | reverse complement strand
CTCTCGGAGTTCGTCTTCGCCGCCGGCGTCAAGCTGATGGAATCACGCCGCCCCGACCTGATGTATCTGTCGACCACCGACTACGTGCAGCACAAGGCCGCGCCCGGCAGCCCCGCGGCCAACGCCTTCTACGCCATGATGGACGGCTACCTCGCGCAGCTCGATGCGCTGGGCGCCACCATCGTGCTCACGGCCGACCACGGCATGAACGACAAGCACGACGCGGACGGCGCGCCCAAGGTCATCTACCTGCAGGACGTGCTCGACGATTGGTACGGCACCGGCCAGGCCCGCGTGATCCTGCCGATCACCGACCCGTACGTGGTGCACCACGGTGCGCTGGGCTCCTTCGCCACCGTGTACGCGCCCGACGAGGCCCGCGTGCCGGGCTGGATCGACCGCATCCAGCGCCTGCCGGGCATGGAGCTGGTGCTCTCGCGCAAGGACGCGGCCGCGCGCTTCGAGCTGCCGCCCGACCGCATCGGCGACATCGTGGTGGTGAGCGAGCAGAGCACGGTCATCGGCACCTCGGCCAGCCGGCATGACCTGTCGGCGCTGGAAGTGCCGCTGCGCTCGCACGGCGGGGTGTCGGAGCAGCGCGTGCCGCTGATCTGCAACCGGCCCGTCACCGGCATTGCCGCTGGCCGCCGGCTGCGCAACTTCGATGCGCTCGACCTCGCGCTGAACCACGCCCAGTAAACCCGGAGTTCCCATGAGCCAAGCCATGTCGTTGAAGCCAGGCACCGTCCACAAGGAAGCGCTGCGCATCGCCGGAGAGAAAGTCTGGCGCGACCGCACGATCGAAGTCACCTACCCCTACACCGGCGAAGTGATCGCCACCGTGCCCAAGGCCACGCTGGAAGACGTGCGGGTGGCCTACAAGATCGCGCGCGACTACAAGCCCACCCTCACGCGCTACGAGCGCTACAAGATCCTGATGCGCGCGGGCGAACTCATCGCCTCGCGCCTGGACGAGATCTCGCGCGTGATCACGATGGAGTCGGGCCTGTGCCGCAAGGACTCGCTGTACGAGGTGGGCCGCGCTTCCGACGTGCTGCTGTTCGCGGCCAACCAGGCGCTGGTGGACGACGGCCAGGTGTTCTCGTGCGACCTCACGCACCACGGCAAGAGCCGCAAGG
>NZ_JBPJZI010000050.1:859-1155 GCF_051216395.1 Variovorax cryoconiti | reverse complement strand
CTCGGCGCGCCGGTGTTCAGCGCCGTCTGCGTCAAGCGGTTGGTCGCGCTGTTGCCGACGGCCTGCGCCGCCAGTGCGTTGCCCGTGACACCGACCGTGCCGTTCGACACGCCAGCGCCGGTGCTGTTGAGCGCCACCTGGTAGCTCGTGCCCACACTCGTGGCCAACACCGGACCCGAATTGCTCTGGCTGTTGAGGATGGCTGCGCTCGCACCGACGTTGAGCGCCAGCGGCGTGCCGACCAGGCTCGACGAACCCGCCGTGGCCGCGCCGCCGTAGCTGCTGCCGCCGCTGGA
>NZ_JBPJZI010000050.1:0-849 GCF_051216395.1 Variovorax cryoconiti | reverse complement strand
TTGCCGTCCAGCGAGATGCTGCTGCCGTTGAGCGGCACCACGCCCGTCAACGTCGCATTCGCCACCGTGCTGGCCGTCGCCGTCACGCCGGCCGTGCTGCCCTGCACGTTCACGATGCCAACGCTGGCCCCCTGCGCCGCGCTGCTCGCCACCGTGGCGGTGTTGGTCGCGCGGTTGGCCGAAGCCTCTGCCAAGGTGCTGTTGCCCGAGATGGTGAGCGCGCCGTTGATCAGCCCCGGCGTGGGTGCGGCGTTGTCGTCGTTGTGGATCGACGTGCTGGCCGTGCTGCCGACCGTCGAGGCAGCCAACTGGCGGTTCGACAGCACGTGGTCGCCGGTGGCCACCACATTGTCGGCGCCGCCGGTCTCGTTCAGCGTGGCCGAACCCGTCGCGCCCGGCGGCAGAGTGTTGACCGCGCTCACGCTCAGCGTGTTGGTCGCGTCGTTCATCACGCCCAGCGCCGTGTTGCTGTTGCCCGAGAGGCGCACCGTCGATGCGGTGGATGCGGCCGGCGCGAACAGCTCCTGCGTGGACGTTGCCGTCACCGCGGCGGTGCCCGACTGCGTCGACTGCAGCGCCGAGCGCGCTCCCACGTTCGAGCCCGCGAGCGTCACGCTGTTGAGCGCCGTGTTGGCCACGGCCTTCGCGCTCTGCGTGTTGCCCGAAGCGCTCAGCGTCGAGCCGGAGATCACCGCGCCGACCGCCGTGTCGATACCGAATGCGGCCGCCACCTTGGAAGAGATCGTCGGGCTCGTTACCAGCTGGATGTTCGACAGCGCATGGTCCCCGACCGCGCCCGCCAGGCCCGCGAGGCTGGTCGCGCCGGCAACCGGCAGGCCGTCGCCCACG
>NZ_JBPJZI010000004.1:0-422912 GCF_051216395.1 Variovorax cryoconiti | reverse complement strand
GTACGACTTCGGCAGCGGCGTGGCGCTGTACGGCGGCGTGCAGGGCGCCAACAAGAAAGACTTCTACGGCTTCGTGAACAAGGCGCGTGGCATCGTCACGCTCAGCAAGACGCTGTAAAGAACAAAGGCGCGGCCCATGCTGCCGCGCCGACCCATTTCATCTCTAGGAGAAACGCCATGAAGCTGGTCACAGCCATCATCAAACCATTCAAACTCGACGAGGTGCGCGAAGCACTGTCGACGATCGGTGTCCAGGGGATCACCGTGACGGAAGTCAAGGGCTTCGGTCGCCAGAAGGGCCACACCGAGCTCTACCGCGGCGCGGAGTACGTGGTCGACTTCCTGCCGAAGGTCAAGATCGAAGCGGCCGTGGCCGACGAACTGGTCGAACGCGTGATCGAAGCGGTCGAGGGCGCTGCCCGCACCGGCAAGATCGGCGACGGCAAGATCTTCGTCTACAACCTGGAACAAGTGGTGCGCATCCGCACCGGCGAAACCGGCCGCGAGGCACTCTGACCCGTATCGAGGCACGAAAGAACAATTGACATGAAAAAACTGCTTGTCTCACTCGCGCTCGGCCTGAGCGTGCTCACCGCCGGGGTGACCGGTTTCGCACAGACACCCACGCCGAACGCCCAGGAAGCCGGCGCCACGTCGGCCTCCGCACCGGCCGCCGCGACGCCCGCGGCCGCACCGGCCCCCGCCGCTGCGACGGCCGCAGCCCCTGCTGCTGCCGCGCCCGCTGCCGACGCTGCTGCTGCGCCTGCCGCCGCAGCGCCGTCGTTCAACAAGGGTGACACCAGCTGGATGATGCTGTCCACGCTGCTCGTGATCATAATGACGATCCCCGGCCTCGCGCTGTTCTACGGCGGCCTGGTCCGCAGCAAGAACATGCTGTCGGTGCTCATGCAGGTGATGGTTACCTTCTCGATGATCGTGGTGCTCTGGCTGATCTACGGCTACAGCCTGGCGTTCACCGAGGGGAACGCCTTCATCGGCGGCTTCGACCGGCTCTTCATGAAGGGCGTCTTCGATGCGGCCACCGGCACCTTCGCGCCGGGCGCGACCTTCAGCAAGGGTGTCTACATCCCCGAGCTGCTGTTCGCCGCCTTCCAGGCCACCTTCGCCGGCATCACCTGCTGCCTGATCGTCGGTGCCTTCGCCGAACGCGCCAAGTTCTCGGGCGTGCTGGTGTTCATGGTCATCTGGTTCACCTTCAGCTACGCGCCGCTGGCGCACATGGTCTGGTTCTGGATGGGTCCTGACGCCTACACCGCCGCCAACGTGGTGGACGGCATGAACGCCAAGGCCGGCCTGATCTGGCAATGGGGTGCGCTCGACTTCGCCGGCGGTACCGTCGTGCACATCAACGCAGCCGTCGCCGGCCTGGTCGGTGCCTACGTGATCGGCAAGCGCATCGGCTACGGCAAGGAAGCCTTCACGCCGCATTCGCTGACGCTGACGATGGTCGGTGCCTCGCTGCTGTGGGTGGGCTGGTTCGGCTTCAACGCCGGTTCGGCCCTGGAAGCCGGCACCAGCGCCGTGCTCGCCTTCATGAACACCTTCTCGGCCACCGCCGCTGCGGTGCTCGCATGGTGCATCGGTGAAGCGATGATGCGCGGCAAGGCATCGATGCTGGGTGCAGCGTCGGGTGCCGTCGCCGGCCTCGTGGCCATCACCCCGGCCGCCGGCAACGTCGGCCTGATGGGCGCGATCATCATCGGCTTCATCGCCGGCTTCGCCTGCCTCTGGGGCGTCAATGGTCTCAAGAAGCTGCTGGGTGCGGACGACTCGCTGGACGTGTTCGGCGTGCACGGTGTCGGCGGTATCGTCGGCGCGCTGCTGACCGGCGTGTTCAACACGCAGGCCCTCGGCGGCCCGGGCCTCGTGGGCGACTGGGTCACGGCATCGGTCACCTCCAACGGCATCGGCGCCCAGGTCTGGATCCAGCTCAAGGGCGTGCTGCTGACCATCGTGTGGTCGGGCGTGGTGTCCTTCATCGCCTTCAAGATCGCCGATCTGACCGTCGGCCTGCGTGTGACGGAAGAAGAAGAGCGCGAAGGCCTCGACATCTCCGCCCACGGCGAAACCGCCTACAACAGGTAACCCCCCGGAGAGCCTGGCGCACTGCGTGTCGCCTGGCCCTTCCCCCTCAAGGGGGCAACACCAGCGGCCCGGCAAAGCCGGTTCCGCGGTGTTCCTGGCAGGGATGAAAGAACGAATAGACGAACGAGTTTTCAGCGAGAGTCTCCTTTGGATGTTCAGCCCGCAGTGCTTCGGCACCGCGGGCTTTTTTTTGTCCGGCGCGCCCCACAATGAACGCCATGAACTGGACCCCCCTCGACGACAGCACCTGCCAACTCGGCGAATCGCCTTTCTGGCATCCCGGCGAACAGGCCCTCTACTGGCTGGACATCCCCGCGCGCACGGTGCTGCGCACCCGTGGCGATGGCAGCGCGATGCGCATCGAGCGCTGGCCATTGCCCAGCGAGCCCGGCTGCATGGCCCCCGCGCGCAGCGGCGGCCTGGTGCTGGCGTTGCGCGACGGCATCTATCGCGCCCGCGAATGGGGAGGCGAGTTGCGCCTGCTGGTGCGCGCCGGGCACGACACGCGGACCATGCGCTTCAACGACGGCAAGTGCGATGCGCAGGGCCGCTTCTGGGCCGGCACGATCAACGAGGCCAAGGACCGCGCCAACGCGGCGCTGTTCTGCCTCGATGCCCGTGCCGCGCGCGACGGCCGGTCACCCGTCTTCACGCAGATGGCGAACGAGGCCACGACCGCCAACGGCCTGGCCTTCTCGACCGATGCCCGCACGCTCTACTGGGCCGACACCGCGTCGCATGCGGTACGCGCCTGGGATTGGGACGCGGCGGCCAACGCGCTGTCGGGCGAACGGGTCTTCGCGCGCTTCGACCCCAAGCCCGACGGCTGGGCGCCCGAGTCCGGTCTGCGCTACGACGGCCGGCCCGACGGCGCGACCCTGTCGGCCGACGGCCACTACTGGGTGGCGATGTTCGAAGGCGCGCAAGTGCTGCGCTTCGATCCGTCCGGCGCGCGGGTCGAGGCCCTGGCGCTGCCCGCGCAGTGCCCCACGATGCCCTGCTTCGGCGGTGCCGACTTGCGCACGCTCTTCGTCACCTCTGCAGCCAAGGGCCGCAGCGACGCCGAGCGCGCGCGCCTGCCGCTGTCGGGCAGTGTGTTCCACACCCGCGTGGCGACGGCCGGCCTGCCGGTGAACTTCTTCGAGGACTGATGCGCACCGGCGGCGGGCAGCACGGCAGTACCATCGACCGCATGAACCCCGAGCTTCACGCCCTTGCGGAGCGCATCCGCGCCGCCACCGCCGCCGGCACGCCGCTGCGCATCCGGGGCGGTGGCACCAAGGACTTCTATGGCGAGCCGGTCGACGACGACGTGCTCGACACCCGGGCGTTGTCAGGCATCACGAGCTACGAGCCGAGCGAACTGGTGGTCACGGCGCAGGCCGGCACGCCGCTGGCCGGGCTCGAAGCCGTGCTGGCCGAGAAGGGGCAGTGCCTGCCCTTCGAGCCGCCGCACTTCGAAACACCTGGCACGGAGGGCGGCACGGTCGGCGGCATGGTTGCCGCCGGCCTGTCGGGCCCGGCACGCGCCAGCGTCGGCGCGGTGCGCGACTACGTGCTGGGCGCCACGCTGCTCAACGGCCGCGGCGAACTGCTGAGCTTCGGCGGCCAGGTGATGAAGAACGTCGCGGGCTACGACGTCTCGCGCGTGCTGGCCGGATCGCTGGGCGTGCTGGGCCTGATCACGGAGGTGAGCCTCAAGGTGCTGCCGATGCCGCCGGCCGAGGCCACGCTGCGCTTCGCCTGCGGCCAGGCCGAGGCGCTCGAACTGCTCAACGGCTGGGGTGGGCGGCCACTGCCGCTCAACGCGAGCTGCTGGGTGCCCGAGGCCGGTGACGGCGTGCTGTACCTGCGCCTCCGCGGTGCCGTGGCGGCGGTGGAAGCCGCCTGTGCGCACCTGGGCGGCGAACGACAGGGCGACGTGCAGGCTGACTGGGACGCCTGCCGCGATCAGCGCCTGCCCTGGTTCGCCGATGCGCCGGCAGGCCACGACCTCTGGCGCCTCTCGGTGCCGCAGAGCGCGCCGGTGCTGGCGCTCGGCAGCCAGCCGCTCGTCGAATGGCACGGCGGCCAGCGCTGGTACTTCGCGCCGGTCGGCGCGGGCGCGCGCCTGCGTGCGGCGGCGCGGGCGGCCGGCGGTCACGCCACGCTGTTCCGCGCGGCACGGCACGACCCGGCGGTGCCGCGCTTCGATGCGCTCGCACCACCGCTCGCGCGCATCCACCATGCGCTGCAGCGCGAGTTCGACCCGGCCGGCATCTTCAACCGCGGCCACCTCTACCGCGCCGAGCCCGCGCTCGGCTAGCCGGAGCCCCGCACCGCCGCCATGCGCCGCCTGCTCCATCTCACCGGCCAGCATCGCACCGCCTCGGTCGACCGGATCTTCGGTCTGCTGCTGGCCTTCAATGCCGGTGCGGTGAATGCGGGAGGGCTGCTGGTGGTTCACATGTACACCTCGCACATGTCGGGCTTCGCCTCGCAGGTGGCCGACGGGCTGGTGCTGGGCAACGTGGCGCTTCTGCTCGGTGCGCTGGGCGCGCTGCTGGCCTTCATCACCGGCGCCGCGACCACCGCCGTGATCGTGCACTGGGCCCAGCGCCACCATCTGCGCAGCGCCTTCGCGCTGCCGCTCATGCTCGAGGCCGCGCTGCTGCTGGTCTTCGGCCTGCTCGGCGCCATCACGCTCACCTGGCCGACGCCCTTCGCCGTGCCGCTGACCGTCCTGCTGCTGTCGTACATCATGGGCCTGCAGAACGCGCTGAGCTCGGCGATGTCGCACGGCAAGATGCGCACCACGCACATGACGGGGCACGTCACCGACCTGGGCCTGGAGCTCGGCCGGCTCGTCTATCGCAACCATCGTCTGACGCCGCCCGAACAGCGGGTGCGGGCCAACCGCGTGGCGCTGCGCTTCTACGGTGGGCTGATCGGCATGTTCATCGTCGGCGGCATCGTCGGCGCCACCGGGTTCAAGTACATCGGCTTCGTCTGGGTGGTGCCGCTGGCCGCGCTGTTGCTGGCGCTGTCGCTGCCGCCCTTCCGGCGGGACCTGCGGCGTTCGGTCTACCTGCAACTGCTGCTCGGCTCTGCCGCGCGGCGCTTCGGACGACGCGCGCCACCGTCCGGCCCGTAGGGCGCTCACAATCGACGCAGAACGAGACAACCCACGATGCAAACCCAACTGGCCCCCGAATTCCAGGGCACGGCGGACGGCCGCGAAGCCGAAGCCATCCTGCGCAAGTGCGTGCACTGCGGCTTCTGTACTGCCACCTGCCCGACCTACCAGCTGCTCGGCGACGAGCTCGACGGCCCGCGCGGCCGCATCTACCTGATGAAGCAGGTGCTCGAGGGCCAGCCGCCCACCCGCGCCACGCAGCTGCACCTCGACCGCTGCCTGACCTGCCGCAACTGCGAGACCACCTGCCCGAGCGGGGTGCAGTACGGCCACCTGGTCGACATCGGCCGCCGGATCGTCGACGAGAAGGTGCCGCGACCGGCAATGGAATCGGCCACGCGCTGGCTGCTCAAGGAAGGGCTGACCTCGCCGCTCTTCGCGCCGGCGATGAAGCTCGGCCAGTCGGTGCGCGGCCTGTTGCCCGAGAAGCTGCGCGCCAAGGTGCCGGCCCGGCAGGACGCCGGCGCCTGGCCGACGCGCACGCATGCGCGCAAGGTGCTGATGCTCGCGGGCTGCGTGCAGCCGTCGATGATGCCCAACATCAACAGCGCGACCGCGCGGGTGCTCGATGCCGCGGGCATCCAGACCGTGATCGCGCCGGAAGCCGGCTGCTGCGGGGCGGTGAAGTTCCACCTCAACGACCACGAAGGCGGCAAGGCGCACATGCGGGCCAACATCGATGCGTGGTGGCCGCATGCCGAGCGCGACGACGTGGAAGCCATCGTGATGAACGCCTCCGGCTGCGGCGTCACGGTGCGCGACTACGGTCACCTCTTCAAGGACGACCCGGCCTACGCGCTGAAGGCCAAGCGTATCAGCGACCTGACACGCGACCTGAGCGAACTGCTGCCGGACCTGGTGCCCACACTCAAGCCGCGCGTCAGGGCGCCCGCCGGCGTCGTGGCCTACCACCCGCCGTGCACGCTGCAACACGGCCAGAAGCTGCGCGGCGGGGTCGAGGTGAATCTGCGTGCGCTGGGCTTCGACATGCAGGTCGCGAAGAACGAAGCGCACCTGTGCTGCGGCTCGGCCGGCACCTATTCGGTGCTGCAGCCCGCGCTGGCCTACCCGCTGCGCGACCGCAAGCTGGAGCACTTGAACCAGTTGCAGCCGACGACCATCGTGTCGGCCAACATCGGCTGCATCACGCATCTGCAAAGCGGCAGCGACACGCCAGTGCGGCACTGGATCGAGCTGCTGGACGCGGCGCTGACGGCGGCCTGATCGGACAGCCGGAACCGTCATCGGCCGACGCAGGTGGGTCGGGCCGTGCGGCATGGTGCCGGCATGTTCAAGTTCGAGGAGTTCCGCATGTCACCCCGCCGTCTGCTGGTCGTTCAATCGTGTGTCGCCTTGGCCTGTGTCGGGGCGAGCGCACTCACGCTCGTGCAGGCGCAGGGGGCCGTGCCCGAGATGCGCAGCGAGGGCCCGGTCCGCTATGCCTGCGGCGGGATCGGCGTGGACGAGTCCACCGCCATGCGCGCGGCGATGAAGTCGCACCCGCTCTCGCTGCTGTTCGCGCGCGCCGACGGCGCCTACCTGGCGGATGTGGCGGTGACATTGACCGGCGCGGGCGGGGCGCCGGTGACTCTGCGGGCGGGCGGGCCCGTGTGTCTGCTGAACCTGCCCGCCGGCAACTACACCGTGGAAGTGGTCACCGACGGCATGAGCAAGCGCCAGACCGTGACCGTGGGCGGCGCGCCGAAGACGCTCGACTTCCGTTTCTAGGCGGGCAACGTCGTCTCGGGCGCGCATTGCGGCAGCCCGATCATGAACTGCGTGCCGGCGCCCGGGCTGCTCGTCACGTCGATCCAGCCGCCATGTCGCGACACCACGGTGTTGACCACGGCCAGCCCCAGGCCCCAGCCGTGCGCCTGGCCGGAGCCGGTTCGGCGGTGACCCGCTTCACGCACGCGTGACAGGCGTTCGCTGTCCATCCCGGCGCCTTCATCGCGGATCGACAGCAAGACCTCGGAAGACTGCAGGTCTGGCGAGCACACGGTGGCCACGCAGACGTCGATCTGGCTGCCGCGCGGGCTGTGGCGGATCGCGTTGTCGAGCAGGTTGCGCAGCGCGCGCATCAACAGCGCGCCGTCGGCCAGCACGAAGGCGTCGTCGTCGTTCAGCCGCTCGCGCAGGGTTACACCGCTTTTCTGCGCGTAGGCCCACACGGCATCGAGCGCATCCATCGTCACGCTCGCGATCGACACGGCCATGATGCGATAGTCGGTGGAGTCGGCCTCGAGCATCGTCATGAAGCTGTCGGCCATGGCGAGCGTGCGCTGCGCTTCACGCGCGACGGCCGCGTTCAGATCGCGTGCGGCCATGGCCGAATCGCCGGATGCATGCAGTTCGAGCAGGCTCAGGATCGACACCTGCGGCGCGCGCAGATCATGCGAGAAGAACGAGAACAGCGCGGCGCGTTCGCGCTCCGCCTGGCGCTCGCGGGTGAGGTCGCGCAGCACCACGATCCAGCGCTCCGACACAGGGCCCGCCCCGCCCTTGCCAATACGCACCGCCTGCGCGCGGAAGACCGAGCCGACACCCGTCGTGTACTCGCCGGTCGCGGCCTCGCGCCACAGCAAGGGCAACGCCGACACGGCGGCAGGTGGTCCGTCGACGATGTCGAGGCGCGTCAGGGGTGCCAGCAGGCTGAACAGTTGGCGTCCGGCCAGCGTATCGCCTTGACCTTCAGGGGCGACGCGGCCCCAGCTGGATGGCGTCAGCAGCGCACGTGCTGCAGCGTTGGCCTGGCCGATCAGGCCATCGCCGCGGCAGATCAGCACCGCGACCGGCATCAGCGCCAGACTGTCGCTGAGCGTCGACTGCAACGTCACCAGGCGGTCGATGGCCCGGTCGAGCGAATGGGTGCGCTGCTCGAGCGAATCCATGGCCACCGCCCGGGCGACCGGTGCCGGCTCGAACGCGCCGGCGGGCACGGCGTTCAGCGCGTCGACGCGCTGGCGGAAGAACTGCATCAACGCCGCCAGGCGCCGCCAGCTCCACATCACATAGGCGGACGCGATACCGGCGAGCGGCGTGGCGATCGGCAGCGCGGTACGGGCCTCGTGCAGGGCGACAATACCCAGGCCCGCCGTGATCGCACCGAGCACCAGCGCGCCGATGGCCGCATGCCGCGCGAGCACGAGGAAAAACGCCAGTGCCGCCCACAGCGGCAGCGCGATCCAGAGCCACACCGTGCGCATGCCCGGAAACTCGATGGTCCGGCCCTGCATCAGCACGTCGAGGGCGTTGGCGTGCACCTCCACCCCGGGCAGCGCGGCGCCCCGCGCGCCCATGCCGGTCACGGCCAGCTGATCGTCGAGCCGCGAGTCCTCCACCGCGCCCACCAGCAGGTTCTTCCCGCGAAAGGTCTCTGGCGGCACGGTGCCCAGGAGCACGTCCACATAGGACACCGTGCGGTAGCTGCCCGCCGGCCCGGCCAGGCGGAAGCCGAAGCGCGACAGCCGTGTCCACTGGCCGTTGGGTTCGAAGGCCGGCTGTGCCGGCGCCGCGTCCTGCGCGCCCGACGCGATCAGCACGCCGACATAGGGCGCCAGTCGTGCCGAGGTACCTTCATAGCGGAACAGCGTCCGGACACGATCGTCGCTGTCGGCGCTGGCATTGACGTGGCCCAGGCCCCGGGCCGCCGCGGCCAGGACGGGGACGGGTTCGCTGTAACCGACGGCGAGGGGCGCCAGCTTGGGCGTGCCCGTCGGCAGCACGCCGAAGTTCATCGGCAGATAGACCGGCAGCTTGGTCATGGCGGCGGCCAACCCGGCGTCGTCTTCCGGTGGGCCTGCCGTGTCGAAGAACACATTGAACAGCACGCTGCGCGGTGCATGGGGCGCCAGTTGTTCCAGAAGCTGCGTGTGCACGGTGCGGGACCATGGCCAGGGCCCGAGCGCCGCGATGCTGCGCTCGTCGATGCCGATGATCACGATCTCGGGCGAGGGTGCCGCCCGCTCGTCCCTCCGCAGGATCTGGTCGTAGAGCAGGCGGTTGACATCGCCCAGGCCGGGGCGATCGTTGGCCCACAGCAGGGCCAGCGGCAGCAGCGCGGCGATGAGCAGCCACTCGATCAGGAAACGGCGGCGCATCGGTGGAGGCTTCGTCGTCTCAAGACGGGGTGGGCGTCACAGGCGCGCGAACCCACTCGAGCCGATAGCCCTGCCCATACACCGTCTGGAGTTGAATGCCGTTCGAGGGATGAAGACCGAGCTTGCTGCGCAATCGATAAATATGACTGTCCAGGGCACGTGACGACAAGGTTTCGCCACGGTGGCTGCCCTGTTCGAGCAGGTACGAGCGCGACACCGGCTGGCCAATGTGCCGAAACAAGGCCAACGCCATTCGAAATTCCCGGTCGGTGACCTCGCAACGCTCGGGAATTCCGCCCGACGGCGACGCAATCTCCACCACCAGCAGGCCGCGGTCAAACAGCCACGCGCCGTAGCGTTCCTGCAAAGGCGTCTGCTTGACCGCGTTCGCCTGCGTCGTATCGCTGCGCTGCTTGAGCAACCTTCGGACACGGGCGCACAGCTCGAGCGTCCGAAAGGGCTTGACCACGTAGTCGTTCGCTCCTTGATCAAGCGCTTCGGCGATCTGCCGCTCGGAGCCGTGAACACTGAGCATCAGCACGGGGGTGTCGTCCTTCTGGTAATCGCGCAGCCAGCGAAGCAGGTCGATGCCGTCGAGGTCGGGCACCGTCCAATCAAGGATCAGCAGGTCGAAGGTGTCGAGTCGCAAGGCCCGGCGCAGCGCCTCACCCTTGTCGAAGGGAACGATCGTGATGTGCTCCTCCGGCAGTGCCATCTGTTGATTGAGGGCCCTGATCACATGCACCCGTTGATGGGTGTCGTCTTCGAGTACTGCGATTCGCATGCGTGGAATGTCCTACATCTCAAGAGTTTCCGCGGCAAATGTCGCCGAATCTGAGCCTTCCCGCGAACTCTCGCAGCATCTTCGACGAACGCCCCCCGTTCAAATTGTAACTTCAGGGTGACATTGCGCCAATTAAGTAACAGTTTTATACCAAGATCGACGTCAAATCTCGCAAAAACTCGCAGATTCTGTCGCCATAACGTCGGCCCCGACACCATCCGTCCCCTCGTAGGAAGTCGGGCCCAACGCAACCAAATGACGTTGCATCTGGCCTTTTATCCGGCATGGACAAAGGGAGGTGGAATCATGAAAAAAAGTTATTGGTTGATCTGGAGTGAGGTTTTTGGCGCTGCAGCCGTCCTGCTGCTTGTCGGCGGCGCGGCGCAGGCCCAGGTGAAGATTGGTAACAACCCGGCCAGCATCAACCCGGGGTCCCTGCTCGAACTTGAAAGTACCAACCGCGGCGTGTTCCTGCCGCGCGTGGCACTGACCGACAGGGCGACCTGGACCCTCAACGGCAATCAGCCGGTGGAGGGGATGATGGTCTACAACACGAATCCCAGCGCTGGCGTCAACGGCCTGCAGGCCGGCATGGCCGTCTGGAAGAGCGGACAGTGGGTCAGCGTGGATGAGACGCCCTATTTCCACGTCAACTCGGCGGCGATCGGCAATTCCACGCTGGCCAACAGCGGGGCGACCGGTGCAGAGTCGCTGGCCGCGGGGCCGCGCGCCATCGCGAGTGCGCCGCTGACCGTGGCGATGGGCAACGCGGCCACGGCCAGCGGTCAGGCCGCAACCGCCATCGGCAACCAGTCGCTGGCCACCGGCAACTACAGCGTCGCGCTGGGTGACTATGCCAGCGCCGTCGGCCACTACGAGTATTCCGTCGGCACCTTCGCCGGTCTGACCGGCGTGGCCGTCAAAGCCGCAGGCGATGCCACGTACGGCAGCTTCAACCACTTCGGACAGATCAATATCGGCGCCAACTCAGGACGCGATGTGTCCGGTGTTCAAGGTCTTTACGTGGGTGGAGAGTCTGGGCGCAACTCTTCCGGCTGGCGCAACATCGCCATCGGCATGAATGCCGGGCGCAACGCCCATGGCGACTCCAACACCGCCGTCGGTGGCAACGCGGGCGAATCCGTGATCGGCAACAACAACGCCGCCTTCGGCAACTACGCCGGGCGCTCGGTCCTCGGCGTCGACAACGTCGCGATCGGATTGCTGGCCGGCAACGCCATTGTGGCCAGCCGGACCGTGGCAGTCGGAGCCACTGCGACACCGGCGGCGGACGATGCGGTTGCCATCGGTACCAACGCCGGCGCCACGGTACAGGGCTCGATCGCGCTGGGCGCCGGCTCGGTGTCCGACCGCGCGATCGGCGGCACGCAAGGGACGATCCCCGCGGGCACCGACTTCGTCGTGCCCTACAACACGACCGACAGGACGCTGCTGGGTGCGGTGTCGGTGGGCAACGCGACGAGCTACCGCCAGATCACCAACGTGGCCGACGGGACCGAACAGCAGGACGCTGTCACGGTGCGCCAACTGACCGGAGCGCTCAGCGCGTTCTCGACCACGCCGACCAAGTACTTCCACGCCAACTCCACCAGGACCGACTCGGCCGCGGTGGGCGAGGATTCCATCGCCATCGGTCCGCAGACCATCGTCAACGGCAACAACGGCATCGGCATGGGCAACGGCGCGACCGTGCAGGCCAGCGCACCGGGGGGCATCGCCATCGGCCAGGCATCGACCTCGGGCGCGGCCGATGCCGTGGCCCTGGGCACGCAGGCCTCGGCGAACGCGGTGCAGGGCGTGGCGATCGGCGCGGGCAGCAGCGTGACGCAGGCCGGTGGCGTGGCCCTGGGCGCAGGCTCGGTGGCATCGACCGCGGCCGGCGTAGCGGGCTACATCCCGCCCTCGGCGACCGCCGAGCAGCGCACGGCGATCGGCGCGACCACCGGCACGCTGGCGGCGGTGTCGGTGGGCGATGCGGCCAGCGGGCAGTTCCGCCAGATCACCGGCGTGGCGGCGGGCACGGTCGACAGCGACGCGGTCAACGTGAGCCAGCTCAAGGCGGTGCAGGGCCAGGTCGCGCAGATCGACCAGGGCACGGTGAAGTACGACACCAAGACCGACGGCACCACCAACTACAACAGCGTGACCATGGGGGGCAGCAACACCACCGGGCCGGTGACGGTGCACAACGTGGCAGCCGGCGTGGAAGGCACGGACGCCGTCAACGTCAACCAGTTGAACGGCGCCACCAGCAAGCTCAACAGCCGCATCGACAACCTGGCCGACCAGGTCAGCGCCAACACCAGGATGCTTTCCGGGGGCATCGCCGCGTCGGCCGCCATGGCGGTCGTGACGCCGGTGGAGCCGGGCCGTTACCACGTGAGCGGCGCAGTGGCGGGCTACAACGGCCAGGCCGGCGTCGGCTTCAACCTGCTCAAGCGTTCGGACAGCGGGCAGACCACCCTGCATGCAGGCGTCGGCTGGGGATCTGGCGGGAGCAAGGCCATCGTTCGCGTCGGCTTCGGTCTTTCATTCGACTGATCGACAGCGCACCCGGAGAATCCATATGAAGCATCACGCTCTTCTCTCTCTCGCCGTCTGTACGCTGGTGCTGGCCGCCTGTGGCGCGCCGACGCCCAGCCCGTCGGGCACCGTGCCGTCAATGCTGGATGCCAACCATCGCGTGGACTTTCCCGACATGGACAAGGCCTGGCTCCAGGGCGGCACCTTCGTCGACGTGGCGCAACTGCGCCGCATCGCGCCGGGCATGACCAAGAACCAGGTGCGCGAGCTCATCAGCTACCCGCACTTCGGCGAAGGCCTGTTCGGGCCGCGCGAGTGGAATTACATCGTCAACTTCCGCACCGGCAAGGGCCCCGAGTTCATCACCTGCCAGTACATGGTCCATTTCGACAAGGACGTGCGCGCGCAGGACTTCCACTGGAAGGGCCCGAACTGCGAAGCCCTGGTGAACCCGCCGCCGGCGCCGGTGATCGCGGCATCCATGCCGGCCCCCGTGTCGGTACCGATCTCGCCAAAGAAGCTCAGCTTCTCTGCAGACGGGCTGTTCCGCTTCGACGGCGGCCACTCGCCAGACCTGCTGCCGGAAGGGCAACGCAAGATCCAGCGGCTGGCGTCCGAGCTGCGCCAGAGTGGCGTGCAACGTGTGTCGATCACCATCGTCGGCCACACCGATCGGCTGGGTTCCGGGGCCCACAACGATACGTTGTCCCTGGCCCGCGCCAACACCGTGCGTGACCTCCTGGTGAAAGAGGGCATCGCGCCGACGTCGATCCGTGCGAGCGGCGCGGGCGAGCGGTAGCCAGTGGTCACGTGCCCCGGCACCGTGGCAACGCCGGAGCTCGTGCGTTGCCTGCAACGCAATCGGCGCGTGGACATCGACGTCAGCACCGAACCCTGATGAGAGGCGACAACCAACACACCTGAGCCTGAGAACAGGCGAGCGGCTGCGGACCGCTCGCCCCGGGGAGGAGCACAAGAGACTCGGCCAACGAGCCTGTGCCATCGCGCAATAAGTAACGTCCGGTTGGTTTGTTGGCGGCAGTTCCTCGCGAAATGTCGCAACCGACGCGTCCGTGCATCTCCCCCCGCGACCATCGCGCCCGCCATCAAGGGTGCATGGGCATCCGCTGCAAATCCATTCATTCGCAAGCGCACACAAGGGGGAAAGACATGAACAAGACGTATCGATCAATCTGGAACGAGGCGCTCGGCGCTTGGGTAGCCACGTCCGAACTGCAGTCCGGTCGCGGCAAGTCGGCGCGCAGCAAGCGGGCCATCAAGAAGGCGGCTGTGGGCCTGGCGGTCGGCGCGCTGATGCCGCTGTCCGTCGTCTTTGCTCAGGCCGCGGGCAGTGGCGTGGTCAACGCCGGCATGAACGGCACCGCGGCCTCCGACTTCGGCTGCGCCGCGCCCGCCACCGTGAGCGGCCTGCAGGGCATCGCGGTCGGCTGCGACGCCAAAGCCAGCACGGTGAACAGCATCGCCGTTGGCGTGTCCGCTGCGGTGGTGAACGTCAATGACGTGTCGATCGGCGCGCAGGCCGGGAGCGGGTCCATTCCCTTGGGTGCGGGGGCCGAGCCCAACGTCTTCGTCGGCGCCAGCGCCGGCGCGCTTTCGTCGCAAGGCGGGGGCGTCGCCATCGGCCTGCGTGCCGGCCAGGGCATCGTGGGCTACGGCAACCTGATGTTCGGCTACCAGGCCGGCCTGGGCACCCAGGGCACCGACAACGTCGGCGTCGGTCGCGACGTGGCATCGGGCATTCAGGGCAGCGTCAACACCGCCATCGGGGCGTTCACGATGCAGAGCATCGTTGGCGACTACAACACGGCCATCGGCTCGCGGGCCGGTCAGAACTGGACCGGCACCGCACTCGGCTCGTACTCTTCGAACACGGCCATCGGCTTTCGCGCCGGCCAGAACATGCGAGCGGGCGTGAACACCGCCATCGGTGCCAACGCCGGCCGTGCCATCCAGGGGGTGGCGCGCACCATCACCTACGCCGATGGCATGAGCACGTACGAAGACGGGACGCCGGTCACCGGTACCTTCAACACCGCCGTCGGCGCCGACGCCGGTGCACAGGTCAACGGCACCGACAACACCGCTGTCGGCACGTCGGCTGGCATCAACGTGGTCGGCACCGGCAACGTGGCGATGGGGCTGCGTGCAGGACAGGCCGTGAATGCGAACGACACGATCTCCATCGGTACGGACGCGAAGGCATCGACCGCATCGGCAACAGCCGTCGGCAAGTCGGCCGTCGCGAGCGGCGCGTCGTCGCTGGCGTTGGGCGATGCCGCCGAGGCCAGCAACACAGGCGCCATCGCGATCGGCAAGGACAGCACGAGCAGCGGCGTCGACACGATTGCCATCGGAACCGGGGCCACCGCCACCGCATCGGTCGCCATGGGCGCCGGCGCATCCGCCAGCGCAGGGGGCACGGCGTTGGGCGATGGTGCCAACGCAACCGTCGCCGGCGGCGTCGCGCTGGGCAAGAACTCGGTCGAGGGCACCGCCAACCCGACAGCCGGGACGACCATCCGAGGAACGACCTATGCCTTTGCCGGCACTGCGCCGACCAGCGTGGTCAGCGTCGGTGCTGTCGGAGCCGAGCGCCAGATCACCAATGTCGCCGCGGGCCGCATCAGCGCCACCAGCACCGACGCGATCAATGGCAGCCAGTTGTACGCCACCAACGTCGCCATCGAAAACATCAACATCGGTGGCGGCATCAAATACTTCCACGCCAATTCGGCCGCAGCGGACAGCAATGCGGTCGGCGCGGAGAGCATCGCCGTCGGACCGCAGTCGACCGCCAACGCGGCCAGCAGCATTGCCATGGGCGACAACGCCACGGCGTCCGGCGATCGGGACGTGACGATCGGCTCGCTGGCAGGCCTGGGCTCCGCGTCGACCGGGCAGGGTGTCTTCATCGGCGGTGATGCCGGACGCAGTCAGAGTGGCCTGGGCAACACCTCGGTCGGCTTCGCCTCCGGCCTGGCAAGCACCGGCGACTACAACACCGGCGTGGGCAACGGCGCCATGTACGGTGTGGAGGGCGACCGCAACGTGGCCATGGGCGGCGGTGCCCTGCAGTATGCGCAAGGCAGCAACAACGTGGCTCTGGGCAATTCGGCCAACAACTCGGCTGCGCTCACCGCCTTCAACAACACGGTCGCGTTGGGTGCTGGCAGCTCGTCGCTGCACGACGGTGCCACGGCCATTGGTTCCAATGCGGTGGCCAACTTCACCAACGACGTTGCGCTGGGTACCGGCTCCACCACGGCTGCAGCCGTGGGCACGGCGAGCACGACCATCCGTGGCACGACCTACAACTTCGCCGGGACGGCACCGACCAGCACGGTGAGCGTGGGCAGCGTCGGTGCGGAGCGCACCGTCACCAACGTGGCGGCCGGGCGCATCAGCGCGACCAGCACCGATGCGATCAACGGCTCGCAGCTGTATGCGACTAACACGGCGATCGAGGATCTGTCGATCACCGTGGCGGCGAACAAGACCAAGTACTACCACGTCAATTCGGTCGGTGGCGGCAACGAGGCCAACGACGGCGCCACTGGCGTCGACGGGATCGCCGCAGGCAAGAACGCATCGACCAGTGCCGACGCTGGCGTCGCCATGGGACTCGGCGCCACCGCCAGCGGGGCTGGCAATGCGGTCGCCGTCGGCAGTGGGGCCGCGGCCTCTGCGCAGAACGCACTCGCCTTGGGCGCGGGTTCGACCGCCAGCGCCGAGAATGCGATTTCGATGGGCTCGGGCTCCCAGAGCACCGCAGGCCAAGGGACGGCGATCGGCAATGGCAGCTTCGTCAGCGCCATCGGCGGCACGGCGACCGGCTTCAATGCTGGGGCGATCGGCGGCAATGCGGCGGCGTATGGCGCCAATGCCTATGCGGCGGGTTTGAGCTCGGCGGCGATCGGCGATGAAGCGCAGGCGCTGGCGGCATCGAGTCTCGCGCTGGGTGCGTTGTCGACGGCCTC
Organism: Variovorax cryoconiti; assembly: GCF_051216395.1. NCBI lineage: Bacteria > Pseudomonadati > Pseudomonadota > Betaproteobacteria > Burkholderiales > Comamonadaceae > Variovorax > Variovorax cryoconiti. Next base: position 406,205 of record NZ_JBPJZI010000004.1, on the reverse strand, counting down.
GGTCGCCGATGGCGTCGCTTTGGGGAGTGGATCGATCTCCGATCGGGCGATTGCGCCGGTGCAAGGCTCCATCCCCGTCGCGCTGACACCGGAAGGCGGCAGCATCAGCGTGCCCTACAACACCACCGACAAGACGCTGCTCGGCGCCGTGTCCGTGGGCAACGCCACTGGCTACCGGCAGATCATCAACGTGGCCGATGGCACCGCGTCGAGCGATGCGGTCACGGTCCGCCAGCTGACCGGTGCGCTCAGCGCGTTCTCGACCACGCCGACCAAGTACTTCCATGCGAACTCGGCGGCCATCGATTCGGTTGCCGCAGGTGCCGAATCGATCGCGGTCGGCCCGCAGACGGTGGTCAACGGCGACAACGGCGTGGGCATCGGCAACGGCGCCATCGTGCAGCAGATGGCACCGGGCGGCATCGCGATCGGCCAGGCAGCGACCTCGCACCTGGCGGATTCGATCGCCGTCGGCACCGGCGCCTCGGCGGCGGCCGTGCAGGGTGTGGCGGTCGGCCGGGGCAGCAGCGTGACGCAGGTCGGTGGCGTGGCGCTGGGCGCAGGCTCGGTGGCAAGCACGGCATCCGGCGTGGCGGGCTACATCCCGCCGACGGCCACGGCCGAGCAGCGCACCGCGATCGGCGCGACCACCAGCACGCTGGCGGCGGTGTCGGTGGGCGATGCGGCCAGCGGGCAGTTCCGCCAGATCACCGGCGTGGCGGCGGGCTCGGTGGACAGCGACGCGGTCAACGTGAGCCAGCTCAAGGCGGTGCAGGGCCAGGTCACGCAGATCGACCAGGGCTCGGTGAAATACGACACCAACGTCGACGGCTCGGTCAACTACAACAGCGTGACCCTGGGCGGCAACAACACGACCGGCCCCGTCAGCATCCACAACGTGGCACCGGGGGTGGCTGGCACCGACGCGGTCAATGTGAACCAACTGAACGCCGTCAACAACAACCTGAACAGCCGCATCGATTCGGTCAACAACCGCATTGACGGCGTCGCCAAGAACGCCTACGCCGGCGTTGCCTCGGCGATGGCGCTGCAGATGCCGGCGAGCTATGTCCCGGGCAAGACCGTCATGCGCATCGGCGTCGGCGCCTTCAAGGGCGAAGGCGCAGTGGGCATCAGCTTCCGGCGCACCTCCGACAACAACGCCTGGAGCCTCACCGGCGGCCTCGCCACCAGCCGTGCCGGCATTGGTGCCACGGTCGGCGCCGAGTGGGTTTTCAACTGATCACGACACGGATTGCATCCATCATGAAAACGATTCTTCAAAACAAGACCCCTGTTGTCGGCTACGCGCTTCCGCTCATCGCGGCCTGTGTGTCGGCGATCGTGACCATCGGTTGCGCCGCGCCGAGCCACACCATCACGCCCGAGATGCAGACGCGCGCTGCCGTCGACAACCCGGCAGCGCCGAAGGACGCGGACTTCCCGGCGCTGAGCTCGGCCAAATGGCAGCAAGGGAGCTTTCCGAGCCTCGAGGCCCTGCGCGCCATGCGCACCGGCATGGGCAAGGACCAGGTGCGCGAGCTGCTGAGTTTTCCGCATTTCAGCGAAGGCCTGGGCGGCGTGCGCGAGTGGAACTACATCTTTCACTTCCGCACCGGCGCCGGCCCCGAGTACATCACCTGCCAGTACATGATGCGCTTCAACGCCGACGTGCTGACGAACGGCATGTACTGGAAGGGCCCCGGCTGCGCGGACCTGCTGGCGCCCGCGGTGGTTGCGGCCAAGCCGACGCCGCCTGTCGTGCTGCCACCGCCCGTGGTGGCAGCGAAGACCACGCTGGGTGCCGACGGCCTGTTCCGCTTCGACCGCAGCGCCGAAGGCGACCTGCTGCCCGACGGCCGGCAACGCGTCGAGAGACTCGCAGCCGCCCTGCGTGGGCAGGCCTACGACCAGGTGGTGGTCACCGGTCACACCGATCGGCTCGGTTCCGCCGCTTACAACGAGGCGCTGTCGCTGGCACGCGCGCAGACCGTGCGGCACCTGCTGGTGCAGAACGGTGTCGACGCCGCGCGCGTGCGCGCCGAAGGCCAGGGCGAGCGGCAGCCGGTGGCCCATTGCGCCGGCACCGCCCGGACGCCCGAGCTGATCGCCTGCCTGCAGCCAGACCGTCGGGTCGAGATCGACGTCGTCGGTCTGCGATAGGGCGCAGGGCGCTTCCAAGCCCCTCACACGGCCCGCCTGGCTTCAGGCGGGCCGTGCCTTTTTCAAGCGGTGAAGCGCGCCGATGCGCCGCAACGGGCGCGCATTGTCCGCCTAGCCGATCGCCGGCAGGCGAGCACGCACCGTGGACACAACGGTGAACCTTTGTTGCGAACTAGTTTGCATTTTTGCTACGAAATGCATCACGAATCTCGCGAAATCTCGCATCTGCGGCCGTGCCCTCCTCGTCCTCGACACCATCCGCCTCCGTGACAGGGAGCCGGGCCCACAGCAACAAAACGACGTTGCGCTGAGGCCTTCAATCGAAACGTCAACAGGGGAGAGAACATGAACAGAACCTATCGATCGATCTGGAATGAGGCGCTGGGCGCCTGGGTGGCGACGTCGGAGCTATCGGCGAGTCGAGGCAAGCGCAGCGCATCATCGGCTGTCGCGCTGGTGTGCATGCTGGCGGCCTTTGGCGCTTCGACGGACAGCCGCGCGGCGGCTTCCGCCGTTCCGGGCTCGGCCACGACCACGGGCACGGCCGGGCCGGCGAACGTGTGTGTGAGCCAGACGCCCGTCGCGGTGGGCACCACGGCGAGCTGGACCTGCATGGGCCAAACGGCCGGCGGCGGCATGGCGCTCATCACTGACGTCAGCGCGACGGCGGCGACAGCCGGTACCACCAACATTGACGCCCGCGCGAGTGGCATCAATGCAGTCGCCATCGGCTCGCAGACCACCACGGCTTCGGCCGCCAACGCGCTGGCCTTTGGTGCGGGCGCACAGGCGACGTCCGTCGACAGCATCGCCATCGGGCGTGGCAGCTTCAGCGGCCAGGGCAGCGGCGGGCTTGCCGACAATGGACAGGTAGCGATCGGCGCCGATTCAGTGGCGCGTTGGGTCGGTTCAGTGGCGATCGGTCGGAATGCGCAAGCGCTCGGCAGTGGCGCCAGCTACGGCAGCATTGCGATCGGCGATCAGTCTTTCTCGACGGGTCAGTCCGTCGCGGTGGGATCCTTTGCCTCCGCAGGTTCCGATGGTGTGGCGGTCGGCCAGAGCGCCACGACGGGGTGGTTGGGTGTCGCAGTCGGCGAAGGCGCCACATCGGTTGGCCAAGGGGGCGTAGCGCTGGGGGATCATACGAACGCCGGCGGGATCGTGTCGACGGCGGTCGGCGCCGCCGCGTCTGCGCAAGGCAGCAACTCCGTGGCCCTCGGCGTTGAATCCGATGCCAATGGCGCCTTCAGCGTCGCGATCGGGCGAGAGGCGCTGACTTCAAACACCAATGACATCGCGGTTGGCTACCACGCTCAAGCTTTAGGTGGAAACTCCATCGCAATGGGAACCGGCAATGTTGCCCGGGGTTCGGGCGACCTGGTGATGGGCAATGGCTCCCAAACCCTTGGGCTGCTCGGCGGTAACGCCATCGCCATGGGTACTGCCGCTCAGGCGAGCGGCACCAACGATACCGCCATCGGTCACGGAGCGATCGTGTCGGAAAACTATACCAATGACGGCAATCACAATGGCGGCGGTATTGCGCTCGGCCTTAACGCGCAGGCGCTCAGCAACAACGGGAACGGCAATATCGCGATCGGCGCGAATGCGGTCTCCAGCGGTGCGTTCGGCGCATCGGTCGCTATTGGTCAAAACGCGTCCACGATCAGCGGCGGTGCTGCCGTCACGATCGGTGCCTCCAGCGTAGCCGGCGATAGCGCCATCGGTATCGGGGCGGCGGTCCAAGCTACCGGGTTCCAGTCCATCGCGCTGGGGCGTGATGCTGTCGCCAATGGCCAGAACACGCTCGCCATGGGAACGCTTTCGAACTCGAGCGGAACCTATGCCTCGACTGCAATTGGCGCGCTGACCAACGCCAATGCCAACTACGCCACCGCCATCGGCAGTGGCCGATATGACTTCTACACGCCGGTCGTTCAGGGTGCGCAAGCCACAGGCGTGGGTGCCACGGCGCTGGGCGTCAACGGGGTCGCCGGCGCAGTCGCCAGTGCCGACGATGCCATCGCCATCGGTGGCGAGTCGGTGAGCTCGGGCATCGCCGCGATCGCCATGGGCAAGGCCGCCACAGCCTCGGGCGAGGACAGCCTTGCGCTCGGCACGTCCGCTTTGGCCAGCAACACCGGCGCCATCGCGATCGGCAAGAACAGCGTGAGCAGCGGCATCAACACCATTGCGATCGGCACCGGTGCCACAGCCACTGCATCCGTTGCCCTTGGCGCCGGCGCTTCTGCCAGTGCGGGCGGCACGGCGCTGGGCGACGGCGCGAATGCAACGCTGGCCGGCGGCGTGGCGCTGGGCAAGAACTCGGTCGAGGGCGCTGCCAGCCCCACGGCCGGGACGACCATCCGGGGGACGGCCTATACCTTCGCCGGCACCAGCCCCACCAGCGTGGTCAGCGTTGGCGACGTGGGTGCAGAGCGCCAGATCACGAACGTGGCCGCGGGCCGCCTCAGTGCGACCAGCACCGATGCAATCAACGGCTCGCAGCTCTATGCGACCAACACGGCGATCGAGGACCTGTCGGTCACGGTGGCTGCGAACAAGACCAAGTACTACAGCGTCAATTCGACTGGCGGCGGCAACGAGAACAACGAGGGGGCCACGGGCGCGAATGCGATTGCTGCAGGCATCAATGCAACGGCGACGGGTCGGAGCGCCATTGCCATGGGTAACGGGGCGGCTGCATCGCAGACGGACAGTTATGCGCTGGGGGTGAACTCCATATCGTCCGGCGGTAACAGCACCGCACTGGGCAGCTATACGTCCGCTACAGGCAACACCTCGACGGCCGTGGGCGGGTACTCGACGGTTGCGTCGGGCATCGGATCGCAGGCCTTCGGTTCGTATGCCAATGCCTCGGGCAACTGGGCCACGGCGGCCGGTCCGAATGCCATCGCCGCCGGAAATTCCAGTGTGGCGCTGGGCCGCTCGATCGCCAGCGGCACGCGGTCGATCTCGATGGGTGGCGATCACCTCAACGGCGGTACGCAAGCGCGGGCGATCAGTGACGACACGATCGCGATCGGCGCCTCCTCGGCGGCGAGCGCGAATGCGGCCCTGGCCTTGGGCCTGTCGGCCAACGCCTCCGTGGCTGATGGTGTTGCGCTGGGTTCCAGATCCGTAGCCAATACAGCAGCAGGAGTGGCGGGCTATGTGCCGGCGGGCGCCGATGCCGCACAAACTGCGGCCATCGCCGCGACGACCAGCACCCTGGGCGCGGTCTCGGTCGGCGATGCGGCCAACGGCCAGTTCCGCCAGATCAATGGCGTGGCAGCGGGTACGGCCGACTCCGATGCAGTGAACGTGTCGCAGTTGAAAGCACTCGATGCGACCGTGGCGGCGAACAAGACCAAGTACTACAGCGTCAATTCGACCGGAGGCGGCAACGAAAACAACGACGGGGCCACGGGCGTAGATGCGATCGCTTCTGGCAAGAACGCCGTGGCGTCGGGCAACAACAGCTATGCCGCGGGCTACGGTGCCACCACCAACTCGCAGAACGGCGTGGCGATCGGCACGAACGCCAACGCCATCAATGGCGGCATGGTTGCCATCGGCGCCGGCGCTCAGTCGCTGGCGCAGAACACCATCGCCATTGGCGGTACGGCCTCGGTCCGGCTCGGTATTGCGATCGGCTTTGCATCCAACTCGGCTGGCAATGGTGCCATCACCATCGGTGACGCCTCTTCGTCAACCGGCGCGTACAACGTCGCCCTCGGCATGATCGCGAAAGCGACGGGCGACGCCTATTCCACGGCCTTGGGCTACAACACCACCGCCTCGGCACGCAGCGCGACGGCGGTCGGTGTGAATTCTGTGGCTTCGGCGTACCGTGCCACCGCGTTGGGTCGTCAAGCGACCGCCTCGGGCGAAAGCTCCCTCGCCGCGGGCAGCGGGGCAACCGCCAGTGCGCTCAACAGCGTGGCGCAGGGCTTTGAGGCCAATGCGTCCGTCGAAGGCGGCGTCGCGCTGGGCTCGGGCGCGGTGTCCGACCGCGCCGTTGCCGGCACGCAGGGCGACATCCCCGCGGGCAGCTCGCTCATTCACTACAACACGACCGACCGCACGCTGCTGGGCGCGGTGTCGGTGGGCAACGCGACGAGCTACCGCCAGATCACCAACGTGGCCGACGGGACCGAACAACAAGACGCCGTCACGGTGCGCCAACTCTCGGGCGCACTGCAATCCTTTGCTGTCACGCCGACGATGTACTTCCATGCCAACTCCAGCGCTATTGATTCGCTGGCGGTTGGCATGGATTCCGTCGCTATCGGACCGCAGACGGTGGTCAACGGCAACAACGGCATCGGCATGGGCAACGGGGCGACCGTCCAGGCGAGTGCGCCGGGGGGCATCGCCATCGGCCAGGCATCGACCTCAGGCGCGGCCGACGCGGTGGCCCTGGGGACGCAGGCCTCGGCGAACGCGGTGCAGGGCGTGGCCCTCGGTGCGGGCAGCAATGTGACGCAGGCTGGCGGCGTGGCACTGGGCGCAGGCTCGGTGGCAAGCACGGCATCCGGCGTGGCGGGCTACATCCCGCCGACGGCCACGACCGAGCAGCGCACGGCGATCGGCGCGACCACCAGCACGCTGGCGGCGGTGTCGGTGGGCGATGCGGCCAGCGGGCAGTTCCGCCAGATCACCGGCGTGGCGGCGGGCACGGTCGACAGCGACGCGGTCAACGTGAGCCAGCTGAAGGCGGTGCAGGGGCAGGTCACGCAGATCGACCAGGGCACGGTGAAGTACGACACCAACGTGGACGGCACGACCAACTACAACAGCGTGACCATGGGCGGCAGCAACACCACGGGTCCGGTCACCGTGCACAACGTGGCCGAGGGTGTGGCCGGCACCGATGCCGTCAACGTCAACCAGCTCAATGCGGGGCTGGAGGGGGGCAAGCAATACACCGACCAGCGCTTCAACCAGTTGAGCGGCGATCTGCGCAAGACCGCCAAGCAGGCCAGCGCCGGGACGGCCAGCGCCATCGCCATGGCGAACCTGCCGCAGGCCTACATCCCGGGCAAGAGCATGGTGTCGGTCGGCGTGGGTGGCTACGACGGTGAGGCGGGCATCGCGCTCGGTGTCTCGAAGCTGTCGGACAACGGCCGCTGGGTCGTGAAATTCAGCGCCACGGGCAATTCGCGCAGCAAGTTCGGCGTGGGCGCCGGCGCGGGCTTCCACTGGTAAGCGCAGCACCACGAACCATCAACAGGAACGAACATGACACACAAGATGATTCAACGCACCGGCGTGGCCGTGGGCATCGCGGCACTGCTGGCCCTGCAGGCCTGCGGCACCTCGAGGGTGAGCAAGAAAATTTCGGACGAGGGCGTGGCCGGCGAGGTCGTTTTCCCGGCCCAGAAGGACGCCTGGTTCAAGGAGGGCACCTTCCCCAACCTCGACAACCTGCGCCGCATCGCACCGGGCGTGACGAAGGACCAGCTCTACGACTTTGTCGGGCGGCCCCATTTCAGCGAGGGGTTGGGTGCAGTGCGCGAGTGGGACTACATCTTCCACTTCCGCACGCCGACCGGCATCAAGACCTGTCAGTACAAGGCGATCTTCGACAAGAACGTGGTGGCGCAGAGCTTCCACTGGCTGCCGACGGATTGCGCCGACATGCTCAAGGTCGCGGCTGCGCCGATGCCGCCTGCGCCGGTGGAGCGCGTGGTGGTACCCCCGGTGCCCAAGCGCGTAGAGCTGTCGGCCGACGCACTCTTCGCCTTTGACGGTTCGGCCACGAGCGACCTGCTGCCGCAGGGACGCCGGGAGCTCGACGCACTCGCCGCCAGCCTGCGTGGCGCCCAGGGCGTGGATCGCATCGACATCACCGGCCACACCGATCGGCTCGGGTCGTCGAGTTACAACCAGCGACTGTCGCTGGCCCGTGCGGCCACGGTGCGCGATTACCTGGTGAAGGCCGGCGTACCCGCGCGCGGCATCCAGGTGCAGGGCCTGGGCGAGACGGCGCCGAAGGTGCAGTGCGCCCAGGCGAACCGGAATGCGCTGATCGCCTGCCTGGCGCCCAATCGCCGCGTCGACATCAGCGTGCAGTAGATGTCCTGAGCCAGGCTCAGCGCGCCGGCGCCGATCGTCTGCGCGGGACGCATTTTTGAATCTTTGTTGCCGAATAGTTTGCACTTTGAGAACGAAATGCGTCCCAAATCTCGCAGAACCTCGCCAACGCTGCTGCGAGGCCTCTCTTGCCGACACCATCCGTCCCCATCAGGGAGTTAAACCGCGCGCCAAGACGCTCAGACGTTGCGCGGTTTTTTTAGAACACACAAGGTATATGCCATGGACGGGATGCAGCACGGGGCGGGCGGGAGCATCGAAGATCACGCGGTGTGGTCTGCAGCATCCCGTCTCGCGCGCGCCGCTCACACCGTCTCGGTCCAGCCGCTCCGCAGGGCACGCTCGACCGACGACACCCGCCACCAAGATGCCATCACGGTGCGCCAACCCCCGGGCGCACTGCAACCCTTTGCTGTCACGCCGACGCTGTACTTCCACGCCGACACCAGCGCTGCTGTAGCGCTGACTGTTGGCGTGGAATCCGTCGCGATCGATCCGCAAAGGGCAGTGACCGACGTCCAGGCCGTGTCCTGAGTCGTCAGCCGGACGGAATCTTTTCATGCGTATTTCATCGGGGATAGGCATTGCCGCAGCGCGTTGGCATCTCACCGGCTTCGGCGCGGTGCTCATCGCGGCGTCCGTGGCCTTCGCCTTGCCTGCGCTCGCCCAGCCGCAGGACGCCGCCGCGTCGGTCGGCACCGTGGCCCGCCTGGCCGGGCGCCTCGGCGTGCAGACCTGCCTCGACGCCACCCGGCGCTTCGGACCGGCGCTGACCGGCACCACGGGCAGCCACGCTGCGATCGTCATGACCCACCCAGCGGCGCCGGATGCCGCGACGCTGGGCGTGGCGATCGAGCGCAAGGACGCGGAAGCGACGAGCCTCGTGAGCGCGACCTTCGCACCGACCCTCCGTGGTGGTTGCGACCTGAGCTACGACAAGGTCGATGTGTGGCGCAAGTCGTGCCAGGACGTTGCGCTGGAAGAGCTGCGCTACACCCAGGGGCTGGAACGTCTGGGCGAGCAGATCGCCGTCATTCCCTACAGCCCGACGCACCATGTCTACCTGATCCGGATCGCGGGCGGCTGCGTCAGCGTGACGAAGGAAGTGGTGTACCCGTGACGGCACCGTCTGCCAAGGGGAGATGAGCATGGATATCTGGATTGCCGCCCTCGCCATCTGGCTGGCCCTTCTGTGCACCATCGTCGGCGTGCGGATGGGCTGGAGCAATGCGAGCTGGGCCCGCGGCATCGCGTTCGCGCCCACCGAGGCGATCGCGGCGCATCAGCTCTTCGGGCTTCTTCTCAGCGCCAACCTGGCGCTGCTCGAGCACGATGACTTCAACCAGTTGGCGAGCACACTGCCTCGTCGGCATATCCGCGACCTCCTCGCGCGGTACTGGAACGTGCGGTCTGCACGCGACTTCCAGCGGGTGATCGACACGCGGCTTCGCGCACTGGGGGCGGTGTCGTCGGAGGAAGCGGAGGCCTTCGAGGCCTGGCAAATCGGCGAGCCTGTCGACACCGCGGCGTACCGATCGCTGCGCGATGTGCTCGTCTTCCTGTCGGCCCACGCTGGCATCGTGAAGCCCGGCGAGATCCGCGACCAGCACCTCGGCTTGGTGGCGTGGGATGTCCAGCAGGTGGCCTACCTGCTGCGGCTCGGCTTCACACTGGGCTACGCGTCCCGTGAGTCCGTCTGGCGCGCGCTCGATCGCCTTCAGCCGATGGCGCGCATGCGCTACACGTCCTGGAAGGACTACTCGCTGTCGGCCCTCGTCGGCATGGGGGTGCGTGGCGTACTCGATCTGGACGACATCGGCGACTGGTACCACATTGCGCGCAGTCACACGGTGTTGCTCGCGGCGCGGCGCTCGCTGCTGGCACGTGCCGCCGACTGGACCGCACCCCCGCATGCGCCAGACGTCGACCTGGTGAGCAGCCTGCTCGCCGTCGGAATGCCGACCACGGCCTTCGATCCGCTCCGCTGACCGCTGACGGAGCGCGGCGCGCTCAGCCGCGCAGCGCTGCCTCGATGTCCTTGGCCAGCGACGCCGGCGTGTCGAGCGGCGCGTAGCGCTTGATCACCAGCCCGTCGCGGCCGACCAGGAACTTGGTGAAGTTCCACTTGATGACGGTGCTGCCGAGCAACCCCGGCTTCTCCTGGACGAGCCATCGGTAGAGCGGCGCGGCATCACTGCCCTTGACCTCGACCTTCTGCATCATCTGGAAGCTGACGCCATAGTTTTTCGTGCAGAAGGCGCCGATCTCGTCGTTGCTGCCCGGGTCCTGCCCGCCGAACTGGTTCGATGGAAAGCCGAGGATGCTCAAGCCCTCGGCGGCATAACGCTGGTGCAGTTCTTCGAGCCCGGCGAACTGCGGCGTGAACCCGCACTGGCTGGCCGTGTTCACGATGAGCAGCACGCGGCCGCGGTAGTCGGCCAGCGAGATGGCGTGGCCGTCGATGGCCTGCGCGCTGAAGTCGTAGATCGATGCCATCGGCGTTCCTCGGGGGTTGAAGAAGGTCGCGCCGTCGGCGGCGCTCAGTGGTGCTTGTCGCTGCGCGCGATCGACAGCAGGTGCTCGACTTCTTCGGGGTACCTGCGCAGGTTGTTCTCGTGCCAGCGCTTGATGATCCACATGAAGCCCGCGACCACCACGCCGAAGGCGGTGATGGCCGTGTACGCCGACAGGCCGAGGCCGGTGCATGCGCTGTAGAACGCACCGAGGATCAGGATGCAGGCCTGCTCATTGAAGTTCTGCACCGCGATCGACCGGCCCGCGCCCATCAGGTTGTGGCCGCGGTGCTGCAGCAGCGCGTTCATGGGCACCACCAGGAAGCCGCCCAGCCCGCCCAGCAGAATCAGGAAGGGGACGGCCACCCAGATGTTGCCGATGAAGTTCATGCCGATGACCAGCACGCCCATGCTGATGCCCAGTGGGATCACGCGTGTCGCCATGTCCAGGCGCATCTTCATCGACGCCACCACCGCACCGACGGCCGTGCCGATGGCGACCACGCCGGTCAGCGAGGACGCCTGCGCCGTGTTGTAGCCCAGCGCGAGCGATGCCCACGCCAGCACGATGTACTTGAGGTTGCCGCCCGCGCCCCAGAACAGCGTGGTGGTCGCCAGCGAGATCTGGCCCAGCTTGTCGCGCCACAGACGGGCGTTGCAGTGCCAGAAGTCGGGCAGCAGCGCGATCATGTTGCGCGCGAAGCCGTGCTGCGGATTGGCACGCAGTGGGCGCATCTCCACGCCGGTGTGCGGGATGCGCGTGTTGAACCACGCGGCCAGCATGTAGACGAAGATCAGTGCGCCGATGGCCGCTTCCGGCGGGGTATTGATGCCGGTGTCGATGTACGGCATGTCCCAGGCCAGCAGGTGGCTCGACACCGCGTGGCCCACCAGTTGGCCCCCCAGCACGATGCCCAGGATGATCGACGCGATGGTGAGGCCCTCGATCCAGCCGTTGGCCTTGACCAGCTGCGACGCCGGCAGCAGCTCGGTGAGGATGCCGTACTTGGCCGGCGAGTAGGCCGCCGCGCCCAGGCCGACGATGGCGTAGGCCAGCAGCGGGTGCGAGCCGAACAGCATCATCAGGCAGCCGGCCACCTTGATGAAGTTGCTGATGAACATGACGCGTCCCTTGGGGTAGGCGTCGGCGAAGGCGCCCACCAGCGGGGCGAGCGCCACATAGAAGAGCGTGAAGATCGGCACCAATGCCGCCCGCTGCCATTCGGGAGCGCCGGAGGACCGCATCAGTTCAACGGCCGCGACGAAAAGCGCGTTGTCGGCCAGTGACGAAAAGAACTGGGCCGACATGATGGTGTAGAAACCGCGCTTCATCGATGGGCTGGCTGGCCAGGGTGGGACTGGCGATGTGGTGGTGCGGTAGAAAAAAGACGTCGCCCTAGCGGCGAATGCGCGGTTATAGCATGGGGGTGGAATGCCAAAATGGCGTGCCCCCACGACGGCGCCCCCCAGGGCCCCAGGGGTTTTCCATCTCTCCGAGAGGTCCTGTTTTCGTGCCCCGCCCCATCCTCGCCACCATCCATGCCGGCGCGCTGCGCCACAACCTGGAGCGCGTGCGTCGCTCGGCGCTCGACTCACGCGTCTGGGCCGTCGTCAAGGCGAACGCCTATGGCCACGGCATCGAGCGCGTCTTCGATGCGTTCCGCGGCGCCGACGGCTTCGCGCTGCTCGACCTGGCCGAGGCCGAGCGTGTGCGTGCCCTCGGCTGGCGCGGGCCGATCCTGCTGCTCGAAGGCGTGTTCGAAGCGCGCGACCTGGAGCTCTGTTCGCGCCTGGGCCTCTGGCATTCGGTGCATTGCGACGCGCAGATCGACATGCTCGCTGCGCACAAGACGCAGGTGCCGCACCGCGTCTTCCTCAAGATGAACTCCGGCATGAACCGCCTGGGCTTTGCGCCCGAGCGCTACCGCGCCGCCTGGACGCGGCTCAACGCGCTGCCGCAGGTCGACGAGATTTCGCTGATGACGCACTTCAGCGATGCCGACGGGCCGCGCGGCATCGCCGATGCGCTGGCCGCCTTCCACCGCGCCACGCAGGACCTGCCGGGCGAGCGCTCCATCGCCAACAGCGCCGCCGTGCTGCGCCACGCCCCCGAGACGCGCATCGACTGGGTACGTCCCGGCATCGTCCTCTACGGTGGCGTCCCCGACTTTCCCGAGCACGACAGCGCGCACTGGCAACTGCAGCCGGGCATGACGCTCTCGACGCGGCTCATCGGCACGCAGGAACTGCAGCCCGGTGCGACCGTCGGCTACGGCTCGCACTTCGTCGCCGAGGCGGCGATGACGATCGGCGTCGCAGCGGTGGGCTACGCCGACGGCTACCCGCGCCACGCACCGACCGGCACGCCGGTGCTGGTCGACGGCGTGCGCACACGGCTGGTCGGCCGCGTCAGCATGGACATGGTCACCGTCGACCTCACGCCGCTGCAGGCGGCCGGGCGTTCGGTCGGCTTCGGCAGCGAGGTCACGCTGTGGGGCCGCGCGTCGAACGGCGATGCGCTGCTGCCGGTCGACGAGGTCGCGCGCGCCGCCGGCACCGTCGGCTACGAGCTGATGTGCGCGGTCGCGCCGCGCGTGCCGGTGGTGCTGGGCGACTGAGCACGCCGCACCACCCATGAAGGTTCTTTCCAACTGGCGCTCGGTGCGGCTCTGGGAAAGCGCCTTCGAGCGCGACCTGCACCGGCGCCACAGCCTGCGCACCCACGGCCTGTTGCTGGGCACCTGCACGCTGCTGCTGATGTGGGCCGTGTCGACGCTGCAGATGCGGGCCGGCAACGACTCGCTGGCGCTGCGCTACGCCGTCACGCTCGGCGTCGGGTACCTCGGCTACCTGGGCCTGCTGCGCTGGTGGGCGCAGCGGCTGGTCGAGGGGCGCACCGACGTCGATCCGGACATCCCTGACGTGCTCGACGTCATGTCGAACCACTCTGCGCCCGTCGAGGCGGGCGATGCCTCCGCGATCGGCGACATCGCAGGCGGCGCGTTCGAAGCAGCAGCCAGTGCCGACGAGGGTGCCGTCATCGTGGTGCCGGTGGTCGCCATCTTCCTGATCGGCCTCGCGCTGGTGACGGGTGCGGGCGCCCTGGCGCTGCTCTATTTCGGATGGGATGCGTTGCTGGCCGTGGCGGTCGAGATCGCGTTCTCGTACGTGTCGGCGCGCGCCGCCGTGCGCGTGGCGCGCGAAGGCTGGCTCACCGTCGCGGTCAGGCTCACCTGGAAGCCCCTGTTGGGGGCGTTGCTGTGTGCCGTGCTGCTCGGCGCCGTCATCGACCGCTTCATGCCGCAGGTGAACTCGCTGCCGCAGGCGGTGCGGATGTTGCTGCACCGCTAGCAGCGCAACGTCTGCCGGTCAGTACAGCCCGAGCTGCCGCGTGCGCAGGCGCGCCAGTCCCAGCAGGGCGGCGGTAAAGGGTGTCGGTACGCCGGTGCGCTGGCCGAGTTCGTGCACCACGGTCACCAATGCGTCGAGTTCGACCGGCCGACCGGCCTCCACGTCCTGCAGCATCGAGGTCTTGAAGGCGCCGAGCTTGCGCGTCACCACGTGGCGGTCCTCGGGCATCTCCGCGATCGGGATGCCGATGCGTGCGCCGATCTCCTTGGCCTCGAGCATCACCGCCGAGATGAAGCCGCGCACCTCGTCGTCGGCCAGGATCAGGTCGGTGGTCACGCCGGTCAGCGCGCTGATCGGGTTGACCGTCATGTTGCCCCAGAGCTTGTACCAGACGTCCTTCTGGATCTGCGGTGACACACGCGCCTCGATGCCGCCGCGCACCAGCAGTGCGACCAGCGCGTCCACGCGCTCGCTCGCCTCGCCGGAGGGCGTGCCCACGATCAGCCCGTTGCCGAAGTGATGACGCACCACACCGGGTGCGTCGAGCGCGCAGCTCGCATGCACCACGCCGCCGACCACCTGACGCGCCGGGATGGCGGCCGCGATCGCGCCGTCGGGGTCGATCGCCTGCAGCCGCGTGCCGGCCAACGCGCCGCCGAAGCCGCCGTCGAGGAACCACCACGGCACGCCGTTCATGGCCGTGAGCACGAGTGTGTCGGGGCCGATCAGCGGCGCGATGCGCGCAGCCACGGCCGCCAGCGACGGCGCCTTCACGGCGATGACGACCACGTCCTGCACGCCGAGCGCGGCCGGGTCGTCGACCGCGTTCACCGGCACCTGTGTGCGCTGGTCGCCGCGCAGCAGCACCAGGCCGTCGCGCCGCAAGGCGTCGAGCGTGGCACCGCGGGCCACCACGTTGAGTTGCTGGCCGGCCTGCGCGAAGGCAGCACCGATCCATCCGCCGATCGCGCCGGCGCCGTAGATGCAGATGTTCATGGGCGCGATGGTGCCAGAACGCGCGGCAGCGCCGCGCAGCATCTGTGGCGCATCAGCCTTCGGCCGTGAAGCCGACTTCCTTGACGATCGGGCCCCACTTGGCCGTGTCCTTCTTGATGAGGTCGGCCAGTTCGGTCGGCGTCGACGACATCGCTTCCAGCCCGAAGGTGCCCAGGCCGTCGATCACGTCCTTGGAGGCCAGCGCGTTCTTCATGGCCGTGTTCAGGCGCGCCACCAGCTCCGGGGAGGCCTTGGCCGGCAGGAAGAAGGCGAACCATTCGCTGTGCGCCATGTTGGCGATGCCCTGCTCGCCGTAGGTCGGCACGTCCGGCGCGAAGCGGCTGCGCTTGGCACCCGACACGCCCAGGATGCGCACCTTGCCGCTGGGCAGATGCTGCGTGATGTCGCCGATCGGGCCCGACACCGCCGAGATGTTGCCGCCCAGCAGGTCGAGCATGGCGGGCTGCGTGCCGCGGTAGGCCGCGTGCTTGAGCTCCACGCCGCCGCTCTTGCCGAGCAGCGCGCCGATGAAGTGCGGCGTCGAGCCGGCGGCCGGCGAACCGAAGTTCGCGCCGGCCGGGTTGGCCTTGGCCCAGGCCAGGAACTCGGGCACCGTCTTCACGCTGGCCGGCACCGACGGCCCGACCGCGAAGCCGAAGTCGAACACGCAGCCCAGCGACACCGGCGTCAGGTCGGTCTGCGGGTCGTACGGCAGCTTCTTGTAGATGTGCGGGTAGATGGTGAGCATCGACGTCGGCGTCTGCAGGATCGCCGAGCCGTCGGCCGGCCGGCCCTTGATGTAGCCGATGGCGATCTGGCCGCCCGCGCCGGTGCGGTTCTCGACCACGGCCACTTTCGAGAACTCGGGGCTGATCTTCTGCGCCAGGCGGCGGCAGATCGTGTCGGACGTGCCGCCGGCCGCAAAGCCGGTGACGATGGTGGTGGTCTCGAGCTGGGCCTGGGCGAAGGCCTGCTGGCCGATGCCGGCCAGCAGGGCCGAGGCGCCGGTGGTTTGCAGCAGGTGGCGGCGGGTGATGTGCATGAGGTCTGTCTCCGATGGATGAATCGTTCGCGGCGCGCCGCAACGCGGGCGCGCAGGACCGCGTATTTTTCCAGCAGGAAGGACCTCGGCACCCCCGCGTTTACGCCACGTTCGGGGGCCTTTTTCAGTAGCCGTTCGCCGTCGGCGCGCCCGCGCCCGGCTTGTAGCGCGCCAGCAGCGCCTTGGCCGCCGCCGTCAGCACCACGGTGTCGACCCCCACCGCCACGAAGCGCGCGCCTGCGGCCAGCCACTTGCGCGCCTGCTCCTCGGTCGTCGCCAGGATGCCCGGCGCCTTGCCCGCCTTCAGGATGCGCGCGATGCCGTCGGCGATGGCCGCCTGCACGTCCGGGTGGTTCGGCTGGCCTGAGAAGCCCATCGAGGCCGACAGGTCGGCCGGGCCGATGAAGACGCCGTCGACACCCGGCGTGGCGGCGATGGCGTCGAGGTTCTTCATCGCCTCCACCGTCTCGGCCTGCACCAGCAGGCAGGCCTGCGCGTTGGCTTCGTGGATGTAGTTCGGGTGCGCCTGCCAGCGCGAGGCCCGCGCCAGGGCGCTGCCCATGCCGCGGATGCCCTCGGGCGGGTAGCGCATGGCTTGCGCCAGCTGCGCGGCCTGCTCGGCGGTGTCGACCATCGGAATCAGCAGCGTCTGCGCCCCGATGTCGAGGTACTGCTTGATCAGTGCCGTCTCGCCGACCGGCAACCGCACCACGGGCTGCGTGCGGTGCGGCAGCGCGGCCCAGGCGCTCGAGATGGCCTGCAGCTGCGCCAGCACCGAGCGCACGTCGTTGGGCGCGTGCTCGCCGTCGATCAGCAGCCAGTCGTAGCCGACGCCGGCGAGGATCTCGGCGGCATAGCCGTCGGCCAGGCCGACCCACAGGCCGATCTGGGCGGGGCCGTTCTGCATGGCGGTCTTGAAGGTGTTGTGGGGTGTTTGCATGGCGTTCAGGCGGGGAAGAGGGGCATGAGGTTGTTGTGCTTGCCGTCGTAGACCATGCCGGGGTTTTCGTCGATCTGCAACGTGAGGCCGAAGTGGCGACGCTCGAAGACCGGGTCGAAATGCGCCTTGGCCGCGGCCAGCACGGCGTCGCCGATGCGCTGCTTGGTGGCGTCCGATCGCCCGGCCGCCATGCGCAGGTTCAGGTAGACGAAGCCGTGATCGCCCGAGCCGTCGGCCACCGCATAGTGCGCGGCCGGGTAGGCCAGCACGCGCGTGCCGCCGGTCGGGAAGACCTGCTTGCCGGCGTCGTCGCGCTGGGCGAGCAGGGTGTCGCACAGCGTGCGGCACAGGGCGTTCATGTCGGTGTCTGCGGCCACGTTGGGCGTGCAGAGGATCACGAGATGGGGCACGACGGTCTCCGTTCGTTCTGTTGGAGGGCCGATTATTCAACGCGGGCCGCGCCGCTCCCTACACTCGTGCAATGGCCAAGGAAAAAACCAACTACGTCTGCACCGAATGCGGCGGCACCAGCGCCAAGTGGCTGGGCAAGTGCCCTGCCTGCAACGCCTGGAACACGCTCGTCGAACAGGTGGCGCAACCCGCCGGCGGCGCCGCCAACAACCGCTTCGGCACGCAATTTGCGGCGCTCGGCGGCACCGCCGACCTGGCGGTGCTGTCGGAGATCGAGGCGAGCGATGTCGACCGCACGCCCACCGGCATCGACGAGCTCGACCGCGTGTGGGGCGGCGGCGTGGTGCCCGGCGGCGTGACGCTGATCGGCGGCGACCCGGGCATCGGCAAGTCGACGCTGCTGCTGCAGGCGGTCGACGCGTTGCAGCGTGCCGGGCACAACGCGCTGTACGTCACCGGCGAAGAGAGCGGCGCGCAGGTCGCGCTGCGTTCGCGCCGGCTCGGGCTGGAGCGCTCGCAGGTGCAGGTGCTGCCCGAGATCCAGCTGGAGAAGATCATCGCCACGCTCGACGCGCACCGGCCGGCCATCGCGGTCATCGACTCGATCCAGACGGTGTATTCGGACCAGCTCACCTCGGCGCCCGGCTCGGTCGCGCAGGTGCGCGAATGCGCGGCGCACCTCACGCGCTTCGCCAAGGCCAGCGGCACCGCGATCGTGCTGGTCGGCCACGTCACGAAGGAGGGCGCGCTGGCCGGCCCGCGTGTGCTGGAGCACATGGTCGACACGGTGCTGTACTTCGAGGGCGACACGCATTCGAGCTTCCGCCTGGTGCGCGCCATCAAGAACCGCTTCGGCGCGGTCAACGAGATCGGCGTGTTCGCCATGACCGAGCGCGGCCTGAAGGGCGTGAGCAACCCCAGCGCGATCTTCCTGAGCCAGCACAGCGAGCCGGTGCCCGGCAGCGTGGTCATGGTCACGCTCGAAGGCACGCGGCCGATGCTGGTCGAGATCCAGGCGCTGGTCGACAACGGCGGGCCGAGCCCGCGGCGCCTGTCGGTCGGCCTCGACCGCGACCGCCTCGCGATGCTGCTGGCGGTGCTGCATCGTCATGCCGGCGTGGCCTGCATGGACCAGGACGTGTTCGTCAACGCGGTGGGCGGCGTGCGCATCACCGAGCCGGCAGCCGACCTGGCGGTGATGCTGTCGATCACCTCGAGCTTGCGCGGCAAGCCGCTGCCCAAGGGTTTCATCGCCTTCGGTGAAGTCGGTCTGGCCGGCGAGGTGCGGCCTGCGCCGCGCGGGCAGGAGCGGCTGAAGGAAGCCGCCAAGCTCGGCTTCAGCGTGGCCGTGGTGCCCAAGGCCAATGCGCCGAAGAAGGGCAGCAAGGAGATCGAGGGGTTGACCATCCATGCCGTCGAGCGCGTGGAAGAGGCCCTGGACATCGTGCGCCGGCTGGACTGAGCCGTTCCCCGTCGCGGCGACAATGCGGCCCATGAATTTTCAGAAAGTCTTCGTTCCGCTGACCGGCCTTCTGCTGCTCGGCCTGGCCTACCGCAGCTTCGGCTGGAGCGGGGTCGCCGTGGCGTGCACCGGCATCGTGATGTTCCTGCTGCTGCACTTCACCCGCACGATGCAGGTGCTCAAGCGCGCGGCCGAACGGCCGATCGGCTACGTGGCGAGCGCGGTGATGCTCAACGCCAAGCTCAAGCCGAACGTGACGCTGCTGCATGTCGTGGCCATGACGCGCTCGCTGGGCGAACTCAAGACGCCGAAGGACCAGCAGCCCGAGACCTACCGCTGGACCGATGGCGGCCAGTCGTACGTCGAGGCGGTGTTTCTCAACGGCAAGCTGCAGAGCTGGGCGATGACGCGGCCACCGGCGGAGCCCGACGCAGCACCCGCCGCGCTGCATGACGGCGGTACGCCGCCTGCGGCCTAGAAGGGCGCGCCTTCTTCGGCGTCGGCATCGGTCGGCGTCGATGCAACGGCCGATGCAACTGGCTGCGCCGGCTCGGCCACCGCCGCCGTGAAGGCGGCCTCTCCGCCGAGCGCATCGAGCAGCGCCGGCATCAGCTCGCCGAGCTCGCCGGTGGCGATCGCCACGTCGGCGTCGAAGTTGTCTTCCTTCTTGCCGTCCTTCGCGTCGTCCGTGCCTTCGAGGAACACGATCTTGCGCAGTTGCATGGTCTCGCTCAGCTCGAAGGACACGCGGTCTTCCCAGGTCATCGCCAGGCGCGTCGGGCGCTTGCCGGCGGCGATGTGCTGCTTGACTTCCTCGATGTCGAGCGGGTGCTTGGCGTAGCGCACCACCGACTTCGATTCGTCGGTGGCTTTCAGCTCGCACTCGCGGTCGATGGTGAAGCCTGCCGGTGGTTCCTGGCTCGACAGCCAGCCCGACATGGCGGTGGCCGGTTCGATGTGCGTGTTGACCTGCGTCACGGCGAAGCCCTCGAACGACTTCACCAGGCTGGTCACCACCTCGTCGGCACGCGCCGCGTTGGTGGCATTGATCACCAGCCGGTGTTCCTTGGGGTCGATCCACACCGCCACGCGCGCATGCCGGGTGAAGGCCATCGGCAGCAGCTCCTGCGTGATGTCTTCCTTCAGGTCGCGCTTTTCCTTCTTGCCGGGCTTGCGGCCGGTGGCGGCCTCGATCTGCACGCAGCGCTCATCGACCTTGCGGCGCACCACCGAGCCGGGCAGCGTCTTGGCCTCGATCATGAATTCGAGCACCCACTGGCCGCCGACGGATTCGACCAGCGGGCCGTGGTCCTGCCCGCGCGGTTCGGTCCAGCCGGTGGACTTCTCCTGCGACGGGGTGCACGGCGCGAAACGGAACTTGTCGAGCGCGGCCTCGGCCTCGGTCAGCGAGGGGGACCAGCCGCCTTCGATGCGGTAGACGATGACGTTCTTGAATACGGACACGAAATCCCTTTACGGACGGATTGGCAAAGCCGGCCATTGTCGCGGGAACCCGACCGCGCCCGCCGCCGTAAAATCGAAAGCTTTTGCGACATCTCCCCTCGGAGGTGCCCTTTCCCCCGAAGGACAAACAACATGAGCGTGCTCCCCCCCTCGCTGGAAGACCGTGACGGCAAGATCTGGATGGACGGCCAGCTGGTCGACTGGCGCGATGCCAAGATCCACGTCCTGACCCACACCCTGCACTACGGCTGCGGCGCCTTCGAGGGCGTGCGGGCGTACAAGACGGTCGACGGCACCGCGATCTTCCGCCTGCAGGAGCACACCGACCGCCTCTTCAACAGCGCGAAGATCCTGCGCATGACGCTGCCCTTCAGCAAGGAAGAGCTCAACGAAGCGCAAAAGCAGGTCGTGCGCGAGAACCAGCTGGAAAGCTGCTACCTGCGTCCTTTGGTCTGGATCGGCTCCGAGAAGCTGGGCGTGAGCCCGCGCGGCAACAGGATTCACGCCATGGTCGCGGCCTGGGCCTGGGGCGCCTACCTCGGCGAGGAAGGCATGAGGCGCGGCATCCGCGTGAAGACCTCGAGCTACACGCGCCACCACGTGAACATCACGATGACGCAGGCCAAGGCGGTCAGCAACTACACCAACTCGATCCTGGCCAACATGGAAGCGCTGGACGACGGCTACGACGAGGCGCTGCTGCTCGACGCCAGCGGCTTCGTCTCCGAAGGCGCCGGCGAGAACGTCTTCGTGGTGAAGGACGGCGTGGTCTACACGCCCGATCTGTCGGCCGGTGCGCTCAACGGCATCACCCGCAACACCATCCTGCACATCTGCAAGGACCTCGGCATCGAACTCGTGCAGAAGCGCATCACGCGCGACGAGGTCTACATCGCCGACGAAGCCTTCTTCACCGGCACCGCCGCCGAAGTGACGCCCATCCGTGAGCTCGACCGCATCGAGATCGGCAACCGCGGCGATGGCGGCTCGCGCGGCCCGGTCACCGAGAAGATCCAGTCTGCCTTCTTCGACATCGTGAATGGCAAGAACCCCAAGTACGCCCACTGGCTTACGAAAGTCTGATCATGGCCACCATCCAAGCAGCCGTCGAATTGCTCGCCGCCGACCTGAACCCCCAGGGCGGTGTGTTCTGCCCCAACCCCAAGGCGGACATGAAGCTCTGGAACAGCCACCCGAAGGTCTACCTCGACGTGGCGCGTTCAGGCGAAGCCAAGTGCCCGTACTGCGGCACGGTGTACCGGCTCAAGGCCGGCGAAGCCGTCGGCCACGGCCACTGAGCCTGCGCGCGTGCCTGAGGCGACCCGCGCCCGCCCGACGCTGACCATCGGCGTCCTCGCCAAGAACGAGGCGCATCGCATCGAGGCCTGCCTGCGCAGCGCCGCCTTTGCCGACCAACTGCTGGTGGTCGACAGCGGCAGCACCGACGACACGGTCGCACGCGCCCAGGCGGCCGGCGCCACGGTCGTCGCGTACCCCGACTGGCAGGGCTTCGGTGTGCAGCGCACGCGGTTGCTCGCGCATGCCGACAGCGACTACCTGTTCTTTCTGGATGCCGACGAGACCATCACACGCGAGTTGAAGGCTGAGCTGCAAGCGGTCGTCGCGTCGGGTGCCGTCGGCGTGTGGTGCATTCGCTGGCGGCTAGTCGCCTTCGGGCAGGAGCTGAAGTACTTCCGGTCCCAGGCCAAGCCGGAGCGACTGTTCAGGCGCTCCACGTTGCTGAGCTACGAGGGCGTGGTGCACGAAGAAGCCAAGCTCAGCGAGCCCGGGCTGCCCCGTCATGTGTTCCGGAACCCGCTGCTGCACCATTCGCGCGAGACGGTGCGCAGCAGCCTCGTCAAGCTCACCCAGTACACGATGCTCGGCGCCGCCAAGCGGGCCCAACGCGGCAAGCGCGGTGGCGTGCTGCGCGGCCTCGCCTCGGGGCTGTCGATGTTCGTGCGGCTCTACGTGCTGCACCTGGGCTTCCTGTGCGGCGCCGCGGGCTTCCTGTACTGCGTCTTCGTGTCGTTGGAGAGCTTTTTCCGCTATGCCGCGATGCGCTTCGACCGCGACCAGTTGACCCAGACCGAAGGCCGCTGACGGCTACTTGCTGCGCGGCGCGAAAGCCGAAGCCCAGGCCGAACAGCTCCAGGCGGCCCACTTCAAGGCGTGCTTGGACTGCAGCAGCAGGCCATAGAGCAAGGCCGCCGGCGGTCCGCCCACCATCGTCTTGAGCAGGTAGCGCCGGGCGGCACCGACGCCCAGGTACTTGCGGATCGCCAGGTGCCGGGAGCGCGCGTAGTGGTAGTGCTTGCGAAAGCTCGTCTTCCAGCTGGGCGTGGACGAGGCGCCGCCGATGTGCTGCGCGTTGGCCGCCGGTTCGAACAGGCAGTCGAAGCCCGCCTGGCGAAGCCGCAGGCACAGGTCGTCGTCTTCGTAGTAGAGGAAGAAGCGTTCGTCGAAGCCGCCGATTGCGTGGTAGGCCGCCGTTCGCACCAGCAGGCAGCAGCCATGCAGCCACTTGGCCGAACAGGTGCCGTCCGGCACGCGGTAGGGCGAGCGGAGCCGGGGCTCGTAGAACGCCTGACGAAAGCACATCTGGGCGCTGCCGTCGGCCAGCCAGCTCTGGGGCGCGACCACGCCGGCCGTGGTGTAGCGCTGCAGCGTGGCCAGCAGCGTGAGCAGGTCGGGCACGTCCAGCGAACAGTCGGGGTTGAGCAGCAGCGCATAGGGCGTGCGCACATGGCGCATCGCGTCGTTGTTGCCGGTGCCGAAGCCGCCGTTCTCGGCGCGTTCGACCAGCGTGGCGCGCGGCAGATGCTGCCGCACGGCGTCGACCGTGCCGTCGCCGCTGGCGTTGTCGACGACCACCACGTGCTGGAAGGGCGCCAGTACCGAGGCCAGGTGCTCGATGAGTGCATGGCTCTTGTAGGTCACGCAGACGACGGTGACGAGATCTGTCTCGATGCTCATGCTTCGGTGCGGGCGATGCGGGCAGCCTGCTTCATCGCCGGCGCGAGCGGGATGCAGGCAAGCAGCAGGATGAAGACATGCCGGTGCGTGAAGTCGGCCCAGAGCCCGTTGGCGAGCCCGGCCGTGACGTAGATGAGCAGGACGCCGGCGTAGATGTCGCGGTAGGGCGCATCGAGCCGACGGATGTAGCGCGCCAGGGCCACCAGCAGCGCCAGGTACACGAGCAGGCCCACGGTGCCCTGTTCGGTCCAGATCAGCAGCATTTCCTGGTGCGGATGGCCCATCAGGAACGCATCGAACTGCGGCAGGTTCTCGATGGCTGCGCGGTAGAGCGGCTGCCACTGGCCCAGGCCATGGCCGAAAACGGGCGCATCCTCGATGAGTGGCAGCGTGCGGCGCCATAGCTCGAGCCGGATGCCCATCGAGGTTGGTTCGCGCTGCGTCGCATAGCGCGTGACTTCCTGGGTGACCGACTGCAGCAACCGTTCGCGCACCGGCTGCACCGCCCACGAGAGCGCGGCGATGGCCAGCAGCAGCACGCCCGTCGCGGCGACGGCGCGCCACCCGGCGCCCCGCCGCCCGAACAGGCGCCACGCCCAGTAGACGATCAGCGGCACCAACGTGATGTAGGTGGTGCGGCTCTTCAGGATGAACACCACGTTGACGAGCGTCAGCAGCGCCAACGCACAGGCGAGCATCCTTTGCTTCGGCCGCTGTGCGACCAGGGCGAGGGCCACCGCCATCGACGCCAGCATGAGGAAGGTCAGGCCCTGCTGCGTGTATTCCTTGAAGACGGTGTTGCGCATCGCCGGTAGGGCGAGGGCGACATCCCGCTGAGGAAAGATGCCGATGAACTGGCCGCACGAAATCAGCAGCACCAGCGCCACCGCCACCGCGAAAGCGACCAAGCCGCGACGGCGCCAGGCCGTGTCGGTGAGCAGGGTGCCGAGGATGAGCGGATACCACAGCGCCCAGACCGGCGTACCGGTGAGGAGGCTGGCATGGCCCGCGGCCCAGGCGTGCAGGCCGCTGAGCACCATCACCGCCCACCACACCAGCGCGCCGATGACGACCGGGTGCCGTGCCGACGCGATCCAACGCGCGCGCGTCTGGCTGCCGAGCAGCGCGCAGACCAGGCTCAGCGCGAGGAGGATGTTGGTCGCCGGCTTGTTGAGGGAGACGGCAAAAAGACTCAAGACCGCGAACCAGCGCCCGGAAACAAGCAGCGCATCGCGGGCGGTTTCAACCCATCGGGCGGGCGCGGAGGTCATGAAGGGTGGTGACGAGGGCAAGGACATGCCGCGGTGCGTGCCCGATGCGTGTCGGGCCAGATCGTTGGGGCATTGATCTTAGCCCGCGCCCAGGCGCTGTCTGCGGTGGCTCCAACGCTCGGTATTCAAGTCCGCGGCAGCTCGATCACGAAGCTCGCCCCGCCGCCGGGCCGGTCTTCGCAGCGCACGCTGCCGGCATGCCGCTCGGCGATCGACTTGACCAGGGCCAGGCCCAGGCCCACGCCGCCTTCGCGCTCGCTCGCGCCGG
Organism: Variovorax cryoconiti; assembly: GCF_051216395.1. Classification (NCBI taxonomy): domain Bacteria; kingdom Pseudomonadati; phylum Pseudomonadota; class Betaproteobacteria; order Burkholderiales; family Comamonadaceae; genus Variovorax; species Variovorax cryoconiti. The sequence continues at coordinate 381,249 of NZ_JBPJZI010000004.1, read as the reverse complement.
GCAGGCGGTAGAACGGTTCGAAGATGCGCTCGCGCAGGGCGGGCGGCACGCCCGGGCCGCGGTCTTCGACGCGGACGCGGGCCCAGCGCCCGTCGGACTCCAGGCGCAGCTCAATCGTGCCCGCTCCGTAGCGCCGCGCGTTCTCCAGCAAGTTGCGGATGGCGCGGCGCAGCAGGCGCGACACGCCCTGCACCTGCAGCGTGGCGCTGTCGGTGCCTTCGACCAGGTCGAGTTCCGCATTGACACGCACGCCCTCTTCGGCGGCCAGGCCGATCAGGTCGACCGTCTCGATCGTGCCCAGGTCGGCTTCGCTGGCGTCGAGCCGGCTCGACAGCAGGATCTCGTCGATGAGCTGGTCGAGCTCGCCGATGTTGCGCGAGATCTCGTCACGCGCCGCCTGGCTCGGCCGCTCGCCCATCAGCTCCAGCCCCATGCGGATGCGCGTGAGCGGGGAGCGCAGCTCGTGCGAGGCATTGGCCAGCAGCGACTTGTGCGAGCGCACCAGGGTCTCGACGCGGGCCGCCGCCGAATTGAAGCGGATCGACAGGTCGGCCACCTCGTCCTGCCCGTCTTCGGGCACGCGCGCCGACAGGTCGCCGTCGCCCCAGCGCTGCACGCCACGCTGCAGGGTTTCCAGGCGCTGCGTCAGGCGCCGCACGATCGGGAACAGGCCGATGGCCGTCGCCAGCCCGACCAGGCCGAGCAGCCAGAAAAAGCCGGTCTGCGGACGCACCCACGGTGGCGGGCCGCCCTGGCGGTCCTGGCGCGGGCCGAACTGCATCTGGAACACCTGGCCGTCCTTCAGCGAGATGGTGAATTCGAGCGCCTCGCCCGGGCGGCTGGTGCGCAGCGACGTGCCGGTGCCGATCATGCGGTCCTGGGTGTCGCGCAGCACCACCTCGCGCGGCAGCGGAGCGGAGCGCTGCTCGTCGGCCATCTGCCAGGCCCAGCCGGCCGCGAAGGTGACCACCGCCACACCGGCCAGCACGGCCAGCCAGATGCGGACGTAGAGGTGGCGCGTGAACAGCTGGATCATCGGTGGCGTCAGTCCTGCTGCTTGGCGAACACGTAGCCCACGCCGCGCACGGTGAGGATGCGCTTGGGGTTCTTGGCGTCGGCCTCGATGGCGGCGCGGATGCGGCCCATGTGCACGTCGATCGAGCGGTCGAAGGCCTCGAGCTCGCGGCCGCGTACGGCTTCCATGATCTGGTCGCGCGTGAGAACACGGCCAGCGCGCTCGGCCATGGCGACGAGCAGGTCGAACTGGTAGGACGTGAGGTCGGCCAGCGCGCCGCCGACGGTGACGGTGCGCGCGTTGCGGTCGATCTCGAGCGTGCCGAAACGCATCATCGTCGCGGCCGCCGCCTCGCTGGTGTTGTCGCCGCGGCGGCGCAGCACGGCGCGGATGCGCGCCAGCAGCTCGCGCGGCTCGAAGGGCTTGGGCAGGTAGTCGTCGGCGCCGATCTCCAGGCCGATGATGCGGTCCATCGGATCGCCCTTGGCCGTGAGCATGAGGATCGACACCTTCGCCAGGGCACCGGGCAGCGACCGGATGCGGCGGCAGACTTCGAGGCCGTCAATGTCCGGCAGCATCAGGTCGAGGATGACCAGGTCGGGCATGTGCTGCTGCACCTGTTCCAGACCGGCTTGGCCGTCGGCCGCGTGCGCCACGCCGAAACCCGACTTCGTCAGGTACTCGCTCACCATCTGCGCGAGGCGGGCGTCGTCTTCGATCATCAGGATCTGGGGAGTGCTCATTGCAGCCATGATGGGTCGGCGCCGCCAAGGCGGCTTGAATGCTCCGTAAAGTTAAAGTAAACGGCCCGTCCTGCGCGTGTCAAAGCGCCTGCCCGCTATCGAAGGAGAGGGCGGCACCCGCGGCCCGGCTCAAACCGATTCCGCAGTGTCCCCGGACATCGCGTCGAACAGCATGGTGCAGTCGACGGCTGCGTTCGCCGGCCAGTGCTGGGCCAGCAGCGCCCGCAGGTCGCCGTCGTCCAGTGCAGGGTCGCAGGCCAGCGCGCGCGCATGGATCTCCAGGGCCAGCTGGCGCAGCAGCGCGACCGACGCATGGATGCGCTCGCTGAACTGCGCGTCGTCCAGCGTGTCCGTGAGGCTGCGGTTGAGTTCGGCGAACCAGGGCAGCGCGGCGTGGTCGAGCATCTGCGCGACGTTGCGCTTCTCGCTCGAGGCCGACCACGCGCGCAGCAGCGCCTGCACCGCGATGTTCAGCCGCTGGCAGTGCTGCAGCTCATCTTTCAGGCTGCCGAGCAACGCCAGGTCGGTCAGGCGGTCGTGGAAGAAGATCTGCGAGAGCACGCCCCAGTAGTAGCTGTAGTCCCAGATGACCTTCACCGGCAGCACCTCGGGATCGCCGAAGAGGCCGTACTGGTCCTGGTAGAGCGCCAGGGTGCTCTCGTAGAACGAGTGGTAGATCTGGTCGTAGAGCTGGGCCCGCGCTTCCACCGAATGGCCGGCGCGGTCGTGGCCGATCAGGTCGGTGATGTAGGTGTTCGCAATCGCGATGAAGTCGCTGCCCGGCGAATAGAAGGGGTCGAGGAAAAGCCCGGCCTCGCCGGTCAGCGCCCAGCGCTGGCCCGAGAACACCTGCTTGCAGCCGTACGAGAAGTTCTTGAAGAAGGCGAAGTCCTGCAGCAGGTGCCGCTTGCCGTCGAGTTCGTCGAACAGGCGCGGCTGGTATTGCGCGAACCAGTCCATCGCCTTCTCGAAGCTGTCCATGGTGTCGAGCGCGTGGTAGCGCGGGTCGGCCACGATGCCGACCGAATGCGAGCCCGAGGCCAGCGGAATCAGCCACACCCAGTAGCCCGCGCCGACCAGGTGGTTGGTCGACAGCCAGCGCGCCTGCGGCGTGCAGCGGGCGCGCCATTCGGGGTCGTCGCTCCAGTCGTCGAGCGTGATGCGCTCGCCGATGCGGAACCACACCGCATGCGCGTCGTGCGCGTTCGGCTGGGCCAGGCCCAGCTTGCGTTTGAGCAGGCCGGCGCGGCCGCAGGCGTCGACGATCCAGCGCGCGGCAATGACGTTCGTCTGCCCGTCCTGTGTCCAGCTCAGGCGGTGCAGGCCTTGTGCGTCGTCGGCCAGGTCGATCTGCCGCACCATCGCGTGGTCGGTGAACTTCACGCCGCGGCGCGCCGCCTCTTCGGCCAGGTAGTTCTCGAAGATGCCGCGGTCGATCTGGTAGCTGGGCACCGACAGGTAGCGGCTGGCGCCGATCTCGGTGACCCGGTCGATGTCGCGCCGGCCTTCGCTGAAGAAGAAGCGAAAGCCGAACTTGCGCAGCTGTTCGCCATGCATGTGCGGCTCCAGGCCCAGCACCGTGTCGAAGTAGTGGGCGCCGATCTCCACCGACGACTCGCCCACCTTGTGCGCCGCATGCGGCACCGGGTGGGCGCGGCGCTCGAGCACCAGCACGTCGATGTCGGGAAAGCGCTTCTTGAGCTGCAGCGCCAGGGTGAGCCCGGCCAGGCCGCCGCCCATGATCACCACGTCGTGCTGTTGTTCGTGCGTTGTCGTGGCGATCGTCATCGGCTTCAGCCTTGTGTGAGTTGGAGTTGCAGCGACAGGCGTGCCGACAGCGGCATCGCCAGCGTCTCGCTGCGGCCTGCCGCCAGCGCTTCGAACAGCGGCAGCGCGTCGGCCATGGCGTTGGTGGCCAGCGCCTGGGCGGCCTCCGAGCGCGGCGCGATCGGTTGCGATGCGCCGGGCAGCAGCGACCAGTCGAATGCCGCCACGGTGCGCTCGGTGCGCTGCGGCGCGATCACCAGCGCCACCGCGAGCAGGCCGCGGCTGCGCGTGACCGACGCGAGCGCGCCCACGGCTGGCATGTCGTAGCCCACCAGCAGCACCGGCTGGTCGTCGGCCGCGCACTGCGCCGCGGCTTCGAGCAGGGCCGACGCGAAGGTCGTCTCGTAGGCGGCGACCGAATTGCTGGCCGCCATGCAGCCCACGCCGATGGTCCAGTAGCCGACCGCGGCGTTGTGCACCGAGTTGTGGAACTTGATCGGCGACAGCACCGTCGGGTCGCTGGCCAGCACGCTGCACATGTAGTCGTTGATGCCCAGGTCGCCATGCGCCGACGCGAAGATGCAGGGCAGGTCCTTGGCGTCGCGGCCGGACGCGGCGATGGCGTTGGACGCGACCTCGAGCGCCAGCGCCACGGTGTCGGGTGCGCGGCGGCGCTCGGCCGGGGCCAGCACTTGCGGCGACGGCCGCTTGGCCGGCGGGTCGACCGGCGCGCCGGTGCCAGTGAAGGCGGCGCGGGCGATGTCCCAGCCGGGGAGCGTCGGCGCCCAGAAGGCCGGGCCTTCGATGTACAGCGTCGGGGTCTTCACAGGGGCGTTCATGCCTGCGCTCCCTTGCCGAACACCAGCGAGCAGTTGTTGCCGCCGAAGCCGAAGGAGTTGGACAGCGCCACCTTCACGTCGCCGCGCGCGGGTTCGAGCTTGATCTGCGGGCCGCAGTCGGTGTCGAGCTGCGTGGTGTTCACGGTGCCCGGCATCAGGCCGGTCTCCAGCGACAGCAGGCTGATGGCCGCCTCGACGATGCCGGCGGCACCCAGCGTGTGGCCGGTGAAGCCCTTGGTCGAGCTGGCATGTGTGCTTTCAGGGAAACGCCGGGTGACCAAGGCGCCCTCGACCTCGTCGTTCTTGGTGCTGGCCGTGCCGTGCATGTTGATGTAGTCGACCGCGTCGGTCGTCAGGCCGGCGCGGGCCAGCGCGTCGTCGAGCGCCCGCTCGGCGCCCAGGCCCTGCGGGTGCGGCGTCGACATGTGGTGTGCGTCGCTCGCCTCGCCGTAGCCCAGCAGGTAGAGCCCGTCGGCTGTGGTGGCCTCGGCACGCTCCACCAAGGCGAAGCCTGCGGCCTCGCCCAGGCTGATGCCGTCGCGCGTGGCGTCGAAGGGCTTGCACGGCTGGGGCGACACCAGCTCCAGCGAATTGAAGCCGTACAGCACGCTGCCGCAGAGCGTGTCGACACCGCCGACCACGGCCGCGTCGATCAGGCCCAGGCGGATCAGCCGCTCGGCCGACGCGAAGACCTTGCCGCTCGACGAGCAGGCGGTCGAGATCGTCTCCGACGGCCCCTCCAGGCCCAGCGCGGCCTGCACGAACATGCCCAGCGAATGCGGCGTGTGCACCAGCGGGCGCTCCTGCCCGGGCGGGAAGCGGCCGTCGGCGGTCAGGTGCGTGTAGGAATCTTCGGTCTCGCCGATGCTCGACGTCGACGTGCCGAGGATCACCGCGATGCGCGACCGCCCGTACTTCGCGCGCGCCGCCGCCACCGCATCCATGAAACCGTCGGCCTGCAGGCCCATCCAGGCCAGCCGGTTGTTGCGGCAGTCCCAGGCGGCCAGTGCGTCGGGCAGGCGCACGTCTTCGACCCCCGCCACGCGGCCGATCCAGGTCGCGAGGCGCGCGCCGCTGGCGGGCACGTCGCCGAAGTCGTTGGCCCGCAGGCCGCTGCGCGAGGTTTCAAGGGCGTCGAGCAGCGACGCCTTGCCCACGCCGACGGCCGAAGTCGCGGTGTAGGCGCTGATCTGGAGAGGGGGGATGCGAGACGGCACGGTGGTGAATGAGGAGTGGCGAAGCGCGAACAATGCCACAGACTAGCAGCCGGCCGCAGACGCCCGCGTCGGCCGGCATCCCGCAATCGCCGGCGCTCAGCGCTGCCCGCGTGCCGCCAGCGCCACCAGCACCAGCACCGGCAGGCCCAGCAGCGCCGTGCCCACGAAGAAGGGCACGTAGCCGTAGGCATCGACGAACACGCCGGAGTAGCCCGCCAGGAACTTGGGCAGCAGCAGCATCAGCGAGCTGAACAGCGCGTACTGCGTGGCCGAGTAGCTGATGTTGGTCAGACTCGACAGGTAGGCGATGAAAGCGGCCGACGCGATGCCACCGGCCAGGTTGTCGGCCGACACCACCAGCACCAGCATCGTCATGTCATGGCCGTGCGCGGCCAGCCAGGCGAAGAGCAGGTTGCTGGCCGCGCTGAGCACCGCGCCCAGCATCAGCACGCGCATCACGCCGAAGCGCATCGACAGGATGCCGCCCACGAAGGCGCCGACCAGCGTCATCACCACGCCGAACACCTTGCTGACCGCCGCCACCTCTTCCTTGCTGAAGCCCATGTCGACGTAGAAGGGGTTGGCCATGATGCCCATCACCACGTCGCTGATGCGGTAGATGGCGATCAGCGACAGGATCAGCACCGCCTGCCACTTGTAGCGGCGGACGAAGTCTGCGAAGGGCTCGACCAGCACATTCTTGAGCCATTCGGCGGCGTTGCGCGCCCGGGGCATCAGCTGTTGGGCGGGCTCCGACGACAGCAGCACCGTGACCACGCCGACCGCCATCGAGGCGGCCATCACCAGGTAGGCGGCCTTCCAGCCGGCGTTCTGGTAGCCGCTGGCGCCGGTGATCTCGGTCCACGCGGCGATCGACAGCACGCCGGCGCCGGCCCAGATCATCGCCAGCCGGTAGCCGGTCTGGTAGGCGGCGGCCAGCGCGGCCTGCTTGCGCGTCTCGGCCGATTCGATGCGGAAGGCGTCCAGTGCGATGTCCTGCGTGGCCGAGCCGAAGGCCACCAGCAGCGCGCACCACACCAGCGGCGCCAGGCCGCCGCGCGGGTCGGCCATCGCCATGCCGACCAGCCCGCCGACGACCAGCGCCTGCGCCAGCAGCAGCCAGCTGCGGCGGCGGCCCATGCGCCGGGTGAGCAGCGGGATGGGCAGCCGGTCGACCAGCGGCGCCCAGGCCCACTTGAAGGCGTAGACCAGGCCGACCCAGCTCAGGTAGCCGATCTCGCTGCGCGTCACGCCGGCTTCGCGCAGGCGGAAGCTGAGCGTGCCCAGCACCAGCAGCAGCGGCAGCCCGGCCGAGAAGCCCAGCGCCAGCATGCGCAGCGTCGCGGGTTCGAGGTACACCTTGAGCGCATCGCGCCAGGACAACGGTGCTGCAGGCAGGGCGGTGGGGGAGGCTTCGGCAGCCGAGGGTGGGGACATTGCGCGGGCGATCGGGGTGGCTGCTTATTATTCCCGCATGTGCACACGCTGCGAGTTTTCCATCGGTCCCTGGCAGGCGCGCCGGGCTTTCCTGGCGTTGGCGGGGGCTGCCGCCGTCACTTCGGCAGTCACACCCGCGTTGGCGCAGGTCGAGGTGGGCAAGGCCTCGGTCGCGCGCAACCTGGTGCCCGCCGACAGCATCGAGCAGGCCGGCGTGCAGCAGTACGGCCAGCTCCTCCAGCAGGCCAAGGCCAAGGGCGCGCTGGCGCCCGACAGCCACCCGCAGCTGCAGCGGTTGCGCACCATCGCTGCGCGCCTCATTCCCTTCGTCGGCCCGTGGAACGCACGCGCCGCGCAATGGAAGTGGCAGATCAATTTGATCGGCAGCCAGCAGATCAACGCCTTCTGCCTGCCGGGCGGCAAGATCGCCTTCTACACGGGCATCCTCGACCAGCTCAAGCTCAGCGACGACGAGGTCGCGATGGTGATGGGCCACGAGATGGCGCACGCGCTGCGCGAGCACGCCCGCGCGCGCCTGGCCAAGAGCGCCGGCACCGGCGCGGCGCTGTCGATCACGGCGCAACTGCTCGGCCTGGGTCAGATGGGCGACATGGCGGCGCGTGCCGGCACGCAGTTGCTGTCGCTCAAGTTCAGCCGCGGCGACGAGACCGACGCCGATCTGGTCGGACTCGAACTTGCGGCGCGGGCAGGCTACGACCCGCGCGCTTCGGTGACGCTGTGGAAGAAGATGGCCACCGCCTCGAAGAACCAGGGCGGCCTGAGCTTCCTCTCGACCCACCCCAGCGGCACCGACCGCATCCGCATCCTCGAAGCCAACCTCGGCAAGGTCGACGGCCTGTACCGCGCAGCCCGGCGAGGCTGAGCCGCGCTTGCACCTATCCTTTTTCTGACGCACCGAATCCGACCTGCCAGGGCTCCCTGAGTCCTGGCAGGCGTTGGCACGCCGCTTGCATCTCATCATGTACACAAGACAGGATGCTTGATGATGGTGCATACGACGACTTCGCTGCCGACCGATGAAGGGCTCGACGCCAACCCCGGTGCGGCCGCCTGGATCACGCGGATCGACCCGCCGATCGCCTCTCCCGGCGCCGCGGCCCATGGCCCGCTCGCCGGGCTGCGCTTCGCGGTCAAGGACAACATCGACGTGGCCGGCCTGCCGACCACCGCGGCCTGCCCGGCCTTCGCCCGCGACGCGGCCGCCCACGCCCATGTGGTGCAGCGCCTGCTCGACGCCGGTGCGGTGCTGGTCGGCAAGACCAACCTCGACCAGTTCGCCTGCGGCCTGAACGGCACGCGCTCGCCGTACGGCGCGGTGCCCAACAGCTTCGACGCGCGTTACGTGTCGGGCGGCTCCAGCTCCGGCTCGGCGCGGGTGGTAGCCACGGGCGAGGTCGACTTCGCGCTCGGCACCGACACGGCCGGCTCCGGCCGCGTGCCGGCGGGGCTCAACAACATCGTGGGCCTCAAGCCGACCAAGGGTTTGATCAGCACGCGCGGCGTGCTGCCGGCGGCGCAGAGCGTCGACTGTGTGTCGATCTTCGCGCGCACCGTCGAACTCGCGGCGCGCGTGCTGACCGTCGCCATGGGGCATGACGCGGCCGACCCGTACTCACGCGCGCTCACGCCCATCACCACGCCATTGCCCTCGCGCCTGCGCGTCGGCGTGCCATCGACGCTCGAGTTCTTCGGCGACGCCGATTCGGCCGCGGCCTTCGAGCGCTCGCTCGCGCAGCTCGAAGCGTTGGGCGCCACGCGCGTGCCGATCGACTACGCCCCGCTCGCCGAAGCTGCGGCGCTGCTCTACGACAGCGCGCTGGTGGCCGAGCGCTACGCGGCGGTGCGCACCTTCTTCGACGCGAACGAGGACGAGGTGATCGAGCCGGTGCGCAGCATCCTGGCCAAGGGCCGCAGCTACAGCGCGGCCGACTTCGTGGATGCGCAGACGAAGCTGCGGGCGCTGGCGCAACAGGCCGCACCGATGTGGAAAGACATCGACCTCCTGGTGGTGCCGACCGCGCCCACGCACTACACCATCGAGGCGATGCGGGCCGACCCGGTCGCGCTCAACCAGAACCTCGGCGCGTACACCAACTTCGTCAACCTGCTCGACTACGCGGCGCTCTCGGTGCCGACCTGCCTGCGCAGTGACGGCCTACCCTTCGGCCTGACGCTGATCGGCCCCTGCGCCAGCGACTTCCAGCTGGCCGAGCTCGGTCAGCGGCTCCACCACGCCACCGGACTCACGCTCGGTGCAACGGGCGCACCGATGCCGGCACCCGTCGCGCTGCCGATGCTCACGCCCGCCGCCACCGTGAAGGTCGCCGTCGTCGGCGCGCACCTGTCGGGCATGCCGCTCAACGGCCAGCTGACCGAGCGCGGCGCCACGCTGCTGCGTGAAACGAAGACCGCCCCGCAGTACCGCCTCTACGCACTGCCCGGCACCGTGCCGCCCAAGCCCGGCATGGTGCGCGTGCCCGCGGGTGGCGCCGGGCTCGTCGTCGAGGTGTGGGCGATGCCCGCCACCGCCTACGGCTCCTTCGTCGCATTGATCCCCGCGCCGCTGGGCATCGGCACGCTGACGCTGGAAGACGGCAGCAGCGTGCAGGGCTTCGTCTGCGAATCGATCGCGCTCGACGGCGCCGAGGACATCACGCACCACGGCGGCTGGCGCTCGTACATCGCATCACGTCAGGCGGCGCTCGCCTGAGCGCGGCTTTCGGGTTTTCTTTCGCTTCAACCTTTACGCAGGAGTCGGACTCATGGGATCTCAGGACAAGTCATTCGCAGCGGTCGCCGCCACGCCCTCGCGCCGCCATGTGCTGCAGGCCGGCGCCGCGGGCATCGCCGTGCTCGCCGCACCCTCGCTGGTGCTGGCCCAGGCCACGCCCAAGATCCGCGTCGGCTTCTGGCCGGTGGCCGCGGGCCTGCCCTTCTTCGCCGCGGTCGACAAGGGCTACTTCAAGGAAGCCGGCCTCGATGTCGAGCCGCTCAAGTTCGCTGGCGCGCAGCAGGTGATGGAAGCGATGCTGTCGGGCCGCTCCGACGGCAGCGCCAACGGCACCGGCTCGGCCAACCTCGCCATCGGCGAGATCGCGCAGCCGGGTCTCTTCAAGATCTTCTGCACCAACCCGAGCAATGCCAAGTTCGTGCTCGACGAGTTCATCACCGCCAAGGACAGCCCCATCAAGACGATGGCCGACCTCAAGGGCAAGAAGGTCGCCTCGGGCCCCGGCATCCAGAACGTGACGCTGTGCAAGACCATGCTGGAGCGCGCCGGCGCCACCGGTGCCACGGTGACCGAGCTGCCCATCGGCCAGCACGTCGCCGCCCTGGTCGCGGGCCAGGTCGACGCCTGCTACACGCTGGAGCCGACCGGCACCATCGGCCGCATGAACGGCACCACGCGCGTCATCGAAGCCGGCGTGGTCGCCAAGTACATCCTGGGCGACCCGATGGCGCCGTGGCACGGTGGCGCGGCCAGCCTGACCACCGAGTTCATCAAGAAGAACCCCGAGGTGGCGAAGAAGTACATCGCGGCCTATGCGCGCGGCGTCGAACTGGTGCGCACGAAGCCCGACGAGGCCCGCCAGTTCATGAAGGGCTACACCGCCATCGAAGGCGCGCTGACCGCCGAAGTGCCGCTCGCGTCGTACATGCTCTACAACGAGTTCAAGCCGAGCGACGTCGCCTACTTCCAGAAGTTCTACGACCTGTTCACCGAGAAGGGCATTTTCGAGAAGAAGGTGCCGGTGGACGCACTTCTCTACAAGGCCTGAACCATGGCCGACACCTCCGTCGCGCCCGCCGGGGCCGCCACCAAGCCCTGGTCGCCACCTGCGAACGGCGCCGCCAGCGCGGTGCCCAAGCCGCCGCTGTGGGACAAGCTGCTGCCCTTCATCGGGCCGGTGGTGCTCTTCATCCTGTGGGATTTGGTCGTGCGGCTCGGCTTCATCAAGCCGATCCTGCTGCCGGCACCGGCGGACACCATCACCACGCTGATCACCGGCCTGGCCGGTGGCCCGCTGCTCACCGACTTCGCGGTGACGGTGTGGCGCACGGTGCAGGCCTTCCTGATCGCCGCCGTCGTCGGCGTGCCGCTGGGCGTGCTGTTGGGCAGCAACGAGCGGGTGTATCGCAGCGTGGAGTTCCTGATCGACTTCTTCCGCTCCACGCCGTCGTCCGCACTCATCCCGCTGTTCCTCTTGATCTTCGGCGTGTCGGACATCAACAAGGTCGCCATCGCGGCCTTCGGTGCCTTCCTCATCGTGATCTTCAACAGCGCCTATGGCGTCATCAACGCGCGCAAGCAGCGCGTGATGGCGGCCAAGGTGATGGGCGCTTCGCGTTGGCAGGTCTTCAAGGACGTGCTGATCTGGGAGAGCCTGCAGCCCAGCTTCGTCGGGCTGCGCTCGGCGGTGTCGATGGCCCTGGTCATCGTGATCGTGGCCGAGATGTTCATCGGCTCCGACGCGGGCCTGGGCAACCGCATCATCAATGCGCAGCAGGTGCTCAACGTGAAGAGCATGTACGCGGCCATCCTTGCGGCGGGTGCGTTGGGCTATGCGCTCAATATCCTCTTTCTCGTGGCCGAGCGCCGCATCGTGCATTGGAGTGGAAGATGAGCGCAGTCCTCAACGGCCCGGTGTACGCCGACGTGCCCACCCCCGCGTTCCAGCCCGGCCCGGCCGGCACGCACATCACCATCCGCGGCCTCACGAAGTACTTCGCGGGCTGGCCGCTGTACGAGAACTTCGACCTCGACATCCCCAAGCACAAGATCGTCTCGGTCTTCGGGCCCAACGGCTGCGGCAAGTCGACGCTGATCAACATGATCGCGGGGCTCGTGCCCATCGACAGCGGCGAGATCCTGTTCGACGGCAAGTCGCTCAAGGACACCAAGATCGGCTACGTGTTCCAGAACTACCGCGAGGCGATGTTCCCGTGGATGCGCACCATCGACAACATCGCGTATCCACTGAAGCTGGAAGGCAAGAGCAAGGCGGAGGTCGATCGCCGCATGGAAGAACTGGTGGCGTCCTTCGACGTGAAGTTCGACCTCAAGCGCTTCCCCTACGAACTCTCGGGCGGTCAGCAGCAGACCGCGTCGATCATGCGGGCGCTGGCACCCAACCCCGAGGTGCTGTTCCTGGACGAGCCCTTCTCGGCGCTCGATTTCGAGATGACGCTCTTCATCCGCGAGAAGCTGCAGGAGGTGTTCATCCAGACCGGCACCACCATGCTGCTGGTGTCGCACGACCTGGAAGAGGCCGTGTACCTGGCCGACGAGGTGCTGCTGCTGACCAAGCGGCCGACCAAGGTCGCGGAGATCCTGAAGTACGGCGACGCGCGCCCGCGCACGCTGGAGACGCTGAGCTCGGCCAGCTTCGTGGCCATGAAGAAGCTGAGCCTGGAGATCTTCCAGCGCGAAGTGCGCCGCTGACCGCATCCGCAGAAGGAGCCGCCCATGACCCCCGCCCAGACCGAAGCCTATGTCGACGCGGCGGCCGCCGCGCTCGACCTGAACCTGCGGCCCGACCACCGCCCCGGCGTGCTGCGCTTCTTCGCGCTGGCCGCCGAGATGGCGGCTGTGGTGGACGCCGTGCCGCTCGATCCGCATGCCGAATCGGCGGTGAGCTTCGTGCCGGTGGCGCCCAAGGAGAAAGAGGCATGAGCGCCGATGCACTCTTGTTGAAAGACGGCGCGGCGATGGCCGATGCCGTCCGCAGTGGCGCCGTGAGCGCAGTCGCGCTGGTGCAGGCCAGCCTCGACCGCATCGCGGGCACCGACGGCCGCGTCAACGCCTTCACCGACGTGGTGCGCGAACGTGCGCTGCGCCGCGCCGGCCAGGTCGATGCGTCGCTGGCCTCGTCGAACGGGCATCGCACCCGCGAGCTGCCGCTGCTCGGCGTGCCCTTCGCGGTGAAGAACCTGTTCGACATCGCCGGCCTGCAGACGCTGGCCGGTTCGAAGATCGAGCGCGACAGCACGCCGGCACGCAGCGACGCCGCGCTGGTGCGCCGGCTCGAAAGCGCCGGCGCGGTGCTGGTCGGCGCGCTCAACATGGACGAGTACGCCTACGGCTTCACCACCGAGAACAGCCACGTCGGTCCGGCCCACAACCCGCACGACCTGACACGCATCGCGGGCGGCTCGTCGGGCGGTTCGGCCGCGGCGGTGGCCGCCGGGCAGGTGCCGCTCACGCTGGGCTCCGACACCAACGGCTCGATCCGCGTGCCGGCCTCGCTGTGCGGCATCTTCGGCCTCAAGCCTACCTTCGGCCGGCTGCCGCGCACCGGCAGCTACCCCTTCATCTCCAGCCTCGACCACCTCGGACCTTTCGCGCGGTCGGTGCGCGACCTGGCGCTGGCCTACGACGCGATGCAGGGGCCCGAAACGCACGCGCCGCTCGACCCGGGCTGCGCGCAGCGTGCCGTCGAGCCCGCCGTGGCGCAGCTGGCGCATGGCACGCGTGGCCTGCGCATCGGCGTGCTGGGCGGCTACTTCCGCGAGCGCGCGCAACCCGAGGCGCTGAGCGCGGTCGACCGCGTGGCCGAGGCGCTCGGCGCCAGCAAGACCGGCGAGCTGCCGATGGTCGAAGCCGGCCGCGCGGCCGCCTTTCTCATCACCAACGCCGAAGGCGCCGCACTGCATCTGCACGACCTGCGTCGGCGCCCGCAGGATTTCGAGCCCCTGTCGCGCGACCGCTTCCTGGCCGGCGCGCTCATTCCGGCGGCGTGGGTGGCGCGCGCGCAGCGTGTGCGGCGCCTCTATGCCGAGCAGGCCGCCAAGCTGTTCGAGCGCTTCGACATCCTGTTGGCCCCGTCGACGCCCTGCGCCGCGACGCCCATCGGCGCCGAATGGTTCGAGCTCAACGGCCAGCGCCTGCCGGTGCGCCCCAACATGGGGGTGCTGACCCAACCGATCTCGTGCATCGGCTTGCCGGTGTGCGCCGTTCCGGTGTGGGGCGCACACGCCAGCCTGCCGATCGGTGTGCAGGTGATCGCTGCACCATGGCGCGAGGACCTGGCGTTGCGCGTGGCTGCGACGCTGGAGGCCGCGGGCGTCGTGCAGGCCCCCGTCGCCGCACTCGCCTGAAAGCGTACGCAAGCCGACGGGCGCAGGCACACTTTATGCACACCGTCTTGTATCCAAGAAAGAACAAGCCGATGACCTTGCCGCGTTCCGCCTCCGTCGAGTCTTCCTCGTGCCGCGATGCGCTGTCGCGTCGACGCGTACTCAAGGCGGCCGCGCTCGCGCCGCTGCTCGGGCAGGTCGGTGTCGGCATCGCACAGCCCGCCGCGTACCCGAGCCATGCCTTGAAGATGGTGATCCCGTTCCCGGCGGGCGGCGCGACCGACTACGCCGGCCGCGCCATCGGCACCGCGCTGTCGACCACCTGGAAGCAGCCCGTGGTCTTCGAGAACCGCATCGGCGCGGGCTCGACCATCGGCACCGAAGCCGGCGCCAGGAGTGCGCCCGACGGCTACACGCTGGTGATGGGCATCCCGGCCGGCGTGACCATCGCGCCGCACATCTACCCCAAGCTGGGCTACGACCCGATCAAGGACCTGGTGCCGGTGGCCGGCTTCGCCACATCGCCGCTGGTCGTGGTGGTGCCGGTCGATTCGCCCTTCAAGACCTTCCCCGACCTCATCGCCTACGCCAAGGCGCACCCGGGTGAGCTGAGCTACGCGTCCAACGGCAGCGGCTCGCTGCCGCACCTCACGGCCGAGTGGTTCCTGTCCGAAACCAAGCTCAAGATGACGCACGTGCCCTACCGCGGCAGTGCGCAGGCGCTGCCCGACCTGATCGCCGGACGAACGCAGGTGATGTTCGACATCATCGTGTCGGCCCTGCCGCTGATCGAGGGCGGCAAGCTGCGCGTGCTGGCCGTCACCGGTGCCCAACCGACGACGCGCCTGCCCGGCGTGCCGACCGTCGCGAGCTTCGGCTACCCGGGCTTCGCGGCCGACCAGTGGTACGGCCTCTTCCTGCCCGCGGGCACGCCCGACGCCGTCGTCCGCAAGGTCGAGGCCGACGTGCAGGCCGCCACCGCCGACCCGCGACTGCGCGGCCAGATGTGGCAGCGCGGCGCCGAGATCCAGTACCTGTCGGCCAAGGCGCTGTCGGACGCGGTGCGCACCGATTCGCAGCGCTGGGCCGTCATCGCCAAGGCCACCGGCGCGCGCGCCGAGTGAGCGCGCCGCGCCGCTTTCCTTTTCCTTCCACGACCCATCCGTTCATTCCCACCGGAGCCCACCCATGAGCCAGATCAATCGCCGCGACTCCCTCAAATCCATCGCCGCCCTGGGCGCCGCCGGCACGCTGGGCGGCTGGAGCGCCCTGGCCAGTGCGCAGGCCAAGCCGCTGACCGTCGGCGTGATCTACGTCGGCCCGCGCGACGACTACGGCTACAACCAGGCGCACGCACAGGCCGCGGCCGAGGTGAAGAAGATGCCCGGCGTGAAGGTGGTCGAGGAAGAGAACGTGCCCGAGACCGCGGCCGTGCAGAAGACCATGACCGGCATGATTTCGCAGGACGGCGCCAAGCTGCTGTTCCCCACGTCCTTCGGCTACTTCGACCCGCACATCCTGGCGCTCGCGCCGAAGAACCCCGACGTGCGCTTCTCGCACTGCGGCGGCATGTGGACCGAAGGCAAGCACCCGAAGAACGTCGGCAGCTTCTTCGGCTACATCGACGAGTGCCAGTACTTGAACGGCGTGATCGCCGCGCACATGACGAAAAGCAACAAGATCGCCTTCGTCGCGGCCAAGCCGATCCCGCAGGTGCTGCGCAACATCAACGCCTTCACGCTGGGCGCGCGCTCGGTCAAGCCCGGCATCACCTGCAGCGTGATCTTCACCGGCGACTGGTCGATGGCCGTGAAGGAAGCCGAAGCCACCAACAGCCTGGCCGACCAGGGCTGCGACGTGTTCACCATGCACGTCGACGGCCCCAAGGTGGTGGTCGAGACGGCCGCCAAGCGCGGCAAGATGGTCTGCGGCTACCACGCGAGCCAGGCCAAGCTGGCACCGCAGGCCTACCTCACGGGCGCCGAGTGGAACTGGCTCACCGCCTACAAGACCATCATCGACGCGGCCCAGGCCGGCAAGCCGCACCCCAACTTCCTGCGCGGCGGCCTCAAGGAGGGCTACGTGAAGATGTCCGCCTACGGCCCGGCCGTGACCGACGCCGCGAAGAAGCAGGCCGACGGCATCAAGGCCCAGATGATCGCGGGCAGCTTCGACATCTTCAAGGACGGCATCAAGGACAACAAGGGCGCGGTCGTGGTGCCGGCCGGCAAGTCGCTCAAGCAGACCGACCTCGAGCTCGAGAAGATGAATTACCTGGTCGAAGGCGTTCTCGGTTCCATCTGAGCGCACGGCCATGCGCAACGCGCTGAAGGAAATCGCCCTGCCGGCCTTCGCCATCGCGGCGGCGCTGCTCGTGTTCGGGGTGCTCGTGTGGTTCGCCGGCGTGAGCCCGGTGGACGTGTGGGTCACGCTCTTCAAGGGCGCCTTCGGCGACTGGTTCTCGTGGCAGAACACGTTGCAGCGCGCCGCACCGCTGATGCTCACTGCGCTGTGCGTGGCCATCCCGGCGCGCGCGGGGTTGGTCATCATCGGCGGCGAGGGCGCGGTGGTGCTCGGGGGACTCGCGTGCGCCGCGCTGCCTTACGCGATTCCGCTGCCGGGCAACATCGTCGGCACGGTCGCGATCTGCATCGCCGGCGCGGTGGCGGGCGCGCTGTGGATCATGGGGGCGGGCTGGCTGCGGCAGTACCGCGGCATCAACGAAACGATCAGCAGCCTGCTGCTGGCCTACATCGCGATCGGCATCTTCAAGCACCTGGTCGAAGGCGCGCTGCGCGACCCGGCCAGCCTGAACAAGCCGTCGACGCGCTCGCTGCCCGACGGGCTGGGCATCGGCGGCATCGCGGGGTCGGACGTGCACTGGGGGCTGGCGATCGGCATCGTGGCCTGCATCGGGCTCGGGCTGTGGCTGCGCGCGACCGCATCGGGCTTCTCGGTGCGCGTGGTGGGCGGCAACCCGCGCACGGCGCAACTGGTCGGCCTGCCGGCCACGCAACTCATCCTGGTGGCCTGCGGCGTCGGCGGCGCCTGTGCCGGCGTGGCGGGCGCGGTCGAGGTGGCGGCGGTGCACACCAATGCGAATGCCTCGCTCATCGCGGGCTACGGCTACGCGGGCATCCTGGTGTCCTTCATCGCGCGGCACAATCCCATCGCGATCATTCCCGTCGCGATCCTGTTCGGCGGCTTCGGCGCGGCGGGCAGCTTGTTGCAACGAAGGCTTGGCTTGCCCGATGCGTCGGTGCTGGTGCTTCAGGGCATCGCCTTCGTGCTCATTCTGGCGAGCGAGGGGCTGCGCATGGTCGACTGGAAGACGCTGCTGAAGAACCGCATGCCGCGTGCGGTGCAGCCCAAGCTGACCAAGGAGGTCGCATGACCGCCGACCAGTGGATCGCTCTCGTGGCCGGCATCGTCGGCGGCGCGCTGCGCGTCGGCGCCCCCTTCCTGTTCGTGAGCCTGGGCGAATGCCTCACCGAGAAATCGGGCCGCATCAACCTCGGCCTCGAAGGCGTGCTGGTGCTGTCGGCCATGGCGGCTTTCGGCGGCGCCTACCTCACCGACTCGGCCTGGCTCGGCGTACTGATCGGCGCGGCGGCGGGGGCGGTGCTCGCGCTGCTGCACGGCCTGTTGTGCTCGCTCGACCGCGTGAACGACGTGGCGACCGGCATCGCGCTGATGCTGCTGGGCACCGGGCTCGCGTTCTATCTGGGCAAGCCGCTGATCCAGCCGCAGGCACCGCAGTTGCCGGCCATTCCGCTCGGGTTCTGGAGCGACAACACGGTGGTGCAGTCGGCGTTACAGGTGAATGCGCTGGTGCCCGTCGGCATCGTGCTGGCGGGGCTGATGTACTGGGGCTTCGCGCGCACCCGCGCCGGCCTGCTGGTGCGCATGGCGGGAGACTCGGCCAATGCGACGCGTGCACTGGGTTATTCGGTGTCGGGCATCCGGATCGCGGCGACCACGGCCGGCGGCTTCATCGCCGGGCTGGGTGGCGCGTCGCTCACGCTCTTCTATCCCGGCAGCTGGAACGAAGGCATCTCCAGCGGGCAGGGCCTGATCGCCGTGGCGCTGGTGATCTTCGCGCGCTGGAGCCCGCTGCGCTGCGTGGGTGCTGCCTTCCTCTTCGGCGGCGCGGGCGCGATCGGCCCGGCGTTGCAATCGATCGGTGTCGGCTGGGGCTACCACCTGTTCAACACGGTGCCCTACGTGCTGACGCTGGTCATCCTGGTATTCACCTGCAAGCCGGGCAGTGTCGCGATCGGCAGCCCGGGTGAGCTTTCGTCGACGAGGTAAGCGCACCATGTTCGTTCTTGTCGCAGTGCTTCAGTCGATCTTCATCGAGCGGCGCCGCCGTGCTGGTCGAGGCGTGGGACCGGGGCGGGATCACGCCGACGGCGTACTTCCCTCCGCGAATGTCCCCCGCCGTCAGCCTTCGGCCGCAGGCCGGGGGACATTCGCGGAGGGGAATACCCGGTGGCCTCGGCACGCGCCCCCATCGAATTTCCACCGCCGTATGCCAGCAAACACGAACTGCAAGGAGACAAGCGAATGAGCGGTTTCGGTGGTCTGAACAAATCGGCGAACGGCGTCGTCATCGGCCTCGTGCAATGCCAACTGCCCGTGGTGCGCACGCCCGACGAGCTTGCGGCGCAGACGGCACGCATCGTCGAACTCGTCGGCAAGGCGCGGCGCAACCAGGGCACGATGGACCTGGTCGTGTTCCCGGAATATTCGCTGCACGGCCTGTCGATGGACACCTCGCCGGACATCATGTGCACGCTCGACGGCCCCGAGGTCGCGGCCTTCCGCAAGGCCTGCATCGACAACACGATCTGGGGCTGCTTCTCCATCATGGAAGCCAACCCCGGCGGCAACCCGTACAACAGCGGCCTCGTCATCGACGACATGGGCGCCATCCGCCTGTACTACCGCAAGATGCATCCGTGGGTGCCGGTCGAGCCGTGGGAGCCGGGCAACCTCGGCATCCCGGTGTGCGACGGACCCAACGGCAGCAAGCTCGCGCTCATCATCTGCCACGACGGCATGCTGCCCGAGATGGCGCGCGAGGCCGCGTACAAGGGCGCGGAAATCATCATCCGTACGGCCGGCTACACCGCACCCATCCGCCACGCCTGGAAGATCACCAACCAGGCGAACGCCTTCTGCAACCTGGCCTACACGGCGAGCGTTTGCATGTGCGGCAGCGACGGCACCTTCGACTCGATGGGCGAGGGCATGTTCTGCAGCTTCGACGGCACCGTGATGGTCGAAGGCGGCGGCCGCGTCGACGAGATCATCACCTGCGAGCTGCGGCCCGACCTGCTGCGCGAGGCCCGTACCGGCTGGGGCGTGGAGAACAACATCTACCAGCTCTACCACCGCGGCTACGTGGCGGTGAAGGGCGGCGCGCAGGACTTTCCGTACACCTACATGCAGGACATGGCGTCAGGCCAGTACAAGCTGCCGTGGAGCGACCAGGTGAAGGTGGTCGATGGCACCTCGTGCGGATTCACGGCGCCGCTGCGCGCGTACAAAGGCCCCGAGTCGCACCCGCTGGTGCCGCAGGTGCCGAAGAGCGTGCCCGACATTCCGGATCAACCCGACTCCTCGCACCGCAAGGCCACCGGCGCATGACAACTGTCCAAGCCCAACCCTACGCGTGGCCTTACAACGGCGACCTGCGTCCGGAGAACACCGCGCTCGTCGTCATCGACATGCAGACCGACTTCTGCGGCAAGGGCGGTTACGTCGACGTGATGGGCTACGACCTGTCGCTGGTGCAGGCGCCCATCGAGCCGATCCGCAAGACGATGGCGCGCCTGCGCGAACTGGGCTTCCACATCCTCCACACGCGCGAAGGCCATCGGCCCGACCTGGCCGACCTGCCGGCCAACAAGCGCTGGCGCTCGCGGCAGATCGGCGCGAACGGCGTGGGCATCGGCGACGACGGGCCGTGCGGGCGCATCCTGGTGCGCGGTGAGCCGGGCTGGGAGATCATTCCCACGCTGGTGCCGCTGCCCGACGAGGTGGTGATCGACAAGCCCGGCAAGGGCTCGTTCTACGCGACCGACCTCGAACTGATCCTGCGCACACGCGGCATCGAGAACCTGATCCTCGCCGGCATCACGACGGACGTGTGCGTGCACACGACGATGCGCGACGCCAACGACCGCGGCTTCGAATGCCTGCTGCTGTCGGACTGCACGGCCGCGACCGACCACGGCAACCACCTCGCGGCGCTGAAGATGATCACGATGCAGGGGGGCGTGTTCGGCGCGCATGCCGATTCCGCAGCACTGCTGGCCGCCCTGGCCTGAGCCTCATGCAAGGACCGAGTTCATGAACGCTGTCGCTACCCCCATCGGTGCCTTGTCCGCCACCACTGGCGCGCTCGCGCTCGACACCTACCAGCTCACCAAGCGCTTCGGCGCGTTCACCGCGATGGACAGCGTGACGATGCATGTCGAGCCCGGCACGGTGCACGCGCTGCTCGGCGAGAACGGCGCGGGCAAGAGCACGCTGGTGAAGTGCGTCGCCGGCTTCCAGCGCGCGGAGGAGGGCAGCATCCTGATCGACGGGCGCGAGCAGGACATCGCCAACCCGATCGTCGCGCGCGCGCTCGGCATCGGCATGGTCTACCAGCACTTCACGCTGGCGCCTGGCATGACGGTGGCCGAGAACCTGCTGCTCGCTGGTGGCAAGACGCCCGCGTTGATCGACTGGAAGAAGAAGCGCGCCGAGCTGGAAGCCTTTCTCGCGACCACGCCCTTCAGCTTGGACCTCGACGTGACGCCCTCGTCCCTGGCCGCCGGCGAGAAGCAGAAGCTCGAACTGCTCAAGCAGCTGTACCTGCGCCCGCGCCTGCTCATCCTGGACGAGCCCACGTCGGTGCTCACGCCACAGGAAGCCGACGAGGTGCTGGGCCATGTGCGCGACTTCGCCAAGAGCGGCATGTGCACCGTGCTCATCATCACGCACAAGTTTCGCGAGGTGATGGCGTACGCCGACAGCGTGACTGTGCTGCGGCGCGGCAAGGCGGTGCACCATTGCCAGGTGGCGGAGACCACGCCGGCACTGCTGGCCGCGGCGATGATGGGTGGCGGCGTGCCAGTGCCTTCCGAAGGCGATGTGGCGCCGGCCGAAGCCATCACCGGCCGCGCGCTGCACACCATGAAGGCCGTGGCCGCCGATGCGCCCATCGCGTTGAACGTCGACCGCCTGCAGGCCATGGGCGACCGCGGCACGCTGGCCGTGCATGACCTGAGCCTGTCGGTGAAGGCGGGCGAGATCCTCGGCGTGGCCGGCGTGTCGGGCAACGGCCAACGCGAACTGGTCGAAGCGCTGGTCGGCCAGCGTGCGCGCCTGTCGGGCAAGGTCACCGTGATGGGCCAGCCCTACGCCGCCACCCGCAGCGAGAACCGCGAACTCAAGGTGCGCAGCCTGCCCGAAGAGCCCTTGCGCAACGCCTGCGTCGGCGACCTGAGCGTGGCCGAGAACATGGCGCTGCGTGACTTCGACCAGGTGCCGCTCGCGCGCGGCGGGCTGCTCAACTTCCCGACATGGCGCAGCCGTGCCCGCGAATGGATCGCCGAGTACGGCGTGAAGACGCAGGGCGAGGGCGCACCGATTCGCAGCCTGTCGGGCGGCAACGTGCAGCGGGCCGTGCTGGCACGCGAGCTGGCCGGAGACATCAACGTGCTGATCGCCGCCAACCCGGTGTTCGGTCTCGACTTCGCAGCCGTCGCGGAAATCCATTCGCGCATCGTGCAAGTGCGGGAGAAGGGCGGGGCGGTGCTGCTGATCAGCGAAGACCTTGACGAGCTGCTGGAGCTGTCGGACCGCATCGTCGTGATGAGCGAGGGGCGCGTGGTGTTCGAGACGCCTGCGGCGACGGCGGAACGGCATGAGTTGGGGGCGCATATGGGTGGGGGGCATCATTGATGTGTTCCCTTGCTGTCTTTGGGGCGAGCGCCCGGCAGGCGGTGCGGGCCGGGCTTGGGGTGGCGCAATCGCTGCGCTCGCCGAAGAGGGATGTCCAACGATCGCGTCCACGACGCCCCGCGCAGGTCACGCATCCAAACGCTGAAAGCAAGACATGCGCATAGACCAAGCCCAACCCTTCCCCTACGACTTCGACCTGCAGAAGACCGCGCTGGTCCTCATCGACATGCAGCGCGACTTCATCGAACCCGGTGGATTCGGCGAAACCCTGGGCAATGACGTGTCGCTGCTCGAAGCCATCGTGCCGGCGACGCGGAAGGTGCTGCAGTCGTGGCGCGTGGCCGGTGGGCTGGTGGTGCACACGCGCGAGGCGCACCAGCCCGATCTGTCGGACTGCCCACCCGCCAAGCTGAACCGCGGCAGCCCGACATTGCGTATCGGCGACGAGGGCCCGATGGGCCGCATCCTCGTGAGGGGTGAACCTGGCAACCAGATCATCGACGCGCTCGCGCCCGTCGCCGGTGAGTGGGTCATCGACAAGCCCGGCAAGGGCATGTTCTATGCGACCGGTCTGCACGAGAAGCTGCAGGCGCGCGGGATCACGCACCTGCTGTTCGGCGGCGTGACGACCGAGGTGTGCGTGCAGACCAGCATGCGTGAGGCCAACGACCGCGGCTACGACGGCCTGCTGCTCGAGGACTGTACCGAGAGCTACTTCCCCGCCTTCAAGGCGGCCGCCATCGAGATGATCCGCGCGCAGGGCGCCATCGTCGGATGGACGGCGCCGAGCGCGCAGTTGCTGGCCGCGCTCAAGGGCTAACATCGACCCCGTGTCCGCCCTCGCTCCCACCTCGACCCCCGAACCCGACGCCGCCGTGTTCCGCACGCGCGCCGACGAGGTCTACGCGCAGCTCAAGCGCGACATCTCCGAATTCAAACTCGTCCCCGGCGACCGTTTCACCGAGAACGAAATCAGCGAGCGCCTCGGCGTGTCGCGCACGCCGGTGCGGCAGGCGTTGTTCCGGCTGCAGCAGGAAGGTTTCGTCGAAGTGCTGTTCCGCAGCGGCTGGCGCGTGCTGCCCTTCGACTTCGACCAGTTCGAGCAGTTCTACGACCTGCGCATGATCCTGGAGACGACGGCCGTGCACCGCCTGTGCGAAACCGATCGCCACGTTGACCGCGGCATGCTCGGCGCGCTCGCCGGCATCTGGCTCGTGCCGGCCGCGCAGCGCAGCAGTGACACCGTGCAGGTCGGCCTGTGGGACGAGGACTTTCACTGCGCGCTGGTGGCCGCGGCCGGCAATGCCGAGATGGCTCGCGTGCACCGCGACGTGACCGATCGCATCCGCATCATCCGCCGGCTCGACTTCACCAAGCAGCCGCGCATCGACGCCACCTACGACGAGCACGCGAAGATCCTCAAGGCCGTGCGCGCCAACCGCGGCGACCAGGCTGCGATGCTGCTGCGTGCGCACATCGAGACCAGCCAGGCTGAGGTGCGCAAGATCACGCTGCACCAGGTGCACCTCGCGCGTCGTAGCGGACAAAGCAGCAGCCGGTAAGCGCAGCCGGCAATCACCCACGGGAACGTGCGGGCTTCCCGGGGGTGTCACAGAGTGTTTTTCTAATGAGCGACGGCGCCCCGCAACGACGCGGAGCCCGCCGGCTAGCGATGGGCCACATGCCTGCGTCGTGCCGGTGATCCCTCATCCTCGAAGAGATCCTCTCCATGAAAAAGACACTCGTCGCCGTTGCGGCACTGACCGCCGCAGCGGGCGCATTCGCCCAGTCCACCGTCACCCTCTTCGGCGTGCTCGATACGTCCGTCGCCCACATCTCCAGCGGCAACAGCAAGGTCACCGGCCTGGCCAGCGGCGGCGTGTCCAGCAGCCGGCTGGGCTTTCGCGGCACGGAAGACCTGGGTGGCGGTCTCGCGGCCGGCTTCTGGCTCGAAGGCGGCCTCGCCGTGGACAACGGCAACAGCAGCGGCTATGCGTTCGAGCGCCGCTCCACCGTGAGCGTCTCGAGCAACGACTTCGGCGAACTGCGCCTGGGCCGCGACAAGGCGCCCGCGTACCTGAACATCGAAACCTTCGACCCCTTCGGCGACGTCGGTGTCGGCGGCGTGAACGGTTCCAACCTCGTCGGCAGCGCCACCTCGGCCGCCGGCACGGCCGAAGGCAGCGCGCCCAAGCGCGCCAGCAACAGCATCAACTACCTGCTGCCGGCCACGCTCGGCGGCTTCTATGGCCAAGTGCAGTACGCCTTCGGCGAACAGATCAAGTCGCCGGGCGTCACCAACGACACGTTGCGCAACAGCATGGGCTTTCGCCTCGGCTACGGCGCGGGCCCGCTGAACGTGGCGCTGGGCTATGGCGAAGTGCGCGGCGGCACGACGACGACCGAGATCGACTACCGCGCGACCAACGTCGGCGCGTCGTACAACTTCGGCTTCGTCAAGCCGATGGTGCTGATCGCTTCCGAACGCGGCAACGGCCGCAGGATCGATCTGTACGAAATCGGCGCGACCGTGCCGGTGGGTGCCGGCGAGATCCGCGCGGCCTACAGCATGTACAAGCGCAAGGACATCTCGGACGCGGACTCGAACCGCTTTGCGCTGGGCTACGGCTACAACCTGTCCAAGCGCACCCAGCTCTACGCCACGGTCGCGCGCGTCGACAACGACGACCGCGCCAACCGCGGCCTCACCGTGTCGTCGTCCTCGCTGGCCAGCCCGACGATCGCGGCGGGCCGCAACGTGACGGGCTACGAGTTCGGCATTCGCCACAGCTTCTGATCGGCTGCCTTCAGCCGAGCGCCGCGAGGCGCTCGCGCAGAAATTCGGCAAACGCATAGGCGATCACCGGCAACTGGCGCCCGCGCAGGTTCGCGAGCACCAGTTCGCCGCGGGGGAAGCCGCGGTCCTCGATCTCGCGCGCGACGATGTTTGGGTCGTTCAGCGCGGTGCCGACCGCCATCTGGAACGAGATCGACGCCCGATCGTCCAGGCAGCCGCGCAGGAACTCGAAGCTGTTGCTCTCCACCATCGGCTGGAAGCGGATCGAGCTGCGTGCGAGAAAGCGCTCCAGCAATTGGCGCCCGCCCGTGTCGCGGTTGGGCAGCACCACCGGGTAGTCCACACAATGGCGCAGCCGCAGGCCCGGTGTGCGGGCCAGTGGATGCTTCGCGTGCATCACGGCCATCAGCTTCTGTTCGACCACGGCCATGCGGTCGAGGTCCGGCTCGGGCGCAAGGTTGAAGACGATGGCCAATTCGGTCTCGAGGCCGCGCAACGCGTCGGCCGCCTGCACGTGGTCGCCGATACGTGCCTCGAACGCCACCAGCGGATGGGTCTTGCGGAAATCGGCGATGGCCGCCGGCAGAAAGCGCGGGGCCAGCGCCTGGCTGGCCACCAGCCGCACCGTGCCGCGGCGCAGGCTTTGCAGTTCCTCGATTTCCGAGCGCACGCGGTCGAGCTCCGCGCTGCGGTCTCGGATGTAGCGCACGAACAGCTCGCCCGCCGCGGTCAGGCGCATGCCGCGCGGCAGCCGCTCGAAGATCGGCGTGCCGAGTTCTTCCTCGATGTCCTGGATGCGGCGGTTGACCGCCGAGGGCGCCACGTGCAGCCGTTCGGCCGCCTGGCGGATCGAGCCCACGCGGGCCACTTCGTCGACGTAGCGCAGCAGGCGCAGATGGTTCATGTGGAGGGATCTTGCAACGATCGTGCCGCGGGAAATGGTGCCGTTTCGGCAACGGTGATGACGCGATAAAGCGCCAAAGCAGAGCGGTCTTTGGCACGTCGGGTGCATGGCTTTCGGCATGAAAGCTCCTTCGCGCTCCCCACGCCCCAAGTTGGCGCCGACGACGCCCGACATCGCGGCATCTATCGGCCCGGCGGTGCACAACGCGTGGCAATTGCAGGGCGGCGAGGCCGACCCGCGCGTCAGTCTCGTGCGCAAGGCGCGCAAGCCGCGGCCTGTGCTCATCGCCGATGCGGCGCCGCAGCCGGTCGAGATCGACCTCGCACGCACGGCGCTGATCGTGGTCGACATGCAGAACGACTTCTGCCACCCCGAAGGCTGGTTCGCGCAGAAGGGTCTGGGCATCAGGGCGGCGCGCCAGCCGATCCCGGTGCTGCAGAAGCTGTTGCCGGCCTGGCGCCAGGCCGGCGGTGCGCTGGTGTGGCTCAACTGGGGCATCCGTGCGGACCGGGCGAACCTCTCGCCGACCATCCATTTCAAGGGCAAGCGCTCGGCCGACGGCGTGGGTTATGCCGAGGCCTCGCCGATCGACCATGGCCCGTCGTTGGTGCAGGGCAGCTGGGGTGCGCAGGTGATTGACGAGCTCGCCGTCGCGCCCGGCGACCTCACGGTCCACAAGCACCGGCTCTCGGGCTTCTGGGACAACGAGCTCGACAGCGTGCTGCGCAACCAGGGCATCACCACGCTGCTCTTCGCTGGCATCAACACCGACCGCTGCGTGTTCTCGACGCTGCAGGACGGTGCCTTTCTCGGCTACGACTGCGTGCTGCTGCGAGACGCCTGCAGCACGCCGTCGCCCGCCTACGTCAGCAAGGGCGTGCTCTACATCGTGCAGTTGCTGCACGGCTTCGTGGCCAGCGCTGCGTCGCTGATGCGCGCGCTGCCTTCGTCCCGTTCCTCTTCATCCCAACCCCAGGAGTCCTGACCCATGAAATTCTTTTCCTCCCCGCTGCTGTCCGCCTGCGGTCTCGCGCTGGCGCTGGCTACCACGACGGCGTCGGCCCAGGTGCCGATCAAGATGGTGCTCAACTGGAAGTACGAAGGCGCGCAGGCCTGGTTCTTCCTCGCGCAGGACAAGGGCTACTTCAAGGAAGAAGGCCTCGACGTCACGATCGACCAGGGCGAAGGCTCGGCCGCCTCCATCCCCAAGGTCGCGGCCGGTGCCTACCAGGCCGGCTTCGGCGACATGAACGCGTTGATCGACCTGGCGTCGAAGCGCCCGGCCGATGCGCCCGTGGGCGTGTACATGCTCTACAACACGCCGCCCTTCGCGCTGGTGGTGAAGAGCGACAGCCCGATCAAGACGCCAAAGGACCTCGAAGGCAAGACCATCGGCGGCCCGGCCAACGACGGCGCGCTCAAGCTGTTCCCGGCCTTCGCCAAGATCGCGAAGATCGACGCGAGCAAGGTGACCATCACCAACATGGCGCCCAACCTGCGCGAGCAGATGCTGGTGCGCGGGCAGATCGATGCCGGCTTCGGCTACGTGACCACCGTGAGCTTCGCCGCCAAGGGCATGGGCCTGGACCCGGCGAAGGACCTGCGCTTCATCCGCTATGGCGACCACGGCATGGACCTGTATTCCAACACCGTGTTCTTCGCGCGCAGCTTCGTCAAGGAGAACCCGAAGGCGGTGCAGGGCTTCGTGAAGGCGCTGAACCGCGCGGTCAAGGAAGTCATCGCGAATCCCGAGGTCGGCATGGACGCCGTCATGAAGCGCGAGCCGCTGCTCAAGCGCGAGGTCGAGAAGGAAAAGCTGCTCGCCACGCTCAAGAACGACATGAGCCACCCCGAAATCGCCCGGCTCGGCCTGGGCGATGTCGACGAGGAGCGCCTGAAAAAGAACATCGCCATCGTCGCCGACGCCAACCAGCTGCCGCGCGTGCCTGAGACCAAGGAAGTGTTCGACCGCAGCTTCATGCCCGCGCGTGCCGACCGGCCTTCCACCACCACCGCTCCCTGATTCCCAACGTCCGAACCACGAGAGACTCTCCATGGACCTGCAACTCAAAGACAAGGTGACGCTGATCACCGGCCCGGCCAAGGGCATGGGCGCCGCGATCACGCTGGCCTTCGCACGCGAAGGCGCCAGGCTGGTGCTCGCCGGGCGCGACGTCGCCGCGATCGAACCTGTGGCCGAGCAAGCCCGCGCACTCGGTGCCGAAGCCATCGTCGTGCCCTGCGACCTCACGAAGTCCGAGCAGACCGAGGCGCTCGCCGCGTCGGCGCTGAAGGCCTTCGGCCGCATCGACGTGCTGGTCAACGTGGCTGGCGGCTCCGGTCCCATCGGCAAGACCGGTTGGGAAACGACGACCGATGAGTTCAACGAGATCGTCGAACTGAACATGACCGGTTGCTTCAACACCATCCATGCGGTGCTGCCGTCGATGATCGAGCGCCGCAGCGGCAAGGTCGTGAACGTCGGCGGCACCTTCGGCCTGCGCGGCCGGGCAGGGCGAACGGCCTACTCGGCCTCGAAGTGGGGCCTGCGCGGCATCACCAAGAGCTTCGCGCTCGAAGCCGGCCCCTACAACATCAACGTGAACAACGTGGCGCCCGGCATGGTCGACGGCCCGCGCTTTCGCGAGAAGGTGTGCGCCAACATGGCCGACAAGCTGGGCATCACGCTCGAAGAGGCGATGACGCGCCACGCCGCGGACTACGCGCTCAAGCGCGTGTCGACCGACATCGACGTGGCCAACGCCTGCCTGTTCATGGCGAGCGAAGTTTCGAAGCAGATCACCGGTGTCGACCTCCCTGTCGACGGCGGCTGGGCCGCACTGTAAGGAGCGCCACATGAAAGAAGTCGACCTCGTCATCCGCGGTGCGCGCATCGTCTCGCCGGACCAGATCATCGAAGCCTCCGTGGCGATCTCTGGCGAACTGATCGTCGCCGTCGGCCACGACGACACCATGCCGCCCGCGCGCGAAGAGATGCGCGCCGACGGCTTGTACCTGCTGCCCGGTGCCATCGACAGCCACGTGCACTTCCGCGACCCGGGCTATCCGAACAAGGAAACCTGGAAGACCGGCTCGGCGGCCGCCGCGATGGGCGGCGTGACCACCGTCTTCGAGATGCCCAACACCAACCCGGCCACCGGCACCCTCGAGGCGCTGCGCATGAAGCAGAAGGCGGCGGAGGCGTCGTACTGCGACTTCGGCATCCACGGTCTCTTGGGCGACGACACCGTCGACCGGCTCGAGGAACTGCTCGACGCCGGCGTGACCAGCTTCAAGGCCTTCGTCGGCAACACCTTCGGCAACCTGCCGGCACCGACGGACGGCGCCCTGCTCGAAGGCTTCGAGAAGCTGGCGCCGCTGGGCATCCGCACGGTGGTGCATGCGGAGAACTCGTCGATCCTGTTTCGCCGCCAGAAGAAGATGCAGGACGCCGGCCGCATCGATGCGATGGCGCATCTGGCCGCACGCCCGGCCGTGGCCGAGATCGAGGCCATCGGCCGGGTGCTGACGCTGGCCGAATGGACCGGCGCGCGCGTGCACATCGCGCACCACAGCGCGGCCGATTCGCTCTTCCTGCTGCGCGAAGCCAAGCGCCGCGGCGTCGACGTGACGGCAGAAACCTGCCCGCAGTACCTGCTGCTCAACACCGACCACATGTTGAAGCTCGGCGGCGTGATGCGGCTCAACCCGCCGATCCGCGAGGCGCGCCACAACCAGCCGCTGTGGGACGCGCTGATGGACGGCACGCTCGACATGATCGCCACCGACCATGCACCGCACGCGCCGGAAGAAAAGACGCGCGAAAGCATCTGGGACTGCGACTGCGGCTTCCCCGGCGTCGAGACGCAGATGCCGTTGATGCTCACCGAGGTGAACCGCGGCCGCGCCTCGCTGATGGACTACGTGCGCTGGAGTGCGGTCGCACCGGCCAAGGCCTGGGGTATCTACGGCCCCAAGGGCGTGATTGCGCCGGGCGCGCATGCCGACATCGCCTTCGTCGACATGGAACGCGCCGGCATCCTGTCGCAGAACAAGCTGCAGAGCATCAGCAAGATATCCCCCTGGAACGGCCGCCCCGTGAAGGGCTACCCGCTGCACACGCTGCTGCGGGGCCGATTCGTGATGCGCGACGGCAAGCTGGTGACCGACGCCGTGGGTTGGGGCCGTTCGGTGAAGACCGTGCAGCAGATGCCAACGGCGAAGCCGCGCAACACCGAGCACTACAGCAGCGCCATCCTCGAGACGCCGCCCGGCGTGCCGCGCACCGCCGTGCCGGTGGGCGAGGTGGACTGGAGCGCGTCGTGAGCCAGAAGGTCGGCGTGCATGTGGTCGCGTGCCGCGGACCCGGTGACCTGAGCGGCGTGCAGGCGCTGATCGACGCGGGCGACATCGACCCGCGCCACATCGTCGCGGTGATGGGCAAGACCGAAGGCAATGGCTGCGTCAACGACCACACGCGCGACTTCGCGGCCACCGCCTGGTGCCATTTCCTCGCGCCGCACCTGGGCTGCACAGCCGAGGCCGTGCACGCACGCGTCGCGCTGGTGATGTCCGGCGGCACCGAGGGCGTGCTGTCGCCGCACTTCACGGTGTTCACGCGTGAGACGGTCGAGTCCGAAGCGATGCACGGCGAGAAGCGCCTGGTCGTCGGCATCGCCCACACGCGCGACTTCGTGCCCGAAGAAATGGGCCGCATGGCGCAGGTGGAGGCGACTGCCGCGGCGGTGCGCGACGCGATGCGTGACGCCGGCATCGCCGACGCGGCCGACGTGCATTTCGCGCAGGTGAAATGCCCGCTGCTCACCTCGGCCAAGGTCGACGACGCGCTGCAGCGCGGCGCCGAGCCGGTCACGCGCGACACCTACGAATCGATGGGTTATTCGCGCGGCGCCTCGGCGCTGGGCGTGGGCCTGGCGCTGGGCGAGATCGCGCCCGAGCGCCTGAGTGACGCGGCGGTGTTGCACGACGCCGCGCTGCATTCGGCGCGCGCATCGGTGTCGGCCGGCATCGAGCTCGAAGGCAACGTCGTCATCGTGCTGGGCGAGGCGCAAGGCAGCGCATCGGCCTTCCGCATCGGCCACACGGTGATGCGCGACGCGGTCGATGCGACGGGCGTGCGCACGCTGCTGCGCACGCACTTCGGGCTCGATGCGGAACGCGATGCCGATGCCATCGCGTCGCGCCTGGTCAACCTGCTGGCCAAGGCCGAGGCCAGCCCCGACGGCCGCGTGCGCGGCGCGCGCCACACCATGCTCAACGACTCCGACATCAACTCGACCCGCCACGCGCGCGCGGCCGTGGGCGGCGTGCTCGCGTCGGTCGTGGGGCGCACCGCGCTCTATGTGTCGGGCGGCGCCGAACACCAGGGGCCGCCGGGCGGCGGGCCGGTGGCGGCCATCGTGCGCATGCCTTCTTCCTGAGCGAACCCTTTCCGAAAGACACCATGAGCCAGAGCTTCATCCAACTGTCCGACGTGATGCTGCGCTACGGCGGCGGCACCATCGCGCTCGACCACACCACGCTGGGCATCGCCGAGGGCGACTTTGTCGCGCTGGTGGGGCCGAGCGGCTGCGGCAAGTCGACCATCCTCAAGCTGGTGGCTGGGCTGCTCAAGCCCACGTCCGGCGCGGTGATCGCGGGCGGGCGAGAGGTCGGCGCGGTCGGCACCCAGCCGTCGGGCGCGCATGCCGCGCAGGCGCCACGCCTGCGCATCGGCCTGGCCTTCCAGAACCCGACGATGCTGCCCTGGCTCACGATCCGCGAGAACGTGATGATCCCGCTGAAGATCGTCCAGCCCTTCCGCCAGGACTTCGCGAAGAAGAAAAAGGGCGAGTACCGGGACCGCGTCGACGCGCTGCTCGCGCAGGTCGGCCTCAAGGGCTTCGGCGACAAGCGGCCGTGGCAGCTGTCGGGGGGCATGCTGCAGCGCGCGTCGCTGTGCCGTGCGCTGGTGCACGAGCCCGAACTGCTGCTGCTCGACGAGCCTTTCGGCGCGCTCGACCAGTTCACGCGCGAGGAGCTGTGGGACATCATGCAATCGCTCTGGATGGCGCGCCGCCCCACGGTGCTGCTGGTGACGCACGACCTGCGCGAATCGGCCTACCTGGCCAACCGCATCTGCGTGATGAGTTCGCGCCCCGGCCGCATTCTGGAGACGCGCGACGTCGGCTTCGCCCGGCCGCGCACGCTGGAGAGCAGCTACGCGCCCGAGTTCGCGACGCTGGTGCAGCAGCTGCGCATGCGCATCGCCGAGGCCCGGCGCGACGGCGATGCCACCCCGCCTGCGTTGGCAAGGCCTTCGATCGAAGAGGTGGCGGCATGAACGCGATGTCCCCGGTCGTGCGCCAGCGCGTGCTGTCCGCCGCTGCGCTCATCGGCTTCTTCGTGCTGTGGGAAGTGGTCTGCCTCGCCTTCGGCGTGTCCGACTTGATCCTGCCGCGGCCGAGCCAGATCGCGGCCGTGCTGTTCGAGAAGATGCCGCTCCTCTGGCCGCATGCGCTGCAGACGCTGTACACCACCTTCGTCGGCTTCGCGTTCGGCGTGCTCGCCGGCATCGTGATCGGTGTCGGCATCGGCTCGTCGAAGCTGGCCTACGACGTGACCTACCCGCTGCTGGTCGGCTTCTCCAGCATCCCGAAGGTGGCGGTGGTGCCGCTCTTCGTCGTGTGGTTCGGCGCGGGCACGGTGCCGGCCATCCTCACGTCGATGGTGATCAGCATCTTCCCGGTGGTGGTGAATGTGGCCACGGGCCTCGCCAGCACCGAGCCGGAGCTGGAAGACGTGCTGCGCGTGCTCGGCGCCCGCAAGCGCGACATCCTGTGGAACGTCGGCCTGCCACGCGCCATGCCCTACCTCTTCGCTTCGCTCAAGATCGCGATCACGCTGTCCTTCGTCGGCACCGTACTGGCCGAGACGGTGGCGTCCAACAAGGGCATCGGCACCGTGATGATGATCGCCAGTGGCAATTTCGACGTACCGATGGTGTTCGCAGGGCTCTTCCTGCTGGCGGCGATGGGCGTGGTGCTGTACGGCATCTCGTCCCTCGTCGAGCAGCGCGTGACCGGCTGGTCGCAGCGCAAGACCGACCTGGCGATGGGCTGAGTGCCATCGCACCTGCCCGTACTTTTTTGCCTCGACAATCCATCCATGACCCGACTCAAGATCACCGCCGGCGGCTATGACTTCATCGCCGAAACCCACCCCGACGCGCCGCTCACCGTGGCCGCCTTCGCCAAGCTGCTGCCCTACCGCCAGAAGCTCATCCACGTGCGCTGGAGCGGCGAAGGCTGCTGGGTGCCGCTGGGCGAATTCAAGCTGGAGAACGACGGCACGCCGGTGGGCTTCGAGAACCACACCAGCCACCCGTCGGTCGGCGACATCCTGTTCTACCCCGGTGGCTACAGCGAGACGGAAATCATCCTGGCCTACGGCGCCTGCAGCTTCGCCAGCAAGATGGGCCAACTGGCCGGCAACCACTTCCTCACCATCGTCGAAGGCAAGGAGAACCTGCGCGCGCTCGGCGTGAAGGTGCTGTGGGAAGGCGCGCAGGAGGTGGTGTTCGAACTAGCCTGAGCCGGCACGCGCCTACAGCGTGAACTCGTAATCCACCGTGATCGGCGCGTGGTCGCTGAACTTCACGGTCTTGTAGATCGACTCGTGCCGCGCCAGCGCGCCCAGTGCCGGCGTGGCCAGGTGATAGTCCAACCGCCACCCCACGTTCTTCGCATAGGCCTGCCCGCGGTTGCTCCACCAGGTGTAGGCCTCGCCCGTGGTGTCGGGTTTGAGTTGGCGGTAGACGTCGATCAGGCCCGCGCCGCCGGTGCCGGCGTCGAGCAGGCGCGTCATCCAGGCGCGCTCCTCGGGCAGGAAGCCGCTGTTCTTCATGTTTCCCTTGAAGTTCTTCAGGTCGATCTCCTGGTGGGCGATGTTGATGTCGCCGCACAGGATGAACTCGCGTTCGCGCTTGAGCGCATTCAGGTGCGGGAAGAAGCCCTTGAGGAAGCGGAACTTGGCGGCTTGGCGCTCCTCGCCGGACGAGCCGCTCGGGAAGTAGCAACTGATGATCGACAGCTTGCGTGCGGGCGTGTCGAAGCGAAGTTCGAGGTAGCGGCCCTCGGCGTCGAACTCGGCGTCGCCCCATCCGACCACGACCTCGCTGGGCGCATGCTTCGTGTAGATCGCAGTACCGGCGTAGCCCTTCTTCTCCGCAAAATGGAAGTGGCCCTGGAGGCCGGCCATCTCTTCGAAGCGGCCTTCGATGTCGCTGGCCTGGACCCGGATCTCCTGCATGCAAATACAATCCGGCGCCAGTTCGGCCACCCAGTCGGCCACGCCCTTGGTGGCGGCCGAGCGCAGGCCATTGAGGTTGAGGCTGGTCAGTTTGAACAAAAGGAATTCCCGATGGCTGAGGTGAAGGGGGCGGGCGACAGGCTCGCGCTGGATTTCGTGCAGTTCGCGCTCGACGCCGGCGTGCTGCGATTCGGCGAGTTCAAGACCAAGGCCGGACGGCTCAGTCCCTACTTCTTCAATGCCGGCCTGTTCGACGACGGTGCCAAGATGTTGCGGCTGGCGGAATTCTATGCAGAGCGCCTGATCGACAGCGGCCTGGAGTTCGACATGCTCTTCGGCCCGGCCTACAAGGGCATTCCCCTGGGCGCGGTGCTGGCCGCCGAACTCGCCCGGCGCGGGCGCAACGTGCCCTTCGCCTACAACCGCAAGGAAGCCAAGGCCCACGGCGAAGGCGGCACCCTGGTCGGCGCCAGGCTGCAGGGCCGCGTGCTGATCGTCGACGACGTGATGTCGGCCGGCACGGCGGTGCGCGAATCGATCGCGACCATCCGCCAGGCCGGCGCCACGCCGCACGCGGTCGTCATCGCCCTGGACCGACAGGAGATGGCGACGGAAGACGGCGTGGATGTGGCCCACAGCGCCGTGCAATACGTGCAGAACCAGTTGGGGATGCAGGTGCTGTCGATCGCCAATCTGGACGACTTGCTAAAGTACCTGGCCGAACGCGGCGGCGGCGAACTCGACGCCCACCGCGACAAGGTGCTGGCGTACCGCCAGCGCTACGGCGCCGTCTGAAGTTGGACCGTCACGGGAGAACGGATGCTGCTGCCGAACCGAACCTTCTTGGCGACCTGGTCGCTGTGTGCACTGGCAGCCTCCGCTTCGGCGCAGGGGCCGACGGCATCGCCCGGCATCTACAGCTGTACCGACAGCCGCGGGCGGACCATCACCGCCGACCGGCCGATCGCCGATTGCGCCGACCGCGAACAGCGCGAGTTCGGCCCGAGCGGCACCGTGCGCCGCACCCTCGAACCCACCTACACCCCGCGCGAGCAGGCCGAGCGCGAAGAGCGCGCGCGGCAGGCGGCGATGCAGGCGTCGCGGCTGAGCGAGGAGCGACGGCGCGAGCGCGCCCTGCTGATGCGCTACCCCAACCCGACAGCGCACGAGCGCGAGCGGTCGGAGGCCATGCTGCAGATCGACGCGGTGATCGACGCCGCCCGCAAGCGTCTTGGCGAACTGGCCAAGGAGCGCCAGGGCATCGACGACGAGATGGAGTTCTACAAGAAGGACCTGAGCAAGGCCCCACCGTCGTTGCGCCGCAAGCTCGACGACAGCGAGCAGAGCGTGGCGATCCAGAACCGCTTCGTTGCAGCCCAGGAAGACGAGAAGAAGCGCGTGAACGCGCGCTTCGACGAAGAGCGCGCGCGGCTCAAGCCGCTGTGGACGGCGAACGCGGCTGGCGGCGCCGGCCGCTGAGGCCGTTCAGCCGAGCTTGCTCTTGAGCAGCGCATTGACCTGCGCCGGGTTGGCCTTGCCCTGGCTGGCCTTCATGACCTGACCGACCAGCGCGTTGAAGGCCTTGTCCTTGCCGGCGCGGTACTCGGCGATGTTCTTTTCGTTGGTGGCGAGCACGCCGTCGATGATGGCTTCGAGGGCGCCGGCGTCGCTCATCTGCTTGAGGCCCTTGGCTTCGATCACGGCATCGACGTCGCTCGCTTCGCCGGTCCACAGGGCGTCGAAGACCTGGCGTGCGGCGGCGTTGGAGATGGTGCCGTCGCTGATGCGTGTGACAAGCTGCGCGAGCAGTGCAGTCGTCACCGGAGCGGCTTCGATAGCGATCTCCTGCGCATTCAAGCGGCGAGCCATCTCACCCGTGATCCAGTTCGCCACCGTCTTGGCATAGTGCGATTCGCTCGCCTTAGCCGGGTTCGTCGCACGCAGTGCCGCTACAGCGCTCTCGAAGTACGCAGCCGTTGCGACGCTTTGCGTCAGTGCACTGGCGTCGTACTCGGATAGCTGATAGTCGGTCATGAAGCGCTGGGCCATCTTGCCCGGCAATTCAGGCATCTCGCCACGCACCCGCTCGATCCACTCCTGCGCGATCGCCAGCGGCGGCAGGTCCGGGTCGGGGAAGTAGCGGTAGTCGGCCGCGTCTTCCTTGGTGCGCATCGCGCGGGTCTCGCCGGTGTCGGGGTCGAACAGCACGGTCGCCTGCTGGATCGCGCGGCCGTCCTCGATCTCCTCGATCTGCCAGCGGATCTCGTAGTCGATCGCCTGCTGCATGAACTTGAAGCTGTTCAGGTTCTTGATCTCGCGGCGCGTGCCCAGCTTGGCACCGGGCTTGCGCACCGACACGTTGGCGTCGCAGCGGAAGCTGCCTTCCTGCATGTTGCCGTCGCAGATGCCGATCCAGGTCACGATCTTGTGCAGCTCCTTCGCATAGGCCACGGCCTCGGCGGTGGAGCGCATGTCGGGTTCGGTCACGATCTCGAGCAGCGGCGTGCCGGCGCGGTTCAGGTCGATGCCCGACTGGCCGATGAAGTCCTCGTGCAGCGACTTGCCGGCGTCTTCTTCCAGGTGCGCGCGCACCAGCCGCACGGTCTTGGCTTCGTCGCCGACGAAGAAGCTCACGGCGCCGCCCTGCACCACCGGGATCTCGAACTGCGAGATCTGGTAGCCCTTGGGCAGGTCGGGGTAGAAATAGTTCTTGCGCGCGAAGACGCTGCGCGGCGCGATGGTCGAGCCCAGCGCCAGGCCCAGCTTGATGGCGCGTTCGACCGCGCCCTTGTTCATCACCGGCAGCGTGCCCGGCAGCGCCAGGTCGACGGCGCAGGCCTGCGTGTTGGGCTCGGCGCCGAAGGCCGTCGAGGCGCGGCTGAAGATCTTGCTGGCGGTCGACAACTGCGCGTGCGTCTCGAAGCCGATGATGACTTCATAGCCCTGCACCAGCGGGCCGGTCGGGCGGCCTGCTTGCTGCGCTTCGAATGTGTTCACGGGGTCGCTCATCTCGGATGCCTTCAAATGCCTTGCGGTGCGCGTGCATGCCAGTCGGTGGCCTGCTGGAAGCGGTGCGCCGCATTCAGCAGCTTCGCCTCGGCGAAGTAGTTGCCGATCAGCTGCAGGCCGACCGGCATGCCGTCTTCGCCGAAGCCCGCAGGCAGGCTCATGCCGGGCAGGCCGGCCAGCGAGGCGGGGAGGGTGAAGATGTCGGCCAGGTAGTCGGCGACCGGGTCGTCGCCGTGCGCGCCGAGCTTCCAGGCCACGGTCGGTGCGGCCGGGCCGGCGATCACGTCGCAGTCCTGGAAGGCCTGCTGGAAGTCGTCGGCGATCATCCGGCGCACCTTCTGCGCCTGCAGGTAGTAGGCGTCGTAGTAGCCGTGGCTCAGCACGTAGGTGCCGATCATGATGCGGCGCTTGACCTCGTCGCCGAAGCCTTCTTCGCGGGTCTTGCCGTACATGTCGGCCAGGTCCTTGTACTGCGCGGCCCGGTGGCCGAACTTGACGCCGTCGAAGCGGCTCAGGTTGCTCGACGCTTCGGCCGCCGCGAGGATGTAGTACACGGGGATCGACAGCTCGGTGCGCGGCAGCGTGACGGCCACGCGCTTGGCGCCCAGCTTCTCGTACTCGGCCAGGGCCGCATCGACCGCGGCGCGCACGCCGGGGGCTACGCCCTCGCCGAAGAACTCCTTCGGCACGCCGATGCGCAGGCCCTCCAGCGAGCCGGTCAACGTGCGCGAACAGTCTTCGGCCGGCCGGTCGATCGAGGTCGAGTCGCGGTCCAGGTCGGGGCCGCACATGGCCGACAGCAGCAGCGCGCAGTCTTCGGCCGAACGGGCCATCGCGCCGGCTTGGTCGAGGCTGGACGCGAAGGCGACCATGCCGTAGCGCGAGGCGCGGCCGTAGGTCGGCTTGATGCCGGTGATGCCGCAGAAGGACGCGGGCTGGCGGATCGAGCCGCCGGTGTCGGTGCCGGTGGCAGCGGGCGCCAGGCGTGCCGCTACGGCGGCCGCGCTGCCGCCGGAGGAGCCGCCCGGCACGCGGCCGGTGTCCCACGGGTTGCGCACGGGCACGACGGCGTCGGAGCCCACGGCGGGCACGGCGACGTTCTCGTTGGCCGAGCCCATGGCGAACTCGTCGCAGCTGAGCTTGCCCAGCGTCACGGCGCCGGCCTCGGCCAGGCGCCGCACCACGGTCGCGTCGAAAGGCGAGCGGTAGCCCGCCAGCATGCGCGAGCCGGCGGTGGTCGGGAAGTCGGTCGTGACGAAGATGTC
Source organism: Variovorax cryoconiti (assembly GCF_051216395.1). NCBI lineage: Bacteria > Pseudomonadati > Pseudomonadota > Betaproteobacteria > Burkholderiales > Comamonadaceae > Variovorax > Variovorax cryoconiti. The sequence goes on along the minus strand of NZ_JBPJZI010000004.1, from coordinate 342,889 downwards.
CTTGTGCGCGATCGGCACGCCGGCCAGCGCCGGTGCGTTGCCCTGTGCAATCTGCGCGTCGGCGGCCCGGGCCTGCGCCAGCGTCACGTCGGCATCGACCGCCACGAAGGCGCCGAGCGCCTGGTGCGCATCGATGCGTTGCAGGAAATGTTGCGCCGCTTCGACCGCCGAGACCTCGCGCGCGGCGAGCGCCTTGGCCAGCCCGGCCACGCCCAGTTGATGCAGGTCCGCACTCATTCGATCACCTTCGGCACGAGGAACAGGCCGCGCTCGACGGCGGGGGCGCTCTTCTGGTTGGCGTCGCGGTTGTTCGGCTCGCTCACCACGTCGTCGCGCAGGCGCAGCGTGATGTCTTCGATGGCGGCCACGGGGTGGGCCAGCGGCTCTAGGCCGGTGGTGTCGACGGCGCGCATCTTTTCGACCAGGTCGAAGAAGCCGTTGATCTGGCCCTGCAGCCGCGTGCTTTCTTCGGGTGCCAGCTGGAGGCGTGCCAGCGTGGCAATGCGGGCGATATCGGTGGAGGTGAGTGACATTCGGAAATGAGGACGAAACGGTGTCGAAACCGGCCCCGCCGGGGGGCGAAAACGAAGGAAGTCCAGGGGATTCGGGTATTATCCCGCCTTTGCCGCAACCCCCGCGAACGCGCCGGCTTTTGCTGCAAAAACCATCAATCCATCCCTTCAGACGACCCAAAAAATAGAGCGACGACCTGCCGATGCGCATGCCGTGCTCCAGAGGAATTCCACATGTTTGGAGCTTTCCGTCGGTACTTTTCGACCGACCTCGCCATCGACCTCGGCACTGCCAATACCCTGATCTTCGCTCGCGGCAAGGGCATCGTCCTTGACGAGCCTTCCGTCGTGGCCATTCGCCACGAAGGCGGCCCCCACGGCAAGAAGGTGATCCAGGCCGTCGGCCGCGAAGCCAAGGCCATGCTGGGCAAGGTGCCCGGCAACATCGAGGCGATCCGCCCGATGAAGGATGGCGTCATTGCCGACTTCGTGATCACCGAGCAGATGATCAAGCAGTTCATCAAGATGGTGCACCCGCGCTCGATGCTCGCGCCCAGCCCGCGCATCATCATCTGCGTGCCCTGCGGCTCGACCCAGGTCGAGCGCCGTGCCATCAAGGACGCGGCCGAAGCGGCAGGCGCCACCTCGGTCTACCTCATCGAAGAACCCATGGCCGCGGCCATCGGTGCCGGCCTGCCGGTGTCGGAAGCGTCGGGCTCGATGGTGGTCGACATCGGCGGCGGAACCACCGAAGTGGGCGTGATCTCGCTGGGCGGCATGGTCTACAAGGGCAGCGTCCGCGTCGGCGGCGACCGCTTCGACGAGGCCATCATCAACTACATCCGCCGCAACTACGGCATGCTGATCGGCGAGCCGACGGCCGAAGTCATCAAGAAGACCATCGGCTCGGCCTTCCCGGGCTCCGAGGTCAAGGAGATGGAAGTCAAGGGCCGCAACCTCAGCGAGGGCGTGCCGCGCAGCTTCACCATCAGCAGCAACGAAGTGCTGGAAGCGCTGACCGACCCGCTCAACAACATCGTCTCGGCCGTGAAGAATGCGCTGGAGCAGACGCCACCCGAGCTGGGTGCCGACATCGCCGAGCGCGGCATGATGCTCACGGGTGGCGGCGCCCTGCTGCGCGACCTCGACCGGCTGCTGGCCGAGGAAACCGGTCTGCCGGTGCTGGTCGCCGAAGACCCGCTGACCTGCGTGGTGCGCGGCTGCGGCATCGCGCTCGAGCGCATGGACCGCCTCGGCAGCATCTTCACCTCGGAATAACCCCGGCGGTCGCGTATGCCGCTCGGCACGCTGGATCGCTCCGCGCCACCGCTCTTCCACCAGGGACCGTCGGCGCTCAGCAAGCTGATCTTCTTCAGCGCACTCGCCGTGTTCCTGATGGTGGCCGATGCGCGCTTCCACCTGATGCAGCCGGTGCGTGCCGCGGTCGGTGTGGTGCTCTATCCCTTCCAGTGGCTGGCGCTCAAGCCGGTGCAGCTGTTCGCTCAAGGCGGCACCTACCTCGAAGACCTGCAGGCGGCCCAGCGCCACGAGGCCGAGGCACGCCGCGCGCTGACGCTGCAGGCCGAGCGTGCGGGCCAGGCCGACAGCCTGGCCAAGGAAAACGAACGGCTGCGCTCGCTGCTCGAACTGCGGCAGACGACGCAGACGCCGGGCCGCGCGGCCGAGGTGCTCTACGACGCGGCCGACCCGTACACCCGCAAGGTCGTCATCGACCAGGGCCTGTCCAGCGGCATCGCCCCCGGCTCGCCGGTGATCGACGAGCGCGGCGTGATCGGCCAGGTGACGCAGGTGCTGCCTTTCAGCAGCGAAGTCACCCTGGTGATCGACCGCGACCTTGCCATCCCGGTGCAGAACACGCGCACCGGTGCACGCAGCGTGGCCTTCGGCGACGCCAGTGCGCACGGCGGCGGGCTCGAACTGCGCTTCATGGCTGCCAACGCCGATCTGCAGGAGGGTGACTTGCTCGCGACCAGTGGTGTCGACGGCGTCTACCCGCCGGGGCTGCCGGTGGCGAAGATCGAACGCATCGAACGCCGTGCCGATTCCGGCTTCGCCCGCATCTACTGCCTGCCGCTCGCGCAGGTGACGGCGGCGCGCTATGTGCTGGTGCTGGCACCGATCGGCAGTGCAGCGTCGATGCGCTCGGCCGCGGCTGCATCGGCGGCGGCGTCGGCCGCCAGCGTCAAGAAGAACGCCGACATCAAGCCGAAGACACCCGCGGCCTCCGAGGCAAAACCCGCTGCTCGCCGAGAAGGGCGCACGCCATGATCATGCGTCCCGGCCAGCAGCAGCTCCTGCTGCCCGTCAACCCGGTCTTCATCTGGGCCAGCCTGATCGTCGCGCTGCTGTTCGACATGGTGCCGCTGGGCCGCGCGGCCTGGACGCCCGACCTGCTGGCGCTGGCGATCGTGTTCTGGAGCGTGCACCAGCCCACACGGATCGGTATCGGCGCGGCCTTCGTCTTCGGCCTGTGCATGGACGTGCACCAGTCGGCCATGCTCGGGCAGCATGCGCTGTCGTACACCACGCTGGGCTTCTTTGCGATCATGTTGCACCGGCGGCTGCTCTGGTACCCGGTGCTGTCGCAGGCGCCGCAGGTGCTGCCGCTGTTCGCCGTGTCGCACCTGATCGAGCTGGCCATCCGCATGATCGGCGGCGGGGTGTTCCCGGGCTGGTCGCTGCTGATCGCACCGGTGATCGAAGCGGCCCTGTGGCCGCTCATCAGCGTCATCCTGCTGGCGCCGCAGCGGCGCACGCCCGAACCCGATGCCAACCGGCCGCTGTGACCTGGCCCCTGTGAACTTGCTTCGCGCACGCTGCGCGCGTAGTCTGCGTCCCGCATGACCGAGATAAGAAACGTCGCCGCCGACCTCGCCCGCTTCAAGCGGCGGGTGATCGTCATCGGCCTGGTGGTGCTCACCGCCTTCGGGCTGCTGTGCTCGCGGCTGGTCTACCTGCAGGTGGTGCGGCACGTCGACCTGGCCGAGCAGGCCGAGAGCAATCGCACGGCCGTGTTGCCGGTGGTGCCCAACCGTGGGCTGATCCTCGACCGCAACGGCGTCGTGCTGGCGTCGAACTACTCGGCCTACACGCTGGAGATCACGCCGTCGAAGGCCGGCAAGGTGGACGAGACCATCGACGCACTGGCCGAGGTGGTCGACGTCACGCCGCGCGACCGTCGCCGCTTCAAGCGCCTGCGCGAGGACTCGCGCAGTTTCGATTCGGTGCCCATCCGCACGCGCCTGTCCGACGAGGAGGTCGCCCGTTTCGCGGCGCAGCGCTACCGCTTCCCGGGCGTCGAAATCAAGGCGCGGCTGTTCCGCAACTACCCCTACGGCGAGACGGCGAGCCATGTGCTCGGCTACATCGGCCGCATCAACCAGCGCGAGAAGGAAGCGATGGAAGACTGGCCGGAGGAAGAGGTGTCCAACTACAAGGGCACCGACTACATCGGCAAGCTTGGCGTGGAGCAAAGCTACGAAAAGACCTTGCACGGGCTGACCGGCGTGGAGCAGATGGAAACCTCGGCCGGGGGACGCGCGGTGCGGCGGCTGGCCAGCCACCCGTCGACGCCGGGCGACACCGTGATGCTGTCGCTCGACATCAAGCTGCAAAAGCTGATTGAGGACATGTACGGCGATCGCCGCGGCGCGCTGGTGGCGTTCAACCCCAAAACCGGCGAGGTGCTGGCCTTCGTCAGCAAGCCGACCTTCGACCCCAACCTGTTCGTTGAGGGCATCGACACCGAGAGCTGGAAGGAGCTGAGCGAGTCGCTCGACAAGCCGCTGCTCAACCGCGCGCTGCGCGGCACCTACCCGCCGGGCTCGACGTACAAGCCCTTCATGGCGCTGGCCGCGCTCGAGACCGGTTCGCGCGGGCCGAACGTCGTGGTCAACGACCCGGGCTACTTCAACTTCGGCGGGCACCGCTTCGGCAGCCCCGAAGGCAACATCGGTGGCGTCGACATGCGCCGCTCGATCCAGCTGTCGAGCAACATCTACTACTACTCGCTGGCCAACGAGATGGGCGTCGATAAGATCCACGACTTCATGAAGCCGCTGGGTTTCGGCCAGATCACGGGCATCGACCTGGGCGGTGAACTGCGCGGCGTGCTGCCCAGCACCGAGTGGAAGCGCAACGCCTACAAGCGGCCCGAGCAGAAGAAGTGGTACGCCGGCGAAACCATCTCGCTGGGCATCGGCCAGGGCTACAACACCTTCACCATGCTGCAGCTGGCCCAGGCCGCGTCGATCGTGGCCGACGGCGGCGTGCGGCACCGGCCGCACGTGGTGCTCGCCACCCGAGACACGGTCACGGGCCAGATCAAGTCGGTGATCCAGCCGCCCGCGGAGGACCTGGGCTTCAAGCCGGCCAACGTGGCCGTCGTGCGCGAAGGTCTGGTGAGCGTCGTCACCAGCGGCACGGCGCGCGGTGTGTTCGCCGGGGCGGGCTACCAGGCTGCCGGCAAGACCGGCACGGCGCAGGCCGTGACGCAAGCCCAGAACACCAAGTACAACGCCAAGGCCCTCGAGGAGCACCAGCGCGACCACGCGCTCTTCATGGGCTTCGCGCCGGCCAACGACCCGAAGATCGCGCTGGCGGTGATCGTGGAGAACGCCGGTTGGGGCGCCGGTGCAGCCGCGCCGATCGCGCGGCGGGTGATGGACTACTGGTTGATGGACCAGTACCCGAGCGAGGCCGACATGGCAGCGGTCCGGGTGGGCAAGGCGACGGTGCCGATCGGCAAGCCCCGTGTGGCGAGCGAGGTGGCGTGGCCGCCGGTGCCTGCGAACACGCCGGCTACGGCGCCCTGAGCGTCACCACTCCCCGAGCTGGCGAACGCGCTGGTCAAGGTCCATGCGCTCGAAGGCGTCGGCGGACGGACGTGCGACGGGAATCTGCAGGGTAGATGAGGCAGCGCGGGAAGACGTCCTGCGGCGTCCCATGGCTTGCGCGATGCGCTGGCGCCACGTGGCCGCCGACGCATCGGCAGTGCGGTAGGTGGGTGTGTGGGCGGGCATCGCAGCTCCTTGAGGGGGTCTGCCGATCTTCCGCCTGACGCTCGTCCCACGGGAAAAAGTTTCCGTGAACTTCGTCGTGTTTCCAGGTGTGGCCCGTGCAACTGTGTGTGGCGCACCACAATGAAGCCGCTCTTTCGCGACCGCATTCCGGCCAGGCCAAAAAAAAGACGCCGTCCAGCGGCGTCTTTTTCGTTTGTGCGGCTTCTCTGTGGAAGCCTGTTGTCTCGGGTTCTTCGAGTTCTGGGCGAAAGCTATGTCTCCTCGGCACCCCGCGGGACGGGCATGCCCGTTTGCGAGTGGCGCGACTTTAGAGTGCGCACCGCGGCAGTGCATTAGGACTAACCCGTTACCAGAAGCTTCGCCCGGCCCAAAATGTATCGAGACGTGAGAGGGCTCGATCTCAGCTTGCCGCGAGCGCGGCCTTGCGGATGCTCTGCAAGGTGCTGCCGGGCGTGATGGCTTCCGGGTCGAGCAGGCAATGCAGGATGGCCGGCTTGCCGCTGGCCCGTGCGCGCGCCAGCGCAGGGCCGAACTCTTCCGTCGTGGTCACGCGCTCGCCATGGCCGCCGAACACCTCGGCGTAGCCGCGGAAGTCGGGGTTCTTCAGCTGCGTGGCACTGACGCGCCCGGGGTAGTGCTTCTCCTGGTGCATGCGGATCGTGCCGTACATCGCGTTGTCGAGCAGCACCACGATGACGGCCAAGCCGTACTGCACCGCGGTCGCGAATTCCTGGCCGTGCATCAGGAAGTCGCCGTCGCCGGCGAACACCACCACTTCGCGCTGCGGGCACAGGCGCTTGCCGCCCACGCCGGCCGGCAGGCCGTAGCCCATCGAGCCGCTGGTGGGCGCCAGCTGGCTGGCGAAGGTGGTGAAGGGCCAGAAGCGGTGCACCCAGGTGGCGAAGTTGCCCGCGCCGTTGCAGAAGATGGTGTCGGCCGGCAACACCTCGCGCAGGTGTGTCATGACCTCGCCCATCTGCAGCGGGCCGGGAATGCGGATCGGCGCCGGATCGCTCCAGGCCAGGAAGTCCTGGTGCGCCTGGGCCGTGGCCGCCGCCCATGTCGGCGGCGCCGAGGGCCGCAGCGACGCGACCGCCGCCGCGAAGGCCTGCGGCGTCGCGTGGATCGCCTGCGTGGCGCGGTACAGCTTGCCCAGCTCGTCGGCGTCGGCGTTCACGTGCACCAGCGCCTGCTGCGGCGTCGGGATGCCGATCAGCTCGTAGCCCTGCGAGGGCACCTCCGACAGGCGCCCGCCGATCAGCAGCACCAGGTCCGATGCACGGATGGCCTGCAGCAGCTTCGGGTTCGCGCCCAGCCCGAGGTCGCCGCCATACGACGGGTGCTTGGCGCTGAACAGCATCTGGCGCCGGAACGAGCAGTACACCGGCAGCGCGAAGGCCTCGGCGAAGCCGGCGAACTGCTGCACCGCCGCGTCGGACCAGCGGCTGCCGCCGAGGATCACGACCGGCCGCTCGGCCGCCTCGATGCGCTGCTGCAGCTCGGCGATCTGCGCCGCGCCCGGGTGCGTTTCCGTGACGGCGTACGGCAGGGCATCGGCCACCGTGGCGGCTTCGGTCAGCATGTCTTCCGGCAGCGCGATCACCACCGGGCCGGGCCGGCCCGAGGTCGCGACATGGAAGGCGCGCGAGATGAGTTCGGGCACGCGCGCCGGGTCGTCGATCTGCACGACCCACTTGGCCATGGTGCCGAACACTGCGCCGTAGTCCAGTTCCTGGAAGGCCTCGCGGCCGAGCGCGTCGCGCGCCACCTGGCCGACGAAGAGCAGCAGCGGCGTGGAATCCTGGTGCGCGATGTGCACGCCGGCCGACGCGTTGGTCGCGCCGGGGCCGCGCGTGACGAAGCAGACGCCCGGCTTGCCGGTGAGCTTGCCCTGCGCCTCGGCCATCATGGCCGCGCCGCCTTCCTGGCGGCACACGGTCACGGCGATCGAGGCGTCGTGCAGTGCGTCGAGCACGGCCAGGAAGCTTTCGCCGGGCACGCAGAACAGCTGCTCGACGCCGTGGGTGATGAGTTGGTCGACCAGGATCTGGCCGCCGGTGCGGGGTGAGGTCATGTGGGTTCCGATGAAATCAATGGGGTCACTCGAGCGCAGCACAGGCCGCGGTGATGCGTGCGCAGGCTTCTTCCAGTTGCGCCATCGAGGTTGCATACGAGATGCGGAAGTAAGGCGCCAGCCCGAACACGCTGCCCGGCACCACCGCCACCTCGACATCCTGCAGCAGGTAGCGGCAGAAATCGCTGTCGGTCTGCAGCCGTGTGCCGCCGCGCGTGTGCTTGCCGAGCACGCCGGCGCAGCTGGCGTACGTATAGAAGGCACCCTCGGGCACGCGGCAATGCAGGCCGGGCGCGCCGTTCAGTGCGGCCACCACGACGTCGCGCCGCGCCTGGAAGTCCGCGCAGCGCGTCGCGACCACGTCCTGCGGCCCGGTCAGCGCCTCGATGGCCGCGGCCTGGCTGATCGACGAGGGGCACGAGGTCGTCTGGCTCTGCACCACGGCCATGGCCGCGATCAGCGCGCGCGGCCCGGCCCCGTAGCCGACACGCCAGCCGGTCATCGCGTAGGCCTTCGACACGCCGTTCACCGTCAGCGTGCGATCGCGCAGCCGCGGCTCGACAGCCACCGGCGTGGCGAACGCCAGCCCGTCGTAGAGGATGTGTTCGTAGATGTCGTCCGCCAGCACCCACACCGACGGATGCCGCAGCAGCACCTCGCACAGGGGCGCGAGCTGCGCCGCGCTGTAGGCCGCACCGCTCGGGTTCGACGGCGAGTTCAGAAAGAGCCAGCGCGTGCGCGGCGTGATGGCCGCTTCGAGCTGCGCGGCGTCGAGCCGGAAGCCGTTCGCCTCGGTGCACGCGACCGACACCGGCACGCCGCCGCAGATCTGCACGATGTCGGCGTACGAGGTCCAGTAGGGCGCCGGCAGGATGACTTCATCGCCCGGGTTCAGGCTGGCCATCATCGCGTTGAAGATGACCTGCTTGGCGCCGGCGCTCACGGTGATCTCGTCGAGCGCGAAGTCCAGCCCGTTGTCGCGCTGGAACTTGTGCTGCACCGCGGCCTTCATGGCCGGGCTGCCGTCGAGCACCGTGTAGCGCGTCTCGCCGCGGCCGATGGCGCGCATCGCAGCGTCGAGCACGTTCTGCGGCGTGTCGAAGTCCGGCTCGCCGGCGCCCAGCACGATCACCGGCCGGCCGGCGCGTTTGAGCGCATTCGCATGGTCGGTGATGCGCAGGATCTCGGACACGCCGATGGCGCGCACGCGCTGTGCGGGCACGAAAGCGGTCGTCACGCTCACAGCTTCTCAGCCCGCGATGTCGAAGGTCACGCCTTGCGCCAGCGGCAGGGTGGTCGAGTAGTTGATGGTGTTGGTGGCGCGGCGCATGTAGGCCTTCCAGGCGTCGGAGCCGGCTTCGCGCCCGCCGCCGGTTTCCTTCTCGCCACCGAAGGCGCCGCCGATCTCCGCGCCGCTCGGGCCGATGTTCACGTTGGCGATGCCGCAGTCCGAGCCCGCCGCCGACATGAAGCGTTCGGCCTCGCGCATGTCGAGCGTGAAGATCGACGACGACAGGCCCGCGCCCACCGCGTTGTGCCATTCGATGGCTTCGTCGAAGGACGAATAGCGCACGACGTAGAGGATGGGCGCGAAGGTCTCGCGCAGTGCCGGACCGGCGTGCGCGCTCAGTTCGACCAGCGCCGGGCGCGCGTAGTAGGCGTCTGGCGTGCCGATGCCGTCGACGCGCTGGCCGCCGTGCACCGTCGCGCCCAGCTCGCGGCATTCGCCGAGGGCCTTCTGCATGCCGTCGAAGGCAGCGCGGTCGATCAGCGGGCCGACCAGCGTGCCGGCCTCGCGCGGGTCGCCGACCTGCACGTTGCCATAGACCTTGGCCAGCTTGGGCACCAGCGCGTCGTACACGCTGTCGTGCACGAACAGGCGGCGCAGCGTGGTGCAGCGCTGGCCGGCCGTGCCCATGGCCGCGAAGGCGATGCCGCGCAGCGCGAGGTCCAGGTCGGCCGACGGCGACACGATGGCCGCGTTGTTGCCGCCCAGTTCGAGGATGGCGCGGGCGAAGCGCGCGGCCAGCTTGGGCGCCACCTGGCGGCCCATGGCGGTCGAGCCGGTGGCCGAAAGCACCGGCACGCGGTGGTCGTCGACCAGCACTTCGCCGATGTCGCGCTGGCCGATCAGCAGTTCGAGCAGGCCCTCGGGCGCGTCCGCGCCGAAGCGGGCGATGGCGCGCTGGGCGATGGCGTGCGTGGCGAGCGCGGTCAGCGGCGTCTTCTCGGACGGCTTCCACACCACCGAATCACCGCAGACCAGCGCCAGCGCCGCGTTCCACGACCACACCGCCACCGGGAAGTTGAAGGCGGAGATCACGCCGACCACGCCCAGCGGATGCCAGGTTTCCATCATCCGGTGTTCGGCGCGTTCGGTCGCGATCGTCAGGCCGTAGAGCTGGCGCGACAGGCCGACCGCGAAGTCGCAGATGTCGATCATTTCCTGCACCTCGCCGGCGCCTTCGGACGGGACCTTGCCGACTTCGAGCGTCACCAGCCGGCCGAGGTCGGCCTTGTGCAGGCGCAGTTCTTCGCCGAGCAGGCGCACCAGTTCGCCGCGGCGCGGTGCCGGGACGTTGCGCCAAGTCAGGTACGCGGCGTGGGCGCGGCCGATGGCCTCGCTGGCCTGGGCGGTGGACGTCTCGGCGACGGCCGCGATCTGTTCGCCGGTGACCGGCGAGCGCACCGGCAGCGAGCCACCGGTAGTGGCGTCGCGCGGCACGCCGAGGCGTTGCAGCAGTTCGGCGACTTCGGTCGGCAGGGAGGAAGGGGTGGAGGCGTTGGGCATGGCGGGGTCCGGCTGGGAAAGACGATGGCGACACTGTCCGCCACCGCGGCCGGCTTGCATAGCGAAAATGTGGAACGAGTTGATGCTGAGGGCGAATGAAGTCGGCAGAATGTGCGCCTGATGCTTGTAAGAGGATGGGGATCGAGCCGCTGCTTCATTCCCCCTCCGAATGACGATGTTCAGAAAATCCTTCCTCCCGCCCATCGCCGACCTGCTCGCTTTCGAAGCGGCCGCGCGGCACCACAGCATCTCGCGCGCGGCGGACGAGCTGCACCTCACGCAGAGCGCGGTGTCGCGGCAGATCCGCCAGCTCGAGCAGCAATTGGGCATCGCGCTCTTCCACCGCGTGCGCCAGCGCATCGTGCTCACCGACATCGGCCGCGTCTATGCGGCCGACGTGCGTGCGGTGCTGCAGCAGCTGTCGGGCGCCAGCCAGAAGGTGATGGCGTCGGCCGGCGGCGGCCTGCTCAACCTGGCGGTGCTGCCCACGCTGGGCACGCGGTGGTTGATCCCGCGACTGGGCGGCTTCGTCGCGCGGCACCCGGAGGTCACGGTGAATTTCGCCGCCCGCTCCGAGCCTTTCGACTTCGCGCAGGAGCCCTTCGACGCCGCCATCCACTTCGGCGCGCCGCACTGGGCCGGCGCGGCCTGCGCCTATCTGATGCACGAGGCGGTGGTGCCGGTCTGCAGCCCGGCCTTCGCCGAACGCCATGCCATTCGGCAGCCGGAAGACCTGGCGGCGGTCGTGCTGCTGCAGCAGAGCACCCGGCCGACCCAATGGGCGGAATGGTTCGAGCAGGTCGGCGTGGCCGGCGCACCGGCCCTGCGCGGGCCGCGCTTCGAGCAGTTCGCAATGATCGCGCAGGCGGCGGTGTCGGGCCTCGGCGCGGCGCTGCTGCCCAGCTTTCTGGTCGAAGCCGAGATCGCTGCCGGCGCGCTGACCGTGCTGTTCCCCCAGGCGCTGACCAGCGACGACGCCTATTACCTGGTCTACCCCGAGTCGCGCGCGCAGGTGCCGCTGCTGCTGGCCTTCCGCGACTGGATCGTCGGCGAGGCGCAGGCCGACGCGGCGGCGATCAATCCGCCGAAGGGGCCTGTGGCAGCTCGATCTTCTGCGCGGCCGGCGAGCTCGCCAGGCTCTGCGTCGGCCGGCGCAGCGTCGCGTCGAAAGGGTTGATGCGCGGGCCGATGGCGGCCGCCTCGCGCTTGAGCAGTTCGACCACCGTGGGCATGCGGTCGGCGTTGAGCCGGTCGGCGATGGTGCCCACGCTCAGCGCGGCCACGGCGCGGCCCTCGCGGTCGCAGATCGGCACCGCCACGCCGGCCATGCCTTCGAGCAGGCCGGTGTTGCGGCCGGCGTAGCCCTGCTGGCGCACCTTCTCGATCTCGGTGCGCAGGTAGACCTCGTCGTACACGCCGTACTCGCGCACCCGCGAGAGGTTGAAGCGGATGACCTCCTCGCGCTCGGTCTCCGGCAGGAAGGCCAGGATCGCCAGCGCGCCCTGGCCCACGCCCAGCGCGATGCGCCCGCCGATGTCGCCGGAGAAGGAGCGGATGGGGAAGGGGCCTTCGCTGCGGTCGAGGCAGACGGCGTCGAAGCCGCTGCGCACCAGCAGGAAGATGCTGTCGCCCAGGCTGGCGCTCAGGCGCAGCAGGGCGGGCCGGCACAGGGCGCGCAGCCCGCCGCCGTCGCCGGCCTTCGCGGCGAGGGCGAAGAAGTCGATGCTGAGCCGGTAGAGCTTGCTGCGCTCGTCCTGCTCGACCACGCCCTCGACCACCAGCGATTGCAGCAAACGGTGCGTGGTGGCCTGGGTCAGGCCCACATTTCGTGCGATCTGGGTCACGCGGCCGCCTTCGGCCTGCAGTTCGGCCAGGGCGCGGATCACCAGGAAGGCCCGGGGCACGCCCCCGGTGGGGGTGGAAGTCGTCGTCATGGTGGGTCCTGCGGAATCTCTTTGCCTCAGTTTATCTCAAGTATTCCGATGAATGGAATAAAACATAGATAACTTCCGTTTAATGGAATACCACGAGTGTTCTGGTTCGGTTATTGCAATAGATTGGTTCGAACGCCATCGGGATTCAGTCCCTGTGGCGGCTCCCCCGATTCGATGAAAGGCCGTCCATGTCATTTCTTCAACTCACCGGCGTGACCAAGTACTACGGCACGACCTGCGCCGTGTCGGCCATGAACCTGACCGTGGAGAAGGGCGAGTTCGTCTCGCTGCTCGGCCCCTCGGGTTGCGGCAAGACCACCACGCTGCAGATGGTGGCCGGCTTCGAGGCGGTGAGCAGCGGGCGCATCGAACTCGACGGCAAGGACATCACGACCGCCAAGGCCAACACCCGCGGCCTGGGCATCGTGTTCCAGACCTATGCGCTGTTCCCGCACATGACGGTGGCCGACAACGTGAGCTTCGGCCTCGAGATGCGCAAGATGCCCAAGGCCGAACGGCAGGAGCGCGTCGCGCAGGCGCTGGCGCTGGTCCACCTCGAGGTGCACGCCAGGAAGTACCCGCGCGAACTCTCCGGCGGCCAGCGTCAGCGCGTCGCCCTGGCCCGCGCGCTGGTGATCGAGCCGCCGGTGCTGCTGCTCGACGAGCCGCTGTCCAACCTCGACGCCAAGCTGCGCGAGGAAATGCAGTTCGAGCTGCGCCAGATCCAGCGCAAGGTCGGCACCACCACCATCATGGTCACGCACGACCAGAGCGAGGCGATGTCCATCAGCGACCGCGTGGTCGTGATGGAAGGCGGCCGCGCCACGCAGATCGATCATCCGCACCGCGTGTACGAGCACCCGCGCACCCGATTCATCTCGACCTTCGTCGGCAAGGCGAACCTGCTGGAAGGCCGGGTCGTGTCGGTCGGCAGCCGCACGCGCGTCGAGATCGGCCCGCTCGCGGTCGACGTGGACGATGCGGGCTTCCGCCCCGGCGCCGCCGTGCTGCTGAGCGTGCGGCCCGAGAAGGCGCAACTCGTCGCCGCGGGCAGCGGCCGGCTGCAGGGCGTGGTCGGCGAGCGTTTCTTCCTCGGCAGCCAGTGGCTCTACCGCGTGGGCACGCCGGTCGGCGACATCATGGTGCTGAGCCCCAACGACGGCCGCGATGCGCTCGACGAAGGCCAGGCCGCCGGCATCGACTGGCCCGACCACTGCACGCGCCTGCTGCCGGCGGACGACATCGCGGCGGCGGTTGCATGAGCGCGCTTGCCAGGAAGTCCACGCCCTGGTGGCTCTCGGCCCCGGCGCTGGCGCTGTTCACCGTGCTGCTGCTGGTGCCGCTGGGGCTCACCGCGGTGCTGTCGTTCAACGTCTACGACCCGGCGCTGGGCGTGAAGAGCGGCGAGTTCACGCTCGACCACTACATCCACCTCTTCACCGACTCCTACTACTACGGCATCTTCTGGCGCACCTTCTGGATCTCGGCGCTGGTCGCGCTGATCTGCGTGCTGATCGGCACGCCCGAGGCCTATGTGCTCAGCCGCATGCGCAACCCGTGGCGCTCGATCCTGCTGCTGGTGGTGCTCGCGCCGCTGCTGGTGTCGGTGGTGGTGCGCGCCTTCGGCTGGAGCATGCTGCTCGGCCCCGAGGGCCTGGTCAACGGACTGCTCGGCGTCTTCGGCCTCGGCCCGGTCAAGATCCTCTACACCGAGACGGCCATCGTCATCGCGCTGGTGCACGTGATGCTGCCCTTCATGGTGATCCCGGTGTGGACCTCGCTGCAGAAGCTCGACGCCGGCGTGGAGAACGCGGCCCTGTCGCTCGGCGCCACGCCCTTCACCACGCTGCGGCGCATCGTGCTGCCGCAGGTCATGCCCGGCATTTTGTCGGGCAGCCTGATCGTCTTTGGCCTTGCGGCCAGCTCCTTCGCCATTCCCGGCCTGCTCGGCGGACGTCGCCTGAAGATGGTTGCCACGGTGGTGTACGACGAGTACCTGCACGAGCTGAACTGGCCGCTCGGTGCTGCCGTGGCGCTGGTGCTGCTGGTGGCGAACCTGGTCGTCATGCTGAGCTACAACCGCCTCGTCGAAGGCCGTTACAAGAAGTCGTTGGGCTAAATAACTATGACCCCCACGCTCCATCACTTCGTGTATTCGCTGCCCCCCGAGGGGGCGCAGGCCTCCCTTGGGGCGGCCCGGCGGGAGGCCTCATGACCAAGAACGGCCCCCTCGCCCTCGCGTTCAACGCGCTCGTCATCGCCTTCATGCTGGCGCCCCTGGTGGTCGTCTGCGTGGTGGCCTTCACGCCCGAGAACACGCTCACGCTGCCGACCACCGAGTTCTCTCTGCGCTGGTTCCGCGCGGTGTTCGAGCATTCGGACTTCATGCAGTCCTTCTGGAACAGCCTGTGGCTGGCGCTCGCCTCCGCGACCATCGCGACGCTGCTCGCGGTGCCGGCCGGCATGGCGATCACGCGCTACGCCTTTCCGGGGCGCGACTTCCTCAACGCGCTGTTCCTGTCGCCGCTGATCATTCCGCACCTGGTGCTGGGCGTCGCGCTGCTGCGGACCTTCGCGCTGGTCGGCGGCACCGGCAGCTTCGGCTTCCTGATCTTCGCGCACGCGCTGATCGTCACGCCCTACACGCTGCGCCTGGTGGTGGCCGCGCTGGTCGGCTTCGACCGCAGCGCCGAGCAGGCCGCGCTGTCGCTGGGCGCGAGCCAGGCGACGGTGTTCAAGCGCATCACGCTGCCGATGATCCTGCCGGGCGTCACGGGCGGCTGGCTGCTGGCCTTCATCAACAGCTTCGACGAAGTGACCATGTCGATCTTCGTCACCTCGCCGAGCACGGTGACGCTGCCGGTGCGCATGTACATGTACGCGACCGAGTCGATCGATCCGCTGATGGCGGCGGTGTCGGCGCTGATGGTGGCGGTCACGGCCGTCGCGATGATCGTGCTCGACCGGCTCTATGGCCTCGACCGGGTGCTGGTGGGAGGTCATCGGTGACGGCTGTCGTCGTGCAACCGCTGCTGCACCGTGTCGCCGAAACGCAGCGCGCGGCGGTGTCGTTCACGCTCGACGGCCGGCCGGTTCAGGCGCTGGAAGGCGACACGGTGCTGACCGCCGTGCTCACGCAGAGCGCGCAATTGCGCCGCAACGAATTCAGCGGTGAGCCGCGTGCCGGCTTCTGCATGATGGGCGCCTGTCAGGACTGCTGGATCGCCACCGCCAACGGCGCGCGGCTGCGCGCCTGCTCGACCTTCATCGTGCCCGGCATGGCGCTGTTGAGTGGCGGAGTGGCCGCATGACGACGACGGCGTTGCAGCCCGTGATCGTCGGCGCCGGCCCGGCCGGCATTCGCGCCGCGCAGACGCTGGCCGCGCATGGCCTGCGGCCGATCGTGATCGACGAGGCCGCGCGTGCCGGCGGCCAGATCTACCGCCGCCCGCCCGCGCATTTCAAGCGCACCCCGCAAGCGCTCTACGGCACCGAAGCCGCCCGCGCCAACGCCGTGCACGCGGCGATCGACGGCCTGCAGGACCGCATCGACCACCGCCCCGACAGCCTCGTGTGGAACGTGCAGGACCACCAGCTCGACGTGCTGCACGGCCCCACGCAGACCACGCGCACCGTGCCCTACCGGCAGCTCATCGTCGCCACCGGCGCCACCGACCGCGTGCTGCCCGTGCCGGGCTGGACGCTGCCCGGCGTGTACACGCTCGGCGGCGCGCAGGTGGCGCTCAAGTTCCAGGGCTGCGCCATCGGATCGCGCGTGGTGTTCGCGGGCACCGGGCCGCTGCTCTACCTGGTGGCGTACCAGTACGCGAAGGCCGGCGTCGAGGTGGCGGCGGTGCTGGACACGGCGCGCTTCGCCGATCAGCTCGCGGCCGTGCCGGCGATGCTGCGGCAGCCTGCGGTGTTGGCGAAGGGCATGTACTACGTCGCCTGGCTGCGCGCGCATGGTGTGGCGCTGCACAACGGCGTGCGGCTGGTTCGCATGCCGGGCGACGAGCGCGTGCGCTCGGTCGTCTGGGCCGAAGGCGACCGCGAACGTTCACTCGATTGCGACGCCGTCGGCTTCGGCTATGCGCTGCGTTCTGAAACCCAGCTGGCCGACCTGCTGGGCTGCCGCTTCGCCTTCGCGCCGATGCATCGCGCGCACCTGCCTGAGCGCGATGCGGCCGGCCGCTCCAGCGTGCCGGGCGTGTACCTCGCGGGCGATGGCGCCGGCATCATGGGGGCCGATGCGGCCGAGTGGGCGGGTGAACTCGCAGCACTCACACTGCTGGCCGACCACGCCGTGACGGTCGATGCGCAGCGTGCCGACGTGCTGCAGCAGAAGCTCGACAAGCTCATGGGCTTCCGCACCGGCCTCGAGCGCGCCTTTCCCTTTCCCACCGACTGGGCCGCGCAGGCGCCCGACGAACTCGTCGTCTGCCGCTGCGAGAACGTCACGGCCGGGGAACTGCGCCGCCGCATCGCCGACAGCGGGGCCGACGAGATGAACCGACTCAAGGCCTTGACGCGCGTCGGCATGGGCCGGTGCCAGGGCCGCATGTGCGGCGTGGCGGCGGCGGAAATCCTCGCGCACGCCACGGGACAGCCGGTGGCGCAGGTCGGCCGCTTCCGTGGGCAGGCGCCGATCAAGCCGATCCCGATCCATCTGGTGCATGCGCCGAGCGCGGCGCACGAGGAGGTGGCGGCATGACGCAGCGCATCGTGACCGACGTCGCCATCGTCGGCGGTGGCATCGTCGGCAGCTCGGCCGCACTGGCCTTGCGTCGCATGGGGCTGCGCGTGGTGCTGCTGGAGCGCGACCTGTGCGGTTCGCGCTCCAGCGGCGTGAACTACGGTGGTGTGCGTCGCCAGGGCCGGCCGATCAGCCAGTTGCCGCTGGCGCAGCGCGCGCATGCGATCTGGGGGCGGCTGCCCGAATTGCTCGGCACCGATGGCGAGTACATCCGCTCGGGCCATTTCAAGATCGCGCGCAGCGAGGCCGATCTGGTCGCACTCGAGGCCTACCGCGACAGCGCGCGCGACTTCGATCTCGGTATCGACATCCTCTCCGGTGCGCGGCTGCGCGAACAGTGCCCATGGCTCGGCGGCAAGGCCGTGGGTGGTTCGCTCTGCATGGAAGATGGCCAGGCCAATCCGCGCCTGGTGTCGCCGGCCTTCGCCCTGGCGGCCCGCCGCGCCGGCGCCGACATTCACGAGCGCACCCGCGTCGACGAGATCGCGCACGATGGCCAGTTCTTCCATCTGCGCGCTGGCAACGCGCTGCAAGTGAAGTCGCAGGTGCTGCTCAACTGCGCCGGCGCCTGGGCCAACACCATCGCCGAACAGTTCGGCGACGCGGTGCCGATGCACTCCGGCCACCCGGCCATGGCGGTCACCGAGCCGCTGCCCTTCTTCATGCACTGGAGCCTGGGCGTCGAAGGCGGCAGCGTGTACTGCCGCCAGGTCGCGCGCGGCAACCTGGTGCTCGGCGGCGGACCGGGCCGTGCGCTCGATGCCGACCGCGCGCGGTCCGACCGCGCTTCGATGGCCGCGCTCGCCACGCAGGCGATCGAGCTGCTGCCCGTGCTGCGTCACGCCCATTTCATTCGCACCTGGAGCGGCACCGAAGGCTACCTGCCCGACCGCCAGCCGGTGATCGGCCCGAGCCGCACGACGACCGGGCTGTTCCACGGCTTCGGCTTTGCCGGTGCCGGCTTCCAGATCGGGCCCGCCGTCGGCGAGGTGCTGGCCGAACTGGTGAGCGATGGCCGCAGCACCACGCCCATCGACGCCTTCGGCATCGGCCGTTTCGCCAACGCACCCGTCACCGAGCCCGCGCTCGCGCATTGATCCGTTTCCCCTCAGCATCCCCTTCACCCACCGAAAGGAAAGCCATGTCCACCTACCGCATCGCCCCCCCGTCCGCGGCCCTGCGCCGCGCCGTCTTCACCGCGGTGGCCGCCGCCGCCCTGGCCGCCAGCGGCATGGCCGGCGCGCAGACCAAGACGATCTACATCGGCATGAACGGCGGCACCTTCGAGAAGGCGTACACGCAGTACGTTTTCCCGGCCTTCGAGAAGGCCAACAACGTCAAGGTAGTGGTGGTGCCCGGCACCTCGTCCGACATCCTGGCCAAGGCGCAGGCCAACAAGGACCGTCCGCAGATGCACGTGATGTTCCTCGACGACGGCATCATGGCGCGCGCCATCGGCATGGGCCTGTGCGAGAAGCAGCGCCCGAGCGCCGCGCTCAACGAGATCTACCCGGCCGCGCGCTTCAAGGGCGACATGGCCAGCGGCGTGAGCCTGGGCATGACCGGCCTGGCCTACAACGCGAAGATGTTCAAGGAAAAGGGCTGGGCCGCGCCGACCTCGTGGATGGACTTGGCCGACCCGAAGTACAAGGGCAAGGTGGTGTTCCAGTCGGCCTCGGCATCGTCCTTCGGCCTGCACGGCTTCCTGATGTTCAACCGCATCCAGGGCGGCAGCGAGAAGAACGTCGAACCCGGCTTCAAGGCCTGGCCGACCACGATCGGGCCGAACGTGCTGGAGTACATCCCGAGTTCGGCCAAGCTCTCCGAGATGGTCCAGACCAACGAGGCGGCGATCTTCCCGCTGACCCCCACGGCCGTGGCAGCGATGAAGACCAAGGGCATTCCGGTCGAGTACGCGAACCCGAAGGAGGGCTCTGTGGTGCTGATCGTCGGCCAGTGCGTGATCGCGAACAACAGCGAGCCCGAGCTGGCGCAGAAGCTGACCGAGTTCCTGCTGTCGCCGCTGGCGCAAGCGAACGTGCTGCAGTACGGCAGCCAGATCCCGACCAACCCCAAGGCACCGGTCGTGGGGGAGGGCGTCGCGCAGGTGGCCGCGATCAACGGCTATATGAAGACGGCGATCACGGTGGATTGGGACAGCATCAATGCGAACCGGCCGGCTTGGAATGCGCGGTGGAATAAGACGATCGAGCGGTGATCGTTTTCATGGGCTGATAGCTGTGGGCGTGGGGGCGTCGGCGGGCGGTATGCCTTTGGGCGGCAGCCGTCTCCGGCCCTTCGGGCTTCGCTGCTGCTCCTCGCGTCAGGCGGGGTCCGCGCAAACTCGCTGCGCTCAAACACGCGCGGCCCTGATCCGCCTGCCCCTGCGGTGCTCGCCGGAGCCTCAACAGCCGCCCAAAGACATACCGCCCACCGACGTGGACCCGATCGTGGTGCATCCTTCTCGGCGAGCGCAGTCGTCGCGCATCCACCAAGCCCGGCAGGCGGTGCGGGCCGGGCGATCCCCTGTGCGTCGCTGAGGAGCGCAGCGCCATCGGCTGCGCGCGCAGCGCGCTTCAACCACTGACTCGTCGCAGCTGTTTGAGCGAAGAGAACGAAGTGAGCGCAGCGAGTTCTGCGACGCAGCCGATGGCGCGAGCACCGCAGGGAAGCCGCGAAGCGGCCGGCGCACCGGGGTCGACCGGCCCGCACCGCCTGCCGGGCGGACGCCGCAAACGCCCACAAAGACCTACGCGTCCCCCAGCACCCACCCCGCCGCCTTCTCCGCCATCATCAACGTCGGACTGTTCGTGTTCCCACTCGTGATCGTCGGCATCGCGCCGGCATCCACGACGCGCAGCCCCGCGATCAACCCGCCCCGCCCATCCCGCACCCGCAAGCGCGAATCCAGCACCGCCATCGGGTCCCCGTCAGCGCCCATCTTCGTGGTGCCCACCGGATGAAAGATCGTGGTCGCGATGTCACCGGCCAGACGCGCCAGATCGTCGTCGCTCTCGTACTGCGGCCCTGGCTTCCATTCCACTGGCTTGTACCTGGACAACGCCGGCTGCGCCGCGATGCGACGCGTCACGCGCAATGAATCGGCCGCGACCTTGCGATCCTCGTCGGTGCTCAGGTAGTTGGGCGCGATCGCCGGTGCGTCCTCGAAGCGCGCGCTCTTGATGCGCACCGAGCCGCGGCTGGTCGGGTTCAGGTTGCACACGCTCGCGGTGAAGGCCGGGAAGGCATGCAGCGGGTCGCCGAAGGCGTCGAGCGACAGCGGCTGCACGTGGTACTCGAGGTTCGGCCATTCGTGGTCGGGCGAACTGCGCGTGAAGGCGCCGAGCTGCGACGGCGCCATGCTCATCGGGCCGCTGCGCTTCATCAGGTACTCGAGCCCGATCTTCGCCTTGCCCATCATCGACGACGCCAGCACGTTGAGCGTCGGCGCCCCGTCGATCTTGAACACCGCACGGATCTGCAGATGGTCCTGCAGGTTGGCGCCGACGCCGGGCAGGTCGGCGACCACGTCGATGCCGCGTTCGCGCAGCAGGTCGGCCGGGCCGACGCCCGAGAGCTGCAGCGTCTGCGGCGAGCCGATGCTGCCGGCGCACAGCAGCACCTCGGCGGTGGCGTGCGCGGTCACCATCTCCTGGCCGTCCCATACCTGCGCGCCGGTGCAGCGCTGGGAGCCGTCGGGCTGCGTCTCGACGATCAGCTTCGCCACCTGCGCGCCGGTCCACATCTCGAAGTTGGGGCGGCCGTAGCAGGTCGGCCGCAGGAAGGCCTTGGCCGTGTTCCAGCGCCAGCCGTTCTTCTGGTTGACCTGGAAGTAGCCCACGCCTTCGTTGCTGCCGCGGTTGAAGTCGGTGGAATGCGGGATGCCGGCTTCCTGCGCGGCCTGCGCGAAGGCGTCGAGGATGTCCCAGCGCAGGCGCTGCTTCTCCACCCGCCACTCGCCGCCGGCGCCGTGCATCTCGTCGGCGCCGAGGTAGTGGTCTTCGTGCTGCTTGAAGGCCGGCAGCACGTGCTCCCATTTCCAGGCGTCATCGCCGGTGAGCTGCGCCCACTGGTCGTAGTCGCGCGATTGGCCGCGCATGTAGATCATCCCGTTGATGCTGGAACTGCCGCCCAGCGTCTTGCCGCGCGGGTAGCGCAGCGTGCGGCCGTTGAGGCCCGGGTCGGGCTCGGTGCTGTAGAGCCAGTCGGTGCGCGGGTTGCCGATGCAGTAGAGGTAGCCGACCGGGATGTGGATCCAGTGGTAGTCGTCCTTGCGGCCGGCCTCGATCAGCAGCACGCGCTTGCGCTTGTCCGCCGAAAGCCGGTTGCACATCAGCGCGCCGGCCGTGCCGCCGCCGATGACGATGTAGTCGAATGTGGTGTCGCTCAACGCGTTGTCTCCAAAACAAAGAAAGCCCGGGCCGGTGTGTCCGGGCCTCGGGCTTTGCAGTTTAGGGGGCAATCGCTGGCGCGATGCTTACGTCATGGGCGCTCAGGCCACCTCGGCGAGCGCGTCGCCCAGGGCGTTGATCATGCGGTCGATCTCGGCCTTCTCGGCGATGAAGGGCGGTGCGAGCTGGATGGTGTCGCCGCCGTAGCGCACGTAGAAGCCTTTCTTCCAGCAGGCCATCGCCACTTCGTACGGGCGCTTGGCCGGCTCGCCGGGCACGGGTGAGAGCGTGATGCCCGCGGCCAAGCCGAAGTTGCGGATGTCGGCGACATGCTGGCTGCCCTTCAGGCTGTGCACCGCGTTCTCGAAGTGCGGCGCCAGCGCGCGCACGCGGCCGACCATGTCTTCGCTCGTCAGCACGTCGAGCGCCGCGATGCCGGCGGCGCAGGCCACCGGGTGGGCCGAGTAGGTGTAGCCGTGCGGGAACTCGACCATGTAGTCCGGTCCGCCGGCCGCCATGAAGGTGTCGTAGATCTCCTTGCTGGCGATCACGGCGCCCAGCGGCTGCGCGCCGTTGGTCACCTGCTTGGCGACGTTCATGATGTCCGGCGTCACGCCGAAGGCATCGGCGCCGGTCATGGCGCCCATGCGACCGAAGCCGGTGATGACCTCGTCGAAGATCAGCAGGATGTTGTGCGCGGTGCAGATGTCGCGCAGGCGCTGCAGGTAGCCCGCGGGCGGCACGATCACGCCGGCCGAGCCGGACATCGGCTCGACGATCACGGCGGCGATGTTCGATGCATCGTGCAGCGCGATCAGGTCGAGCAGACGGTCGGCCAGGTGCGCGCCTTCGGTCGGCATGCCGCGCACGAAGGTGTTGCCGGGCAGCACGGTGTGCGGCAGGTGGTCGGCTTCCACGGCCTGGCCGAACAGCTTGCGGTTGCCGCCGATGCCGCCCACCGAGATGCCGCCGAAGTTCACCCCGTGGTAGCCCTTCTCGCGGCCGATCAGGCGCGTCTTGCTGGCCTGGCCCTTGGCGCGCCAGTAGGCGCGTGCCATCTTGAGCGAGGTGTCGGCGGCTTCAGAGCCCGAGCCGGTGAAAAAGACGTGGTCCAGGCCGGCGGGCGTGAGTTCCTTCAGTTTGTTGGCCAGCTCGAACGAGGCCGGGTGACCGAACTGGAAGGCCGGCGCGTAGTCGAGCTTGGCGATCTGGCGGCTCACCGCTTCGGTGATCTCGGGTCGGCCGTGGCCGAGGCCGGTGCACCACAGGCCCGACAGGCCGTCGAACACCTTGCGGCCGCTGTCGTCGGTGAAGTAGGCACCCTTGGCTTCCACCACCATGCGCGGGTCGGCCTTGAAGTTGCGGTTGCCGGTGAAGGGCATCCAGTGCGCGTCGAGCCAGGCGGCATCGGTGCGGGAGGCGGCAGGCGGGGTCGGAGCGGTGAGGGTGGTCATGGGCGCGGCGTTGGGTGAATGGGATGAATCGGCTCGCCGGATTGTTCGTCGCGCGCTTATTCCTGAAAATGGCGCAATATCGAAGTTCACTTGAGCATCCATGCAAGTAAAGCCACCCCAGAAACCTCTCGAAAAATCACGCGCCTTGCTTGGCCAGCTGAGCGACATGGACCTGCGCCTGCTCAAGGTGTTCAAGAGCGTCGTCGAATGCGGCGGCATGGCGGCGGCCGAGCTGGAGCTCAACATCGGCACCTCCACCGTGAGCCGCCACGTCAAGGACCTGGAGACGCGCATGGGCCTGGTGCTGTGCCGGCGCGGGCGCGCGGGCTTCGCGCTCACGCCGGAGGGGCAGCGCGTCTACGACGAGACGCTGCGCCTGCTGGCCTCGGTCGAGGCCTTCCGCAGCAGCATCGACGACATCCACCACCGCATGGGCGGGCAGCTCGACGTGGCGGTGTTCGACAAGACCGCGAGCAACCCGCAGGCGCGCGTGGGCGACGCCATCGCGCGCTTCGCGACGCGCGCGCCCGAGGTGCGGCTGAACATCCACGTCGGCTCCATCAACGCCATCGAGCGCGGCGTGATCGACGGCCCCTTCCAGGTCGGCATCATCCCGGCGCATCGCAGCTCGAAGACGCTGGCCTATGCCGATCTGTTCGGCGAGACGATGCTGCTGTATTGCGGTGCGCGGCACCCGCTGTTCGGCGCGGCGCATGCCGGCCTCACGTGGGAAAAGCTGCGCGCGCATGCCTTCGCCGGCCTGGGCTTCCACTCGCCCAACATGGAGCTCAGCCACCGCGCGCGGCTGGTGCGCAAGGCCACCGGCTTCGACCAGGAGGCGATCGCGATGCTGGTGCTGTCGGGCCAGTACCTGGGCTTCCTGCCCGATCACTACGCCAAGGGCTTCGAGCAGGACGGGTTGATGCAGGCGGTGGCGCCCAAGCGCTTCCGCTATGCCTGCCGCTTCGTCAGCTTGCTGCGGCGTTCGCCGGCGCCGTCGCGTGCGGCGCAGCTGTTTCAGGACTGCCTGGTGGCGGCGCACGAGGCCGGTTGAGCGTCGGCGCGGGCAGATGCTTTAGCGCGCCGGCGTCCGCCGCGAGCGGGAGCGGGAGCGCCCGCCTTCCGCTGCGAGGTAACGGTAGAGCCGCGCATCGTCGGCATAGCCCACGTTGAAGCGCAGCCACGGCGTCGGCCGCAGGTCGGTGCGGAACAGGTCGCCCGGCGCCAGCAGGAAGCCCTCGGCGATGGCGCGTTGCGCGAGCGCGCGCATGTCGACATCGTCGCGCTCGAAGCGCGCCCAGAGAAAGGGCCCGCCCGTCGGCCGCAGGAAGAGCTGCATGCCGGCCGCTTCCAGCCCGTCGCAGACCTTCTCTTGCGCCGCGCGCAGTTGCCCGGCCAGGCGCGTCAGGTGGGCGCGGAACTTTCCTTCGGCCAGCACGCCGTGCATCAGCTTCTCGTTGAGCTCCGAGGTCGTGAGGCTGTTGACCATCTTGTGCAGGATGAGCTTCTCGGCGAATTCCTCGCTGCAGGCCACGAAGCCCACGCGCAGGCTGGGCGACACCGTCTTGGAGAAGCTGCCGATGTGGATCACGCGCTGGAGCCGGTCGAGGCTGGCCAGCGACGTGGCGCCGGGCGGCTCCAGGCCGGACATCGTGTCGTTGTCGACGATGTGGAAGTCCAGCTCCTCCGCCAGCCGCAGCAACTGGTAGGCGACCGCCGGGCTGCACTGGCTGCCGGTGGGGTTGTGCAGGTTGGCGGTCGTGAAGAAGGCCTTGGCGCGGTGCCGTTGCGCCAAGGTGCGCAACGCCTCGAGGTCGGGGCCTTGCGCGGTGCGCTCGATGCCCACGAGCTTCAGGTCGAGCGACCGCAGCATGGCGAACAGGTTGGTCGAGCTGGGCTCGTCGACCAGCACCACGTCGTGCGGCTGCAGCAGGCAGCGCGCCGCGAGGATCAGCGCCTGCGACGCACCGTGCGTCAGCACGATCTGGTGCGGCGGCGCCTCGATGCCCTTCTGCGCCAGCAGCACCTGGATCTGCTGGCGCAGTGGCAGGTAGCCGTACGGGTTGCCGTAGTTCGCCAGGCCCGCGGCCGACTTGCGCGAGAGCGCGGCCAGCGCGCGCCGCACGCCTTCGGTGTGGAGCAGCTCCGGCGGCACCCAGCCGCAGCCGGCGTTCAGCAGGCTGCGGTCGTCTTCGTACACATGCTTGAGCAGCCACAGCGAATCGACCGAGGTGCGGCCGGCAAAGGGCTTGCGCCGCGTGCCCGAGCGCTCGGCCGCCGCGACGTAGTAGCCGCTGGCACTGCGCGCTTCGACATGGCCTTCGGCCACCAGGCGCTGGTAGGCGTTGGTCACTGTCATGGTGCTCACGCCGCACGATGCCGCGAGCCCACGGACCGAGGGCAGCTTGTCGCCCGCTGTCATGGCGCTCGACGAGATGTCGCGCAGCAAGGCGTCGTAGACCTGGCGCACCAGCGGGGTCGAAAGGGTCGGGTCGATGGCGATCATGGCGGTGGTCGATGCACGGTTTGTGTGCGAGGCGTGGCCCCAATCGGGTGATATTGCCTCAACTGTTCTGCAACAGAAAACAGAACTGTACATATGCGTTTCAGGCGATTTCGCTCCCAATGCGGAGCACGCCAGCCCGGATGGGCAGGCTGCGCTCATCAACCTGAATCCCCCCAACGTCCATGCAGCAACGCTCTTTCGGGCCCGTCCGCCCCACCGGTTTCCTGTCGCGCCGTGTCACGAAGTGGGCCGCCACCGCCTTGCTCGCGGGCGCGGTCATGGCCCCGGCCATGGCGCAGACCAGCACCCTCAAGATCATCCCGAGCACCAACATCACGGTGCTCGACCCGATCTGGACCACGGCCTACGTCACGCGCAACTTCGGCTACATGGTCTACGACACGCTGTTCGCCACCGACCTCGAAGGCCACGTCAAGCCGCAGATGGTCGACAAGTGGAAGGTCTCCGCCGACAGCAAGACCTGGAGCTTCACGCTGCGCGACGGCCTGGAGTTCCACGACGGCAAGCCGGTGACCAGCGAAGACGTGGTCGCCTCCGTCAAGCGCTGGGCCAGCCGCGACACCTTCGGTGCGCAGCTCGCCAAGAACATGGAGCGCTACGAGACGCCCGACGCGAAGACCTTCGTGTTCGTGCTCAAGGAGCCCTTCGGCCTGGTGCTCGAAGCGCTGGGCAAGCCGTCGTCGAACGTGCCCTTCATCATGCCCAAGCGCATCGCCGACACCCCCGGCGACACGCAGATCAAGGAAACCGTCGGCTCCGGCCCCTACGTTTTCAAGGCCGACGAGTTCCGCCCCGGCGAACGTGCAGTGTTCACCAAGAACACGCGCTACAAGCCGCGTGCCGAAGCGCCTTCGGGCACGGCGGGTGGCAAGAACGTGTACGTCGACCGCGTCGAATGGCTGCTCATCCGTGACGCGCAGACCCAGATGAACGCGCTGCTCAACGGCGAAGCCGACATCCTCGAGCAGCCGGCCTTCGAGCAGTACGCCACGCTGCGCACCCACCCCGACATCCAGCTGGTCGATGCGCAGCCCGCTGGCAACCAGTTCATCCTGCGCTTCAACTTCCTGCAGCCGCCCTTCGACAACGAGAAGGTGCGCCGCGCCGCCATGCTGGCGCTCGGCCAGGAAGCCTTCCTGCGTACCCAGGTCGGCACACCGGGCCTGACGCGCTACTGCAAGAGCATGTTCCCCTGCGGCACGCTGTTCGAGTCGGAGCAGACCGGCGACTACACCGGCATCGCCAACCCGGCCAAGGCCAAGGCGCTGTTGGCCGAAGCCGGCTACAAGGGCGAGCCCGTGGTGCTGATGCGCCCGACCGACAACGCGACCATCGGCAAGCTGCCGCTGGTGGCCAAGCAGCAGCTCGAGCAGGCCGGCTTCAAGGTCGACATGCAGGCCATGGACTGGTCGACGCTGGTCGCGCGCCGCGCCAAGAAGGACGCGCCCTCGGCCGGCGGCTGGAGCGCCTTCATGACCTCGTGGACCGCTTCGGACATCCTGAACCCGATCACCATGGCGATGATGAACGCCACCGGCGACAAGGGCTGGTTCGGCTGGCAGAGCGATCCGAAGCTCGAGGAGATCAAGGCCCAGTTTGCCCAGGCCAAGACCGACGCCGAGAAGAAGAAGCTGGCGACCGCCGCGCAGCTGCGCGCCTTCGAGACCGCGACCCACGTGCCGGTCGGCCAGTACAACCAGCCGGCCGCCGTGCGCAAGACCATCAGCGGCCTCGTGCCCGCCGGTGCGCAGGTGTACTGGAACATCAAGAAGCAATAAGCCCACGCGGGGCGGCGGCCCCGCGTTCGCCGTCACCTCGCGGAACCTTTCATGCTGAACTTCCTGGGCAAGCGCCTGCTCGCCACGCTTCCGGTGCTGCTGGTCGTGGCCATCGCCATCTTCATGATCGTCCGGCTCACGCCGGGCGACCCCGCCGCCGTCATCGGCGGCAACAGCGCCACCAACGAAGACCTGGACCGCATCCGCGTGCAGCTGGGCCTGACCAAGCCGCTGTGGACGCAGTTCGCCATCTGGGGCAGCGGCGTGCTGCACGGCGACCTGGGCTTCTCCTTCTTCCTCAACAAGCCGGTGACCGAACTGATCGGCCAGCGCATGGAGCCCACGCTCTCGCTGGCCGCCGGCACGCTGCTGCTGGCCGTGGCCATCGCGCTGCCGCTGGGCACGCTGGCGGCGTGGCGCATGGGCGGCTGGCTGGACAAGATCGTCATGTCCTTCTCGGTGGTCGGCTTCTCGGTGCCGGTGTTCGTCATCGGCTATGTGCTGATCTACCTGCTGGCGATGAAGCTGCAGTGGTTTCCGGTGCAGGGCTACAAGCGCATCGGCGAAGGCGTGTGGCCGTGGATGCGGCAACTGGTGCTGCCCTGCCTCACGCTCGCCATCACCTACGTGGCGCTGCTGTCGCGCGTGACCCGCGCCGCCGTGAGCGAGGCGTTGACGGAAGACTACATCCGCACCGCGCGCGCCAAGGGCATCACCGAGCTCGAGGTGCTCAAGCACCACGCGCTGCGCAATGCGGCCGTGCCGGTGGTCACCGTGATCGGCGTGAGCGCCGCGCTGCTGCTCGGCGGCGTGGTCGTCACCGAGACGGTGTTCGCCATTCCCGGCCTGGGCCAGCTCACGGTCGATGCGGTGCTCAACCGCGACTTCCCGGTGCTCCAGGGCGTGGTGCTGTTCTTCGCGCTGGTCTACATCGGCGTCAATCTGCTGGTCGACATCAGTTATCTCTTCCTCGACCCGCGCATCCGTTACTGATCATGAGCAACCTCCAAAGACTCTGGCGCAACAGCGCCGTGCGTGGCGGCGTCGTCGTGCTCGTGGTGCTGGCACTGATGGGCGTGTGCGCGCCCTGGCTCGGCACCTTCGACCCGTCGGCGATGGACCCGAGCTTCATCTCGGTCGACGCCGGCACCGCCGGCCAGGTGACGATGCCCGACGGCAGCCAGATCGCCCACACCTTCTGGATGGGCAGCGACAGCGTGGGCCGCGACGTGTGGAGCCGCGTGCTGTACGGCACCCGTGTGTCGATGATGGTCGGGCTGTTCACCGCCTTCGTCGCCATCGCCTTCGGCTGCGTGCTGGGCATGCTGGCCGGTTATTTCCGCGCGGTCGACGCGGTGCTGATGCGCGTGATGGATGGCGTCATGGCCATCCCCGCCGTGCTGCTCGCGATCACCCTGGTGGCCATGCTGGGCGCCAACCTGTCGACCGTGATCCTCGCGATCGCGGTGCCCGAGGTGCCGCGCGTCACGCGGCTGGTGCGCGCGCTGGTGATGAGCCTGCGCGACGAGCCCTTCGTCGAGGCCGCGCGTGCGCTGGCCACGCCCGACGTCACCATCCTGTGGCGCGACATCCTGCCCAACGCGCTGGCGCCGCTGATTGTGCAGGGCACCTTCATCGCCGCATCGGCCGTGCTGACCGAGGCCATCCTGAGCTTCCTCGGCCTGGGTCTGCCGTCGGACGTGCCGACCTGGGGAAACATCATGGCCGAAGGCCGGGTGCAGTTCTCGCAGAGCCCCGGCAACGTGCTGTTCCCCGCGCTGTTCCTGGTGCCGACGGTGCTGGCGATCAACCTGCTGGGCGACGGGCTGCGCGACGTGCTCGACCCCAAATTCTCCAAGCGCGTCTGAGCGTCCCATTCCTTGTCTGCCATGAACGCCACGAACGATTCCACGCCCCGCGACACCATCCTCGAAGTGCGCGGCCTGCAGGTCGCGCTGCCGTCTGACGCCGACCGTCCGCACGCCATCGAGCGCCTCGACCTGCGCATCGAAGCCGGGCGCACGCTCTGCATCGTCGGCGAATCCGGCTCCGGCAAGTCGGTGCTGGCCACCACTGTGATGGGGCTGCTGGCCAAGGGGCTGACGGTCACCCGGGGTGATGTGGTGCTGTCGGGCGAGACGCTGGTCGACCAGGGCCGCTTCGTCGCTGACAAGCGCCTGCGCCAGCTGCGCGGCACCGTCATGGGCATGGTGTTCCAGGAGCCGATGACCGCGCTCAACCCGGTGCTCGGCTGCGGCGAGCAGGTCGACGAGCTGCTGCGCACGCACACCGACTGGAACGCCGCGCAGCGCAAGGCCCGCATCCTCGAAATCTTCGAGCGCGTGCGCCTGCCCGAGCCGGCGCGCATCTTCGCGAGTTTCCCGCACCAGCTCTCCGGTGGACAGCGCCAGCGCATCGTGATCGCGATGGCGATCATCCTGAAGCCGCGCCTCTTGATCTGCGACGAGCCGACCACGGCGCTCGACGTGACCACCCAGGCCGAGATCCTCAAGCTCATCGCCGAACTGCAGGCCGAGCAGGGCAGCGCGGTGCTGTTCATCACGCACGACATGGGCGTGGTCGCCGAGATCGCCGACGACGTGATGGTGATGCACCGCGGCGCGCTGGTGGAGCAGGGCCCGTGCGAACAGGTGCTGCGCCGGCCGCGCGAGGCGTACACGCGCATGCTGCTCGACGCCGTGCCCGGCATGACGCCGCCTGCGCCGCGCACGCTGCCCGGCGGCGCGCCGCTGCTGGTCGGCACCGGCGTCGGCAAGGTCTACACGCGGCGCGACTGGATGGGGCGCGCCAGGCACACCGACGCGCTGCGCGATGCGAGCGTCGCCGTGCACCGCGGCGAGACGGTGGGCGTGGTCGGCGAATCGGGCTCGGGCAAGTCGACCTTCGCGCGCTGCATGATCCGGCTGATCGACCCCAGCGCGGGGTCGATCCGCTGGGGCGATGCCGCGGTCGAATCGCTGCCCGAAGGCCGACTGCGCCCGCTGCGCTCGCGCATCCAGGTGGTGTTCCAGGACCCGAACCGTTCGCTCAACCCGCGGCGCACCGTGGGCTCGTCGATGGTCGAAGGCGCGATGAACTTCGGCATGGACCGGCTGCATGCGCGCCGCACCGCCGAAGAGCTGATGGACCGCATCCAGCTGCCGCGCACCGCGCTCGACCGCTACCCGCACCAGTTCTCCGGTGGTCAGCGCCAGCGCCTGGCGATCGCCCGTGCCATCGCCTGCCAGCCGCAGGTGCTGGTGGCCGACGAGGCGGTGTCGGCACTCGACGTGTCGGTGCAGGCGCAGATCCTCGACCTGCTGCGCGAGATCCAGCGCGACCTCGGGCTGGGCATCCTCTTCATCACGCACGACCTGCGCGTCGCGGCCCAACTGTGCGACCGCGTGATCGTGATGAGCCAGGGCCGCATCGTGGAAGAGGGCGCGACCGGCCGGGTGTTCGGCGCACCGGCCGAGGACTACACGCGCCGGCTGCTCGCCGCCGCGCCGCGCGCGGAACTCGCTGGCGCATGAACCTGCCGAGCGTCGCCGCCTGGCGCACGGCGCGGGCCGACCCGGCCTGGCGTGCCGCCTTCGCGGCCGGCCGGCGCGACATCGCCGGCGCCGCGCTGGGCACCGTGGCCATGGGGCTGGTCGCCGGCGTGGCGATGGCCAAGAGCGGCCTCGGTCTCGGCCTGGTGCTGGGCGTGTCGCTGCTGGTCTTCGCCAGCGCGTCGCAGCTGGCCTGCCTGCCGCTGATCGCCGCGGGCGCGCCGCTGTGGGTGATCGCCGCGACCGCGGGCGTGCTCAACCTGCGCTTCGTCGTCTTCAGCGTGCACTGGCGTCGCTACTTCGGCGGGCACAGCCGGTTCCATCGCGTGCTGTTCTCGTACCTGGCGGGCGACCCGGTGTATGCGCAGTTCGTCCAGCGCTATCCCGTGCCTGCGCCCGACGGCCGCACGACGACGGCGCAGCAGGGCTACTTCCTGGGGCTGGCGCTTACCAACTGGGCCGCCTGGCACGTGGCCTCGCTCGCCGGCATCTTCCTGGCCGACGCGATTCCGGCGGCGTGGGGCCTGCGCTTCATCGGCGTGCTGGCGCTGCTGGCATTGGCGCTGCCCATGCTCACGGACCGCGCAGTGCGCTGCTCGGCGCTGGCGGCGGGCGCGGTCGCGCTGGCCACGGCCTCGCTGCCCATGGGGCTGAATGTCGTCGCGGCCATCGCCACCGCCTTCGTCGCGGGGCTGTGGGCCGACAAGCGTTGGGGCGTGCGCTGATGTCGTGGTACACGACGCATGCGTGGCTGGCCGTGCTCGCGCTGGTGGCGGTGACGGTGCTCACGCGCAGCTTCTTCCTGCTGTCCAACAGCGAGCCGCGCTTGCCGGCCTGGCTGCTACAAGGCCTGCGGCATGCGCCCGTGGCAGCGCTGCTGGCCATGGTCGTGCCCGAGGTCTTCCTGAGCAACGGCCACCTGCTGGCCGATTGGCGCGATGCGCGCCTGTTCGCCGTGGCCGCGGCATTGCTGTACTGGCTGGCTCGGCGAAACGACGTGACCGGGACGATCCTGGTCGGGACGGCTACGCTCATGGTGCTGAGGCTGGGACTGGGCTGGCCTTGATTCGACAACTGAAGAGAAACGGAAACTGAAATGACGATGGCAATGAGCTGGTCCGAATGGGCGGATCACGATGCGACGGCGCTGGCCGAACGGGTGCGCAAGGGCGAGGTGAGCCCCGCTGAGCTGGCGGCGCAGGCGAAGGCGGCCATCGCCAAGGTCGATGGCTCGCTGAATGCCGTGGTCGAGGTCTTCGACGACGCGGTGGCCGACCCGGTGGGCAACGAAACGAACATCGACGGCACCTTCGCCGGCGTGCCCTACCTGATGAAGGACCTGGGCCCGACGCTCAAGGGCCGGCTGCAGGAATTCGGCTCGCTGCTGATGCAGGGCCACCGTCCGGCCGAGGACAGCTTCCTCACCGGCAAGATCCGTCAGGCGGGCCTGAACATCATGGGCCGCACCACCACGCCCGAGTTCGGCGTGTGCAGCTCGGCGGAGAACACGCTCTACACGACGCGCAACCCGTGGGACACGGCCTACACCACCTACGGCTCGTCGGCCGGCACGGCGGCCATCGTGGCGGCGGGCGTGCTGCCGATGTCACATGCCACCGACGGCGGCGGCTCGATCCGCATCCCGGCCGGGGCCAACGGCAACATCGGGCTGAAGGTGTCGCGCGGCGTGTTCTCGCTCGCACCGAACCTGTCGGACCTGTCCGGCCTCGTCTCGATCCAGGGCTGCCACAGCCGCACGGTGCGCGACACCGCAGCCTTCGTCGACCAGTGCCGCGGCGGCGCGCCCGGCGAGTTCATGCCCTTCTGGTCGCCGGCCGAGCCGTACAGCGAACTCATCAAGAAGGACCCGGGCCGCCTGCGCATCGCGCTGTCGCACGAGTGGGGCGACTACCGCGCCACGCCGCATTTCGTGGCCGAACTGGAGCGCGTCGGCCGCTTCCTCGAAGGACTGGGCCACCATGTCGAATGGGCGCTGCCGAAGGTCGACTTCCAGACCGCCTTCGCGGCGCAGACGACCTGCTACATCAGCAACTTCGCGCAGGTCATCGCCGGCCAGATCGCGCGCCTGGGCCACGAGCGCCCGCCGGCCGAGCTGCTGGAGCCGATCAACATCAAGATCTGGGAAGCCGGCCTCGACACCTCGTACACCGAGCGCTCGAAGATGCAGGCGGTGTTCAACACCACCTCGCGCGCCTTCGGAAATTTCTTCGAGGACTGGGACATCATCCTCACGCCGATCACCGCGCTGCCGACGGTCAAGGTCGGCACGCCGGAGTACCTCACCACCAGCGACACGCCATCGGTCTACGACTGGTTCGCCAACCTGTGGCAGAACTTCGCATACACGCCGCTCGCCAACCTGTGCGGCATGCCGGGCATCTCGCTGCCGCTGGCCGCGCAGGAGAACGGATTGCCGCTGGGCATCCAGGCGCAGGCGCGTCAGGCGAATGACGGGCTGCTGCTGCAACTGGCGGCGCAGATCGAGCGGGCCATTGGCGGCAAGTGGAACGCGGGGCTGCGGCCTGGGGTGCATGTGACCGGGGCTTGAACTTGCTGAGACGCCGCGCGCCGGGCTCATGCCGACGCGGTGCACTGCTCCGTTCGTGTCCCCCGGCCTGCGGTCTCCTCCTTTACCTCACTGCGCAGTACACCGCACCGACCTGAGCCTAGTGACGGCGGTGGTTGATCACGCTGCACGACACAGCGCGTCCAGGCCGAGGGTGGTGGGTGACTCCTGCAGTGAAGTAAAGGAGGAGGCGAAGCCGGGGGACATGAGCGGAAGGAGTCACCCATCGCCCTCGAGCCCACCCTGAACATCGGCGCCCCAAAGGAAAACGCCGCGGACCAACAAAGGCCCGCGGCGTTTTACATGGAAGCCGTCGAGTTACTTCGCCGTCGGCATCACGAACTCAGCACCCTTGCCGATGCTCTCCGGCCAGCGCTGCATGATCGACTTCTGCTTCGTATAGAAGCGCACGCCTTCTTCGCCATACGCGTGCATGTCGCCGAACAGCGAACGCTTCCAGCCGCCGAAACCGTGCCACGCCATCGGCACCGGGATTGGGACGTTGATGCCGACCATGCCGACCTGGATGCGGCGGCCGAACTCGCGCGCCACGTTGCCGTCGCGGGTGAAGCACGACACACCGTTGCCGAACTCGTGCGCGTTGATGAGGTCCACCGCTTCCTTCAGGTCGCCGACGCGCACGCAACCCAGCACCGGGCCGAAGATCTCTTCCTTGTAGATGCGCATCTCGGGCGTGACATGGTCGAACAGCGTGCCGCCCATCCAGTAGCCGTCGTCGCAACCGGTGCCGGCCTTGGCGCCGTCGAACTGGCGGCCGTCGACCAGCAGCTTGGCGCCTTCCGTCACGCCCAGGTCGATATAGCCGGTGATGCGTTCATGCGCGGCACGCGTGACGATCGGGCCCATCTCGGCGTCCAGGTTCTCGCCGTCGAGCACCTTCAGCGTCTTGGTGCGCTCGATCAGCTTGGGCAGCAGGCGGTCGGCCACGTCGCCCACCAGCACCGCCACCGAGATCGCCATGCAGCGCTCGCCGGCCGAGCCGTAGCCCGCGCCGATCAGCGCATCGACCGCCTGGTCGATATCGGCGTCGGGCATCACGACCATGTGGTTCTTCGCGCCGCCCAGGGCCTGCACGCGCTTGCCGTGGCGGGCGCCGGTCTCGTAGATGTAGTTGGCGATCGGGGTGGAGCCGACGAAGCTCACGGCCTTGACGTCGGGGTGCTCGAGCAGCGCATCGACTGCGACCTTGTCGCCCTGCACCACGTTGAACACGCCGTCCGGCAGGCCGGCCTGCTTCAGCAGCTCGGCCATCTTCAGCGAGGCGCTCGGGTCGGTCGGGCTCGGCTTCAGGATGAAGGTGTTGCCCGCGGCGATGGCCACCGGGAACATCCACATCGGCACCATCACCGGGAAGTTGAACGGCGTGATGCCGGCGACCACGCCAAGCGGCTGGCGCAGCGTCCAGTTGTCGATGCCCGTGCTCACCTGGTCGGTGAAGTCGCCCTTGAGCAGCTGCGGAATGCCGCAGGCGAACTCGACGATGTCGATGCCGCGGCTGACCTCGCCCTGTGCGTCGGTGAAGACCTTGCCGTGCTCGGCGGTGATCAGGTGGGCCAGTTCGTCCTTGTGCTCGTTGAGCAATTGCAGGAACTTGAACATCACGCGGGCGCGGCGGATCGGCGGCGTGTCGGCCCAGGCCGGGAAGGCGGCTTGCGCGGCTGCCACGGCGGCGTCGACCGCCGCCTTGTCGGCCAGGCCGACCTTGCCGGTGACCTTGCCGCTGGCGGGGTTGGTCACGTCCTGGCTGCGGCCGGATCCGTTGGCCACGGCGCGGCCGTGGATGTAGTGGTCGATGGAGGCGATGGTCATGGTGGTGTCTCGTGTGCGAGGAGGGATGCGGGCAGTTTAGGCACGCGGCACCCTGGCGCCAAGCCGCCTCCGGCTTAACTGATTGTTCGATATGGTGAACAATCGAGCCATGGACTCCCGAAAGATCGAAGCGCTCTGGACCCACCTGCACGCGCTCACCGTGCTGGCGCAGCAGGGCAGCTACACGGCCGCGGCGCAGCGCCTGGGCGTGAGCAAGGCGGCGATGAGCCAGCGCATCGCCGAGCTGGAACAGGCGGCGGGCGTGCCGCTGGTGCAGCGCACCACGCGCAGCGTGCGGCTCACCGAAGCCGGGCAGCGGCTGGTCGACGAGATGCGCCCGAACTTCGAGCAGATTGCCCACAGCTTCGCCGGCGTGCGCGACCTGGCCGGCGTGCCGCGTGGGCGGGTGCGCGTGACGGCGCCGGTCGCCTTCGCGCGCCAGCAGCTGGTGCCGCGGCTGGCGGACTTCCTGCGCACCTACCCCGAGGTGCGCATCGAGCTCGACCTGTCGGACCGGCTCAGCTCGCTGGCGATGGAGGGCTTCGACCTCGCGATCCGCCACACCGCCGCGCCGCCGGACACGCACGTCGCCTGGGTGCTGTGCCCGACCCGCTCGGTGCTGGCGGCCAGCCGCGGCTACCTGCGCCGCCGCGGCACGCCCGATTCGCCGGCCGCGCTGGCCGCGCACGACTGCCTGCACTACCCGCGGGCGCAGGACACGCCGACCTGGCACCTGGAGCGGCGCGCCGGCCGCGCGGGGAGTGCGGGCAGCGATGGCCAGCGCGTCACGGTGCCGGTGTCGGGCCCGCTGGCCGCCAACAACAGCGAGGCGCTGCGCGACGCGGCCCTGGCGGGGCTGGGCATCGCGCTGCTGCCGGACTTCAGCGCGCAGGCGGCGCTGCGCGCGGGCAAGCTGGTCGAGGTGCTGCCGCAGTGGACGCCGGTCGGTGCCTTCGGGGAGCGCCTGTATGCCATTCGCCCCTACGCGAGCCATGTGCCGCGCGCGGTGGCGGCCTTCGTCGCCTGGCTGCGCACCTCGCTGGCCGACGGTTTCGGCGTCGACCCTTGACGGGCGCGTCATACCCTCCGGTTAGGATGACGCGCCACCACCAACGAGCCTCCCGGAACAGACTGCCTCCATGCCACTGCCTGCGCCGAACACTGCGCCCACCA
The DNA here is from genome assembly GCF_051216395.1 of Variovorax cryoconiti. Lineage (NCBI taxonomy): Bacteria > Pseudomonadati > Pseudomonadota > Betaproteobacteria > Burkholderiales > Comamonadaceae > Variovorax > Variovorax cryoconiti. The sequence continues at coordinate 306,492 of NZ_JBPJZI010000004.1, read as the reverse complement.
CGCTCGCCGCTGCGCCGAACGAGCCGGTGCGTGCACCGCCCCGCGTGGCGCGCGGCGGGGAAGGCGCGGTGGTGGCGGAAGGCCAGTGGACGGCCCTGGCCTTCTCGTCGCGCCGGGACTGGACCGTCCTCGCCGACAGCCTGCACGCGCTGCCGAACGGCGATGTCGCCTGGGACCTGCGTCCCATCGAGCAGCTCGACCACATCGGCGCCCAGGTGCTGTGGAAGCACTGGGGTGGTGCCTGGCCCCAACGCATCGAGATGGACCCGCCGCACAAGGCGGTGCTCGAGCACGTGGCGACGTTCACTTGCGCGCCGCCGCCCGAGGCCAGTCCCACGCTGGCCGATCGTCTCAAGGCCTATGCCCACCACGGCCCGCGCGCCCTCGCGGTGGCGCGCGACCTCCTGCGGATGATCGGCCAGCTCGTGCTGGACATCGGCACCTTGGTCCGCGCACCGCACCGCGCGCCCTGGCGCGACCTGTCGGGGCAGCTCTACCAATTCGGCACCACCGCGCTGCCGATCACCGCGCTGGTGGGGGCGTTGATCGGCGTGGTGCTGGCCTATCTCATGTCGAACCAGTTGCGCAACTTCGGTGCGGAGGCCTTCATGGTCAACATCCTGGGCCTGTCGCTGATCCGCGAACTCGGGCCGGTGCTGGCTGCGGTGCTGGTGGCCGGCCGCTCGGGCTCGGCCATCACGGCGCAGATCGGCGTGATGCGGGTGACCGAGGAACTCGACGCCATGCGCGTCATGGGCATCCCGCACGGCTACCGGCTGGTGATGCCGCGGGTGCTGGCGCTGGCCATCGCCATGCCGCTCATCAGCATGTGGACGTCGATGGCGGCGCTCGCCGGCGGCATGGTCGCGGCCAACCTCACGCTCGACCTGTCGCCTGCGTACTTCATGCAGGCGCTGCCGCGCGCGGTGCCGCTGTCGAACCTGTGGCTGTCCCTCGGCAAGTCGGCGGTGTTCGGCATCCTCATCGCGCTGGTGGGCTGCTACTTCGGCATGAAGGTCCAACCCAACACCGAGAGCCTGGGGCGCGGCACGACCTCGTCGGTCGTGACCTCGATCACCGTCGTGATCCTGGTCGACGCGCTGTTCGCCGTGTTGTTCCGCAGCGTGGGCTTCCGATGATCGACGTGCCCGCAGCCGACGCGCCGGTGGTGGTCGACATCCGCAAGCTGTGGACGACCTTCAAGTCGCCCGACGGCGAGCAGGTGGTGCACCGCGACCTCGACCTGTCGATCCGCCGCGGCGAGGTGCTGTCGCTGGTCGGTGGCTCGGGCACCGGCAAGACGGTGCTGCTGCGCCAGATCCTCGGGCTCGAACATCCGACGCGCGGCGAAGTGACGGTGCTCGGCCAGCGGCCGGGCCAGCTGGGCGCGCGCGATGCGGCGAAGGTCGGCATGCTGTTCCAGCACGGCGCGCTGTTCTCGGCCTTCAGCGTGCTCGAGAACATCGCCTTCCCGCTGCGCGAACTGCGCCTGCTGCCCGACGACCTGATCCGCGACGCAGCGCTGGTCAAGCTGCAGATGGTGGGCCTGAAGCCCGAGCATGCCAACCGCAGCCCGTCGGACCTGTCGGGCGGCATGATCAAGCGCGTGGCCCTGGCGCGCGCGCTCATCATGGACGCGCCGCTGCTGCTGCTCGACGAGCCGACCGCCGGCCTCGACCCCGCCGCTTCCGACAGCTTCTGCGACCTGCTGCGCAGCCTGCACCGCGAGCTGGGCCTGACGGTGGTGATGGTCACGCACGACCTGGACACGCTGTTCGACCTCTCCACGCGCATCGCGGTGCTGGCCGACCAGCGCGTCATCGTCTCGGGGCGGCCGCGTGAGGTGATGGCCTACGAGCACCCGTTCATCCACGACTACTTTCTGGGCGGGCGCGGAAAGCGCGCCGTGGAAGCCCTGCACGACACCCCCGCCGGCGATGCGCCGGCCGAAAGGTAGACCCCATGGAAAACAAGGCCCATGCCCTCGCCGCCGGCGCCTTCGTGCTCGGCCTGGTCGCCGTGCTCGTCGCGTTGGTGGTCTGGCTCACGCGCGACGACACGGTGCGCAACACCTACGAACTCTCGACCCGCGACGCGGTGAGCGGCCTGCAGCCGCAGGCGATGGTGCGCTACCGCGGCATCGCGGTGGGCAAGGTCACGGCCATCGACTTCGATCCGAAGGTCAAAGGGAACGTGCGGGTGCGCATCACCGTCGATCAGCGCGTGCCGCTGACGCAGTCGAGCTTCGCCACGCTGAGCTACCAGGGCGTGACCGGCCTGGCCTTCATCGCGATCGACGACAAGGGCGAGTCGCAGGTGGCGCTGGCGCCCGACGAGGCCAACCCGCCGCGCATCCCGCTCAAGCCCTCGGTGCTGGCACAGCTGCAGGACCGCGGCGAGGTGATCCTCAAACAGGTCGAGCAGGTCACGAGCCGGGTCAACACGCTGCTGGACGACACCAACCAGAAGCGCATCGCCGACGCGCTGGAGAACATCGCGCAGGCCGCGGCGAGCGCGAACCAGCTGACCAAGCAGCTCGACAACACCGTCAAGACGGGCCTGAACCCCGCGCTCACCGCGTTGCCGCCGCTGATCGACCGCACGCGCGACACGATGGGCAGCGTCAAGACGGCCGCCGGCGACATCTCGCGCGTGGCCAACAACCTGAACACGACCGCCAACCGGCTCAACGCGCCCGACGGCCCGATCGACCGGCTGGGCGACGGCACCAAGGCGCTGTCGCAGGCGGTGGACAGCTTCAACATGGCGACGCTGCCGCGGATCAACCGCGTGGCCGACGACACGGCGGGCGCAGTGCGCCGCCTCGGTCGTGCGGCCGATGGCATCAACGACAACCCGCAGTCGCTGTTGTTCGGCAACGGCGGTGCCGTCGCCGGCCCGGGCGAGCCGGGCTTTTCCGCACCGGCCGCGGCCGCACGTCCTTCGAGGTGATGACCATGCCCACACGTTCCCTTCTGCCGGCCTGCGCGGCCGTGCTCGTTGCCGTCGTGCTGGCGGGCTGCAGCGCGCTGCCCGACCGCCCCGCGCGCGCCATGCTCTACGACTTCGGCCCGGTGCTGGCCGCACCCGCGTCGGCCGACGCGGCACCGCTGCCGACGCTGGCGCTGGCCGAGGTCGACGCGAGCGCGCGCCTCGAAGGCACGCAGATCCTCTACCGCCTGGCCTACGCCGACCCGAATGAACTGCGGCCCTACGGCCAGTCGCGCTGGAGCGTGGCCCCCAACCAGCTGGTCTACCAGCGCCTGCGCGAAGCCCTGGCCCAGCGCCGCACGGTGCTCAGCCGCGAAGAGAGCGCGACGCTGGCGCGCACGGCCGGCCGCGTGCCACGCACGCTGCGCGTGTCGCTCGACGAGTTCAGCCACTATTTCGAGGCGCCGGCGCAGAGCGATGGCCTGGTGCGGCTGCGCGCCACGCTGATCCAGAGCAGCGCCGGCGGCGACAGCGTGCTGGCGCAGCGCAGCTTCATGGTGCGGCGCCCGGCGCCCACGGCCGATGCGTCCGGCGGCGTGCGGGCGCTGGCCGCGGCCAGCGATGCGGCCATCGCCGAGCTGGTGGCCTGGCTCGACCAGGTCCGTTGACGCCGATGCGCCGCGCGGCGGCTAGCGCCCGAGGATCGGGAACAGCTTGCCCAGCCCGTCGGCCATCACCTCGACCGCCAGCGCGGCGAGGATCAGGCCCATCAGCCGCGTCATCACGTTGATGCCGGTCTTGCCCAGCACCCGCGCGATCGGTTCGGCCAGCGAGAAGGCGATGCCGGTCGCCAGCCCGATCACCACGCCGTAGCCGACCAGCACGGCCAGCTCCCAGAGGTGCTGCGTCTTCTCGGCGTAGATCACCACCGTCGACATGGTGGCCGGCCCGGTCAGCAGCGGGATGGTCAGCGGCACGACGGCGATCGATGCGCCCAGCGAGGCCTTGACCTCGGTCGCGCGGATCTCTTCCTTGTTGGTCTTGGCCTCGGCCGGCTGCGCGTTGAGCATGTTGAGCGAGCTGATGAGCAGCAGCATGCCGCCGCCGACCTGGAAGCTGGCGATCGAGATGCCGAAGAAGCCGAGCAGCTGCAGGCCGAGCAGCGCGCTGATGGCGATCACCACGAAGGCGCTGAAGGCCGAGATCCACGCGGTGCGGCGCCGTTGGCGCTCGTTGTATTCCTGCGTGTAGTGGATGAAGAAGGGGACGATGGCCAGCGGGTTCACGATGGCCAGCAGCGTGATCAGCGGCTTGATCAGGTCCATCGTGGGACTGGCCATCAGCGTCCCCCGCTGACGTCGACCAGTGCCATGGTGGTGTAGCTGGCCTCCGGCGAGAGCAGCCACAGCACGGCGCCGGCGATCTCCTCGGCGTTGCCGACGCGCTTCATCGGCACGCTGGGTGCCAGCGCGGCGGCGCGCTCGGGCATGCCGCCGGAGGCGTGGATGTCGGTGGCGATCAGGCCGGGGCGCACCGCGTTCACGCGGATGCCTTCGTCGGCCACTTCCTTGGCGAGGCCGACGGTGAAGGTGTCGATCGCGCCCTTGCTGGCAGCGTAGTCGACATACAAGCCGGGCGAGCCGAGCCGCGACGCCGCGCTGGAGATGTTGACGATGGCACCGCCGCTGCCGCCATGTTTGGTGCTCATGCGCCGCACCGCTTCGCGGGCGCAGACGAAGCTGCCGATCACGTTGATGCGGAACATCCGTTCGAGCCGGGCCACGCTCATCTCGTCGACGCGGGCCTGCACATCGACCACGCCGGCGTTGTTGACCAGCGCGGTGAGCCGGCCGAGCTTGGCGTCGACGGTCTCGAACATCGCCAGCACCTGGGCTTCGTCGCCCACGTCGGCCTGCACGGCGATGGCGGTGCCGCCGGCAGAGCGGATGGTGCGGACCACGTCGTCGGCGGCCAGCGAGTTGCTCGCGTAGTTGACCGCCACGGCATAGCCGCGACGTGCGGCGAGCAGGGCAACGGCAGCACCGATGCCGCGACCGCCGCCCGTGATCAGAAGGATCTGCTGGTTCAATTCCCGCCTCCTGCACGAAAGCCGTGCGTGGGTTAAAAAAGCGCCCCGGCGCGATTACATCATCGCCGCCTTCCTGGAGACATCCATGCCCCGTACCGTCGACTATTACTTCACCCCGCAGAGTCCCTGGACCTACCTCGGACACGACCGCTTCGCCGCCATCGCGAACGCAGCCGGCGCCACCGTGCGGGTGCGGCCGGTCGACTTCGGCGCGGTGTTTCCGGTCTCGGGCGGCCTGCCGCTGGGCAAGCGTGCGCCGCAGCGCCAGGCCTACCGACTGGTCGAGATGGCGCGCTTCTCGCAGCACCTGGGCCTGCCGATGAACGTCAAGCCGCGCTTTTTCCCGGTGTCGGGCGACGATGCGTCCAAGCTCATCATCGCGGTCGACATGCAGGACGGCGTCGACGCGGCGATGCAGGTCTGCGGCGCGATCTTCGCGGCCGTGTGGGTGCAGGAGCGCAACATCGCCGACCCGAAGGTGCTGTCGGCGATCGCCGTCGAATGCGGCCTGCCGAGCCAGCGGGTCGAGCAGTCGCAGAGCCAGGCCGTGCAGGAGCGCTACGAGGCCTTCACGCAGGAAGCCATCGACGCGCAGGTGTTCGGCGCCCCCACGTACGCGATCGACGGCGAACTGTTCTGGGGCCAGGACCGGCTCCACTTCGTCGAACGCGCGCTGCAAGGCAAGACCCACTGATTCCCTCAATCCAACAGGAGCAACGACCATGGGTCAATTCATCGATCTCATCGCCAAAGACGGCTTCACCTTCCCCGCCTACGTGGCGGAACCCGCGGGTCAGCCCAAGGGCGCCATCGTCGTGCTGCAGGAGATCTTCGGCGTCAACTCGCACATCCGCTCGGTGGCCGACGGCTATGCGGCCGCGGGCTACCTGGCCGTGGCACCGGCGACCTTCCACCGCGTGAAGCCCGGCGTCGAACTCGGCTACACCGGCGACGACATGCAGGCCGGCTCGGCGCTCAAGGCCGCGGTCGAGGCGCTGCCCGCGCCCGGCGTGCTGCAGGACGTGCAGGCGGCGGTCGCGTACGCCGCGAAGGCGGGCAAGGTCGGCATCGTCGGCTACTGCTGGGGCGGCCTGCTGACCTGGCGCTCGGCCGCGGAGGTCTCGGGCATCGCGGCAGCCGCACCCTACTACGGCGGCGGCATGACCACGCCCGAGGAATCGGCCCGCAGCCCGAAGGTGCCGGTGCTCGCGCACTTCGGCAGCAAGGACCACTGGATCTCGCTCGAGTCGGTCGAGGCCTTCAAGAAGGCGCAGCCGGAAGTCGAGGTGCACATCTACGAAGCCGATCACGGCTTCAACTGCGACCAGCGCGGCTCGTACGACGCGGCTGCCGCCACGCTGGCGAAGGAACGCACCCTGGCCTTCTTCGCCAAGCACATCGGTTGATGCTTATTTCTTGACCGCCTTGGCGCGGGCCCCGATGCGGGTCTGCAGGAAGTCGAGCAGGGCCTTCAGCGCGGCGCTGTTGTGGCGCCGTTGCAGGTACGCGGCCGACAGCCACATGTCGCTGCGCACATAGGGCTGGAGCGCCGGCACCAGTTCGCCGCGGTCGATGTGCGGCTGCACCAGCAGCGCCGGCATGTAGATCACGCCGAAGCCGTGCAGCGCCACCTCGATCAGCGGCCCGGCCTCGGTGGCGTCCATGCGGCTCTTGACCGACACGTCCAGCGGCTTGCCTTCCACATCGAAGCGCCATTGCGGATGCGTGCCCAGGCGCGAATGCGTCAAGGCGTCGTGGCCGGCCAGATCGGACGGGTGCTCGGGCATGCCGTGCTTCTTCCAGTACAGCGGCGACGCACACACCACCAGCGGCATCTGCAGCAGCTTGCGCACGATCAGGTTGTCGTCGGCGATGGGCCCGAAGCGCAAGGCGACGTCGATCGCTTCCTCGGCCATGTCGACCGTGCGGTTGCTCAGGTGCAGGCTGATGCTGACGTCGGGGTAGTAGCCCATGAACTGCGCCAGCAGCGTGGGCAGGTCGCCCTGGCCCATGCCGTGCGGGGCCGAGATGCGCAGGCGGCCGGTGGGCCGGCTCGCGTGCTCCTGGATCTCGGCCTGCGTGAGCGCCACCATCTCCATCACGGGCGTGCTGCGTTCGAGCAGCAACGCGCCGGCGTCGGTCAGGCTCACCGAGCGCGTCGAGCGGTTGAGCAGCCGCACGCCGAAGCGTGTCTCGAGTTCGGCGACGTACTTGCTGACGGTCGCCTTCGACATGTCGAGCCGCTTGGCCGCACGCGAAAAGCTACCGAGTGTCGCGACTTCGCGGAAGGTCTTCAGAAGGTCGAAGCTGTCCATGGTGTGCGGGGTAAAGGCTGGGATGCAGCGCGTCCGATTGTTTCGTATTCATGAACACCGTGGTTCATTTTTCTCAAGGCTTGCCCCGCATTTTCCTTCGAGAATTCGTCCCACGGGCCAGCCGCCAGAAGCCAGCCCGATCTTTGAACAACATCCGAGGAAACGACCCATGAAGACCGCTCAAATCATCGCCGCTGCTGCCCTGACCCTTCTCGCCGCCGCCGGCGCCCAGGCCGAAACCTATAGCGGCGTCCAGCAAGTGGTGTCGGTCAAGAGCCGTGCCGCTGTCGACGCAGAAGCCGTCGCCGCTGCGAACGCACCCGACCAGAACATCAACCGCAGCTCGAAGGTGGCGCCGGCCCTGCCGTCGCCCGCCAGCCGCTCGGCCGTCGCTGCCGAAGCCGTGGCAGCCGCCAATGCCGCCAACCAGAACCTGGACCGCAAGTCCTTCGTGAACAGCACGGTGCCTGCCGAGTACACGAACGGTTCGCTGGCAACCAAGCGCGCCGGCCTGTGATCGCTGCGGCCGCACCCAGCGGCCGTGGTTGATTCAGACCTTCGACAAAAAGGCCGGACGGTGCGTCGCACCGCCCGGCCTTTTTGCGTGCGGGCTCAGCGGGCGGTGCGCGCCAGGTAGCGCTTGCGCCAGAACAGCACGACCAGTGCCACCGCGATGAAGCCCATCGAGCCCATCGCGATCCAGAAGCCGTCGGCCTTGTGCACCAGCGGGATGAATTCGAAGTTCATCCCGAAGATGCCGGCGATCAGGTTGAGCGGCAGGAAGATGGCGGTGAGCACCGTCAGCACCCGCATGATGTCGTTGGCGCGGTGGCTCTGCACGCTGAAGTGCATCTGCACGGCGGTCTCGGCGTTCTGCTCCAGCCGGCGCACGTGGTGAACCACGCGCTCGATGTGCTCGAGCACGTCGCGGCTGCGCACCATGATCAGTTCGCGCTCTCGTATGTCGGCGGGCAGTTCGGGCGTCGGCAGCGTTTCCATCGCGTCGATCCAGTCCTGCACGGCCGAACGCTGGTCTTCGCAGATCTCGTCGAGGTGGTGCAGCGACTGGCGCGCATCCATCAGTGCGCCCCAATTGGTGAAGCGGCTGCGCGGATCGATCAGCTCGGCCTGCCAGTGGTCGAGCTGGCGCGTCAGTTCGCGCCGCAGGTCGAGGTACGCGTCGACGATCTGGTTCAGCACGCGCAACATCAGGTCGGCCGGGCCGGTGGGAACGCGCGCACTGGTGGCGCGCACGTCGAGGGCCGGTGCTGCGGCGTCGCCGCGGTCGCTGCGTGCGGCGGCCATCAGCTTGGCCGCGTAGACGTCGCGCACCGCGCCGTCTTCCGGATGCACCGACACCAGCACCCGATCGAACACCGCGAACCCGACCGGCCGGGTGTCGACCCGGCGAAGCACGGGCGGGCCGCTGCGTGCCGTCGGCGCTTCGCCGGCCGACGGCACGGCACGCTGGGCCGCAGCAGCCAGTCGGCGGAACACGAGCACGTCGTACTGCGAGGTGTAGTCGTAGTGCGAGGGCAACTGGTCGTTGAGCAGGTCGCTCACGTGCAGGTCGACCAGCTGCGTGCCGCACAGCGTCTGCAGGATGCCTTGCACATCGGCGAGCGACGCACGGAACTCGTCGCGCGTGAGCGAGAGCCACAGGTAGCCGTTCTGGCAGGCGCCGGGCAGCGTCAGCGGGGCCAGGGCGTCGTGCTCGGCGACCTGCGAGCCGGTGATCTCGAAAATTCGCACGGGAAGGGTGGCTTCAGCGCTGCTGTTTCAGAAGCCGGGCGGCGTCGCGCGCGAAATAGGTCAGCACCCCATCGGCGCCCGCGCGCTTGAAGGCCAGCAGGCTTTCGAGCATCACCGCATCGTGGTCGAGCCAGCCGTTCTGCGCGGCGGCCTTGAGCATCGCGTACTCGCCGCTCACCTGGTAGGCGAAGGTGGGCACGCGGAACTCGTCCTTCACCCGGCGCACGATGTCCAGGTAGGGCATGCCGGGCTTGACCATCACCATGTCGGCGCCTTCGGCGATGTCGATGCCGACTTCGCGCAGGGCCTCATCGCTGTTGCCCGGGTCCATCTGGTAGACCTTCTTGTTGCTCTTGCCGAGGTTGCTGGCGGAGCCGACCGCGTCGCGGAACGGGCCGTAAAAGGCGCTCGCGTACTTGGCGCTGTACGCCATGATCCGCGTGTGGATGTGGCCATGGGCCTCGAGCGCGTCGCGCACCGCGCCGATGCGGCCGTCCATCATGTCGCTGGGCGCGACGATGTCGACGCCGGCCTCGGCCTGCGTCAGCGCCTGCTTCACCAGCACCTCGACCGTCACGTCGTTGAGCACGTAGCCGGTGTCGTCGAGCAGGCCGTCCTGGCCGTGGCTGGTGTAGGGGTCGAGCGCCACGTCGGTCATCACGCCCAGTTCGGGAAAGCGTGCTTTCAGCGCCGCCACGACGCGTGGGATCAGACCGTCGGGATTGAAGGCTTCGTCGCCGGCCGGGGTCTTCCGCGACCCGTCGATCACCGGGAACAGCGCCATCACCGGGATGCCCAGTGCCACGCATTCCTCGGCCACCGGCAGCAGGGTGTCGAGGCTGAAGCGCTCGACGCCCGGCATCGAGGCCACCGCATCGCGCTTGTTCTGCCCTTCCTGCACGAACACGGGATAGATCAGGTCGTGCGCGGTGAGCGCGTGCTCGCGGACCAGATTGCGCGTGAAGCTGTCACGGCGAAGGCGGCGCGGCCGGCCGGCGGGGAAGGGGGCGGGGAGGGTCATGTGGAAAATTGTGCACGATGTGCCTTACCCGTCGCTGTGCCAGCGTTGGCGGAGAGCGGGCGGCGGGCGGGCGGGCGGGCGGGCCGGGCCGTCCTGTCGGGCAAAGTGTGCAAATGTCAGAAAAAGTTAACCATTTGCTTGATACGGTGATTTTGCTTTGTTAAATTCCATCTCGGGCGGCTTGCCGCTCCCCGCTTTTCCTCCCTGAGCGGGTGCCTTGATGTGTGACAGCAAAAGGGCTTCCCAGCCCGGCGTTTCTAACGCCGGGCTTTTTTTTGTCCGGTTCTGCGCCGCGTGGTACCCGCCGCCCGGTGGGCCGGCACGCTCTAAACTGCCGCCATGCTCTGGATCAAATCGCTGCACATCGTCTTCATTGCCAGCTGGTTTGCCGGGCTCTTCTATCTTCCGCGCATCTTCGTGAATCTCGCCATGGTGCCGCCCGGCTCGGAAGCCGAGCGCGCCCGCTTGCTGCTCATGGCGCGCAAGCTGCTGCGTTTCACCACGTTCCTGGCCGTCCCGGCGCTGGTCTTCGGCGTCTGGCTGTGGATGGGCTACGGAATCGGACGTGGTCCGGGCAACGGTTGGATGCACGCCAAGCTGGCGCTGGTGCTGGTCGTGATCGGCTACCACCACGGCTGCGGCGTGATCCTGCGCAAGCTCGCAGCCGGCACCGACCGGCGCAGCCACCGCTGGTACCGGTGGTTCAACGAAGTGCCGGTGCTGCTGCTGCTGGCCATCGTCGTGCTGGTTGTCGTCAAGCCGTTCTGACGCGTTACGGCCCACCGTCCTCATCGCCCGGTGAACACGCCGCACAAGTCCGCCGCGCTGCCGCTCGCACTGGCCTATGCGGCACTGATCGTCTACGCGAGCCTCTATCCGTTCGCTGACTGGCGCGACCAGGGCATCGCGCCGTGGTCCTACCTGTGGGCGCCATGGCCCAAGTACTGGACCGGGTTCGACTTCGGCATCAACGTGGCGGGCTATGTCCCGCTGGGTTTTCTCATGGCGCTGGCCGTGCTGCGCACGCGCGCGGAGGCCGGCGGCTGGCAGGCGGTGCTGCGCGCCGGGCTGGCCGGCAGCGCGATCGCCTTCGCGATGGAAACGTTGCAGAGCTATCTGCCGGCACGCATCCCGTCGAACGTCGACCTCGGCCTGAATGCGCTCGGCGCTTTCGCCGGTGCGGTGCTGGCCGCCGGCCTCGAGCGCATCGGTGCGGTGGCCCGATGGAGCCGCGCGCGCTCGTACTGGTTCGTCGACGACGCGCGCGGTGGTCTGGTGCTGCTGGCGCTCTGGCCCGTGGCGCTGCTCTTTCCGGCGGCGGTGACTTTCGGGCTGGGCCAGGTGTTCGAGCGGCTCGAGGCGGCGATCGCCGAGTGGCTGATCGACACGCCCTTCCTCGACTGGATGCCCCTGCGCGAATTCGAGCTGCAGCCGCTGGTGCCGGCCGTCGAGCTGCTGTGCGTCATGCTGGGCGCGCTGGTGCCGTGCCTGCTGGGTTTTCTGGTCACACGATCGGTGGCGCGGCGTGCGCTGCTGATGCCGGCGATCCTGGCGGCCGGTGTCGCGGCCAGTGCGCTGTCGGCGGCGCTGAGCTGGGGCCCGGAGCACACGTGGGCCTGGCTGAGCCTGCCGGTGCAGGTCGGCATCGCCGCGGCGGTGGTCGTGGGCGTGCTGCTGCTCGGAGCGCCGCGGCGGCTCTGCGCCGCGTTGCTGCTGGTGGCACTGGTGCTGCACCTGAGCCTGCTCAACCAGGCGCCCGAGAGCGCCTATTTCGCGCAGACGCTGGCCACCTGGGAGCAGGGGCGTTTCATCCGCTTCCACGGGCTGGCGCAATGGCTGGGCTGGCTGTGGCCCTTCGCGACGCTGGGCTACGTGCTGGCGGCGCTGTCGCGGCGCACGCGCCAAACCTAGAATCGGTCGATGCCTTCTTCCACCTCGGCCGGCACGTCCGGCATGCCCGGCTACTACGAACGCCACATCTTCTTCTGCCTGAACGAACGCAAGAACGGCGAGGACGCCTGCGCCAAGCACAACGCACAGGAGGGCTTCGACCGCTGCAAGTCGAAGGTGAAGGAGGCGGGCCTGGCCGGTGTCGGCAAGGTGCGCGTCAACAAGGCGGGTTGCCTCGACCGCTGCGCCGGCGGGCCGGTGGCGGTCGTCTACCCGGAAGCGGTCTGGTACACCTTCGTGGATGCGGACGACATCGACGAGATCGTCGATTCGCACCTGAAGAACGGGCAGGTGGTCGAACGCTTGTTGCTGCCGCCCGACGTGGGCCGCTGAACCCGACCCTGCATCCGTGATGAATTCGCAGACCGAGAAACTTCGCCTGGAAGGCGCGGCGGGCGTCATCGACGCCCAGCGCGACCTGCCGCCCGGCGGCGCCGCATCGCGTGGCGTCGCCGTGATCGCCCATCCGCACCCGCTCTTCGGCGGGACCATGGACAACAAGGTCGTGCAGACGCTGGCCCGCGCCTTCGTGGCGAGCGGCTGGACCGCGGTGCGCTTCAACTTCCGCGGCGTTGGCGCCAGCGAAGGCACGCACGACGAAGGGCGCGGCGAGACCGAGGACTTCGCGGCGGTGCTGGCGCAGGTTGCGCCCGACGGGCCGGTCGCCGTGGCGGGCTTTTCCTTCGGCGGCTTCGTGACGGTGAATGCGCTGCAGGCGCTGTGGGCGGCGCGCGAGGTGCAGCAGGTGGTGCTCGTGGGGACCAGCGTGGCGCGCGTCGTGCCGCCGCCGCTGCCCGAGGGCGCGCTCGAGCGCACACTGGTCGTGCACGGCGAGGCCGACGACACGGTGGCCCTGTCGGCGGTGATGGATTGGGCGCGCCCGCAGTCACTTCCTGTCACAGTCGTTCCCGGGGGCGGCCATTTCTTTCACGGACAATTGCCGCTCTTGAAAAATCTCGTGGCCCGCCATCTGCGCGCGGCCTGATCTGCAGTCTTCCCATCTCCCATGACACGTATCTCTGACGCGCTCCGCGCGCTGGTGCTGGCCGCCGCCGCATCGTTCTGCCTGCTGGCTTCGGCGCAGGTGCCGGTGCCGCCCGAAGTCGCCGCCCGCAGCTACCTCCTGCTCGACGTCACGGCCAACCAGATGCTGGCGCAGAAGGACATCGACAGCCCGGTCGAGCCGGCCTCGCTGACCAAGCTGATGTCGGCCTACCTGGTCTTCGATGCGCTCAAATCCAAGAAGATCAACCTCACCCAGACGCTGCCCGTGAGCGCGCGTGCCTGGAAGATGCCGGGCTCGCGCATGTTCATCGACCCGAAGATGCAGGTGCCGGTCGACGACCTCGTCAAGGGGATGATCGTCCAGTCGGGCAACGACGCCACCATGGCGCTCGCCGAGGGCGTGGGCGGTACCGCCGAGCATTTCATCGAACTCATGAACGAGCAGGCCAAGGCCCTCGGCATGAAGAACACGGCGTACAAGAATCCCGAAGGCCTCACGGTGCCGGGCCACACCACGACGGCGCGCGACCTGAGCATCCTGGCCACGCGGCTGATGCACGACTTTCCGGAGTACGTGCACTACTACGCCATCAAGAAGTACCGCTACCCGGGTACGCCGTCGACCAACGACACCAACCGCAACCTGCTGCTGTTCCGCGACCCGACCGTCGACGGCCTGAAGACCGGCCACACCGACGCCGCCGGCTACTGCATGATCGTGACGGCCAAGCGCGACTTCCCGAACCTGGCCGGTGGCCGCCGGCTGCTGTCGATCGTGCTGGGTGCGTCCAGCGAGAACGTGCGCGCCAACGAATCGCAGAAACTGCTGAACTGGGGCTACACGGCCTTCGACGCCGTCAAGCTGTTCGATGCCAACCAGCCTGCGGCCACGCCGGCGGTGTGGAAGGGCAAGGTCGACACCGTCAAGCTGGGCCGTCCGGAGGCGATCGTGGTGTCGGTGCCGGCCGGTTCGGCCAGCAAGATCAAGACGCAGGTCGCGCGCCCCGACCCGCTGGTGGCGCCGTTCGCGAAGAACCAGGCCGTCGGTTCGCTCAAGGTCCTGCTGGGCGACGAGCCGGTCGCCGAGGTGCCGCTGGTGGTGCTGGAGCCGGTGGAGCAGGCCGGCATCCTGGGCCGGGCCTGGGACGCCATCCGTCTCTGGATCAAGTAAAACGCCCAAGACCTGGGCGGCCTGCTATACTCGCAGGCTTTTCGGAAATTTCCGAAGGGTTTCACGTTTTCGTCATTCCCCGGTTCCTCATGTCACGATGAGGGTCAGTGCCGGGATGTTTTGGGACTTATTCATTCATGCCAACCATCAATCAACTGGTGCGTCAGGGTCGAACGGTCGAGAAGATCAATTCGAAGAGCCCTGCCATGCAGAACTCGCCGCAACGTCGCGGTGTCTGCACCCGCGTCTACACCACGACGCCTAAGAAGCCGAATTCCGCGCTGCGCAAGGTCGCCAAGGTGCGCCTGACCAACGGTTTCGAAGTCATCTCCTACATCGGCGGCGAAGGCCACAACCTGCAGGAACACAGCGTGGTGCTGGTTCGTGGCGGTCGTGTCAAGGACTTGCCCGGTGTTCGTTACCACATCGTGCGCGGTTCGCTCGACTTGCAAGGCGTGAAAGACCGCAAGCAGTCGCGTTCCAAGTACGGCGCGAAGCGCCCCAAGAAGGCTTAAGCCTTCTTTCTGTCGATTCAACGGTGTTCGGTTGCCTTGGCGGGCACATCGAACGAAGTGACCCACTATCGGGTCGAGTAAGTGAGAGTTCTTGTTGGCTCTCGCGGTACCGCAAACGGTGCCAACTGAAGCAAAGAGGTTAGTAACATGCCACGTCGTCGCGAAGTCCCCAAACGTGAAATCCTGCCGGACCCGAAGTTCGGCAATGTCGAGCTGTCCAAATTCATGAACGTGATCATGGAAGGCGGCAAGAAGGCTGTGGCCGAACGCATCATTTATGGTGCGCTCGAGCAGATCGAGAAGAAGAACCCGGGCAAGGACCCGGTGGAAGCCTTCACGATGGCCATCAACAATGTGAAGCCGATGGTCGAAGTGAAGTCGCGCCGCGTCGGTGGCGCGAACTACCAGGTGCCTGTCGAAGTGCGCCCGGTGCGCCGTCTGGCGCTGTCGATGCGCTGGATCAAGGAAGCCGCCCGCAAGCGTGGCGAAAAGTCGATGGCCCTGCGTCTGGCCAACGAACTCATGGAAGCCACGGAAGGCCGTGGCGGTGCCATGAAGAAGCGCGATGAAGTGCACCGCATGGCCGAGGCCAACAAGGCCTTCAGCCACTTCCGCTTCTAAAAGACCGTCCCTCAATCAGACAGGCTGGAAGCCCGACCTACCGTGTGGTGGGCGGGCTTTCATCCGTTAACGGAGTAAATTTTCATGGCACGCAATACCCCTATCGAGCGCTACCGCAACATCGGTATCTCGGCGCACATCGACGCTGGCAAAACCACGACGACCGAGCGCATCCTTTTTTACACGGGCGTGAACCACAAGATCGGCGAAGTGCACGACGGCGCTGCCACGATGGACTGGATGGAGCAGGAGCAGGAGCGTGGCATCACGATCACCTCGGCTGCCACCACCTGCTTCTGGAAGGGCATGGCCGGTACGTTCGACGAACACCGCATCAACATCATCGACACCCCCGGCCACGTGGACTTCACGATTGAAGTCGAGCGCTCGATGCGGGTGCTCGACGGCGCCGTGATGGTGTACGACGCCGTCGGCGGCGTGCAGCCCCAGTCGGAAACCGTCTGGCGCCAGGCCAACAAGTACAAGGTTCCGCGTCTCGCGTTCGTCAACAAGATGGACCGCACCGGCGCCGACTTCCTGCGCGTGCGCCAGATGATGGTCGACCGCCTGAAGGCCAACCCGGTCGTGATCCAGATCCCGATCGGCGCCGAAGACCGCTTCCAAGGCATCGTCGACCTCGTCAAGATGAAGTCGATCATCTGGGACGACGACAAGGGCGTGACCTTCAAGTACGGTGAAATTCCTGCCGACCTCGCCGACGTGTGCGCCGAATACCGCGAGAAGCTGGTGGAGGCCGCTGCCGAGTCGAGCGAAGAGCTGATGAACAAGTACCTCGAGGGCGAGGCCCTGACCGAACTCGAGATCAAGGCCGGCATCCGTCAGCGCACCATCGCCGGCGAAATCCAGCCGATGCTGTGCGGCTCGGCGTTCAAGAACAAGGGCGTCCAAGCCATGCTCGACGCCGTCGTCGAATACATGCCCGCACCGACCGACATTCCGCCGGTCAAGGGCATGGATGAAGACGAGGTCCCGACGACCCGCAAGGCCGACGACAGCGAAAAGTTCTCGGCGCTGGCGTTCAAGCTGATGACCGACCCGTTCGTGGGCCAGTTGACCTTCGTGCGCGTCTATTCGGGCGTGTTGACCAAGGGCGACAGCGTCTACAACCCGGTGCGCGGCAAGAAAGAGCGCATTGGCCGGATCGTGCAGATGCACGCCAACAACCGCGTGGAAGTCAACGAAATTCGCGCTGGCGACATTGCCGCCTGCATTGGTTTGAAGGAAGTGACCACGGGTGAAACCTTGTGCGATCCGACCTCGATCCTGACGCTCGAGCGCATGGTGTTCCCGGAATCGGTGATCTCGCAAGCGGTCGAGCCCAAGACCAAGGTCGACCAGGAAAAGATGGGCATCGCATTGCAGCGTCTGGCGCAGGAAGATCCGTCCTTCCGCGTGAAGACCGACGAAGAGTCGGGCCAGACCATCATCGCCGGCATGGGCGAACTGCATCTGGAAATCATCGTGGACCGCATGAAGCGCGAGTTCGGCGTGGAAGCCAACGTGGGCAAGCCGCAGGTGGCTTACCGCGAAACGATCCGCAAGACCGTCGAAGATGCTGAAGGCAAGTTCGTTCGCCAGTCGGGCGGTAAGGGTCAGTATGGCCACGTCGTGCTCAAGGTCGAGCCGCAAGAGCCGGGCAAGGGTTTCGAGTTCGTCGACGCCATCAAGGGCGGCGTGGTTCCTCGCGAGTACATTCCCGCGGTCGAGAAGGGCGTGATCGAGGCGCTGAACCAGGGCGTGCTGGCCGGCTACCCGGTCGTCGACGTCAAGGTCACGCTGCACTTTGGTTCGTACCACGACGTGGACTCGAACGAAATGGCGTTCAAGATGGCTGCGATTTTCGGCTTCAAGGAAGGCTGCCGCAAGGCCAGCCCGGTGATCCTCGAGCCGATGATGGCCGTGGAAGTCGAAACGCCTGAAGACTACGCCGGCAACGTGATGGGCGATCTGTCCAGCCGTCGCGGCATGGTGCAAGGCATGGAAGACATGATGGGTGGCGGCAAGGCCATCAAGGCTGAAGTGCCGCTGTCGGAAATGTTCGGCTACTCGACCACGCTGCGTTCGATGTCGCAAGGCCGCGCCACGTACACGATGGAGTTCAAGCACTACGCGGAAGCTCCCCGCAACGTGGCCGAGGCGATCGTCGCTTCTCGCGCCAAGTAAGTTTCAAGAATGTGGGGCCGCGCAGTGCGCGGCCCTTCCTGTCTGCGATCCGGTGCCGCCCTGTTCCCGTGCGGGGCGAACCAGCAATCGGATGCAGACATAAAACCAATACACGGGACTGCTCTTTCTAAGGATTGAAAATGGCAAAAGGTAAATTCACCCGCACCAAGCCGCACGTGAACGTGGGCACGATCGGTCACGTCGACCATGGCAAGACCACGCTGACGGCGGCGATCGCAACGGTTCTGTCGGCCAAGTTCGGCGGCGAAGCCAAGGCGTACGACCAGATCGACGCGGCGCCTGAAGAAAAGGCCCGCGGCATCACGATCAACACCGCGCACGTCGAGTACGAAACGGCCAACCGCCACTACGCGCACGTGGACTGCCCCGGCCACGCCGACTATGTGAAGAACATGATCACCGGCGCTGCCCAGATGGACGGCGCCATCCTGGTGTGCTCGGCCGCCGACGGCCCGATGCCCCAGACCCGTGAACACATCCTGCTGGCACGCCAGGTGGGTGTGGGCTACATCATCGTGTTCCTGAACAAGTGCGACATGGTCGACGACGCCGAGCTGCTCGAGCTGGTTGAAATGGAAGTGCGCGAGCTGCTGGACAAGTACGAATTCCCGGGCGACGCCACCCCCATCATCCACGGCTCGGCCAAGCTCGCCCTGGAAGGCGACAAGGGCCCGCTGGGTGAGCAAGCCATCATGAAGCTGGCCGACGCGCTGGACACCTACATCCCGACGCCCGAGCGTGCCATCGACGGCGCGTTCCTGATGCCGGTGGAAGACGTGTTCTCGATCTCGGGTCGCGGCACGGTGGTGACCGGTGCCGTCGAGCGCGGCATCATCAAGGTCGGCGAGGAAATCGAGATCGTCGGCATCCGCCCGACCGTCAAGACCACCTGCACCGGCGTGGAAATGTTCCGCAAGCTGCTGGACCAAGGTCAAGCTGGCGACAACGTGGGTGTGCTGCTGCGCGGCACCAAGCGCGAAGACGTCGAGCGCGGCCAGGTGCTGTGCAAGCCCGGTTCGATCAAGCCGCACGTGCACTTCACCGCCGAGGTGTATGTGCTGAGCAAGGACGAAGGCGGCCGTCACACGCCGTTCTTCAACAACTACCGCCCGCAGTTCTACTTCCGCACGACGGACGTGACCGGCGCGATCGAGCTGCCTGCGGACAAGGAAATGGTCATGCCTGGCGACAACGTGAGCATCACCGTGAAGCTGATCAACCCGATCGCCATGGAAGAAGGCCTGCGCTTCGCCATCCGCGAAGGCGGCCGTACCGTGGGTTCGGGCGTCGTGGCCAAGATCCTCGACATCTAAGCCGGACGCAAAGGAATCACCATGGCTACCAAGCAAAAGATCCGCATCCGCCTGAAGGCGTTCGACTACAAGCTGATCGACCAGTCGGCTGCCGAGATCGTCGACACTGCCAAGCGCACCGGCGCCATCGTCAAGGGCCCCGTGCCCCTGCCGACGCGCATGAAGCGTTTCGACATCCTGCGTTCGCCGCACGTCAACAAGACGTCGCGCGACCAGTTCGAGATCCGCACGCACCAGCGCCTGATGGACATCGTTGACCCGACCGACAAGACCGTGGACGCGCTGATGAAGCTCGACCTGCCGGCTGGCGTCGACGTCGAGATCAAGCTGCAGTAAGTCTTTCGACTTCTGCATGCGTCAAGGCCCGTCGGCAGCCATGCCGACGGGCCTTTTTTTGTGCGCTTCGGGCCATGCAGCTGTGGCATTCTCCGAAGAGCGGGTAGCGAATGGCGCCACCGGCTCAAGGAGTTCTACATGGGTCGAAAGTGGTTGTCCCGGGTGTGCCTGGTGCTTTGCGTCGCGGCGCTTGCCGCATGCGGCGGCGGTGGGGGCGGCGGTGAGACCGCGCCCGCGAGCGGGCCGGCTTCGACCGACGGCACGGTCGCGATCCAAGGTCTCGCGACCTTCGACTCGGTGCCGAATGCAAGCAGCGGTCGGCTCGACTACAGCGCCATCAGCGCCAAGCCGATCCGGGGCGCGCTCGTCGAGGCCGTGACCGACAATGGCAGCCGGGTGCTGGCGAGCGGCACCACGAGCGAAGCGGGCGCTTATGCCTTGTCGGTTCCGGTGAACACGACGGTGCAGATCCGTGTGCGTGCGCAGCTTCAGCGCAGCGGCGCACCGAGCTGGGACGTGACGGTGCGCGACAACACCGCTTCTGGCGCGATCTACAGCATTCAGTCGGCCGCCTTCGGCAGCGGCAGCGCGGCATCCCTCCAGCGCGATATCCATGCGCCGTCCGGCTGGAGCGGCAGCGCCTATGCGAGCACGCGCGCCGCCGGCCCCTTTGCGCTGCTCGACACGGTGTATGTGGCGGTCAACAAGGTCGTGTCCGTTGCCCCCGCGCTGAACTTCCCCGCGTTGCGCGTCTACTGGAGCGTCAACAACGTTCCATCGCCGGGTGACCCGGCACTCGGACAGATTGGCACCACGTTCTTTCGCTCGGAAAGCAACGGCACACGCGCCATCTACGTTCTCGGTCGGGCCGACGTCGACACCGATGAGTACGACGCGTCGGTGGTGGCCCACGAATGGGGCCACTACTACCAGTCCGCTTTCAGCCGCGATGATTCGCCGGGCGGGGCGCACGGCCCCGGAGATTTGCTCGACCGCCGCCTGGCTTTTTCGGAAGGTTGGGGCAATGCGTGGTCCGGCATCGCCTTGGGCCGCTCCACGTACAGCGATTCGGGCGACGTCGGTCAGGCTGGCGGCTTCTCGCTCGATCTGAGCGCCGCCCCGGCCACGAATCGGGGGTGGTTCAACGAGCAGTCGATGCAGGCCATCTTCTGGAACCTGGAGCGGGCCGCCGGCTTCGGCGCCATTCACGCGACCATGACCGGGCCGTTCAAGAGCGGTTTGCCGGTGACCTCCATCCACCCGTTCGCGGCCGCCTTCGCCGTGGCCGCGCCCTCCCAGGCGAGCACGCTGGCGAACCTGCTGGCCGGCCAATCCATCAGTTCCTCGACCAACGATCCCTTTGGAGCGCTGGAAACCAACAATGGCGGTGTGGCACTCGCCACGCCGCTCTACGGCACGACGGCAACGCAGGCCTGCGTGACCAACCAGGCCGGGTCCGCCAACAAGCTTGGCAATTTCGCGTACGTCCGCTTCACCCTGGCGAGTGCCGGCAGCCACCGCATCATCGTTTCCGGTCCGGGCACCACCGACCCCAACTTCGTGGTCTACCAGGGCGGGGTGATCGGTGCGAGTGAGGCCCTGTTGCCCGCCATGGAAGACGCCACCCTGAACCTGCCGGCAGGCGAAAGTGTCCTGGTGATCCAGGACTTCAATGCGACCACTGCATGTTTCAACGTCTCGATCACCTGAGGAGTGTGGCCATGAGCGCCCAGTCATCCTTCGCCCATCCGCGTCTCGCCCTGCTGGTCTTGCTGGCAGTGACCGTTGCCACGCCAGCCTGTGCCGACAGTGCCGGTCCGGGGCACGCCCGGCAAGCCGGCGCCGTCCCGGCCGCCCTGAAGGCCGTCGCACCCCGCAAGGCGAATGGCTCCGGCATCGAGGTGCAGTTCCGTATCGACGGTACCCCGCGTCTGGGCGAGGCGCTGCCGATCACCCTGAGCTTCGTCGGCGTCACCGATCCCTCGGGGGCGAGCGTCCGCTTCACGGCCGACACCGGACTGTCGTTGCCCTCCGCCTACCTGTCGAGGCTTCCGCTCGCAGCCGGCCAGCCTGCACCGACGATGACGGTGCCCGTCACGCCGACCGCTGATGGCCTGGCCTACCTCAACGTCTTCACCACACAGGGCGGCTCGACCAGCGCCAATTCGGTGCCGGTCCAGGTCGGCAGGCCGGCGGCCTCCAAGGCCGGCGGCGAACTCAAGTCGACGCCGGCCGGCGACAAGATCCTGATCGTTCCGGTTCCCTGACCCGGGGCCTTGTGCTGTCGCGCCGGCGCAGGCTATAATCGCCGGCTCTGCCCGTTTTGCGCCTCCACAGGTGCAATGCGGTCGGACTTTATCAACCTTCCTTCGTGGCTGGTCCTCTTTAACAGGGTCAGCCAACGCTGTCGCCAATTGAAGTGGCAGCGGCGAAGGGAGACTTCCATTTTTGGAGAAAACATATGAGTCTGAGCAACTCCCTCGGGTTGCTGGGCCGCAAGGTGGGGATGATGCGTCTCTTCACCGATGACGGGGATGCAGTCCCTGTCACGGTGGTGGATGTGTCCAACAACCGTGTGACCCAGATCAAGTCGGAAGAAACCGACGGCTACGTTGCCCTTCAGGTGACGTTTGGCTCGCGCAAAGCATCGCGCGTGACCAAGCCGGCAGCAGGCCACCTCGCCAAGGCGGGTGTCGAAGCCGGTGAAATCATCCAGGAATTCCGCGTGACCGCCGATACGGCCGGTCAGCACAAGGCCGGTGGCGTGATCGCCGCAGGCAGCGTGTTTGCGGTCGGCCAGAAGGTGGACGTGCAGGGCACGTCCATCGGCAAGGGCTTCGCTGGCACCATCAAGCGTCACAACATGAGCTCGCAGCGCGCGTCGCACGGTAACAGCCGTTCGCACAACGTGCCGGGTTCCATCGGTATGGCGCAGGATCCGGGCCGTGTGTTCCCGGGCAAGCGCATGACGGGCCACCTCGGCGACGTCACCGTGACCACGCAGAACCTCGACGTGATCCGCATTGACGAAGCCCGTCAACTGCTGCTCATCAAGGGCGCCATTCCGGGTTCGAAGGGTGGCTTCGTCACCGTGCGTCCCGCGATCAAGGCCAAGCCGCAAGCGGCCGAAGGAGCGAAGTAATGCAACTCGAACTCCTGAACGAACAAGGCCAGGCCGCGTCGAAATTCGACGTCCCCGAAACCGTGTTCGGCCGTGACTACAACGAAGACCTGGTTCACCAGATCGTCGTTGCATTCCAGGCCAATGCCCGCCAAGGCACGCGCGCCCAGAAGGACCGCGAACAGGTCCATCACTCGACCAAGAAGCCTTTCAAGCAAAAGGGAACGGGCCGCGCCCGTGCCGGTATGACGTCCTCGCCCCTGTGGCGTGGCGGCGGCCGCATTTTCCCGAACATGCCCGACGAAAACTTCACGCAGAAGATCAACAAGAAGATGTACCGCGCCGGCATGGCCGCCATCCTCTCGCAACTCGCTCGTGAAGGCCGTCTGGCCGTGGTCGATTCGATCAAGGTCGATTCGCCCAAGACCAAGCCGCTGGCTGACAAGTTCAAGGCGATGAACCTCGCGTCGGTCCTGGTGATCGCCGAAGAAGTCGACGAGAACCTGTACCTCGCCTCGCGCAACCTGGTGAACGTGCTCGTCGTCGAGCCGCGTTACGCCGATCCGGTGTCGCTGGTGCATTACAAGAAGGTGATCGTCACCAAGGGCGCCGTCGACAAGCTCAAGGAGATGTTCGCATGAGCCGCATGAATCCTACGCCTGCCTTCCGGACTCAGTTCGCTGAAGGTCGCCTGATGGCCGTGCTGGTCGCACCGATCGTGTCCGAAAAGGCCACGATGGTCGGCGAGAAGTCGAATGCCGTTACTTTCAAGGTGCTGCAGGACGCCACCAAGCCCGAGATCAAGGCCGCTGTTGAACTGATGTTCAAGGTCGAAGTCCAGGGCGTGTCCGTGCTCAACACCAAGGGCAAGACCAAGCGCTTTGGCAAGTCCATCGGCCGCCGCGACAATGTTCGCAAGGCCTATGTCACGCTGAAGCCGGGTCAAGAGCTCAACCTCGTCGGGGAAGGCGCTTAATCATGGCAGTCATCAAGATCAAGCCCACTTCGCCGGGTCAACGCGGCGCAGTGAAGATCTCGCGGGACCACCTGTACAAGGGTGCACCGCACGCTCCGTTGCTCGAGCCGCAGTTCCAGGCTGCCGGCCGGAACAACAACGGTCACATCACGATTCGCCATCGCGGCGGTGGTCACAAGCACCATTACCGCGTGGTTGATTTCGTGCGCAACAAGGACGGCATCCCGGCCAAGGTCGAACGCATCGAGTACGACCCGAACCGCACCGCCCACATCGCACTGGTGTGCTACGCCGACGGCGAGCGCCGCTACATCATCGCCCCGCGCGGTCTGGAAGCCGGTGCCACGCTGCTGAGCGGTTCGGAAGCCCCGATCCGTGCCGGCAACACGCTGCCGATCCGTAACATCCCGGTGGGTTCGACCATCCATTGCATCGAACTGCAACCCGGCAAGGGCGCGCAGATCGCACGCTCGGCCGGTACGTCGGCCACGCTGCTGGCACGCGAAGGCGTCTATGCCCAGGTGCGCATGCGCTCGGGTGAAGTGCGCCGCGTGCACGTCGAGTGCCGCGCCACGATCGGCGAAGTCGCCAACGAAGAGCACAGCCTGCGCCGTCTGGGCAAGGCCGGTGCGAAGCGTCACATGGGTATTCGCCCGACCGTTCGCGGTGTGGTGATGAACCCGGTCGACCACCCGCACGGTGGTGGCGAGGGCAAGACCGGCGAAGGCCGTCATCCGGTCGACCCGTGGGGCAATCTCACCAAGGGCTATCGCACCCGTAACAACAAGCGCACGCAGGTCTTCATCGTGTCGCGTCGCAAGAAATAAGGGGATAGCACATGACTCGCTCTCTCAAGAAGGGTCCTTTCGTCGACCACCATCTGGTGGCCAAGGCCGACAAGGCTGTGACGACCAAGGACAAGAAGCCGATCAAGACCTGGTCGCGTCGCTCGATGGTTCTGCCCGAGTTCATCGGTCTGACCATTGCCGTGCACAACGGCAAGCAGCACGTGCCCGTGTACATCACCGACCAGATGGTCGGCCACAAGCTCGGCGAATTTGCGCTCACGCGCACGTTCAAGGGGCACCCCGCGGACAAGAAAGTCCAGAAGAAGTAAGGAACGACCATGTCTGAAACACGTGCAGTCCTCCGCGGTGTCCGCCTGTCGGTCGACAAGGGCCGTCTGGTCGCTGACCTCATCCGCGGCAAGAAGGTCGATCAAGCGCTCAACGTTCTGCAGTTCACGCAGAAAAAGGCCGCTGTGATCATCAAGAAGGTGCTCGAGTCGGCGATTGCCAACGCCGAGCACAACGACGGTGCCGACATCGACGAATTGAAGGTCAAGACCATCTACGTCGAACAAGGTGCCACGCTCAAGCGCTTCACCGCCCGCGCCAAGGGCCGCGGCAACCGCATCAGCAAGCCCACGTGCCATGTGTACGTGACGGTTGGCAACTAAAGGCCGGAAGACTATGGGACAAAAAATCCACCCCACTGGCTTCCGCCTTGCGGTCAGCCGTAACTGGTCCAGCCGCTGGTATGCCAGCAACAAGGACTTCGCCGGCATGCTGGCGGAGGACATCAAGGTGCGCGAGTACCTGAAGAAGAAGCTCAAGAACGCGTCGGTTTCCCGCGTGATGATCGAGCGTCCCGCCAAGAATGCACGCATCACGATCTACTCGGCACGTCCGGGCGTCGTGATCGGCAAGAAGGGCGAAGACATCGAGAACCTCAAGCGCGAACTCGGCAGGCAGCTGGGTGTGCCGGTCGCAGTGAACATCGAAGAAGTGCGCAAGCCCGAAATCGATGCCAAGCTGATCGCCGACAGCATCACGCAGCAGCTCGAAAAGCGGATCATGTTCCGCCGCGCCATGAAGCGTGCGATGCAGAACGCCATGCGTCTGGGTGCCCAGGGCATCAAGATCATGTCGTCGGGCCGCCTGAACGGCATCGAAATCGCCCGTTGCGAGTGGTACCGCGAAGGTCGCGTGCCGCTTCACACCCTGCGCGCCGACATCGACTACGGCACCTCGGAAGCCAAGACCACGTACGGCGTCATCGGCGTCAAGGTCTGGGTCTACAAGGGCGACACGCTGGGTCGCAACGACCTGCCGGCCGTCGAAACGCCGCGTCCTGACGACGAGCGCCGCCCCCGCGGTCCGCGTCGCGATGGCCGCCCGGGTGGCGACCGTCCGGGTTCGGACCGTCGTGGTCCTGGCCCGCGCGCCGGTGCCCGTGGCCCGATCGGTGGCAACACCGCGCCGGCCGATGGCAGCGACAAGCCCGCAGAAGCCACCGGTGCAGCCGCACCGGGTGCAGACGCCCCGAAACCCGCCGTTAAGCGCGTCCGCAAAGCCGCGCCAGCTGCAGCAGCTGACGGTGCCAAGACCGAGTAATCGGTCGCTCCCGGGCGCGCAAGCGCCTGGGGTCATCACGGAGTAAGAAAACATGCTGCAACCTGCACGTAGAAAGTTCCGCAAGGAACAAAAGGGCCGCAACACTGGTGTTGCGACCACGGGCAATTCGGTCGCCTTCGGCGACTTCGGCCTGAAATGCACCGACCGCGGCCGTCTGACCGCGCGCCAACTCGAAGCGGCTCGTCGCGCGATCTCGCGTCACGTGAAGCGCGGTGGCCGCATCTGGATCCGCGTGTTCCCCGACAAGCCGATTTCGACCAAGCCCGCTGAAGTGCGGATGGGTAACGGCAAGGGCAACCCCGAGTACTACGTGGCCGAAATTCAGCCCGGCAAGATCGTGTTCGAGATCGTCGGCGTGCCCGAAGAACTCGCCCGCGAAGCGTTCCGCCTGGCTGCTGCCAAGCTGCCGCTGCGTACCACCTTCGTCGCGCGCCAGCTCGGCACCTGATCGAGGAGAGAACACTCATGGCAACACGTAAGAAGAAGGACGCCGCGGCCAAGCCGGTCAAGGTGTCGAAGGCTGCAACGCTGCGCGAAAAAGACGTCGCGGGCCTCGCAACCGAAATCAAGGATCTGCAGAAGGCCCATTTCGGCCTGCGCATGCAGAAGGCCACGCAACAGCTGTCGAACACCTCGACGCTGCGCGTGACACGTCGCGACATCGCTCGCGCCAAGACCATTCTTGCGCAGAAGTCGCAAGAGACCGCCGCCAAGTAAGGAGCAAACATGACGGAAGCTAAAAAATCCCTCAAGCGCACCTTGATCGGCAAGGTCGTGAGCGACAAGCGTGAGAAGACCGTGACCGTGCTGGTCGAGCGTCGTGTGAAGCACGAGCTCTACGGCAAGATCGTGGCCAAGACGAGCAAGTACCACGCCCATGACGAAAAGGGCGAGTACCACCTGGGCGACACCATCGAGATCACCGAAAGCCGGCCGATCTCGAAGACCAAGAACTGGGTCGTGACCCGCTTGGTCGAGAAGGCCGCCCTGGTCTGATCCCCGGCACACAGCCACCCCGGAAACGGCCCACAATGTGGGCCGTTTTCTTTTTTGTCTGGAGCATTTTCATCATGATCAAAGTCGGCGATTCCCTCCCCTCGGTCACCCTCATGGAGTATTCGGAAGTTGAAGGCGAGGGCTGCAGCATCGGGCCGAACGCCGTGGACGTCACCAAGGCAGCGGCCGGCAAGACGATCGCCGTGTTCGCGCTGCCCGGCGCGTTCACGCCCACCTGCTCGGCCAAGCACGTGCCCGGCTACGTGCAGCACTTCGACGACTTCAAGGCGGCCGGCGTCGACGAGATCTGGTGCCTGAGCGTCAACGACGCCTTCGTGATGGGGGCCTGGGCACGCGACCAGAAGACCGGCACCAAGGTCCGCATGCTGGCCGACGGCAGCGCCGACTTCGCCAAGGCGACCGGCCTGACGCTCGACCTCACCGGCCGCGGCATGGGTCTGCGCAGCAACCGCTACTCGATGCTGGTGAAGGACGGCAAGGTGGCTTCGCTCAACGTCGAGGCGCCCGGCAAGTTCGAGGTCAGCAACGCCGAGACGCTGCTGGCCCAAGCCAAGGGCTGAGCCCGCGCTCGCGCTACAGCTCGACCTTGAGGTAGTGCGAGCCCGCGATCGGGTTGTGATAGTAGGGCGGCACCTCGGTGAAGCCGAGGTCTTCGTACAGCGCCCGTGCGGATTCCATGTCGTCCAGCGTGTCCAGCAGGACGCACGCATAGCCGGCGGCACGGCCCGCATCGAGGATGGATTCGGCCAGGCGGCGCCCTAGCCCCAGGCCGCGGAAACCCGGGCGAACGTAGAGCCGTTTCATCTCCGCGGCATTCGGGTAGTCGGCGGTGTCGAGCGGCCGCAAGGCGCAGCAACCTGCCACATGGGCGGCCCGGCCGTCCGACAAGGTCAGCGCCGGCGTACCGGGTGCCTCGTGCGCACCGGCATCGACCAGCGCCAGCAAGAGCGCGCCTCGAGGCTCGGCGTAGTCACCGGGGAGGCGCACCAGTTCGTCGTCGAAGTTCTGGAAGCACAGGTCGATGCCGAGCCCCGCCGCGTACTCCAGGAAGATCGATCGCGTGGCCGCGAGCGCTGTCGGGTCGTCCGGCGTGAGCAGCACGATGTCGGGCGAGCCGGCCAGCGGGAGAGGGCGGGAGGGCGAGAAGCTCATGGGCGAATCGTGCTGATCCAGACGGCCACGGCAATGCAACCGGCGAACAGGGCCAGGGCCAGCCAGCGCGAGCCGGCACCGTCGCGGCTGGGCACCACCGGCGTGGTCGACGGAAAAAACTTGTCGCCCGTGATCATCGGTGCGACGAGCCGGTGGCGGCGCACCACGGCGTAGTACAGCACCGCCGCCAGGTGCAGCACGATGAGCGCGATCACGACCCACTTGCCCCATTCGGCGTGCCAACCGGTCGCGAGGCCGCTCATCGCCCCCGACACGGTGTGCGCGAATGGCCCGGCGTAGGTGATCGCGTCATCGGCCACAAGGCCGGTCGCGACCTGGAGGACCAAAACGGCCAGCATCGCGAAGACCGAGAGCGCGCCCAGCGGGCTGTGGCCGATGAGGTGGTCCGGATGCGCCTGGCCCCGCAGGTAGGCCCCGACCGAGCGCGGGCCGTGGATGAAGGCCGCGAAGCGCGACCAGCGTCCACCGACGAAGCCCCACACGAGCCGGAACAGCAGCAGCGCCAGCACCGCATAGCCCAGGCGGAAATGCCAGTCCATCACGCCGGTCCAGCCGGTGACCAGGACACCGGTGACCGTCAAGGCCAGCAACCCGTGGAACAGCCGGGTCGGCAAATCCCAGATGCGCGTGCGCGCCATGCCGGCGTGCGGCGTCGCGGGGGAGGGGGCGGGAGGCGTCATCGAGGCATGGAGGGCTGCGGAAGGCGCAGATTAGCAAATCCGCCTTGCGAGCGGAAATTCCCTCGCCTGGCGTTCATCGCACGTGCGCCCCTAAACTGCCCTCGGCGCCGCGCCGCGGCGTCACCCCCACGATGCAAAGGAAACCCATGATTCGCCTTGCCACCCTCGCGTGTGCCGTGACGCTGGCCGTCTCGGCGCTGCCTGCCCTGGCCCAGCCACAGAAGTTCGACAAGCCCGAGGACGCGATCAAGTTCCGTCAGGCCACGTTGAAGGAACTGCAGCAGAACTTCAAGCGGGTCGCCGACATGGCGTCGGGCCGCGACGACTTCAACGCCAAGGTGGCCGACGAGAGCGCCGCCCGCGTGGCCGAACTCATCAAGCAGCCGTGGCCGGCGTTCGGCCCCGGCACCGAGGGTGGCAAGGCGCGCCCGGAAGTCTGGACAGAACAAGCGAAGTTTCAGGACCTGGCCGGCAAGGCGCAGGGTGAGATGGTCAAGCTGGCCGCGGCGGCCAAGACCGGCAGCCTGGATGCCATCAAGGCGGCCATCGGCCCGGCCGGCGCGTCGTGCAAGGCGTGCCACGACAGCTTCAGGGCGCGTTGATCCGCGGCGATCGCCCACGAAAAAGGCACCTTGCGGTGCCTTTTTTTCCGGGGTCTGCGTCGCTCAGGCCTCGGCCAGCAGCTTCTCGATCAGCTTGTGCAGCTCGGCGAAATCGGGCTCGCCCACATAACGCTTCACGATCTCGCCGCGCTTGTTGACGATGTAGGTTGTCGGCGTGAGGGCCACGTCGCCCCAGGCCTTGGCGACCGCGCCGGTGTTGTCGATCGCCACCTTGAAGGGCAGCTTGCGGGTTTCCGCGAAGTTCACCACGTAGCTCGGCGGGTCGTAGCTCATGGCCACAGCCAAGGTGTCGTAGCCTTGTGCCTTGTACTTGTCGTAGGTGGCGATCACCTTGGGCATCTCGCCCACGCAGGTCACGCAGCTGGTGGCCCAGAAATTCACCAGCGTCACCTTGCCTTTGAGATCATCGGTGGTCTTCTTGCTGCCATCGAGCAGGACGAAGGTCGATGCCGGCGCGGCCGAGACGCCGGTGTTCAGGTAGACGCCTGCGCCGGCGGCCAGGGCGATCGCAAGGGCGGCGACAGGGATGATTTTTTTCATGGGAGATGGATCGATGAAGCGCCGCAATTTTAGTTCCGCCTGCCTGGCCGTGCCGGCCTCTCTGGTATTGCTCGCCACGCAGCGCGCTCACGCGTTGTCGCTGGGCGACCTCAGTGCCGCCGATGCCTCGGGCGGCGTCAAGGCCGCGCTGGAGAAGGGCGCCACGGTGGCCGTGAGCTTGCTGGGCCGTCCCGACGGCTTCCTCGGCAATCCCAAGGTGCGCATTCCCCTGCCCGGCTATCTGGAAGACGGCTCGAAAGTGCTGCGCATGATGGGCCAGGGCAGCCGTATCGACGAACTGGTGACGGCCATGAACCGCGCCGCCGAGCAGGCGGTGCCCGCCGCGAAGGACCTGCTGCTCAACGCCGTGCGCACCATGAGCGTGACCGACGCGAAAGGCATCCTCACCGGTGGCGACAACTCGGTGACGCAATTCTTTGCCGAGAAGACGCGTGCACCGCTGACCGAGCGCTTCCTGCCCATCGTGAGCGCTGCCACCGTGAAGGTGAAGCTCGCCGAGAAGTACAACAAGTTCGCCGGCAAGGCCGCGGGCTTCGGCCTGGTGAAGAAGGAGGACGCCAACCTCCAGGGCTATGTCACGGGCAAGTCACTCGACGGCCTGTACCTCATGATCGGCGAGGAAGAACGCAAGATCCGCCAGGACCCGGTCGGCAGCGGCAGCGCGATCCTGCAGAAGGTGTTCGGCGCCATCCGTTGAGAACGCACGCGACGGCCGGGTCGGCCCGTCGGCTCGATAATCGCCGCCCGATGCGCATCCCCTCCCGTGCCGGCCAGATGGCCGCTTTCCTCGTTGCCGCCGTTTCGGCGGCGTGCAGCCCGACCTTCAACTGGCGTGAGGTGCCGGTCGGCGACGCCGGCCTGGTCGTCATGCTGCCCTGCAAGCCCGACCGCGCCACCCGTGCCTTGCCGCTGGGCACGGCGTCGGTCGACGTGGAAGTGGTTGGCTGCGAGGCCGGCGGTGCGACCTTCGCCGTGGCGCACGCGCGGGCCGCGGACGCGGCCCAGGCCGAGGCCTGGCTGATCGCATGGCGCGCCGCCACGCGCGCGCAACTGGCCGATGTGCAGCCCACCGAAACGCAGGCCACGCTCCCGCGCGCGGCGCTGCAGCCGGCACCGGTTCGCCTCGATGGCCGCGGCAAGGCCCAGGCGCACCTGCTGTGGTTTGCGCAGTCGCGCGCTGGTGGCGTCTCGCTCTACCAGGCCACGGTGCTCGGCCAGCCGTCGTCCGCGGACGCGGTGACCACCTTCGACGAAGGGCTGCGCCTGCCGTGAACGTCGTCACTGATCGTTCCTCGACTTCCCCGGACGGCCCGCATAATCGATGTCCGACTCTCCGCGCCGCATGAACAGCATCTTCATCATTGCCCACGCTCCGCTCGCCCAGGCGCTGCGTCAGTGTGCGCTGCATGTGTTCCCCGACTGCGAACGCCACATCGCGGCGCTCGACGTGCTGCCCAACGTGTCGCCCGAAGAAACGCTGGCGGCCGCGCGCATCACGCTCGAGATGGCACTGCGCACACCGCGCTCGCAGGTGCTCGTGCTGGCCGACGTGTTCGGTGCAACGCCCTGCAACGTGGCCCAGAAGCTGGTCGACGGGGCACGCTCGCGGCTGGTGGCCGGCGTCAACCTGCCCATGCTGCTGCGCGCGGTGAGCTATCGCAACGAGCCGCTCGACGCGCTGGTGCAGCGGGCCATGGCCGGGGGCACCGCCGGCGTCATGCAAGTCGCGGTTTCCGCTCCTCAGAACCAGGCGAGAAGAAAGCACAGTGATCAAGACATCCGTGACCATCAGCAATAAGCTGGGCCTGCACGCGCGCGCGTCGGCCAAGCTCACCAAGCTCGCCGGCAGCTTTCCGTGCGAAGTCTGGCTGGCCCGCGGCGATCGCCGCGTCAATGCCAAGAGCATCATGGGCGTGATGATGCTGGCCGCCGGCATCGGCACGACCGTCGAACTCGAGACGAACGGCGACCAGGAACAGCCAGCGATGGATGCGCTGGTGCAGCTCATGAACGACAAGTTCGGCGAGGGCGAGTGATGTTGCCCCCACGCTCCGCACTGCGTGTCGTCGCTGCCCCCCGAGGGGGCGCGGCCGGCTTGGGGCGGTCCGGCGCCGGCCGGCCGTTGCCCGCGCGCCTCATGCCATGACGTTCGCGGTCCACGGCCTTCCGGTGGCCCGCGGCATCGCCATCGGGCGTGCGGTGCTGGTGGTGTCGAGCCGCATCGATGTCGCGCACTACTTCATCAAGCCGGAGCAGGTCGAGACCGAGATCCAGCGCGTGCGCAGCGCGCGCAACGCCGTCGCCGATGAGCTGACCAAGCTGCAGGCCAGCGTCGCATTGATGGGCCCGAGCGAGGCGCCGCACGAACTGGCCGCGCTGCTCGAGGTGCACCAGATGCTGCTGCAGGACGAAGCGCTCAGCGACGGCGTCAAGCACTGGATCACCGAGCGCCTCTACAACGCCGAATGGGCGCTTACCACGCAACTTGAGCTGATCGCGCGCCAGTTCGACGAGATGGAGGACGAGTACCTGCGCGAGCGCAAGGCCGACCTGGAGCAGGTCGTCGAGCGCATGCTGCATCGCATGAAGGGCACCGCGGCCGTGCTGGCGCCGACGCCGCCCAAGCGCAGGCGCGCAGCGGCCGACGACGAGCACCACGACCCGACCAGCGGCGAAGGCGTCGATGCCCCGCTGGTGCTGATCGCGCACGACCTGTCGCCGGCCGACATGCTGCAGTTCAAGAAGAGCGTGTTCGCCGGCTTCGTGACCGATGTGGGCGGCCGCACCTCGCACACCGCCATCGTCGCGCGCAGCATGGACATCCCGGCGGTGGTCGGCGCCCGCACCGCGAGCCAGCTGGTGCGCCAGGACGACTGGGTGATCATCGACGGCGACGCCGGTGTGGTGATCGTCGACCCGTCGCCCATCATCCTGGCCGAGTACGGCTTCAAGCAACGCCAGGGCGAACTCGAGCGCGGCCGCCTCACGCGCCTGCGCCACAAGCCGGCCGTCACGCTCGACGGTGAGCGCGTCGACCTGCTCGCCAACATCGAGATGCCCGAAGACACCCTGGGGGCGGTCAAGGCCGGCGCGGTCGGTGTCGGCCTCTTTCGCAGCGAATTCCTCTTCATGGCGCGCGAGGCGCAGCAGCTCACGCGCCTGCCCGACGAGGAGGAGCAGTACCAGGCCTACCGGCGCGCGGTCGAGGGCATGCAGGGCATGCCCGTGACCATCCGCACCATCGACGTCGGCGCCGACAAGCCGCTCGACGGCAAGGCCGCCCGGCAGGAGCACCTGAACCCGGCCCTCGGGCTGCGTGCCATCCGCTGGAGCCTGGCCGACCCTGCCATGTTCCTGACCCAGCTGCGGGCCATCCTGCGGGCGGCAGCCCATGGCGAGATTCACCTGCTCATCCCCATGCTGGCGCACGCCAGCGAGATCCGCCAGACGCTCGCGCTCATCGACGAGGCGCGCGCGCAGCTCGACCGGCGCGGTGCGGTGTATGGCGTGGTGAAGCTCGGCGCCATGATCGAGATTCCGGCCGCCGCGTTGACGCTGCGGACCTTCCTCAAACACTTCGACTTCCTGTCGATCGGCACCAACGACCTGATCCAGTACACGCTGGCCATCGACCGCGCCGACGAAGCGGTGGCCCACCTGTACGACCCGGCGCACCCGGCCGTGCTGCGCCTGGTGGCCGACACCATCGCCGAATGTCGCCGTCAGGGCAAGGGCGTGAGCGTGTGCGGTGAGATGGCCGGTGACGTGACGTTCACGCGCCTGCTGCTCGGCCTGGGGCTGCGCAGCTTCTCGATGCACCCGTCGCAGATCCTCGCGGTCAAGCAGGAAGTGTTGCGCGCCGACGCGGCCAAGCTCGTGCCTTGGGCGCAGAGCGTGCTCGAGGCCGAGGATCCGGCCGCCCTGCTCAGCGCCCCGCGCTGAACCGCGTCCGGCGCGCCGCAGGCGTCGCAATAAAACGAAACACGCCGATACGGCGGCGAAAGGACTTCGCCGGGCGCGGATCGCACCATCGAGGCTCCTTCACTTCCTTGAGACCAGGAGCCCGACATGACCGTTCGCCAGACCTTCCTCGCCATCTCCGCCATCGCGCTGCTCGGCACCGCGGCCGCTCAGGCCGAGACCTACCAAGGGGTGCTGGCGGCGCCTCGGGATCGGAGCCGCGCCGACGTGATGCACGACGCCCTGCGCACCGCCCACGCACCCGACCAGAACGTGGTGCGTGGCTCGCGTGGCGCGGAGCCGCTCGGCGTGTCGCAGGACCGTGCCGCGGCGCGGGTCGAGGCCGTGCGTGCCGCTGCGGCACCCGACCAGAACGTGAGCGCGGGCTCGCGCGTCAACAGCCGCGTGGTGCCCACCCAGCCGCATCCGCTGGATGTGCGCGCGGAGCGCCGCGCTGGCGGCAGCCTGTGAACGCCCTCGTCCCATCACTCGATCACCACGGAAATCGCATCATGAAGACATGGATTCAACGCAGCCTCGTCGGCCTCTTCGGCGGCGCCCTGGTCGTCGGCAGCATCGCCGGCTGTGCCGCCCAGCGCCATGGTTGGGGGCATGGCGATCCGGCCGAACTCCGCGCGCGCATGGTCGAACGGGTCGGCAGCAAGCTCGACCTCGACGCCTCGCAGAAGCAGAAGCTCGACGTGTTGGCCGACAAGCTGCAGGCGCAGCGCGCGGCCCTGCGTGGCAGCGGCGACCCGCGTGCGCAGTTCAAGGCGCTGTTCGCGGGCAACGCGTTCGATCAGGCCAGCGCCACGCGGCTGGTGGAGGAGAAGACAGCGGCCCTGCGCACCGGCAGCCCCGAGGTCATCGCCGCCGCCGCCGACTTCTTCGACCACCTGCGGCCCGCGCAACAGCAGCAGGTGCGCGACTTCATGGAGCGCGGACGCCGTTGGGGCCGGCATGGTTGAGGCGCCCGCATGCGTCGCGTCGCGCCGATGCCCGCGGGCCTGATCGCCGGCCTGCTCTGGGCCGGCGTCGCTAGGCACAATCCGCTCATGTCCCGCATCCTGCTGATCGACGACGACGAACACCTGGCCGCGCCGCTGGCCACCTACTTCGCGCGCTTCGACTGCGTGCTCGACAGTGCGACGCGGCCAAGCGAAGGGCTGGCCAAGTTGCGGGCCGCGCACTACGACGCCGCCATCCTCGACGTGATGCTGCCCGAGATGGACGGCTTCGCGCTGTGCCGCGCGATCCGCGGCGAGAGCGACATTCCCATCGTCATGCTCACGGCCCGGGGTGACGTGATGGACCGCGTGGTCGGGCTCGAGCTCGGTGCCGACGACTACCTGCCCAAGCCCTTCGAGCCGCGCGAACTCGTGGCGCGCGTGCAGACCATCCTGCGGCGCCGGCGCAAATCCGCGGTGCCGGCGGCGACGCCGCAGCGCCTGGTGTTCGACGGCCTCGTGGTCGACCTCGACCGGCGCGAGGTGCTGCGCCAGGGCGAGCGGGTGGAGCTCACCGGCACCGAGTTCGAACTGCTGGCGCTGCTCGCGCGGCAGCCGGGCAAAGTGTGGAACCGCGACGACATCCTGAACCAGCTGCGTGGCCAGGAGGCCGAGCTCTACACGCGTGCCGTCGACATCGTGATCAGCCGTCTGCGCAAGAAGCTCGAGCCGCTCGACTGCATCAAGACGCTGCGCAACGCAGGCTACGCGCTGGCTGTCGCCCCATGAGCCGGGTGCACGCCGAGCGACGCTGGCGCCACCGTTGGAAGCATTCGCTGCGGCTGCGGCTCATCACCGTGTTCGTGCTGCTGGCGCTGGCCATGGGCGTCGTGTTCCTGGGCGGCATGCAACGCGTCTTCACGACCGGCTGGCGCGATGCGGCCAAGCCGCTGCTGGTCGACTACACCGACCGCCTGGTGGCCGAGATCGGCAGCCCGCCCGACATCGCGCGTGCGCAGGCACTGGTCGCCCGGCTGCCGATCACGATCCGCATCGACGGGCCGACGGTGCAGTGGGACTCGCACCCCGACAAGGACCGCCGCGGCAGGTGGTCCGATCGGCCCGACAGGCGCGACCGACAGACGACGGGCGATGACGGCGAAGGGGAGCCGCGCGACGCCTGGTTTCGCCGCAGCACGGCAGACGGCCATGTCGTCACCTTCGGCCTGGGCGCCTCGCCGTGGCAGGACAAGCCGCACGGCATCGGCTGGCTGACGCTGGCGTTGCTGCTCGCGCTGATCCTGGCCGCCTATGGTTATGTGCTCAAGCTGCTGCGCCCGCTCGACGACATTCGCATCGGCGCCGAACGCTTCGGCCGTGGCGACTTCGACCAGCCCATTCCGCTGCGGCGGCGCGATGAGCTGGGCGATCTGGCGCAGCGCATCAACACGATGGCGCATGACATCCGCGGCATGCTCGACGCCAAGCGCGCGCTGCTGCTGGCGCTGAGCCACGAGTTGCGCTCGCCGCTCACCCGCGCGCGGCTCAATGCCGAGCTGCTGCCCGCCACCGACGAGGGCGCGGTCGAGCGTGACGCGCTGCTGCGCGACCTGAACGAGATGCGCGACCTGATCACCGACCTGCTCGAAAGCGAGCGCCTGGCCGGTCCGCACACGGCACTGCACCGCGAGCCGGTCGACCTGGCCGCGCTGGTCCGCGACACCGCGGGCGAGATGCCGGGCGTGGCGATGGTGCGGCTCGATCTGGCAGAGAACTTGCCGACGCTGGCGCTCGACCGCACGCGCATGCGGCTCCTGGTGCGCAACCTGCTGGACAACGCGCAGCGCTACGGCGCAGAGGCCACGCAGCCCCCGGTGCTGAGCCTGCGGCCGGCCGCCGATGGTGGCGTCGTGCTCGACGTGCGCGACTTCGGCCCGGGCGTCGACGATGCGCAGCTGGCGCACCTCACCGAGCCCTTCTTCCGCGCCGACAGCGCGCGGCAACGCGCCACCGGCGGCGTCGGACTCGGCATGTACCTGTGCCGGCTGGTGGTGGAGG
The DNA here is from genome assembly GCF_051216395.1 of Variovorax cryoconiti. Classification (NCBI taxonomy): domain Bacteria; kingdom Pseudomonadati; phylum Pseudomonadota; class Betaproteobacteria; order Burkholderiales; family Comamonadaceae; genus Variovorax; species Variovorax cryoconiti. Next base: position 269,735 of record NZ_JBPJZI010000004.1, on the reverse strand, counting down.
CGCATGGCGGCACGCTGCAGGTGCGTCAGGCGCGGCCGGGGCTCGCCATCGACGTGCGCCTGCCGCCCGACGGCGCGTCAGCGGCCCGCGTGCCGATCACGGCGGCCGAGATGATCATCAGTGCGGCCAGCGCGATCGTCCATGACAGCGGTCGGCCAGTCAGCGCCAGCAGCAGACCGGTCGACGCCAGCGGCGTGAGGTAGCTCAGGATGCCGATCTGCCGCGCATCCCCGCGCTTGAGGGCCATGTCCCACAGGTAGAAGGCGGCGCCGAGCGGGCCGAGTCCGCACAGCACGATCAGCACGATGTCGCGCGGGCTCAGGGCCACCGACGGTTCCAGCACGGCGTGGCAGCCCAGCGCCAGCAGTCCGGACACCAGCCCGAACAGGCCGATCGCCGCCGTCGGAAAGGCGGGCACCCGCTGCGTCCACAGCGAATAGCTGGCCCAGATGAAAGCCGAGCCCAGCGCCGGCACGAAACCCCAGTACGCGGGCGTGGCGCCCATCGTCACGCCGTCGCCGCGCGCGCCGAGGATGGCGATGGCTGCGCCGGCGAAGCCGAGCAGCGCAGCGACCACATGCAGCGGCCGCAGCGTCACGCCCTTCAGCAGCACTGGCGCCAGCACCACCATGAAGAGCGGCCACAGGTAGTTCACCAGATTCGCTTCGACCGGCGGTGCGTTCCGCAGCGCGATGAACAGCAGGAAGTGAAAGCCGAACAGCCCGTAGATGCCGAGCGCGAGCGTGCGCGGCGGCACGGCCCAGGCGCGGCGATCGCGCAGCAGGTGCGGCAGGCTCAGCACGCTGCCGATCGCCAGGGCCAGCCCGGTCAGGAGGAAGGGCGGCACGTGCGAGAGTGCGGTGCCCAGCGAGGCGAGCGTGGCCCAGAAGGCGATGGCGCCGAGTGCGAGCAGGGTGGCGGGGGACATGCGCCGAGCTTAGAGCGGCCGGTCGTCGCGTGGCGACGGCGCATCGTCGCGCAACGCGCCTCGGTTCAGCCGTCGGGCTGTGCCTGGCGACGCAGGGCGGCGGTGAGCGCCGAGGGCGAACGGTAGCCGGTGCGGCGGGCCGTCTCGGCGACGCTGGTGCCGGCGGCGCGCAACGTGCGCGCCTGCGCCAGGCGGAGACCGCGCAGCCAGTGCATCGCACTCGTGCCCATCTCGTCGCGGCAGCGCGCGTTGAACTGGCTGGCACTGAGGCAGCAGCGCGCCGCCAGCGTGGCGACGTCGAGCGGTGCGCCGTGCCGGGTGGCGATCCAGGCGGCGAGCGCGGCCCAGTCGATCGGGCGCCGTGCGCTGCGCGGTGTCGGCGTGCCGTGCCAGGCCTCGAGCAGCAGCAGGGGCCCGTAGAGCGTGGCCAGCGGGTGGTCCTGCGTCACGCTCCGGGCGAGGCATTGCGCGAGGGCGCGCGCCTGGGGCGACGGCGTGGCCTGCCCGGCATGCTGCTGCCAGGCGCTCAGGGTGCTGTCGAGCACCAGGCACCGGCTGCTGCCGTCGGCGCCGAAGTCGTGGTGCTCGCCCGGCGGGATCACGCAGCCGTCACCGGCGGCGATGCGTCGGCCGCGTCCTTCGACCTCGAGTTCGAGCACGCCATCCAGGCCGATCAGCACCTGGAAGTGGTCGTGTGCATGGCTGCCGTGCGATGCGCCGTAGTGGCGCAGCGTCAAGGTGCCACCGGCGGCCATGGCGCGCGCCTCAGACGCCGGCGGCGTGCGCCTGTTCGTCGGCGTGGTAGCTCGAGCGCACCATCGCGCCCACGGCCGCGTGCGTGAAGCCCATCTTGTAGGCTTCTTCCTCGAACATCTTGAAGGTGTCCGGGTGCACGTAGCGCTTGACCGGCAGGTGCGAGTTCGACGGCGACAGGTACTGGCCGATGGTCAGCATGTCGATGTCGTGCGCGCGCATGTCGCGCATGATCTGCAGGATCTCGTCGTCGGTCTCGCCCAGGCCGACCATGATGCCGCTCTTGGTCGGCACGCTCGGGTGCAGCGCCTTGAACTTCTTGAGCAGGTTCAGGCTGAACTGGTAGTCGCTGCCGGGGCGTGCTTCCTTGTAGAGGCGCGGCGCGGTTTCCAGGTTGTGGTTCATCACGTCCGGCGGTGCGGCCTTGAGGATCTCCAGCGCGCGGTCGTCACGGCCGCGGAAGTCGGGCACCAGGATCTCGATCTGCGTCGTCGGCGAGAGCTCGCGAATGTTGCGGATGCACTCGACGAAGTGGCCGCTGCCGCCGTCACGCAGGTCGTCGCGGTCGACGCTGGTGATCACCACGTACTTCAGGCGCAGCTTGGCAATGGTGCGTGCCAGGTTCAGCGGCTCGTCGGGGTCGAGCGGGTCGGGCCGGCCGTGGCCGACATCGCAGAACGGGCAACGGCGGGTGCATTTGTCGCCCATGATCATGAACGTGGCCGTGCCCTTGCCGAAGCACTCGCCGATGTTGGGGCACGAGGCTTCCTCGCACACCGTGTGCAGGTTGTTCTCGCGCAGGATCTGCTTGATCTCGTAGAAGCGCGTGGTCGGCGAGCCGGCCTTCACGCGGATCCACTCGGGCTTCTTGAGCATCTCGCCCTGCACCACCTTGACCGGGATGCGCGACAGCTTCGCCGCCGCCTTCTGCTTGGCGAGCGGGTTGTAGTTTTCGGCGCTTTGCGCCTCGCGGACGACTTCGGTGCTGCTCATAGGGGCTCTCAAGGCGCCAGGTAGGTGACGAGCTTCTGGCTCAGCACGTGCGCGGCTTCTTCCCAGGTGGTGTGGACCCCGATTGTAGAAAGGTCGACCGTTCGCAGCCCGGCATAGCCGCAAGGGTTGATGCGCGAGAAGGGTTCCAGGTCCATCGCGACATTGAAGGACACGCCGTGGTACGTGCCGTGGCGCGCCACCTTGATGCCCAGCGCGGCGATCTTGCCGAGGCCGCGGAACGCGTCGGCCGGGGAGAACGGGCCGGGATTCGCCGCCGGGCCGCCCCAAGGCGAATCAGCCCCCTCGGGGGGCAGCGACCCGCGCAGCGGCGGAGCGTGGGGGCGTGTCAGCGCCGCATGGGAAAACGGGTCGTCCAGCCGCACGTAAATACCGGGCGACCCGGCCACGCGGTGCCCCGTAACGCCAAAGTGCGCCAGCGTGCCGATCACCGATTCCTCAAGCCGGTAGACGTACTCCTTCACGAAGTAGCCGGTGCGGCGCAGGTCGAGCAGCGGATAGGCCACGACCTGCCCCGGGCCGTGGTACGTCACCTGCCCGCCACGGTCGGTCTGGACGACCGGGATCGCGCCGGGATTCAGCAGATGGTCTGCCTTGCCGGCCAGGCCCTGCGTGAAGACCGGTGGGTGCTCGCACATCCACAGCACGTCGGGGGTGTGTTCGCCGCGCTCGGCGGCAAAGCGGCGCATCGCGTCGTAGGTTTCGAGGTACTCGACGTGGCCGAGCAGCGTCGCCGCCAGCGTGGGCCGCACGGCCAGGGTCAAAGCACCACCTTCACCATCGGATGCGACGACAGGGTACGGTAGAGGTCGTCGAGCTGCTCACGGCTGGTGGCGGTCACGGTGACGGTCACGCCCAGGTAGTTGCCTTCCTTGCTGGTGCGCAGTTCGATCGTGCTGGCGTCGAACTGCGGGTCGAACTTCTCGGCGATCTGCGTGACGGCGTGGACGAAGCCATCGACCTTGGCGCCCATCACCTTGATCGGGAACAGGGAGGGGTACTCGATCAGCGACTCCTTGCGGATGTCGGTCGGGGTGTCAGGCGTCGGAGCTGGAGTCGTCATGGTCGTCGGTGATGGTGTCAAGCAGTTGAAGTTCCCCGTTGATGTGCTTGGTCATGGCGGAATGCAAGGGGTTTTTACTTATAATCAATGGCTTTGTAAATTTTAGGCAGCCTTCGGCCACCGGCAGTGCACACAACCATGACAACAAGCACGCCAGAGTCGGAGATGGATGTCGAAGACGCCGATTTCAAGCCGCTCACCGCCGAACAGGCGCAGCAGCTGCGCGATGCCAATCCCGAACCTTCGCCCTGGTGGGTGATCGTGGCCCAAGTGGTCGCAGGATTGATCGTGGCAGGCATCGCGTGGGCTTGGACGGGTCGGCCGGTGGCCGGCGTGTCGGCACTTTACGGGGCATTGGCAGTGGCGATCCCGGCGGCTTTGTTTGTCCGGGGTGCGATGAGGGGCACGCAGGCGGGGCATCCGTCGGCCGCCATGCTGAGGTTTTTTGTCTGGGAGCTGATCAAGCTGGCGTTGACCGTGGCCTTTCTGGCGGCGGCACCCTGGGTGATCGGCGACCTGAGTTGGCTGGCGATGCTGGCTGGCATCGTGGCAGCGATGAAGATGTACTGGGTCGCCCTCGTGGTGCGGCCCAGATTGTTGAACCGGATTTGATTCTTTAAAGAGACGCTGAAAGATGGCCGCAGAAGGACACGCACCGACCGCGAGTGAATACATCGTTCACCATTTGCAGCATTGGCAGGTGAACTGGAGCCTCGAGCCGGTGACCCAAAAGGCCATCGTCGACTTCGGCGTCATCAACCTCGACTCGGTGCTGTGGGCGCTGCTGGTCGGCGCGATCGGCTGCTTCGTGCTGTGGCTCGCCGCGCGCAAGGCCACCTCGGGCGTGCCCGGCCGTTTCCAGGCCGCGGTCGAAATCCTCGTGGAAATGGTCGACAGCCAGGCCAAGGCCAACGTGCACAACGCGCAGAGCCGCAAGTTCATCGCGCCGCTGGCGCTGACCGTGTTCGTCTGGATCTTCCTGCTGAACGCCATGGACATGCTGCCGGTCGACCTGTTTCCGGCGCTCTGGGCGCAGGCGTTCGACGCGGCGGGCCACGACCCGCATCACGCCTACATGCGCGTCGTGCCGACCGCCGACCTCTCGACCACGCTCGGCCTGTCGACCTCCGTGCTGCTGCTGTGCCTGTTCTATGGCATCAAGGTCAAGGGCCTGGGCGGCTGGGGCCATGAGCTCATCACCGCGCCTTTCGGTGCGCACCCGGTGCTGTGGCCCATCAACCTGCTGATGCAGGTCATCGAATACCTTGCCAAGACCGTCTCGCACGGCATGCGGCTGTTCGGCAACATGTATGCCGGCGAACTCGTCTTCATGCTGATCGCACTCATGGGTGGTGCGATGGCAGCTTCGTTCTCGGGAGTGCTGCTGCCTGTCGGGCACATCATTGCCGGAACCGTCTGGGCGATCTTCCACATCCTGGTGATCACGCTGCAGGCATTCATTTTCATGATGCTGACACTCATCTACCTGGGTCAGGCGCATGAGGGCCACTAGGCCTGGTTACCCTTCTCGCTTTCGTTTTTTCTTTTCGCTTTCATCTGTAATCTAAGGAGTCATCATGGCAAACATTCTCGGTCTCGTCGCTCTGGCATGTGGTTTGATCGTCGGTCTCGGCGCGATCGGTGCGTCCATCGGCATCGCACTGATGGGCGGCAAGTTCCTCGAATCGTCGGCACGCCAACCCGAGCTCATGAACGACCTCCAAACCAAGATGTTCATCTTGGCCGGTCTGATCGACGCTGCCTTCCTGATCGGTGTGGCCATCGCCCTGCTGTTCGCCTTCGCCAACCCGTTCGCCGCGACCTTCCTGGCCAACCTGCCGAAGTAATCCCGTTCAACGCCACTCAAGAAAGGTGTTGCCGTGAGTATCAACGCGACCCTGTTCGTTCAGGCCATCGTCTTCCTGCTGCTGGTGCTGTTCACGATGAAATTCGTGTGGCCGCCCATTGCGAAGGCGCTGGATGAACGCGCACAAAAGATCGCCGCGGGCCTGGCGGCCGCCGAAAAGGCCAAGGCGGAACTCGCTTCTGCCAATCAGCGCGTCGAGCAGGAACTGGTGAAGTCCCGCAACGAGACGACCAACCTGCTGGCCGACGCCGAGCGCCGCGCCCAGCAGATCGTCGACGAGGCCAAGGGCCGTGCCACCGTGGAAGCCAACAAGATCGTGGCAGCTGCGCAGGCCGAAGCCGAACAGCAATCGGTGCGTGCCCGCGAGGTTCTGCGCGAGCAGGTCGCCGCGCTGGCCGTCAAGGGTGCCGAGCAGATTCTCCGCAAGGAAGTCAATGCCGGCGTCCACGCCGAACTGCTCGACCGCCTGAAGACCGAGCTCTGAGGACGACATGGCCGAACTCGCCACCATCGCCCGTCCTTACGCCGAAGCGCTGTACAAGGCATCGGCAAGCGACCTCGACGGCACGGCCGGCTGGCTCGACCAGCTCGCCGCCGTTGCCGGCAACCCGCAGTTGCTGCAGTTCGCTGCCGACCCGAAGGTCGCGCCTGAACAGGTGTTCGACCTGGTGTCGGGGTTCGTGTCCAACGGCCTTCCGGCTGCCGGCCAGAACTTCCTGCGCACCGTGATCGACAACGGTCGTCTGGCCGCGCTGCCCGAGGTCGCCGTCCAGTTCAATCTGCTGAAGAACGCCCAGCGCGGCGCGTCCGATGCCGTGGTCTACAGCGCCTTCCCGATCGACGGGGCCGGTCTCAAGACCGTTTCCGAGTCGCTGGAACGCCGCTTCGGCCGCAAGCTGAACACGCGGGTCGAACTCGACCCGTCGCTCATCGGTGGCATCCGTGCCGTGGTGGGCGATGAAGTCCTCGACACGTCCGTCAAGGCGCGTCTCGAGCAAATGAAAGCAGCGCTCACCGCTTGATGCGGCGAGGCGGTTGGCCCCATTTATTGAAAGAAGGAAAGAGTCATGCAACTCAATCCCGCAGAGATTTCCGAACTGATCAAGAGCCGCATCGAGGGCCTTGGCGTCAGCGCTGACATTCGCAACCAGGGCACCGTGGTGTCGGTGACCGACGGCATCGTGCGCGTGCACGGCCTGTCGGACGCGATGCAGGGCGAAATGCTCGAATTCACGCCCACCGCCGACGGCACGCCGTCGTACGGCCTGGCCCTGAACCTCGAGCGCGACTCGGTCGGCGCCGTGATCCTGGGCGAGTACGAGCACATCTCCGAAGGCGACACCGTGAAGTGCACGGGCCGCATCCTGGAAGTGCCGGTCGGCCCCGAGCTCATCGGCCGCGTGGTGAACGCACTGGGCCAGCCGATCGACGGCAAGGGTCCGATCAACGCCAAGATGACCGACGTGATCGAGAAGGTCGCACCGGGCGTGATCGCACGGAAGTCCGTCGACCAGCCGCTGCAGACCGGCCTGAAGTCGATCGACTCCATGGTGCCGATCGGCCGCGGCCAGCGCGAGCTGATCATCGGCGACCGCCAGACCGGCAAGACCGCCGTGGCCATCGACGCGATCATCAACCAGAAGGGTCAGGGCGTGACCTGTGTCTACGTCGCGATCGGCCAGAAGGCCTCGTCGATCAAGAACGTGGTGCGCGCACTGGAACAAGCCGGTGCCATGGACTACACGATCGTGGTCGCGGCTTCGGCGTCGGAATCGGCTGCGATGCAGTACGTGTCGGCCTACTCGGGCTGCACGATGGGCGAGTACTTCCGCGACCGCGGCGAAGACGCCCTGATCGTGTACGACGACCTGTCCAAGCAAGCCGTGGCCTACCGCCAGGTCTCGCTGCTGCTGCGCCGCCCGCCAGGCCGCGAAGCCTACCCCGGCGACGTGTTCTATCTCCACAGCCGTCTGCTCGAACGCGCAGCCCGCGTGAATGCCGACTACGTCGAAGCCTTCACCAAGGGTGAAGTCAAGGGCAAGACCGGTTCGCTGACGGCACTGCCGATCATCGAGACGCAAGCCGGCGACGTGTCCGCCTTCGTGCCGACCAACGTGATCTCGATCACCGACGGCCAGATCTTCCTGGAAACCAACCTGTTCAACGCCGGCATCCGTCCCGCCATCAACGCCGGTATCTCGGTGTCGCGCGTGGGCTCGGCCGCTCAGACGAAGATCATCAAGAGCCTGTCGGGCGGTATCCGTACCGACCTGGCCCAGTACCGTGAACTGGCTGCGTTCGCGCAGTTCGCTTCCGACCTGGACGAAGCCACCCGCAAGCAGCTCGACCGCGGTGCCCGCGTGACCGAACTGCTCAAGCAGGCGCAGTACAGCCCGCTGCCCATCTCGCTGATGGGCGCCACGCTGTTCGCGGTGAACAAGGGCTTCATGGACGACCTGGAAGTGAAGAAGGTCCTGGCCTTCGAACACGGCCTGCACCAGTTCCTGAAGACCAGCCACGCGGCACTGCTCGACAAGGTCGAAAAGGCCAAGGCGCTCGACAAGGACGCCGAAGCAGAACTCACGGCCGCAATCACGACGTTCAAGAAGTCCTTCGCCTGATGGCGATCGACAGCAAGGCTTAAGGAGCATCTATGGCAGCCGGCAAGGAAATCCGCGGCAAGATCAAATCGGTGGAGAACACCAAGAAGATCACCAAGGCCATGGAAATGGTGGCCGCGTCGAAGATGCGCAAGGCGCAGGAGCGCATGCGCGCCGCCCGTCCGTACAGCGAGAAGATCCGCAACATCGCGGCGCATCTCGGCCAGGCCAACCCGGAGTACACGCACGCGTTCATGAAGACGAACGAAGCGAAGGCGGCGGGCTACATCCTGGTGACGACCGACAAGGGTCTGTGCGGCGGCATGAACACCAACGTGCTGCGCGCGTTGACGGTCAAGCTGCGCGAGGAGCAGGCCGCCGGCGTGACCGTCGAGGCGGTGGCGATCGGCAACAAGGGCCTGAGCTTCCTCAACCGCATCGGCGCGCGCGTGGTGTCCCACGCCACGCACCTGGGCGACAAGCCGCACCTCGACAAGCTGATCGGCCCCGTCAAGGTGCTGCTCGACGCCTATGCCGAAGGCAAGGTCAACGCGGTCTACCTCTGCTACACCCGGTTCATCAACACGATGCGCCAGGAGTCGGTGGTCGAGCAGCTGCTGCCGCTCGCGTCGGAGTCGTTGAAGGGCGAGGCTGGCCAGCACGCGTGGGACTACATCTACGAGCCCGACGCGCCCAGCGTGATCGACGAGCTGCTGGTGCGCTACGTGGAATCGCTGGTCTACCAGGCCGTGGCGGAAAACATGGCGTCCGAGCAGTCGGCCCGCATGGTGGCCATGAAGGCGGCCACGGACAACGCGGGCAACGTGATCGGCGAACTCAAGCTGATCTACAACAAGACCCGCCAGGCCGGCATCACCAAAGAGCTGTCGGAAATCGTGTCGGGCGCTGCGGCGGCCGCCGGCGTCTGAGCCAGTCTCGACGTCAACCAGATTCAAAAATTAATTGGAGCAGATGATGGCTCAAGCCAATGCAGTGCAAGGCAAGATCGTTCAATGTATCGGTGCCGTGGTCGACGTGGAATTCCCGCGCAACCAGATGCCCAAGATCTATGACGCCCTGAAGTTCGAAGGCAGCGCGCTGACACTCGAAGTGCAGCAGCAGCTCGGCGACGGCGTGGTGCGAACCATCGCGCTCGGTTCGTCCGACGGCCTGCGCCGCGGCCTGATGGTCACCAACACCCACGCACCGATCACCGTGCCCGTGGGCAAGGCCACGCTCGGCCGCATCATGGACGTGCTCGGCGCGCCCATCGACGAGCGCGGCCCGGTCAGCCAGGAACTCACCGCCTCGATCCACCGCAAGGCGCCCGCGTACGACGACCTGTCGCCGTCGCAGGAGCTGCTGGAAACCGGCATCAAGGTGATCGACCTGGTGTGCCCGTTCGCCAAGGGCGGCAAGGTCGGCCTGTTCGGCGGTGCCGGCGTGGGCAAGACCGTGAACATGATGGAACTCATCAACAACATCGCGAAGGCTCACTCGGGCGTGTCGGTGTTCGCCGGTGTGGGCGAGCGGACCCGCGAGGGCAACGACTTCTATCATGAGATGGCCGACTCCGGCGTCGTGAACCTCGAGAACCTCGAGGACTCGAAGGTGGCCATGGTCTACGGCCAGATGAACGAACCCCCGGGCAACCGTCTGCGCGTCGCGCTGACCGGCCTGACCATTGCCGAGTCGTTCCGCGACGAAGGCAAGGACGTGCTGTTCTTCGTGGACAACATCTACCGCTACACGCTGGCCGGGACCGAAGTGTCGGCACTGCTGGGTCGCATGCCTTCCGCCGTGGGCTACCAGCCGACGCTGGCCGAGGAAATGGGCCGCCTGCAAGAGCGGATCACGTCGACCAAGGTCGGCTCGATCACCTCGATCCAGGCCGTCTACGTGCCAGCCGACGACTACACCGATCCGTCGCCTGCCACCACCTTCGCCCACTTGGACTCGACCGTCGCCTTGTCGCGTGAAATCGCATCGCTGGGCATCTACCCGGCCGTGGACCCGCTGGACTCGACCTCGCGCCAGCTGTCGCCGGCCGTCGTCGGTGAAGAGCACTACAACGTGGCCCGCGCCGTGCAAGGCACGCTGCAGCGCTACAAGGAACTGCGCGACATCATCGCCATTCTGGGCATGGACGAACTGGCACCGGACGACAAGCTGGCCGTGGCCCGCGCCCGCAAGATCCAGCGTTTCCTGTCGCAGCCCTTCCACGTGGCCGAGGTGTTCACGGGTTCGCCGGGCAAGTACGTTCCGCTGACCGAAACCATCCGTGGTTTCAAGATGATCGTGGAAGGCGAGTGCGACCACCTGCCGGAACAGGCGTTCTACATGGTCGGGACGATCGACGAAGCCTTCGAAAAAGCCAAAAAGGTCGCGTAAAGCGGCGCATTCGACCGCCTGGCTTCGTTGCCGTGCTCGCCGTACTTCGTGTACGGCTCTGCGCGGCGCCTTACCAGACGGCCGACTGCTTGCTCTACGAAGTTCTCTTTAGAACGGCAAAGGAAAAAACATGGCAAACACCATTCACGTCGACGTCGTCAGCGCGGAAGAGTCGATCTTCTCGGGCGAAGCACGCTTCGTCGCGCTGCCCGGTGAAGCCGGCGAGCTCGGCATCTACCCGCGCCACACGCCGCTGATTACGCGCATCCGCCCGGGTGCCGTGCGCATCGAGATGGCCGACGGCGGCGAAGAGTTCGTCTTCGTGGCCGGTGGCATCCTCGAGGTGCAGCCCCACACCGTCACCGTGCTGTCCGACACCGCGATCCGCGGCAAGGACCTCGACGACGAGAAGGCCAACGCCGCCAAGGCCGCCGCCGAGGAAGCGCTGAAGAACGCCAAGAGCGACATCGACATCGCGATGGCGCAGTCGGAACTGGCCGTGATGGCCGCGCAGATCGCTGCGCTGCGCAAGTACCGTCAGAAGAGGTAAGGCGGTTCGCCGTTTGCGATGAAGCCGCCCTCGGGCGGCTTTTTCATTGGCGCGGTCGAAGCTGAATGAATAGGTGGACGGTTTGGCCTGTAAATGGTCGAAGTTAAGCCTTGTCTGGCTGAAGCCCTCTCTCTAGTATCCGGCTTCCGCCTTGGCCATCCGTTGCCGAGCGCGCGAGAGACGGAGACAACGCATGGAACGCTGGCGCGGCCTGACGGCCGACGAAATGCAGCTGCTCGAGACGACCTTCTGGTCGACGGGCGGCTCGCGCCATGGCATGGCCGAACAGCTCGGCTTCTCCAAGAGCAAGGCGAATGCGCTGATCGCCGGCCTGGTCGACCAGGGCCTGCTGGCGGAAGCCGGCTTGCAGCGCTCCTCGGGCGGCCGCCGCGCCGAAAACCTGCAGATCAATGGCTCGCTCGGCGTGCTGGTGGGCATCGACATCGGCGCCACCAGCCTCGACCTCGCCGTGCTCGGCCCCGACCTGCAGCCGCTGGCCCAGTGTTCGGAAGCGGCCGATGTGCTGCAGGGGCCCGGCGTCGTGCTGGCGCGGGTGCGGGTGCTCATGCGCGAGCTGCTCGTGCAGTGCGGGCTCGACGCGTCGAAGGTGATGGGCATCGGCATCGGCGTTCCCGGACCGGTGAACTTCCAGATCGGCCAGCTCGTCAACCCGCCGCTCATGCCCGCCTGGGACGGCTTCTCGATCCGCGAGGCGCTGCGCGAGGACTATGCGGCGCCGGTCTTCGTCGACAACGACGTCAACCTGATGGCGCTGGGCGAGCTCTGGCGCCTCAAGCGCACGCTCTCCAACTTCCTCGTCATCAAGGTGGGCACCGGCATCGGCTGCGGCATCGTCTGCCACGGCGAGGTGTACCGCGGCGCGGCCGGTTCGGCCGGCGACGTAGGCCACATCTGCGTCGACCAGGAAGGCCCGCGCTGCCACTGCGGCAACGTCGGCTGCGTCGAGATGATGGCCGCCGGTCCGGCGATCGCGCGCATGGCCGTTCAGGCGGCGGAGGCGGGCGAGAGCACGATGCTCGCGGAGCGTCTGCGCGCGCAGGGCCGGCTCGACGCGCTCGACGTGTCCCATGCCGGCCGGGCCGGCGACGCCGCGGCCAACGCCATCATCCAGCGCGCCGGCAACCTGCTTGGCCAGATGCTGGCGTCGGTGGTGAACTTCTTCAACCCGTCGCACGTCTTCATCGGCGGCGGCATCACGCACATCGGCCCGCTGTTCCTCGCGGCGGTGCGCCAGAGCGTGTACCAGCGCTCGCTGGCGCTGTCGACGCGGCACCTGGAGATCCAGTACACGCCGCTGGGCGCGCAGGCCGGCATCATCGGCGCGGGCGTGCTGGCCATGCAGGAAACGCTGAAGGTAAAAGGGGTCGCACCATGAACGGACTGGCCGTCGACTTCGACGCCATCGAGAAGGCCTTCGGGCCGGTGCAGGTGCTGCACGGCGTGAGCTTCTCGCTTGCGCCCGGCCGGGTCTACGGCCTGCTGGGCGAGAACGGCGCGGGCAAGTCCACGCTGATGAAGATCCTCGCGGGCTACGAGCGGCCGAGCGGCGGCACCCTGCGCATCGACGGCGCGCCGCAGCAGTTCGCCAGCTCGCGCGACGCCGAGGCGCTGGGCATCGTGCTGATCCACCAGGAGTTCAACCTGGCCGACGACCTGAGCGTGGCGCAGAACATCTTCCTGGGCCATGAAAAGAAGAAAGGCTGGCTGCTCGACGATGCGGCGATGGAGCGCGACGCTGCCGCCGCGCTGGCCCAGGTCGGCTTGCGGATCGACCCGAAGACCAAGGTCCGCCGGCTCATCGTCGCCGAGAAGCAGCTGGTCGAGATCGCCAAGGCCATCGCGCGCCGCGCGCGGCTTCTCATCATGGACGAGCCGACCGCCACGCTCACGCCGGGCGAGACCGAGCGCCTCTTCAAGCTGATCGCCCAGCTACGCGCCGAGGGCGTGACCATCGTCTACATCTCGCACAAGCTCGACGAGGTCGAGCGCGTGACCGACGACGTGATCGTGATGCGCGACGGCCGCTTCGTCATGCGCTCGCCCACGGCGCACATCACCCGCCACGAGATGGCGAATCGGATGGTCGGTCGCGAACTGACCGACCTTTACCCGCCGCGCGATGCCGTCGTGCGCGACGTGGCGCCCGCCATGAAGGTGCACGACTTCAACGTCCCCGGCTGGGCACACGGCGCGAGCTTCGAAGTGCGTCCCGGCGAGATCCTCGGCTTCGCCGGCCTGGTGGGTGCGGGCCGTACCGAGCTGTTCGAAGGGCTGATGGGTCTGCGCCCGGCGAGTGGCCACGTCGAGATGCTCGGGCGCGCAGTGCCGAACAACAAGGGCTGGCGCAACCCGCGCGATGCCGCCAAGCACGGCTTCTCCTACCTGAGCGAAGACCGCAAGGGCAAGGGGCTACACGTGCACTTCGGCCTGCGCCAGAACCTCACGCTGATGGCGCTGGAGCGCTACGCGACGCCGTGGCTGCGGCCCGCCGCCGAGCGCGCCGCGCTGGCCGAGGCCGTGAAGGACTACGGCATCCGCACCGGCTCGCTCGACGTGCACGCGTCGTCCCTGTCGGGCGGCAACCAGCAGAAGCTCGCACTCGCCAAGGTGCTGCAGCCGCAACCGAAGGTCGTGGTGCTCGACGAGCCCACCCGCGGCGTCGACATCGGGGCCAAGCGCGACATCTATTTCCTGATCCAGCGGCTCGCCCGCGAAGGGCTCGCCGTGATCGTCGTCTCGTCCGAACTGATGGAGCTGATCGGCCTGTGCCACCGTGTCGCGGTGATGCGCGCCGGCCGGCTCGTGACCACGCTTGACGCCGACCATCTCACCGAAGAACAACTCATCGCCCATGCCACAGGAACCGCCCATGAACACGCCAACGCCTGAGGCGGCCACGCACCGCGCCGAGAGCCGACCCGGCTGGGCCGCGCGCCTGCACGGCATCGGCCCGGTCATCGGCCTGGTGCTGCTGTGCATCGCCGGCACGCTGCTCAACGGCGACTTCGCCACGGCCGACAACGCGATGAACGTGCTCACCCGCACCGCCTTCATCGGCATCATCGCGGTGGGCATGTGCTTCGTGATCATCTCGGGCGGCATCGACCTGTCGGTCGGCTCGATGGCCGCGCTCATCGCCGGCAGCGTGATCATGTTCATCAACTGGGCCGGGCCCGCCACCGGCTCGCCGCTGATGGCGGTGATGCTCGGCGCCACGCTCGCGGTGGTGCTGGGCGCGATGTTCGGGCTGGCGCACGGCCTGCTCATCACCAAGGGCCGCATCGAGCCCTTCATCGTGACGCTGGGCACGCTCGGCATCTTCCGCGCCTACCTCACCTACTTCGCCGATGGTGGCGCGCTCACGCTCGACAACGACCTGTCGGACCTCTACGCGCCGGTCTACTACGCGAGCCTCGCGGGCATCCCGGTGCCGGTGTGGGTCTTCTTCGTCGTCGCGGTGATCGGCGGCGTGATCCTCAACCGCACCGCCTACGGCCGCTACGTGCAGGCCATCGGCTCGAACGAGCAGGTGGCGCGCTACGCCGCAGTGGACGTCGACCGCGTGAAGATCCTGACCTACGTGCTGCTCGGCGTGTGCGTCGGCATCGCGACGCTGCTCTACGTGCCGCGCCTGGGCTCGGCATCACCGACCACCGGCCTGCTGTGGGAGCTCGAAGCCATCGCGGCCGTGATCGTCGGCGGCACCGCGCTCAAGGGCGGCGCGGGCAGCATCACCGGCACGGTGATCGGCGCGATCCTGCTCTCGGTCATCAGCAACATCCTGAACCTCACCAGCATCATCAGCGTGTACCTGAACGCGGCGGTGCAGGGCTTCGTGATCATCATCGTCGCGTTCCTTCAACGCGGCCGACGTTGAGCTTTCCGTTCCCGTTCCATCCAACCACAAGGAGACAAGCAGCATGATCCATATCACCCGACGCCTCGCCCTCACGGCTGTGGCCGCAGCAGCGCTTGCCAGCGTGCCGGCCCTCGCCGCCGAGAAGGTCAACCTCGGCGTCTCGATCCCGGCCGCCACCCACAGCTTCATGGGCGGCATCAACTACTGGGCCAACCAGGCGAAGAAGGACCTGGAGAAGGAGCACAAGGACCTGAAGATCACGATCAAGACCGCCAGCGGCGCGCCCGAGCAGGCCAACCAGCTGCAGGACTTCACCACGGTCACCAAGATCAACGCCCTCGTGATCTTTCCGTTCGAGTCGGCTGCGCTGACCAAGCCGGTGGCGCAGGTGAAGGCCAAGGGCGCCTACGTGACGGTGGTCGACCGCGGCCTGACCGACACCAGCGCGCAGGACGCCTACGTCGCTGGCGACAACACCGCCTTCGGCAAGATCCCGGCCGAGTACATCGTGAAGAAGCTAGGCGGCAAGGGCAATGTGGTGGCGCTGCGCGGCATCGCGACCACGCTGGACAACGAGCGCATGGACGCCTTCAACGCGGTGCTCAAGAACCACCCCGACGTGAAGCTGCTCGATGCCAAGTACGCCAACTGGAACCGCGACGACGCCTTCAAGGTGACGCAGGACTACCTCACGCGCTTCAAGCAGATCGATGCGATCTGGGCGGCCGACGACGACATGGCCGTGGGCGTGCTCAAGGCCATCGAGCAGGCCAAGCGCGACGACATCAAGATCGTGTTCGGCGGCGCGGGCGCCAAGGGCATGGTCAAGACCATCATGGACGGCAAGAACAAGATGATCGACGCCGACGTGAGCTATTCGCCCAAGTTCATCTACGACGCGATCAAGCTCACCGCCGAGGCGCGCCTGAAGGGCGAGAAGCTGCCGGCCACCACGATCATCCCGTCGGTCCTGATCACGAAGGACAACGCCAAGGACTTCTACTTCCCCAACTCGCCGTTCTGATGTGACTGCGGACAACGCTTCGCGCAAGCTGCGCTACGCCATGGTCGGCGGCGGCCGCGACGCCTTCATCGGCGCGGTGCACCGCCATGCCATCGCGCTCGACGGCCAGTGCGAGCTGGTGGCCGGTGCGCTGTCGTCGAACGCCGAGAAGGCGCGCGCTTCGGGCCGCGACCTGTTCCTGGCGGACGACCGCAACCATGGCGACTGGCAGGCGCTGCTGGCCGACGAGGCGAAGCGTCCGGCGCATGAGCGCATCGACTTCGTCGTGATCGTCACGCCGAACCATGTGCATTTCCCGGTGGCCCAGGCCTTCGTGGAAGCCGGCTTCCACGTCGTGTGCGACAAGCCGCTGGTGCACACACGCGCCGAGGCCGACGCGCTGGTCGCGGCGGTGGCCGCGCAGGGCACGGTCTTCGGCGTGACCTACAACTACGGCGGCTACCCGATGGTCCGCCAGGCGCGCGCGATGGTGCGCGCGGGCGAGATCGGTGAGGTGCGCAAGGTCATCGTCGAGTACAGCCAGGGCTGGCTCGCGGCGCCGCTGGAGGCGAGCGGCAACAAGCAGGCCGGCTGGCGCACCGACCCGGCGCGCAGCGGGGCGGCCGGCGCCATCGGCGACATCGGCACGCATGCGGAGAACCTGATCGCGACCGTCACCGGCCTCGCCATCGAGCGCCTCTGCGCCGACCTCGGCGCGCTGGTGCCCGGCCGTGCGCTCGACGACGATGCCAATGTGCTGCTGCGCTTTTCCAACGGCGCGCGCGGCGTGCTGGTGGCCTCGCAGATCAACACCGGCCTCGAGAACGACCTGCGCCTGCGCGTGACCGGGACGCAGGGCACGCTCGACTGGCGGCAGGAGCAGCCGAGCGAGCTGGTGCATTTCCCGGCCGAGGGGCCCAAGCGCATCCTCACGCGCGGCTCGCCGTGGCTGCATGCATCGGCACGGCGCGCCAGCCGTCTGCCCAGCGGCCACCCCGAAGGTTTCATCGAGGCCTTCGCCAACGTCTATGCGGGCGTGGTGGCGGACATCCGGGCGCGGCTCGACGGCGTCGCGGCGGACCCGCTCGCCGCCGACTATCCGCGCGTGGAAGATGGCGCGCGCGGCGTGCGCTTCATCGAGCGCACGGTCGCCTCGGCCGCCAGCGCCGCTAAGTGGACGGACTGGTAGGCGCCGCCCAGGCCGCCTCGCCGAGGGGCCCGTGGCCTGTCAGTTGCCGCGTGATCGCCGCCTTCAGCGGCGGAAAGCGTTGCGCGCCCTCGAGCACCAGTTGCCGCAGCAGCCGAAGCGGCGCGCGGTTGTCGGCGTAGAGCTTTGCGACCGCATGGGTGCCGTGGTAGATCCACCGGGTCTGCCGGCGGTGCGTGGCTTCGTAGGCGGCGAGTAGCGGGGCGGCACCGATGTCCTGGCCCGCACGATGCGCCGGCACCACCAGGGCGGCCAGCGTGCCCACGCCCCGCAGGCCGAGGTTGTAGCCGTGCGCCGTCACCGGGTGCATGCCCACCGCGGCATCGCCGACGAGCGCACTGCGCATGCTGCAAAAGCGGTGCGCATAGGTCGCGACCAGCGGGTAGGCATGGCGCTCGCCGGCCATCGCCATGCGGCCGAGCCGGTCGTGGAACTGGCGCTGGACCAGCGCGGTGAAATCCGTCGGGGGCAGTGCCATCAACTCTGCGGCCGCGCCCGCATCGGCCGTCAGCACGACCGACGACGCATCGCCCGACAGCGGCAGCACGGCCAGCGTGCGTTCGTAGCCGAAGCACTCGTGCGCCACCTCGCCATGCGGCCGCGCGTGCTGCATGCGGCAGACCACCATCGTGCGGCCGAAGTCGTGCAGATCGGCACCGATGCCGAGCTGGCGGCGCGTGGTCGAGAAACGGCTGTCGGCGGCCACCAGCAGCCGGGCGCGCAGGCACTCGCCGGTGGGCGAGGGCACGGTTTCGAAGAAGACCTCGGCGTGGGTCGGCAAGGTGCGCACCTGCGAGGCCCGAATGTCGCAGACGATGCGCAGCGTCGGCACGGCGCTCGCCACCTCGAAGCTCGCGCGCCGCAGCGCATGGTTGGGCACGATCCAGCCCAGCACGTCGGCGTCGGTGCCGTCGCCACGCCCCTCGCGTCGTGCGTTGAAGTCCAGCAGGGCGCGGGCGTGGCCACCGTCGTGCACCTGCGCTTCGCGGATGACGCCGATCTCGTGCACCGCGAGCCGCGGCCAGATGCCGAGCCGCTTCAGCAGCGCGACGCTGTCGTGCGTGAGCGCGATCTCGCGGCCATCGTCCTTCGGTGCCGACAGCGCGGTGCACGCCTGCGCGTCGAGCACGATGACCGAAAGGCCGGCCTGCCCCAATGAAATGGCCAGTGCCAGCCCGGCCGGGCCGGCACCGATGACGAGGACATCGCTGTCCAGGGGCTGTTGCATCGCGCGCCTCGAAGTGTTGACCGTGGCATTGTGCGGGCCACGCCTGGGCGCCGTCGTTGACGGGCGTCAAGCGCCCTGCGGCGCGCGATGCCTGCTCAAGACATCAGGCTGACATGCGCCGACACCACGCGCCAGCCCTCGGGCAGGCGCACCCAGGTCTGGCTCTGGCGGCCGATGCGGTCGCTGCCGGCACGCTTGAACTCGATGTTGGTCACGGCCAGGTCCTGGCCGTAGCTCGTGATCGCCGTGACGGTCACTTCGCGTTCCAGGTTCACCGCGGGGCGGGCCTGGCGGAAGGCGCGGATCGCGTCGTAGCCGTACAGGTTCTCGCCCGCGCCGTAGCGCAGCGTGTGCGGCGAGTCGAAGAAGAGCCGGTCGAGCACGGCCACGTCGTTGGTGACGAGCGCGTGCTGGTATTCGGCGAAGGCGGCCGTCACTTCTTCGAGCACGGCGGGCAGGTTGATATCGGAGAGGGCAACGGTCACGGTCTTACTTTCCACCCCAATGCACGAAGCGACGCTCCGCCATCAGGAACACGAGGTTCATCACATAGCCGAGCAAGCCGGCCGCGAAGATCGAAGCGTACATGTCGGGCATGTCGAAGATGGTCTGCGCGTTCATGATGCGCTGGCCCAGCCCGTCGGTCGAGCCGATGAACATCTCGGCCACGATCACGATCACCAGCGCGATCGACACGCCCGAGCGCATGCCCACGAACACCTGCGGCATCGACTCCAGCAGGATCACGTCGGTCAGCACCCGCCAGCGCGGCGCGCCCATCACCTTGGCCGCGAGCTGGCGCTGCTTGCGTGCGCTCATCACGCCATAGGCCACGTTGAAGAGAATCGCCAGCGCCGCGCCGAAGGCCGCCACCGCGATCTTGGTCGCCTCACCCACGCCGAACAGCACGAGGAAGAGCGGGAACATCGCCGAGGCCGGCGTCGAGCGGAAGAAGTCGATGGCGAACTCGATCGACTGGTAGATCTTCTCGTTCGAGCCCAGCACGATGCCCAGCGGTACGGAGATGACCAGCGCCAGCCCGAAGGAGCTGAGCGTGCGCACGATGGTCTTGTAGAAGTCGCCCCACAGCGTGCCGTGCGCGATGCCGTTCCAGAAGGCGGCGAGCGCCTCCATCGGCGACGGCAGCAGCACCGGGTCGACCGCGCGCGTGGCGTGCACGAAGGCCCACAGGCCGATCAGCACCGCCATGCCGACGAGCGGGCGCAGGCGGGCGGCGGTGCGTTCGGAGATCGCGATCATGGCTTGCGCACCTCCCGCTGGAAGATCTCCAGCGCGCGGGTCTTGGTGGCGATGAAGGCCGGGCTGAGCGTGGTGTCGGCGGTGCGCGGGCGCGGCACGTCGAAGGGCAGGTTCTCGGCCACGCGCGTGGGCCGCTTGGTCAGCAGCAGCACCTCGTCGGCCAGCAGCACGGCTTCGTCGAGGTCGTGCGACACCAGCATGGTGGTGGTCTGCCGTTCGGTGAGCACCTTCTGCAGGCGCTCGCGCAGGAACATGACCATCTCGTAGTCGAGCGCGGAAAACGGTTCGTCGAGGAACAGCACTTCGGGGTCGACCACCAGCGCCCGCATGATCGACACCAGCTGCTGCTGGCCGCCGGACATCTGGTACGGATAGCGGTTGAGGTCGAACTTCACCTCGAAGCTCTCCACCAGCCGGTCGAGCCGCGCCTGCCGCTCGCCCTTGGCGATGTCCAGGTACTGCAGGGGGTAGCGGATGTTGTCGATGGCGCGCATCCACGGGAACACCGCTTCGCGGTAGTTCTGGAAGACGTAGCCGATGCGCGTGTCGCGCGCCTCCTTGCCCTCGAACAGGATCTGCCCGGCGTCGTAGGGCAGGATGCCCGAGATCATGTTGATCAGCGTACTTTTACCGCAGCCGTTGGGGCCGAACACCGAGACGATCTTGCCCTTCGGGATGTCGAGGTCGAAGTCGTCGTAGATGGTCGCGTCCTGAAAGCGCTTGGTCAGGCCGCGGATGGTGATGTGCGTGCCCTCCGGGTACCAGCGATGCGACTTGTCGCCGCTCGCGGTGTCGGGCAATGCGGCCCCGATCGGCTGGTTCGAATCCATCACGCGCATCAGAACGAACGGACCAGCGTCTTGCCGTCGATCTTCTCCTTGACCACGCCCAGCTCGGTGCCGATGTCGAGGAATTTCTGGAAATCGCCCACGTCGGCGGCGCTCATGTCCTTGACCATCACGATGCGCGGCAGCGGCACGGTGGCGGCCAGTTCCGGTGGCACCTTCATGCCCTGCACCAGGTAGCCGCGCGCGCTGCTGTCGGCCTGCGCTTCCTTCACGCCGCGGGCCCACGCCGCGGCGAAGCGCTTGGCCACGTCGGGCTTGTCGGCCATGAACTTGCCCGACATCACGGCGCCGGCAGCGAAGGCCGAGGCGCTCTTGTTGCCCAGCAGGTAGGTCGAGATCACGCCGGTCTCGACGCGCTTGCCGACCTTCTGCGCCACCATGATCGTGGCCGACGGCTCCAGCGTGTAGCCGCCGTCGAAGTTGCCCGACTGCAGCGCGCCGACGTGCACGCCGATCTGTTGCTCCTGGATCGTGAAGTCCTTGCCTTCGACCAGGCCCACCTTCTTGAGCACCGCGCGCGCCGCGCCGATGTTGGCGGGGCCGGGCGCCGAGAACAGCTTGAAGCCGTTCTTGAAGTCCTTCAGCGACTTGGCCGGGCTGTCGGCCTTGACCACGAACTGCTCGATCACGTGCTGCGAATTCTGGCCGTTGAGCGAGATGTACTTCAGCGTGTTGGGCCGGCGCGCTTCCATGTTGGCGCCTTCGAGCGTCACCAGGTTCACGGCCGCGTCGATGCCGTTGGACACCAGCGCCTGCACCGTCAGCGGGTGGCTGGTCATGGGCACTTCCTCGATCTCGAGGTCGGCGTCCTTGAAGTAGCCGCGGTTCATGGCGACGTAGAAGGGCAGCGCGGCGCTCGAAGGGAACACACCGACCTTGATCTTGTCGGCCGCAGCGGCCGGCATGCAGAGCGTGGCGGCGGCGAGCGCGAGCGCGCCGGCGATCAGGCGGCCGGCGCGCAGGGGAGCGGAAAGAAGGACGGGACGCGACATCGTGGGTTACTCCGGAAGATTGAGAGGCGATGAAAGGGTGGGATAGGAATGCGGGTCGAAGAAGCTCTGCCCGGCGCGGTACACGCGCGGCGCCGACATGTCGGGCGGCGCACCGGCCTCGACCGCGCCTTCGAAGGTGAGCTCGATCTGCACGCCGCTCGGGTCGTAGACGAAGAGCTGCCACAGCGTGGTGCCGGGCACCAGGAACTCGCGCCAGTCGAGCTGCGCCGCGCGAAAGCGCGCGACGTACGCGTGGTAGCCCGAGCAGGCGAGCGACACATGGTCGATGGCGCCGCTGCCGCTCGGCACCAGGCCCGCGTTGCCCAGCGCCGGGCCACCGGCGTACACATGGATGATGGCCTGGCCACCGGGTTGGCCGCAGGCGAGCCAGGCGCCGGGGTAGCCGAAGTCGGGGCGGGCGATCTCGCGCAGGCCGATCACGCCGACCCAGAAGGCACGCGTGGCGGCGAGGTTCGCGGTCTTGATCGCGAGGTGGAACAGGCCGTGGGTGATGGCGGCGTTCATGCACTCTCCTTCCGTGATATGGCCGAGGCGTCGAGCGCCACGTCGCGGAACAGCGCCGACAGGTCGTCGAGGAAGCCCGGCTCGGTCTTCCAGCGCGTGCCCTCGATGGGGTCCGAGCCGGCGAGCATGGTGTCGGTCGCGGCGATCGACAGCGCCATCGCGAAGCGGATGCGTTCGCCCCGCGCGGCCTCGACCTGCGCGAGCCAGTCGCGCGGCGACAGGCGGTCGGCGCCAATCTCCCGCGCGAGGATCATCGCGGCCGCGCAGGCATCTTCCATCGACTGCGTCGCGCCCTGGCCCAGCGTCGGCGCCATGCCGTGCGCGCTGTCGCCGAGGTACATCACCTGGCGCACCGGCTCGGCGAAGCGCACGTCCGATTCCTGCATGCGCGCCCAGTGCGTCTGTGCGAGGTTGGCGCACAGCGCGTCCATCAGCCACTGGGCCTCTGCGCTGAAGACCCCGCTCGCGGGCCGGTAGGCGGCGCGCAATACGGCTTCGGTGTTCCAGGCGTCGTCGATGGGCGCACCGGGCTCGATCGGGAAGGTGGCGGCGATGTACACGTGGCCCGGCGGCACGCGGAAGGCCAGCAGCCGGTGCGGCCCGTTGAACCATTGGCCGTAGTCGTCGATGAGGCCGCCGCTGGTGTCGGGCACCAGCGTGCGCACGATCGCCACGCCCACGTGGCGCGGCTCGGGCAGGCCCGAGAAGGCGGCGCGCGTGGCCGAGTAGCGGCCGTCGGTGCCCACCAGCAGGTCGATGTCGTCGAGGGTGTGCTGCGCGCCGTCCTGCGTGTAGCGCACGGTGGTCCGGGTGGCGTCGTTGGCGCTCGGGCCGAGGGCGTCGATCTCGCAGCCGTAGCGGATCGCCGGGCCCGCACCGGCGCGCAGCACGCGGTACAGCTCCGACCAGCGGATGCGGATGCCCGGGTTGTCGGCCACCTGTGCGATCGGCAGGTCGAGCAGCACCGTGCCGTCGGTCAGCGACACCTGCCAGCGTTGCCAGGGCAGGCTGGCGGCTTCGACCTCGGCGGCCAGCGCCGGGTCGCACAGGCGCAGCGCCTTGATGGCGTTGGGGCCGACGTTGAGGCCGGTGCCGGCTTCCGAATGGTCCTCGGGGCTCACGCGTTCGAGGCAGTGCAGCTCCACGCCGGGCAACAGGGCCAGGCGCCGCGCCAGGATGGCACCGGCCACGCCGGCGCCGATGATCACGATCTTCATGCGGGTTGACTTTCGGGAAGGGACGGGAGCGGCCAGCGGCGAGCCTGCGGCTGCTGCCGCTCGAAGGCCAGGCCGAGCGCGCACAGCAGCGCGTCGCTGCCCTGCGGGCCGATCAGCTGGAAGCCGATCGGCAGGCCGTCGGCCGACGGCGCGGCCGGCAGCGCCAGCGCGGGCAGGCCGGCGCCGTTGACGAAGGCGGTGAACACCGCGTGGCCGCGCGGGTCGACGCGTTGGCCGGCTATGTGGGTCGGATGGCTCTGCTCGGCGGGCCACGGCATGGCGGCGCAGGCCGGCGTGAGCACCAGGTCGACGTCCTCGAAGACATGGTCCATCGCGTCGCGCAGCGCGTGCTGGTGGACTTGCGCATTGAACAGGTCGACCGCGCGCAGCGAACGGCCGGTGACCAGCATCGCGGCCAGGGTGGGCGTCATGCGCGCATCGTCCTTCGGCGTGCTGTCGTGCAGCACGGCGGCCAGGCCCGTCGCGCTCAGCACCGGCCAGGCGAGGCGGTTGAACACATGCACCGCGGCCGGGGCGTCGGCCGCCGTCACGTGGTGGCCCATGCCGCGCAGTTGGGCCGCGACGGCGGCCATGCGCTGGTCGATGACCGGGTCGACCGGACCCCCGGCGATGCGCGACCAGTGCGCGATGCGCAACGGCTGCGGCGCGGGCAGCGCGAGCGGGTCGAGGTGGCGCAGGGTCGGCGCGATCACCTGCAGCACACGCACCAGGTCGGCCGTGCTGCGGGCGATGGGGCCGATCACCTCCAGGCCCGGCAGCATCTCGGGCAGGCCGTGCGCGCGCGGCACCGTGCCCCACGAGGGCTTCAGGCCGACCAGGCCGGTGTAGGCGGCCGGCCGGCGGATCGAGCCGCCGCCGTCGGTCGCCAGCGCCGCCGGGCCGATGCCCGCCGCCACGGCCGCGACGGCACCGCCGCTCGAGCCGCCGGGCGTGAGCGCGGTGTTCCACGGGTTGCGCGTCGTGCCGAACACGAGGTTGTCGGTGTAGCCCTGCAGCGTGAACTCCGGCACGTTGGTCTTGGCGAACAGCAGCGCACCGGCGTCGCGCAGCCGCTGCGCCGGCGATTCGTCGCGCAGCTGCGCATGCGCCGGGTACAGCGCGCTGCCCCAGCGGCAGGGCATGCCGGCCACGGGGATGTTGTCCTTCACACTGATCGGCACGCCGTCGAGCGCCGACAGCGGCGCACCGCGCAGCCAGCGGCGTTCGCTCTCGCGCGCCGCAGCGTAGGCGGCGCTGTCGTCGCGCGCGATCACGGCGTTGATCTTCGGGTTCACCGCGTCGAGCCGCGCCAGCACGCTGCCCAGCGCCTCGACCGGTGAGAGCGTGCGGGCGGCATAGGCCTGCGCCAGCGCGCCGATGTCGAGCTGCCAGGGGGCGGTCATCGGCAACCTCCGCCCTGCGGGCTGCGGTGCTGCGCGCCTTCGGGCGGCCGGGCGGCGCTCATGTCATGCCTCGCGCGATCACGGCGACCAGCCCGCCGCCGTCGGGGCCCTGGTGCTCCGCGCCGCCGGACACGAAGATGCGCCCGTCGCCCAGCACGCCGGCCACCAGCCCGCCCACCGCGCCGCGGATGTGGCGCTGGGCGTTGATGTCGGTGTCGTCGAGCATGGTGTGGCGCGCACCGCGCACGCGGCCGCGGCGGTCGGGTTCGCACTTGACGAAGACGGCGGCCACGCGCGCTGCGTCGGCCTCGCTCAGCTGCGGTTCGGCGACCAGGCCCAGCGGGCGCAGCGCCTGTGCCACGGCGCCCAGGTCGAGGGCGTCGCGCATCGGCGCACAGGCCATGCGCAGGTCGCCTTGCCACTGCGGGCTGTGGCCCAGCACGATCACCTCGTTGGCTTCGACCTCGACGCCGGACGACACGCTGGCGCGCGCCGAGAAGCGGCTGAAGTCGGTGAGCATCGCGGCTTCGAGCGCCGCGTCGTCGGGCAGTTCGCCCAGGGCGATGGCGACGCCGAAGGCGCCGGCCGCACGGGCCGTGGCCATCGAGCGGTTGGCATCGGCCGTGAGCACCGTGTGGCCCGCCGCAGCCGCCGCCTGGGCGCGTGCGGCGGTCACGCACGGGCACTTGACCTGCACGAAGGCGATGTCTTCGGCACGCGCGATGCCGGCGTCGCGCATGGCCGCGCGCACCGCGTCGGCCACCGATTCGACGTGGGCCCAGCGGCCCACGTGCTGCGCGGCCAGCGGCGCGCTCACGGCGGTACCAATGGCGAGCGCGCCGGAGCCACAGGCCTCGTTCCCCGGCGCATCCGGCCGACCGCTGCGCGAGAACACCACGTAGTGCGGGCTCAGCACGCCCTCGGTGCCGCCGGAAAGAATGCAGGGCAGCTCGCGCAGCAGCGTCGCGGCCGGGCGACCGGTGCGCTCGGCCAGCAGCGCCATCAGCGTCTGCGTGAAGTAGCCGCGGGTGAAGTCGTTGACGCCGCCGTTGCCCTCGGTCTTGCCGATCACGGCCACGATGTCGGCGGCCCGCAGCGTGCCGGCGTCGAGCAGCGCGGCCAGCGCCGACAGGTCGCCGGGGTGGGCCATGCCCAGGCGTTGCACGCGCAGCGTGGGGCGCGTGTCGATCGCAGGGTCGGCACGGTCGGGGGCGGCGGGAGAAGGGGTTAGCAGGGCGTCCATGGATGCTGCAATGCAACAGATGCACCCAGTATGGGCAGCGCCCCTGCAAACTTCCAGCGCATAGTTTCTCTCGCACTGCACACATTTTGTGTGCACTCATGCGTTGTCGGCGCGCTCAGCCCGGGAGTGCGGCCAACCGGTTCACCAGCGCTTCCATGAAGGACAGCGTGGCGATCGGCAGCGTGCGGCCGGCGCGCGACATCAGCACCAGCTGGCTGTTGGTGAGCGTCCGGTCGGTCAGCGGAATTGCCACCAGCGCGCCGCGTCGCGCCTCGTTCTGCGTGCCGATCTGGAACTGGAAGCTGATGGCGCCGGTGCGCAGGGTGAATTCCTTCAGCGTCTGCACCGTGCTGGCCTCCAGCGCCACCTGCAGCGTCATGTGCGAACGCGCCATCAGCGCGTCGAGCAGGCGCCGGCTGCCGAAGGACCGGTCGCCCAGCGCCACGGTGTAGGTCTGGCAGTCGGCCAGGCGCAGTGTTTCGCGGCCGGCCAGCGGGTGGTCGGGCCGCAGCATCGCGCACAGCGGCTGGGGAACGGCGGCGATGACGCGCAGTGCGTCCGAGGGCACCGGGTCGTGCACCAGGATCAGCTCCACGTCGTCGGCCAGGAGCGCCGCCACCAGCACGCCGGTCACGCCCGCGGCGATCTGGAACTGCACGCCCGGGTGCGTCTGCTGGTACTGCGCGATGGTGTCGGGGATCAGGTCGACGGCGACCGATTCGGCGCAGCCGATGCGCACGGTGCCGCGCACCAGGCCGCGCAGCTGCTCGATCTGCGATTCGGCCGAGCGCATGTCGGCCATGCTGCGCCGGACTGCCGCGATCAGCACCTCGCCGGCCGACGTGAGCCGCACGCCGCGCGGCAGCCGCTCGAACAGCGGCGTGCCCACGTCGGACTCGATCTCGAGGATCTTCCGGTTGAGCGCGGTCGACGCCACGTGCAGCTTCTCGGCCGCTTTGCGGATCGAACCGGCCCGTGCGACGGCGTCGAGGTAGACGAAATGGCGGGGCGGGTGGAGCATGGGTGGGCGTTCCGTCGTCAGGCCGCGACGGGTGCCGAAGATTGTTTCACAGGGGGTGGGGCTGCGCCGACCGGGGCGCCTCGGCGCCTTCCGGCAGGCGGTCGCTGTCGATCCACACCTTGGTCGGCCCGCCCACGCGCGAGAGTTGCATGTGGTACTCGTAGCGCTCCGGGTGGTAGAGGCCGATGAGGAATTGCACCGGCCGCCCCGTGCTGTCGCGCACCACGCGCGACACCCGCAGCAGCGGCACACCGGGCGCCAGCTTGAGCGCCTTGGCCACGTGCAGGTCGGCCAGTGCGGCGCCCATGGTCTGCTCCGCGGCCTCGACCTGCACGCCATGGCGTTCGAGCGCGACCAGCATCGGCATGTCCTGCAGCGTGCTGCGTGCCACCGCGTCGGCCAGGTCGGCCGGCAGGAAGACCTCGGTGTAGGCGATCGGCTGGCCCTTGAACTTGCGGATGCGCACCACCTTCAGCACCCGCGCACCGGACGCAAGTTGGAGCGCCGTGCTGACCGGCGACGGCGCCTGCACCAGCCGCCATTCGAGCACCGTGACCTTGGTGCGCAGGCCCATGTTCACGATGTTGTCGAGCAGGCCGCCGCGCAGCTTCAGGTGGCGCGGCGGCTCGGCCTGCGCCGCCGGCAGCGTGCCCTTGCCGCGCAGCCGCACCACCAGCCCTTCTTCCTCGAGCCGCGCCAGCGCGGAGCGAACGGTGACGCGCGCCACGCCGAACTCTTCGGCCAGCAGGCGCTCGCCGGGCAGCGGCAGGCCGCGCTCGTACATGCCGCTCTTGAGCCGCTCGCGCAGGATCAGCCGCAGCTGGTGGAAGCGCGGAACGGCGGGGGCGTGGTCGGGACCGGCGGGCATGGCCACGCCAATGTAGGCGGTGCCACCGCGGCGGGCAATCGGCGCCCGCCCTTTGCTCATTCGTAGCGCTTGCCCAGCGCCAGCATCTCGGGCGTGCCGATCACGCCGTTGAGCGTGTCGAAGGACAGCATCTGCGGCAGCCACGGCGTGGTCGTGCCGTGCGCGCGCAGGCTTTGCAGGTAACCCTGCAGCGCGAAGCTCAGCGCCCGCACCGTGCCGCCCGGGAAGATGGCGATGCGGTAGCCCAGCGACTGCAGCTCGGCCGACGGCAGCACCGGTGTCTTGCCGCCCTCGACCATGTTGGCCAGCATCGGCGCGCGATGCGACAGGCGTGCCAGGGCGGCGGCCATGTCTTCCTTGCTGCGCAGCGCCTCGACGAACAGCACGTCGGCGCCGGCCTCGGCGTAGCGCTCGGCGCGTTCCAGCGCGGGCTCGAGGCCTTCGACAGCGACGGCGTCGGTGCGAGCGATGATCAGCGTGTCGGCGTTGCGACGCGCGTCGACCGCGGCGCGGATCTTCCCGGCCATCTCGGCCGCCGGCACGATCGTCTTGCCGTCGAGGTGGCCGCAGCGCTTGGGCAGGGTCTGGTCCTCGAGCTGGATGGCCGAGGCGCCGGCCCGCTCGAGCAGCTGCACCGTGCGGCGCACGTTCAGCGCGTTGCCGAAGCCGGTGTCGGCATCGACGATCAGCTGCAGGGCGGTGCGCTCGCGGATGTGGCCTGTCACGGCCACCACGTCGTCGAGCGAGAGCAGGCCGATGTCGGGCCGGCCGAAACGCGTGTAGGCGATGCTGGCACCCGACAGGTAGGCGGCCTCGAAGCCGGCCTGTTCGACCAGCAGGGCGGAGAGCGCGTCGTAGACGCCAGGGGCCGTGACGATGCTCGGTGATTGGAGGCGTGTGCGGAGGGTCATGGGGGGGAGGAGGTTCGTTGGGCGGCGATGTCGCCGCGCGCGAGGCGCTGCTGAAGATGCGGCACCAGGCCGCCGTCGCGCACCATCGCAATCAGATGGGCCGGCACCGCTTCGCACTGCAACGTGCGGCCGGTGGCGGTGTCATGCAGCTGCGCGGCGTCGAGGTCGAGCGCGAGCGATGCGCCGTCGACCAGGCTCGGCGCCTCGGCGCACACCAGCAGCGGCAGGCCGAGGTTGAAGCCGTTGCGGTAGTAGAGGCCCGCGTACGACACCGCCACCACGCCGGCCACGCCCAGGTGTCGCAGCACCTCGACCGCCTGTTCGCGCGACGAGCCCGCGCCGAAGTTGCGCCCGGCCACGACGATGTCGCCCGGCCGCACGGTGGCGGCGAATGCCGGCGAGATCGATTCGAGGCAGTGTTTGGCGATCTCGTCCACGCCGAACTTCATGTAGCGCCCCGGCGCCAGCAGGTCGGTGTTGAGGTCGTCGCCGAAGACCCAGGCGCGGCCGCTCGATGGTGTCGTCATGCCAGCATCTCCCGCGCATCGACGATGCGCCCCGCGATGGCCGATGCGGCCACGGTGAAGGGCGAGGCCAGGTAGACCTGCGACGAGTCCGCGCCCATGCGCCCCTTGAAGTTGCGCGCCGTGGTGCTGATGGCCACGGTGTTCTCGCCGAAGACATTGGCGCCGTAGCCGGCGCAGGCACCGCAGGCGTTGGGCAGCAGTTCGGCACCGGCGTCCAGCAGCGCGCCCAGCGTGCCCTCGGCGGCGGCCTGTGCCTGGTCGGCGGCGCTGGCGGGTGCCACCATCAAGCGCACGCCCTTGGCCACGCGCTGGCCGCGCAGCACCTGCGCAGCCATGCGCAGGTCGTCGAGCTTGGCGCCGGTGCAGGCGCCGACGTAGGCGATGTCGACCACGGTGCCCGCGAACACGCCCACCACCTGCGACTGCGCCGGGCTGTGCGGCGCGGCCACCTGCGGCGCGAGCGCGGAGGCATCGAGGCGATGGTCGGCCAGCAGCGCGGCGCCGTCGTCCGTGTGCCAGGGCGCGGTGTCGACGTCGTGCACGCCGACACCTGCGAGCCATTCGGCCGTCACCGCGTCGGGCGCGACGAGGCCGGCCTGGCCGCCGAGCTCGGCCGTCATGTTCGACAGCGTCATGCGCTCCTGCATCGACAGCGCGCGCACCGCCGGGCCCGCGTACTCGACCGCCTGGTACTGGCCGCCATCCATGCCAAAGCGGCCGCACAGGTGCAGCATCATGTCCTTGGCCGACACGCCCGGCGCGAGCCGGCCGTCCCAGTGCATGCGGATGGTGTGCGGCACCTTGAGCCAGATTTCGCCGGTCACCAGCACGCCGAACATCTCGGTCGCGCCCACGCCGAACATGTAGGCCCCGAAGGCGCCGCCGGTGGGCGAATGGCTGTCGCCGCCGACCGCGAACAGGCCGGGGCGCAGGTGGCCCTTCTGCGGCAGCACCACGTGGCAGATGCCCTCGGTGTCGTGAAAGCGGGTGATGCCCACGTCCTTCACCCAGTCGCGCGCGATCTGCACGATGGCGCGGCTGTCGGCGTCGTGCGCCGGCACGTAGTGGTCGGTGATGACGACCACCTTGTCGGGGTCCCACACCTTGGCGCCGAGCTTCTGGAGCATCGGCTTCACGCGGCGCGGGCCGCCCGAGTCGTGCATCATGGCCAGGTCGACCCGGCAGGTGACGATCTCGCCCGGCGTCACCGCGCCGACACCGGCCGCGCGCGCAACCAGCTTCTGCGCCAGTGTCTGTGGCTGCATGCTCATTCCACCGAGGCGCCCGAGGCCTTGATGATCTTCGCCCAGCGTTGCACGTCCTGCGCGACGAAGGTGGTGAAGGCCTGCGGCGTCATGTCGGCGGCGGTGGCGGCTTCGGTGTCCATGCGCTCCTTGTACGAGGGGCTTTCCAGCGCCTTCTTCACCGCAGCGTAGAGCTTGTCGGTCACGGCCGGCGGCATCTTGGCCGGGCCGAACAGGCCGAACCAGGCGCTCGACTCGAAGCCCTTCACCGTGTTACCGATCACCGGCACCTTGGCGAACTGCGGCAGCGGCGCGGTGCTGCTCACGCCGAGGAATTTGATCGCGGGGTTCTGCCGATGCGGCAGCACGTTGACCGTGCTGGCGAACATCAGGTCGACCGTGCCGGCCAGGGTGTCGGTGAGCGCCGGGCCGGTGCCCTTGTAGGGCACGTTCAGGATGTCGGTGCCGGTCATCATCTTGAACTGCTCGCTCGCCAGGTGCAGCGACGAGCCCTGTGCGCCGATGGCGAAACTCAGCTTGCCCGGGTTTTTCTTCGCATAGGCGATGAGGCCCGCCATGTCGTCGAAGGGCACGTCCTTGCGCGCCACCAGCACGCTGGGCACGCGCGCGACCATGGTGATGGGCGTGAAGTCCTTCACCGGATCGAAGGGCAGGTTCTTGTAGAGCGTGGCGTTGATCGTGTGGCCGGTGAAGCTCATCAGCAGCGTGCTGCCGTCGGCCGGTGCCTTGGCCACGTAGGCGGCCGCGATGTTGCCGCCGGCACCGGCGCGGTTCTCGACCAGCACCGGGCGTTGCAGGGTCTCGCCCATCGCCCGGCCGATCACGCGGGCCAGCGTGTCGGTGGTGCCGCCGGCGGGGCTGCCGACGACGATGGTGATGGGCTTGTTGTCCTGCGCAAAGGCCAGGGGTGCGGCCAGGGCGCCGGCCAGGCCCAGGAACAGGGCGGCCGCGCGGGTGCGCGCTGCGTTGGTTTTCTTCGTCATCGTGTCTCCGTTGTCGTGCAGTACCTGCACTTTAGGAGCCTGCGCCACGCGCTTCAATGGAACCAGGTGGTCCTGTGGACCGGACCGGCGGCTCAGCGGTCGCGGGCCTGTTCCTCGAACAGCGCACCCCGCACCGTGTCGCGGCCGGCCGCCTTCGCCGCATAGCAGGCGGCGTCGGCGGCCTGCAGCCAGTCGTTCACCGTCGCGATGTTCGCCTGCAGCGCCGCCACGCCGACGCTGGCACCGACGCTCAGCGGGCCGTGCGTCGAGGGCACCACGACCTCGGTGACGGCGCGGCGCACGTCGTCGGCAATGCGCATCGCCATGTCGTGCGGGCAATCTTCGAGCAGCAGCGCGAACTCGTCGCCGCCCATGCGGGCCACGAGGTCGCCGGCGCGCACGCGTGTGGTGATGGCGGTCGCTACCGTCAGCAGCATCAGGTCACCGACCAGGTGGCCGGCGGTATCGTTCACCGGTTTGAAGCGGTCGAGGTCGAGGAAGACCAGCGCGGCCGGCAGCGAATCGGGTCGCGTCTCGACCAGCCGCTGTGCCTGCCGCTCGAAGGCCTCGCGGTTGGCCAGGCCGGTGAGTGCGTCGTGCGTGGCCGACCACTCGAGCTGCTGGCGCACGGCGCGCTGGTCTTCGATGTCGCTGACGATCCAGATGGTGCCGAGGGTGCGGTCGGCCAGGTCGACCGGCTTGGTGCGCAGGGCGGCCCAGAACTTCGAGCCGTCGTGCCGCAGCAGCTGCCATTCGCCGGTGTAGGGCTGCAGTGCGCGGAAGTCCGAACGCTCGCGCGCGAGGAAGGCGCCATGGTCTTCGTCGGATGCGAACAGCGTGCGCAGCGGTTGGCCGAGCAGGTCCTGCGTCGTCGCGGCGACCAGGCGGCAGAGTTCGGCGCTGACGAGCTCGAAGCGGTCGTCGCGCGTGAAGGCGATGCCCACCGGCGCGGCGCTCATCACCAAATTCAGCTTGCGCATGGTCTTGGCGTTCTGCGCCTCGAGCGTGAGCCGATCCAGGCCCACCCGGCGCAGCACGTCGCCGAGGCGCCCGATCTCGCCGCGTTCGCGTGGCCAGCCGGCCTCCGGCTGCAGCGAGCCGTCGAACAGATGCTGCGCTCGGTGTTCGAGCAGCGTCAGCGGCCGCAAGGCGCGCCAGAGCGTCACGAAGAGCAGCGGCGACAGCAGCGCCAGGAGCACCACCGCACCGAGGATCGCGTCGGCGCGGGCGGCGCGCAGCGGCGCCAGCACGTCTGCTTCGGCGCGCACGCGCCAGACCATCCAGTCCGGCCCCGGCACACCCGCCGCGCTGACCAGTTCGCCGCGCTGCGGCAGGCGGATGCCCGTCGGTTCGACCGGGGCGCCGATCGCCTGCCAGGCCGCGAACGCCTGCGCCAGGCGCGGTTCGCTGCTCAGCAGCGTCAGCAGGCGGTCACGGTTCGGGTGGGCCAGCACGCGGCCGGTCTGGTCGGTCACGACGACCAGCGCGGCAGCATCGCCGGCATCGTCCTCGACCAGGCCGTCGAGCAGGTCGCGTGTGTTCAGCCGCAGCGAGCCGCCCAGGATCATGGTCGCTCCCGACGCATCGCGTGCCGGCTGCGTCATGAAGATCTGCGGCTGGCCACTCACGCGGCCCGGTATGGCGTCGGAGATGATCGCCCGGTGCTCGCGCACGGTCTGCTGGAAGTAGTCGCGGTCGGCGATGTTGAGCGACACCGGGAGGTACACCTGCCGCTTGTCGGCGGTGACCAGCACCCGCCCATCGGCGGATGCCGCGAACAGGTTGGTGAAGAGCTGCCGCAGCACCTGTTGCGAATCGATCAGGCGCATCACCGCGCCATGGTCGTCCGCCGCGATGCTGCCGAACTGCGGTGCGACGCTCGCCAGCGCGCGCTGCAGCTCGACCATCTGGCGCGACAGCAGCCCCGCCGTGCGCACCGTCTCGCTCGACTCGCGCACCAGCTGCGTGTTGAGCGTGTCGCGCTGGGCCCGCATCACCAGCAGCGCCGTGATCAGCCCGATGCCCACCACCAGCGCTGCGATTCCGCCCACGGTGATGCGCAGCTTGAGGGAGCCGAAGGCTGCGGGCCAGTGGAAGTCGCGGCCGGTCATGGGCAGTCGTTGGGGCAAAATTTCACCCGGCGCGGGCCGGGCGTTCCAGACAGGAATTCGGTGGGTGGGGCAGGTCGGAGCCATTGTCGCGTGTCTCGACGGCTCCTGGCGAAAAGCACCTGGCACCTGTGTAGGCCAAGCCACACGCGAGAACGCGCTGGCGAGCGTCTGCTTTCCGGCAGGCTGCGGGCTAGCATGGACACCATGGACCTCGTCGTCGCCCGCCCCGAAGGCCTCTACTGCCCGCCCGGCGACTTCTACATCGACCCCTGGCGACCGGTGGCGCGTGCCGTCATCACGCATGCGCATTCCGACCACGCGCGCGTGGGCCACGGCCACTATCTGGCGCACACCGACAGCGAAGGCACGCTGCGCACGCGGCTCGGCGCCGACATCACGCTGCAGACGCTGCCCTACGGCGAAGCCATCGCGCACCACGGCGTGCGCATCTCGCTGCATCCGGCCGGCCATGTGCTCGGCTCGGCGCAGGTGCGGCTCGAACACGGCGGACGCGTGTGGGTCGCATCGGGCGACTACAAGACCGAGCCCGACGGCACCTGCCCGCCCTTCGAACCGGTGCCGTGCGACACCTTCATCACCGAGTCGACCTTCGGCCTGCCGATCTACCGCTGGCCCACGCAGGCGGTGCTGTTCGCGGAGATCAACGACTGGTGGCGCCGCAATGCCGACGAGGGCCGCGCGTCGGTGCTGTTCTGCTATGCCTTCGGCAAGGCGCAGCGCATCTTGCATGGCGTCGATGCCGGCATCGGGCCGATCGTGGTGCACGGCGCGGTCGAGCCGCTGAATGCGGTGTACCGCGCCGCCGGCGTCGCGCTGCCGCCGACCCTGCGCGTGAGCGACCCCGGCGTCGACGCGCAGATGCTCAAGCGCGCGCTGGTGCTGGCCCCGCCCTCGGCCCAGGGCACGCCGTGGATGCGCCGCTTCGGCGCCTACGCCGATGCCTTCGCCAGCGGCTGGATGCAGCTGCGCGGCACGCGGCGCCGGCGCGGCGTCGACCGCGGCTTCGTGATGAGCGACCACGCCGACTGGCCCGGCCTGCAGAAGGCCATCGCCGGCACGGGCGCCGAGCGCGTGTTCGTCACGCATGGCAGCGTCGCGGTGCTGGTGCGCTGGCTCATCGAGAACGGGCTGGAGGCGCAGGGCTTCAAGACGGAGTACGGCGACGAGGACGTGGCCGACCAGGGCGACGCCAAGCCCGCGCCGGCCGATGTCGAAGCGGCGCCCGACGCCGCGTCATGAGAGCCTTCGCCGCCCTTTACCGCGAACTCGATGCCACCACATCGAGCCTCGCCAAGCAGGCCGCCCTGCAGCGCTACCTGCAGGCGGCCGCGCCCGAAGACGCTGCCTGGGCGGTGTATTTCCTCGCCGGTGGCAAGCCGCGGCAACTGGTGCCGACCAAGCTGCTGCGCTTGCTCGCGCAGGAGGCGGCCGGCCTGCCCGAGTGGTTGTTCGACGAGAGCTACGAAGCCGTCGGCGACCTGGCCGAGACCATCTCGCTGCTGTTGCCGCCGCCAACCGAGTCGCACGACCTCGGCCTCGCGACGTGGGTCGAGCAGCACCTGTTGCCGCTGCGAAATGTCGGCAAGACAGCGCCCGAGGCACTCGCCGACACGCTGCGTTCGCAGTGGCGGCAGCTCGCGGTCGACGAACGCCTCGTCTACTTCAAGCTCATGACCGGCAGCTTCCGCGTCGGCGTGTCGCGGCTGCAGGTGACGCAGGCACTCGCCGCGGTCGGCGGGCTCGACCCCAAGCGCGTGGCGCAGCGGTTGATGGGCTACACGCACATCAGCGGGCAGCCCAGCGCGGCCGACTACGAGGTGCTCGTCGGCGCGGAGAACGACAGCGAGCTCAACCAGAAGACCAGCGGCCAGCCGTACCCGTTCTTCCTCGCGCATCCGTTCAACCAGCCGGTCGAACAGTTCGATGTGCTGCTCGGCCCGCCCGCCGACTGGATCGTCGAATGGAAGTGGGACGGCATCCGCGCACAGCTGGTGAAGCGCGGCGGCGCGGTGTCGCTGTGGTCGCGCGGCGAAGAGCTGGTGACCGACCGCTTCCCCGAACTCGCGACCATGGGCGAGGCGCTGCCCGACGGCACCGTGCTCGACGGCGAGATCGTGGTGTGGAGAGAAGACCGCGTGCAGCCCTTCGCCGAACTGCAGCGCCGGATCGGCCGCAAGACGCTCGGTCCCAAGTTGCTGCGCGACATTCCGGTCGTGCTGCTCGGCTACGACCTCCTCGAATGGCAGGGCCGCGACCTGCGCGCCATGCCGCAGCAAGAGCGCCGCGCACGAATGGACGACCTGGTCACGCAGGTGCAGCACCCGCAGCTCATCGCCAGCCCGATGCTCACTGGCGACAGCTGGGCCGATCTGTCACGCCAGCGCGAGGCGGCGCGCGCCATGGGTGTCGAAGGGATGATGCTCAAGCAACGCCACGCGCACTACGGCGTCGGCCGCA
Organism: Variovorax cryoconiti; assembly: GCF_051216395.1. Classification (NCBI taxonomy): domain Bacteria; kingdom Pseudomonadati; phylum Pseudomonadota; class Betaproteobacteria; order Burkholderiales; family Comamonadaceae; genus Variovorax; species Variovorax cryoconiti. The sequence continues at coordinate 233,602 of NZ_JBPJZI010000004.1, read as the reverse complement.
CCAAGGACGTCGGCACCTGGTGGAAGTGGAAGATCGACCCGCTGAGCATCGACGCCGTGCTCATCTATGCGCAGCGCGGCCACGGCCGCCGCGCCAGCCTCTACAGCGACTACACCTTCGCCGTGTGGGACGGGCCACCCGGGCAGGCCGACCGCAAGCTCGTGCCCTTCGCGAAGGCCTACTCCGGCCTCACCGATCTCGAGATGGGCCGCGTGGACGCGGTGATTCGCAAGACCACCATCGAAAGCTTCGGCCCGGTGCGCAGCGTCAAGCCGACGCTGGTCTTCGAGCTCGGCTTCGAAGGCATCGCGAAGAGCACGCGGCACAAGAGCGGCATCGCCGTGCGCTTTCCACGGATGCTGCGGTGGCGGGAGGACAAGCCGGTGGGGGAGGCCGACACGCTGGAGACGCTGGCGGCGCTGCTGCCGGCCGCGGCATGAAGCTTGCCGACCTTGTCGCCTGGTTCGCGGGCCGTGGCTGGAAGCCCTTCGCCTTTCAGCGCGAGGTGTGGAAGGCCGTCGGGGACGGACGCTCGGGCATGCTGCATGCGACCACCGGCGCGGGCAAGACCTACGCGGTGTGGCTCGGCACGCTCAAGGCCTTCGCGACGGCGCCGAAGCCGGCCGTGCGCGCCGGCGCGAAGAAGCTGGCGCCACCGCTCACCGTGCTGTGGATCACGCCGATGCGCGCGCTCGCGTCCGACACATTGCGCGCCCTGCAGCAACCGCTTGAAACCCTCGCCCCCGACTGGTCCGCCGGCGCGCGCAGTGGCGACACGTCGAGCGGCGAGCGCAGCGCGCAGAACGCGCGCCTGCCCACCGTGCTCGTCACCACGCCCGAGAGCCTGTCGGTGCTGCTGTCGCGCGCCGATGCGGCCGAGGTGCTGGGCACGGTGAAGATGGTGGTGGTCGACGAGTGGCACGAGCTGCTGGGCAACAAGCGCGGCGTGCAGGTGCAGCTCGCGCTCGCGCGATTGAAGCGCTGGAACCCCGCGCTGTGCGTGTGGGGCATGTCCGCGACGCTGGGCAACCTTGATCAGGCGATGCGCACCCTGCTCGGCCGGGACGATGGCACGCTGGTGCAGGGCCAGGTGCCCAAGAAGCTGGTCATCGATTCGTTGCTGCCCGGCCGCGCCGAGCGCTTTCCATGGGGTGGGCACCTCGGGCTCACGATGCTGCCGCAGGTGGTCGAGGAGATCGCGTCGAGCAGCACCACGCTGGTCTTCACCAACACGCGCTCGCAGTCGGAGATCTGGTACCAGGCGATCCTCGAAGCGAAGCCCGAGTGGGCCGGGCTGATCGCGCTGCACCACGGCTCCTTGGACCGCGCGGTGCGCGAGTGGGTCGAGGCGGGCCTCAAGAGTGGCGAACTGCGAGCGGTGGTGTGCACGTCGAGCCTCGACCTCGGCGTCGACTTCCTGCCGGTGGAGCGCGTGCTGCAGATCGGCTCGCCCAAGGGTGTCGCGCGGCTGCTGCAGCGCGCCGGGCGATCCGGCCACGCGCCGGGGCGGCCGTCGCGCATCACCCTGGTGCCGACGCACAGCATCGAGATGGTGGAAGGTGCCGCGGCGCGCGACGCCATCGCGGCTGGCCACATCGAGGCGCGCAGCACACCCGAGCAACCGCTGGACGTGCTGGTGCAGCACCTGGTCACGGTGGCGCTGGGCGGCGGCTTCGTGCCGGAGGACCTGTACGCGGAGGTGCGCGGCACGGCGGCGTACGCCAAGCTGTCGCGCGACAGCTGGGACTGGTGCCTGGCCTTCGTGCGGCAGGGCGGCCCGTCGCTCGCGGCCTACCCCGACTACCAGCGCGCGGTGCCCGACGCAGAGGGTGTCTGGCGCGTGCCCGATGCGCGGCTGGCGCGCAGGCACCGCATGAACATCGGCACCATCGTGAGCGACGCGAGCATGGCGGTGCAGTACGTCGGCGGCGCGAAGATCGGCAGCGTCGAAGAGAGCTTCGCGGCGCGCATGAAACCCGGCGACTGCTTCCTGTTCGGCGGCCGCATGCTGGAGCTGGTGCGCATCCGCGAGATGACGGCGTGGGTGCGGCGTGCCAGCGGCAAGCGGGCGGCGGTGCCGCGCTGGAACGGCGGGCGCATGCCGCTGTCGACCACGCTGGCCGATGCGGTGGTGCAGCAGCTCGCGCTGGCCGGCGAGGGCCGCTACGACACACCCGAGCTGCAGTGCGTGCGGCCGCTGCTCGAGATCCAGCAGCAATGGTCCGCGCTGCCCACGCCGCAGACGCTGCTGGCCGAGGTGCTGAAGACGCGCGAAGGCTGGCACCTGTTTCTCTACCCCTTCGCCGGCCGCCATGTGCATCTTGGGCTGGCCAACCTGATCGCCTGGCGTGTCGCGCAACACGCGCCGCGCACCTTCTCGATCGCGGTGAACGACTATGGCTTCGAGCTGCTCTGCGCCACCGAAGTCGACTGGCCCGTGCTGCTGCCGCAGGTGCTGCGTGCCGGCCACGATGCGAAGGCGCAGGACGCCATCGCGCACCACGACGCCGATGCGGCGCTGCTGCACGAGGTGCTCGAAAGCCTCAACGCCAGCGAACTGGCGCAGCGGCGCTTTCGCGAGATCGCGCGGGTGTCGGGCCTGATCTTCCAGGGCTACCCCGGCGAGAAGCGCAGCAACAAGCAGCTGCAGGCCTCGTCCTCGCTGTTCTGGGAGGTCTTCCGCAAGTACGACCCCGCCAACCGGCTGCTGCTGCAGGCGGAGCAGGAGCTGCTGGCGCAGGAGCTGGAGATCGGCCGCCTGCGCGCGAGCCTGGTGCGCATGAACGCGCAGGCCCTGGTGGTGCAGCCGCTGACGCGACCGACGCCCTTCGCCTTTCCGCTGATGGTCGAGCGCTTCCGCGAGAAGCTCAGCAACGAAAGCGTGGCCGACCGCATCGCGCGCATGGTCGAGCAGCTGGAGAAGGCGGCCGGCGGGGCGGTGCCGGTCGGCGGTGTGGAGGACGTCAAGGCGGGCATGGCCTTCGGACAGGAAGGCGCCATCGGACGCGGCGGTGCGCCGGGCGCGCCCCGCGGGCCGCGGCGCGAGCGCAAGCCGTCGCGACCGCTGCCGCCGCTGTGAACAAACGGGCATGTTTGCCTTCAGAATCGCCGAGCTCCCAGCCACGCTGACGAGCGCATGCGTGGCGAACCCTCGCGGCATGCCAACGCCCAGGAGGCCCGTTCATGATCACCTGTCATCTTCGCTACGTGCTCGATCCGACCCGGCTCCCCGAGTTCGAGCACTACGCCCGGCTCTGGATCCCGCTGGTGCGGAAGTTCGGCGGTATCCACCACGGCTACCTGCTGCCGTCGGAAGGCGCCAGCAACATCGCGCTGGCCTCCTTCTCGTTCCCGTCGCTGGCGGCGTACGAGATGTACCGGATCCAGTCCTTCGACGACCAGGAATGCAAGGACGCGTTCGCGTACGGTGCCGAGACGCGCTGTTTCCTGAGCTACGAGCGCACCTTCTTCCGCCCCGTGTTCGAGTGACGGGGCTGCGGCCACGGCCATTGGCGAGAGACGCGTCTGTCGTTTAAGCTGCCGCGCATGAGCAGCCTCAACCCCAAAACCTACGACTCCGTTCCCTCGCGCCAGGTGGCCTTCCTCGGCCTGGGCGTGATGGGCTTCCCCATGGCCGGCCACCTGGCCAAGGCCGGCCACCGCGTGACGGTCTACAACCGCTCCGCCGCCAAGTCGGCCGCCTGGGCCGCCGAATTCGGTGGCAAGAGCGCGCCCACGCCACGCGAGGCCGCGGCCAACGCGGAGATCGTGTTCTGCTGCGTCGGCAACGACGACGACCTGCGTTCCGTGGTGCTGGGCGACGATGGCGCCTTGGCCGGCATGGCCAAGGGCGCGGTGTTCGTCGACCACACCACGGCGTCGGCCGACGTGGCGCGGGAGCTGTCGAAGATTGCGCTGGACCAGGGCCTGCAGTTCATCGACGCCCCCGTGTCCGGCGGCCAGGCCGGTGCGCAGAACGGCTTGCTGACGGTGATGTGCGGCGGCGACAGCGCCACCTTCGACGCGGTCAAGCCGATCGCCATGGCCTTCTCGCGCGCGGTCACGCTGCTGGGCGAGAGCGGCGCGGGCCAGCTGGCCAAGATGGTCAACCAGATCTGCATCGCCGGCCTGGTGCAGGGCCTGTCGGAAGCCATCGCCTTCGGCATGCGCGCGGGCCTGGACATGGAAGCCGTGCTCGGCGTCATTAGCAAGGGCGCAGCCCAGAGCTGGCAGATGGAAAACCGCGGCAAGACCATGATCGACGGCAAGTTCGACTACGGCTTCGCGGTCGACTGGATGCGCAAGGACCTGGGCCTGGTGCTGGACGAGGCCAAGCGCAACGGCGCGCGGCTGCCGGTGACGGCGCTGGTCGACCAGTTCTATGCCGACGTGCAGCAGGCCGGCGGCGCGCGCTACGACACGTCGAGCCTCATCACGAGACTCAAATAAACAAGCGCCCCGCGGGGCGCTTGTTTCGTTCAGCGGATCGGCGTGGCGGTCGCGCCACCGGAAGGCGTGGCCGGCAGCGGTTCCATCGGCGGCAGCGGCACGCGTGAGCCGCTCGGTGCGGGGGCCGCCGTGCCGCCCTGGCGCAGTTGGCCGGCGAGTTCGGCTTCGCTCACCACCTCGACCACGCGCACCACCTTCTGCACGCCGCTCACGCCGCGCGCGATGTCGGTGGCACGGTCGACTTCGCGCCGCGTGGCCAGGCCCATCAGGTAGACCACGCCGTTCTCGGTGGTCACCTTGAACGAGGTCGCGAAGACATCCTTGGCATCGAGCAGCGAGGCCTTGACCTTGCCGGTGATGAAGGTGTCGTTGGAGCGCACCTGGAACGACCGCGCCTCGCCCACCTGCACCTCGTTGACGACGGAGCGCACGTTGTCGATGCCCTGCACGGCCGCATCGACCCGGCGGCGGTCGGCCTCGTTGGCGACCGTGCCGGTCAGCAGCATCTGGCGGTTGAAGCTGGTGACGCTCACGTACATCTGGTCGTTGGCGATCTCGCGGATGCGCGAAGCGCCGCGCAGTTCGATCGCCTGGTCGTCCAGCTGTGCGCCGGAGGTGCGGCGGTCGGTGGCCATCAGGCCGGCGCCGACGGCGGCGCCGCCCACCACCAGCGGCACGCACGCCGAAAGGGCCGTGGCCAGCGCAGCCGCGGCGGTAAGGGTCAGCACGAGGCGGTGGGTCGATGAGGTCGTCATGTGGATGCTTCCTGTTCTCCGAGTAACTGGGCGTCCACGCCGTCGCACAGGCAATGCAGTGCGAGCAGGTGGACTTCGTGGATGCGCAACGCACGTTCGTGCGGCACGGAAACCTGGACATCGGTCTCGCGCAGTGCGCGTCCGATCGCACCGCCGTGGGCGCCCAGCAGGGCCACCACCGTCATGTCGCGCGCATGGGCGGCTTCGACGGCGGCGAGCACCGCGGCCGACTGGCCGCTCACACTCAGCGCGAGCAGCACGTCGCCGGTCTGGCCGAGTGCCCGCACCTGCCGCGCGAAGCGGTCGCCGTCGCTGGCTTCGGCCGTGTCGGCGGCGGGGTCGGTGGCGTCGCCGGGCAGGGCGATGGCAGCGAGCTCGGGGCGGTCACGCTCGAAACGGCCGACGAACTGGGCGGCGAACTGCGCCGCCAGCAGGCCGGACACGCCGGCGCCGCAGGCCAGGATCTTGCCGCCGCTGGTCACGCAGGCCAGCAGCGCCTGCATGGCCTGGCCGATGGGTTTGCTGAGCACCGGGCCTGCCTGGTATTTGAGGTCGGCGCTGTCGATGAAGTGCTGCTGGATCCGTTGCTCAAGCATGGGCGGCGATGATAACTGGGGGTGATGAAACAAAAGGTGTGATGCGTGGAGCGTGCCGGGGTTCAACCAGTTCCCGCATCGAAGGCGGCGACCAGCCACTGAATGCCCTCGGGCTCGACCAGCACCACGTCGAAGCGGCAGGGCGGGGGGGTGCGCAGCGTCATCAGGTAGTGCCGTGCGGCGAACACGATGCGGCGCTGCTTCACGCCGGTGATGCTGCCGCCGGCCCCGCCATGGCTGCGGCTTGTGCGCTGGCGCACCTCGACGAAGACCACCGTGCCGTCGCGCGGGTCGCGCACGATCAGGTCGATCTCGCCGCCGCCGCGGCCGGGGGTTCGATAATTGCGCGCGATCAGACGCAGGCCGGCCTTCTGCAGATGCGCCAGCGCGGCGTCTTCCGCCGCGTCGCCGCGCTGCTTGGTCGTCGTGCTCCCTGTCGTCTTGTCGTTGTTCTGGAGAAGTCCCATTGAATGCTCTCGCTCCCGCCTCTTTCGGCGCCGCCCTGTCGGCCGCGCGCGATGCCGCGGGTGCCCAGCATTATCCGCAGGGCACGCTCTACGTCGTCGCCACGCCGATCGGCAACCTCGCCGACATCACGCTGCGCGCCTTGCATGTGCTGGCCATCGTCGACGTCGTCGCCTGCGAGGACACGCGCCACACGCAGGGCATGCTGCGCGCCTACGGCATCGACCGGCCCGGCGCGCAGCTGCTCGCCGTGCACCAGCACAACGAAGCCGAGGCCGCAGAGGCCGTGGTCGCGCGCCTGGCGCAAGGTGAGCGCATCGCCTACGTGAGCGACGCCGGCACGCCCGGCGTGAGCGACCCCGGCGCGCGGCTGGCGGCCGCGGTGCGCGCCGCCGGCCACCGGGTACTGCCTTTGCCGGGCGCCAGCAGCGTCATCACGCTCATTGCCGCAGCCGGCCTGGTGGCCGAAGGCGGTGACGAACGCAGCGCCTTCGTCTTCGCGGGCTTTCCGCCCAGCAAGGCCGGCGAGCGCGATGCGGCGGTGCAGGTGTTTGCACGCGAGCCGCGCAGCGTCGTACTGCTCGAAGCGCCGCACCGCATCGAGGCGCTGGCCCGCGCGCTGGCCGTGCTGGGCGATCGCCGCGTCACCATCGGCCGTGAACTCACCAAGCAATTCGAGGAGATCGCCACGGTCGCAGCCAGCGCCTTGCCCGACTGGTTCGCCGCCGGCCGCGACCGCACACGTGGCGAATTCGCGCTGGTGCTGCACCCGGTGGCGGTGGCCGCCGACGACGGCGCCGAGGCGGAGCGCGTGCTGCGCCTGCTGCTGGCCGAACTGCCGCTCAAGGGCGCGGTGAAGCTGGCGGCCGACATCACTGGCGCGCCGAAGAACGCGCTGTACGACACGGCGCTGCGTCTGCGCGACGGCGGCTAGCGCTCTCGACGCTTTGTCCACGAAAAAGGCCGGAAGCTTTTGCAAGCTTCCGGCCTTCGTATGTGGTCCCGCCGCCAGGAATCGAACCTGGATCTCAGCCTTCGGAGGGCCGAATTCTATCCGTTGAAATACAGCGAGAGAGCCTCGCGGATCAGACCGCGAGCCGCCGATTATCGCCCATCACGCGGCCAGTGGACACGGCGCGGCCTGAAGCTCGGCGGATGCGCGCGGCAATGCGAAGCCCAGGCCCGCGACATACACGCCGAAGGTGCGCCGCCCGGTCTGCACGAGCTCGAAGGCATCGGGGTCCAGCAGCCAGTTCTGGATCAGCCCGCTTACCAGGGCATGCAACCCTTGTGCGGCCACGGCCGCGGGCACCGCGAGGCGGACATGCTGGCGGCGCGCGGCCAGGCGCAGCGCACGCTCGAAGTCAGCCACGCAGGCGCTGCGCGCGTCGAGGTGGCGCTGCTGCACCGACTGCATCTCCTGCGTGTACTCGACCTTGTGCGTCGCCACTTCGAAGACGCGGCGCACTTGCGGGTCGGTGGTCATCAGCTTGAGCGCCGCCACCAGCACCCGTTCGACCTCGCGCAGCGGGTCGGCCTCGCTCTGGCCGGTCGCCTGCACCGCCGCCTCGAGGGGCAGGGTGACGCGTTCCATCATCGCGTTGAAGAGGTCGGCCTTGTCCTTGAAGTGCCAATAGATGGCGCCCCGCGTCGCACCCGCCTGTTGGGCGATCTGCTGCAGCGAGGTCTGAGAAACGCCCTGCGCCTGGAACAGCACCTCGGCCGCGTCGAGCAGCCGGTGGCGTGTGGCGAGAGCCTCTTCCTTCGTGTGGCGGGCCAATGTGTCTCCTGAAAAAATCACTCGGGTCACGAGGTCGGTGGACTATACATGCACGAATGTATGTAAACTCGCCGACTTTCGATGACCCAGCTGACCACTTGCCCTTGATGGCGATCAAGGGCATCGCACGTCGTCCCCCTCTTTTGCTTCAAAGGAATCACATGCCGCAATCGCATGTCTCTTCACGTCCTTCCCTGTCTTCGTGGCGCTTCGCAGCGGTCGGTATGGCCGTGGTGGCCGCCGTCGCACTGACGGCGTGCGGTAAAGGCAAGGAGCCCGCGGCTGCGGGGGGCGCGCCCGGTGGCGCGGCGCCGTCGCCCGAAGTGGGTGTGGTGGTCGCGACGCCGACCGACGTGGGCCTGGTCACCGAACTGCCGGGCCGCCTCGAAGCCTCGCGCATCGCCGAGGTCCGCGCCCGTGCCGCCGGCATCCTGCAGGAGCGGCTGTTCCGCGAAGGCAGCGACGTGAAGGCCGGCCAGCCGCTGTTCCGCATCGATTCGGCACCGTATGCCGCCGCCTCGCGCAGCGCGCAGGCCAGCCTGGCGCGTGCCGAAGCCAATGCAGTGCAGGCCAAGGCGCTGGCCGACCGCTACAAGCCGCTGGTCGAGGCCAATGCGGTGAGCAAGCAGGAATACGCGAACGCCGTGGCATCGCAGAAGGCCGCCGAAGCCGACGTGGGCGTGGCCCGCGCCTCGGTGACCACCGCCAACATCAATCTCGGCTACGCCGCCGTGACCGCGCCCATCTCGGGCCGCATCGGTCGCGCGCTCGTGACCGAAGGCGCCCTGGTGGGTCAGGGCGAAACCACGGCGCTCGCCGTGATCCAGCAGATCAACCCGCTGTACGTGAACTTCACCCAGTCGGCCAACGACGTGATGAAGCTGCGCAGCGCCATGGCCGCGGGCCAGTTCAAGCGTGCGGATGGCGCCGACGCCGCCAGCGTGCGCGTGGTGCTCGAAGGTGGCGGTGAATACCCGACGCCGGGCAAGCTGTTGTTCTCCGACCTCACGGTCGACGCGACCACCGGCCAGATCACGCTGCGCGCCGAGCTGCCCAACCCCAAGGGCGAGTTGCTGCCCGGCCTGTACGTGCGCGTGCGCATCGAACAAGCCCAGGTGAGCAACGCCATCACGCTGCCGCAGCAGGCCGTGACGCGCACGCAGCAGGGCGACACGGTCACCGTCGTCGGCGCCGACGGCAAGCTGAGCAAGCGCACCGTGAAGGTCGGTGCCGCCAAGAACAACCAGTGGGTGGTGATGGACGGCCTCAAGGCCGGCGAGCAGGTGATGGTCGACGGCTTCCAGAAGCTGCAGATGCTGCCGCCCGGCACGCCCGTGAAGGCCGTGCCGTGGACGCCACCGAGCGCCTCGGCTGCAGCGCCGGCTGCACCGGCTGCACCGGCTGCACCGGGTTCTGCCGCTTCGGCACCGGCCGCACCGGCCTCGGCCGCCAAGCAGTAAGAGGAGCCCGCCCGCATGGCTAAATTCTTCATCGATCGCCCCATCTTCGCGTGGGTGATCGCGCTGTTTGTCATCGTGATGGGCGCCGTGTCGATCACGCAGCTGCCGATCTCGCAATACCCGCCGGTCGCGCCACCGGCCATCGTCATCAACACGGCGTACCCGGGCGCGTCCGCGCAGACCCTGGAAGACAGCGTGCTGTCGGTCATCGAGCGCGAGATGAACGGTGCGCAGGGCCTGATCTACATGGAGTCGGTGGCGCAAGCCGACGGTACCGGCACGATCACCGTGACCTTCGAGACCGGCACCAACCCCGACCTGGCACAGGTCGACGTGCAGAACCGCCTGGCACGCGCCACGCCGCGTCTGCCGGCCTCTGTGACGCAGCAGGGCGTGCGCGTCGACAAGTCGCGCAACAACTTCCTGCTGTTCACCATCCTGTCTTCGGACGATCCTGCGATCGATCCGGTCGCGCTGGGCGACTACGCGTCGCGCAACGTGCTGCCTGAACTGCAGCGTGTGCCGGGCATCGGCCAGGCGCAGCTGTTCGGCACCGAGCGCGCGATGCGTGTGTGGATCGATCCGGCCAAGCTGCAGGGCTTCAACCTGTCGCCGGGCGATGTGAACGCGGCCATCCGCGCGCAGAACGCGCAGGTGTCGTCCGGCTCGATCGGCGACCTGCCCAACATCACCGGCCAGGCCATTGCGGCCACCGTGGTGGTCCGCGGCCAGCTCAACACGGTGGACCAGTTCGGCAACATCGTGCTGCGGGCCAACACCGATGGCTCGGCCGTGCGGCTCAAGGACGTGGCACGCATCGAACTCGGTGGCCAGAGCTACGCCACCTCGGCCCGCCTGGACGGCCAGCCGGCCGTCGGCATGGGCGTGCAGCTCGCGCCCAGCGGCAACGCGCTGCAATCGGCCAAGGCGGTCCGCGCCAAGATGGAAGAGCTGTCCAAGTTCTTCCCCAAGGGCGTGAAGTGGAGCATTCCCTACGACAGCTCGCGCTTCGTGAGCATCTCGATCACCGAAGTGGTCAAGACGCTGTTCGAGGCGGTGGCGCTGGTGTTCGTCGTGATGTTCCTGTTCCTGCAGAACTGGCGCTACACGATCATCCCGACCATCGTGGTGCCGATCGCCTTGCTGGGCACCTTCGCGGTTCTCTCCGCGCTGGGCTTCTCGATCAACGTGCTGACCATGTTCGGCATGGTGCTGGTGATCGGCATCGTGGTGGACGATGCCATCGTGGTGGTCGAGAACGTCGAGCGCATCATGACCGAGGAGGGCCTGGGCCCGCTCGAAGCGACGCGCAAGGCGATGCAGCAGATTTCGGGCGCCATCATCGGCGTGACCGTGGTGCTGATCTCGGTGTTCGTGCCGCTGGCCTTCTTCGCGGGTTCGACTGGCAACATCTACCGCCAGTTCTCGGCGGTGATGGTGACGTCGATCGCCTTCTCGGCCTTCATGGCGCTGTCGCTCACGCCGGCGCTGTGCGCCACGCTGCTCAAACCGGTGGAGAAGGGTGGCCACCACGAGAAGAAGGGCTTCTTCGGCTGGTTCAACCGGGGCTTCACGCGCACGGCCAAGGGCTATGAAGGCGTGGTGGCGCGGCTGCTCAAGCGCGCCGCGCGCTACCTGATCATCTACGTGGCCATCGTCGGTGCGGTGGTGGTGCTGTTCCGCGGTCTGCCCACCTCCTTCCTGCCCCAGGAAGACCAGGGCAACATCATCGTGAACGTGCAGCTGCCGCCGGGTGCGACGCAGGAGCGCACGCTGTCGGTGATGAAGCAGGTCGAAGGCTTCATGCTCAAGCAACCCGAAGTGCAGAGCATGGTGGGCGTGCTGGGTTTCAGTTTCTCGGGCCAGGGTCAGAACTCCGGTCTGGCGTTCGTGACGCTCAAGGACTGGGACGAGCGCAAGGGCGCCGGCCAAGGGGCTGACGCGTTGGCCGGCCGCGCCTTCGGTGCGCTGTCTGGCATTCGCGATGCCTTCATCTATCCGCTGAGCCCACCGCCCATTCCCGAGCTGGGCAACGCCAGCGGCTTCACCTTCCGGCTGCAGGACCGCAGCGGCGCCGGCCACGAAGCGCTGATCAACGCACGCAACCAGATGCTGGGCATGGCGGGCAAGAGCAAGCTGCTCGTGCAGGTCCGGCCGGACGGCCTGGAAGACGCGCCACAGCTGCAGATCGACATCGACCGCGACAAGGCGAGTGCGCTGGGCGTGACCTTCGATGCGATCAACACCACGCTGTCGACCGCCTTGGGTTCGAGCTACATCAACGACTTCCCGAACCAGGGCCGCCTGCAGCGGGTGGTGGTGCAGGCCGACGCGCCAGCGCGCATGCAGCCCGACGACCTGCTCAAGCTCAACGCGACCAACACGCAGGGCAACCCGGTGCCGCTGTCGACCTTCGCCTCGACGCGCTGGGCCAACGGTGCACAGCAGACGGTGCGCTATAACGGCTACCCGGCCGTGCGCATCACCGGCTCCGCGGCGCCGGGCTCGAGTTCGGGCGACGCGATGGCCGAGATGGAAAAGCTTGCAGCGCAACTGCCGGCGGGCTTCGGCTTCGAATGGACCGGCCAGTCGCGTGAGGAAAAGCTCGCGGGTTCCCAGGCCATGATCCTCTACGGCTTCGCGATCCTGGCGGTGTTCCTGTGCCTGGCAGCACTGTACGAAAGCTGGTCGATCCCGTTGTCGGTCGTCCTCGTGGTGCCACTCGGCGTGATCGGCGTGCTGCTGGCGACGATGCTGCGGTCGTACTCGAACGACGTCTACTTCCAGGTCGGCCTGATCACCATCATCGGCCTGTCGGCGAAGAACGCGATTCTGATCGTGGAGTTCGCCAAGGACCTGCAGGCGCAAGGCATGGGCGTGGTCCAGGCCGCGCTGACGGCGGCCCACCTTCGGTTCCGGCCGATCATCATGACGTCGCTGGCCTTCGGCCTGGGCGTGGTGCCATTGGCGATCGCTTCCGGGGCCGGTTCGGCCAGCCAGCGTGCCATCGGTACCGGCGTCATCGGCGGCATGATCACCGGCACCGTGCTCGCGGTGTTCTTCGTGCCCGTGTTTTTCGTTGTCGTGCGCACCCTGTTCAAGGGCAGCGAGCGTCAACAAGAGGCGGACCGGCGCCACGCCGCGGCCGCAGGAATCGAGCCCACCCATGACTAAGCGATTCAACTTTCGCGGCGCCTCGAGCGCGATGACCGCGGTGGCTGCCGCTGCCTTGCTGGCCGGCTGCTCGCTCATTCCGACCTACGAGCGGCCGGCCGCCCCGGTGCCGACGACCTTCCCCAGCGACCCCGCACAGCCGGCCGGTCCGGCCGCGGCCACGGTGCCGTGGCAGGACTACTTCGCCGATCCGCGCCTGCAGGGGTTGATCCAGACGGCGCTCGCCAACAACCGCGACCTGCGGGTGTCGGTGCTCAACATCGAGCAGGCGCGCGCGCAGTTCCAGATCCAGCGCTCGGCGCTGTTCCCGGCGGTCGGCGTGTCGGCCAGCGGTTCACGCTCCAGCCCCAACGCGCTCCAGGCCTTCGGCCTGGGCGGCAGCGTGAGCTCGAACTATTCGGTCAACCTCGGCATCACGGCCTGGGAGCTCGACTTCTTCGGTCGCATCGGCAGCCTGAAGGAGCAGGCCCTGGCGCAGTACCTGTCGACCGAAGAGTCGCGCAAGGCGGCGCAGATCAGCCTGATCGCCTCGGTCGCCAACGGCTGGCTCACGCTCATCGCCGACGACGAACTGCTCGAACTCACGCGCCAGACGCTCGACACGCGCGAGGAATCGGTGCGGCTGACCAAGCTGCGCTTCGACAACGGCGTGGTGTCGGAGATCGACTACCAGCTGGCCAACTCGCAGGCCGAGAATGCGCGCGCCACCTATGCGCAGCAGCAGCGGCTGCGTGCACAGGACGAGAACGCCCTGGCGCTGCTGCTCGGTGCGCCGGTGCCTGCCCAGGCCCTGGCGAGCGGCGCCCTGCGGCTCGATGCCGCGGCGCCGATGCGCGACCTGCCGGCCGGGCTGCCGTCGGACCTGCTGATCGAGCGCCCGGACATCCGCGCCGCCGAACAGCAGCTGATCGCGGCCAATGCCAGCATCGGTGCGGCCCGGGCGAACTTCTTCCCTCGGATCTCGCTCACCACCAGCGTCGGGACCGCCAGCAGCGAGTTCTCCAACCTGTTTGACAAGGGCACCAAGGCGTGGTCCTTCGCACCGTCGATCACGTTGCCGATCTTCAACGCGGGCGCGAACCAGGCCACGCTCGACGCGGCACGCGCCGGCCAGCAGATCGCGGTGGCGCAGTACGAGAAATCGATCCAGACGGCGTTCAGCGAAGTCGCCGACGCGCTCGCCGGACGGGCCACGCTGGGCGAACAGGTGCGTGCCCTGCGCGCGCAGGCCGACGCCGAGGGCGTGCGCTTCAAGCTGTCGGACCTGCGCTACCGCAACGGCATCGCCAGTGCGCTCGACCTGCTCGACGCGCAGCGCTCGCTGTTCGCCGCGCAACAGGCGGCGGTGCAGACGCGCCTGCTGCAGCTGCAGAACCAGGTGCTGCTGTACAGGGCGCTGGGCGGCGGCTGGACCCCCCGCTGACGCAGGCGGGACTGCATGGCGCAAAGCCCCGGCCGGTGTGCCGGGGCTGCTCCCTATAATCGCCGGTTGGTTCGAAGCCCCCCGCGAAGCCCCCGATATTGAGGACGCCATGAGCGCAGACCCGCATTACCAGGCCACAGAAGAAGCCCACACCGGCCCGATCAAGAACCCCAAGCAGCTCCTGCTGGCGGTTTTTTTCTCGTTCATCGCGCCCATCGCCATCATCGTGGGCCTCGTGGCCTTCGTGGTGTCGGGCACCCGGCCTTCGGGCACGGCCGAGGGCGACAACATGGCGCTCTACGGGGTGTCGAAGGACGCGCGCGACCGCGAGCTGGCCGATCGCCTGAAGAAGGTCGGCGCGATCGAGATCCGCGACGCCAACCGCGCGCTGGCCGCGGGCGATGCCGTCTTCAAGGCGCAGTGCGTTGCCTGCCATGGCGCCCCGGGCATCCCGGGCGCACCGCATCTGAACGACGCGGCGGCCTGGGGGCCGCGCATCGGCCAGGGTTACGCCATGCTGCTCGAACACGCCCTCAAGGGCAAGGGCGCGATGCCGCCGCAAGGCGGCGGCGACTTTGAAGACCTCGAGATCGGCCGTGCGGTGGTCTACATGGCCAATGCGGGCGGCGCGACCTTCCCGGTGCCCGACCGCCCTGCCGCGGCGGCTGCACCGGCCGACGGTGCGGCATCTGCAGCAGCCCCGGCCGCCAGCAAGTAAGCGGCGAGCCGCTCCTCTCCGAAGCCGGCTGCATGCCGGCTTTTCTCATGGTGCCGCCCGTTCAGGTCGCCTGGTGCGCTGCCGGGCTCAGCACGTGACCGAAGCGCAGCGGCAGGTCGATGGCCTGGACTTCTTCGGGTGACGGCCAGCGGCCCTGCTCGATGGCATCGGCGGCCAGGCCCACATCCTGCGTGTGCACCAGGCCCAGCCCCAGCGGCGTCGCCAGGTACACGCGGCCGGCTTCGTCCAGCAGGCAGGCGTCGATGGTCGTCGGCGTGCCGGCGTGCGACGACACCGAGAAGTCCTCGGCCACGCGCCAGACCCAGGGGGCGGCCTCAAGCTCGACATACACGCGCTGTGGCCCGTTCTGGAAGAACCACTGCCCGGCCTCGTCGTGCTCGTAGTTGCGCTGGATGAAATCGATCAGCTTGTCGTGTCGCAGCAGCGAGCCCTTCGACGCTGGGAAAGGCCCGGCCGCCTGCGTGCGGTCGTCCCGCATGTACCAGTTGCCGCGCGCGTCGAGGCCGAGCCAGCCGTGGCAGTGCGGCACGTTGGGCCACTTCGCGAGGGCTTGTTTGACGATGTCGTCCATGCGCCGATTCTGCGCGTCGGCCTAGACATACTGCGTCAGCCAATCGCCCACCTGCGCCGGCAGGCCGCGCACGTGGCCGGGCGGCAGGCCGAGCGGGAAGCCGACGTGCCCGCCGTGCGCCGGCTGCCACAGCGTGACGTGCGCGCCGACCTCCGCCTGCCGCGGCAGGCTGGCGCCGGGCACGAAGGGGTCGTTCAGCGCGTTGACCACCAGTGTCGGCACGCGGATGTCGGCGAGGTGCGGCTTGGACGATCCGCGCGACCAGTAGTCGTCGACATCCCGGAAGCCGTGCAGCGGCGCGGTGAACACGTTGTCGAAGGCGTACAGGTCGCGGGCCGCCAGCAGCGCGTTGCGGTCGAACAGGCCGGGGTGCTGCGCCAGCTTGGCCAGCGCCTTGGGCTTCATGGTCGCCAGGAACATGCGGGTGTAGACCAGCCGGTTGAAGCCGCGCCCGATGGCTGCGCCGCCGGCCGCGAGGTCGAGCGGTGCCGAGATCGACGCCACCGCGCGCACCCGGCGCGCGGCCTGGGCACCAGCTTCTTCGGCCCAGCGCAGCAGCGCATTGCCGCCGAGCGAGACGCCGGCCGCCAGCATCGGGCCGGGGTGCTGCGCGGCAAAGCGCGCGAGGATCCAGTCGACCTCCTCGAAATCGCCCGAGTGGTAGGCCCGCGGCGCGAGATTGATCTCGCCGCTGCAGCCACGAAAGTGCGGCACCGCGAAACCCCAGCCGCGTGCGTTCGCGAAGGCGGCGAAGGCTTCCGCGTAATGGCTGCGCGACGAGCCTTCGAGGCCGTGGAAGAGCACCAGCAGTGGCGCAGACGGCATCGCCGCATCGACGACATCGACATCGACGAAGTCGCCATCGGGTGTGGGCCAGCGCTCGCGCCGGTAGGTGGGCGGCGGCCCGTCGGTGCGGCGCGCATACAGCGCCGGCCAGATCGTCTGCAGGTTGCCGCCGGGCAGCCAGCGCGGGGCGACGTAGCGCATGGGTTCGGGGTCAGTGCAGGGTCTGGCGCGCGTCGTTGTCGTCGTCGGGCTCGTGCGCGCTGCCGGGGCTGGCATGGTGCGCCACCAGGTGCCAGCCCTGGGCGGTCTTGTGATAGACGTTGGTGGCCAGCACGAAGGCATGGTGCGGGCCTTGGGCGGTCAGCACCTCGACGCGTTCGAGCACGTTGTGCACGGCGCTGGCCAGCGACTCGACCTTGCGCACCCGTGCGGGCCGGGCGTGGATGGCGCCGTTGGCGAACATCTGCTCGAAGGCCGCGCGGATGGCGCCCGTGCCCACCAGCCGCGGGCCGCCGGGGTGCACGCAGAACACCTCGTCGTCGTCGGCCCAGCAGGCCATGAGGGCTTCGATGTCGCCGCGTTGCAGCGCTTCGTAGAAGGCGGTCTCGACATCGTCGGCGGTGCCGCCGACGGCTGCGGCGCGGAGCTTGGTCTTGGTGGACATGGGTGCAGATGTAGGAGGAGATGGGATTTTGCCTGTGCCGCATGTCCGCTGGGCTATGCTTGCCGCCCACCCCGCCGGCTGCCGCGTCGTCACGCCGCCCGGCATCGAACGACCAAGGGAAAATCACCATGAAACGCTGGCTTCTGACCCTCCTCGCGGCGCTGTCGCTCAGCCTGCTCACCGGCTGCGGCTACAACCAGTTCCAGTCGCTCGACGAGGCCAGCAAGTCGGCCTGGAGCGAGGTGCTCAACCAGTACCAGCGCCGCGCCGATCTCGTGCCGAACATCGTCGCGACCGTCAAGGGCGAAGCGAACTTCGAGCAGGAGACGCTGACCCGCGTGATCGAGGCGCGCGCCAAGGCCACGTCGGTGCAGGTCACGCCCGAGACGCTCAACGACCCGGCCGCCTTCGCCAAGTTCCAGCAGGCGCAGGGCGAGCTGTCGTCGGCGCTGTCCCGTTTGCTGGTGGTGTCGGAGCAGTACCCCAACCTCAAGGCCAACCAGGCCTTCCGCGACCTGCGCGTGACGCTGGAGGGCACCGAGAACCGCATCACCGTGGCGCGCAACCGCTACATCCAGACGGTGCAGGAGTACAACGTGCTCGCGCGCAGCTTCCCGACCAACATCACGGCGAAGATCTTCAGCTACGACCCCAAGCCGAACTTCAGCGTGCAGAACGAGGCGCAGATCTCCACGCCGCCCACGGTCGATTTCGGCGCGCCGAAGAAGTGAGTTGCGCCCCATGAACGCGGCGCGGCTGGTGCGGCATCTCGCAGGGCTGTTCGCGCTGGTGCTGTGCCTGTTCGGCGACGCACACGCGCAGGCGCTGTTGCCGGTGCCGGCGCTCACGGCCCGGGTGATCGACCAGACCGGCACGCTCGACGCGGCGCAGACCCAGGCGCTCGACGCCAAGCTGGCCGCCTTCGAGCAGCAGAAGGGCAGCCAGCTCGTGGTGCTGATGGTGCCCACCACGCAGCCCGAGGACATCGCCAGCTACGCCAACCGCGTCGCGAACGCGTGGAAGATCGGCCGCCGCGCGGTCGGCGACGGCGTGCTGCTGATCGTCGCCAAGGACGACCGCAAGATGCGCATCGAGGTCGCCAAGACGCTCGAGGGCGCGCTGCCCGACATCGCCGCGGCGCAGATCATCGACGACACGATGAAGCCGCGCTTTCGCGACAACGACTTCGCCGGCGGGCTGGATGCCGCGGCCGACCAGCTGATCGCCCGTATCTCCGGCGAGGCGCTGCCCGAGGTCGAGCGCCGCGACGACGCGCGCTCCGGCGGTTTCGGCTTCGACTGGGAGAGCCTGGCGATCTTTCTGTTCTTCGCGGTCGTCGTCGGTGCGCCGATCGCGCGCCGCATCTTCGGCGCCAAGCTGGCGCCCTTCGTGATGGCGTTGGGCGTCGGCGGGGTCGCCATGGCGATCACGGCGACGGTGCTCGTCGCCGCCATCGCCGGCATCGCGGCGCTGGTCGTCACGCTGATGGCGGGCGCCGGTGCGATGGTCGGCGGCGGTCGCCGGGGCGGTGGCTTCGGCGGGGGCTGGAGCACGGGCGGTGGCGGCGGCGGGTGGAGCGGCGGTTCGTCTTCGGGCGGCGGCTTCAGCTCCGGCGGGGGCGGCGATTTCGGAGGCGGCGGCGCCTCGGGGGACTGGTAGCCATGGCGTCACTTCTTGCCAAACTGGGCCGGCTCTGGCGCCATCGCTCGGCCGACGAAGCGGCCGTGCGGCGCGTGCTGCCGCCGGAGGTGCTCGACCGGCTGCAGGCCCGCGTGGCCGCCAGCGAACGTCGCCACACCGGCGAGATCCGCCTGTGCATCGAGGCGGGGCTGCCCACCAGCTATCTCTGGCGCGATGCGCCGGCGCGCGAACGGGCGATCATGCTGTTCGGCAAGCTGCGCGTCTGGGACACCGAGCAGAACAACGGCGTGCTGATCTACCTGCTGCTGGCCGAGCACGCGATCGAAATCGTGGCCGACCGCGGCATCGACCGCCACGTCGACGCCCAGGCCTGGCGCGCGATGGCGCAGCGCATGGGCGCGGCCTTTCGGGACGGCCGCTTCGAGGACGGACTGACGCAGGCGCTGGAAGAGGTGTCGGCGCTGCAGATGGCGCATTTCCCGCGCGCCGAGGGCGAGCCCGACCGCAACGAGCTGCCGGACGCGCCCGTCGTGATCTGAGGGGCTCAGCGCCCGTCGAGCGGCCCGAAGTTCGACGGCGCCAGGTCGGTGTCGAAGCCCGAGTCCAGCGCGGGCAGGCCGGGCGGCAGCAGCGCCGCGTTGACGCTGGGGGGCGCGTCCACACCGTCGTGCTCGCGCAGCAGCCGGCGGTTGATGGCGTGCGTGGCGTCGAGTTCGCGCTGCATGGCTTTGGCCACCTGCGACAGGGTGCGCAGGCGCCGGTTGTTCTCGCGCACCCGCACGCCCAGCAGCCCGGCGACGGTCAGCAGCAGCCGCGTCGCGACGGCCGGCTGCACTTCGACCAGCCCGCGCAGCGCCTCGCGCGAGAGGATGGCGAGCTTCAGGTCGGTGAGTGCCGTGCAGGTGGCCGAACGCGGCGCGCCGTCGATCAGCCCCATTTCGCCGATCAGGCTGCCCGCGCCGATGAGCGAGATCACCATGTCTTCGCCCGGCGCGCCAGTGGCGTTTTCGGCGCGCACCTGGCCTTCGATCAGCAGCGCCATGAACTCGTTGCCATCGGTCTGGCCTTCCTCGATGAAGACGGTGCCGGCCTCGACGAAGACCGGCTGCATGGCGTCGATCACCAGGCCCGCGTCATGGAAGTCGAGCTCGGCCACCGGCGAGGCGCGCATGAGCATCAGCGCCGCCTGGTCGCGCAGGCTGGTGGCGGGGTTCCGTCCGTTGTTCATCGCCCGACACCTCCGGCGCTCGCCGCTTCGGGCAGCGCCCACACCGCGTCGCCACCGACGCCGTAGAAGCGCCGGCCGGGCGCCGCCGGCACCTGCCAGCCGCCGGTGAATTCGCCGAAGGCCGGCAGGATCGCCTGGCCGCCTTCCTGCACGAAGCAGGGCAGCCGCAGCCGGTCGCGGCCCCGGCCCTGCAGGCGGCAGACGGGATGCAGGTGGCCGGCCAGCACGAAATGCGTCGGATGCGTCTGCGGGTGGTGGCAGCAGGCGAAGGGGCCGAGCAGGTGCGGCTCGTCGACCACCGCGATGCCCAGCGCGGCCGGCGGGTCGCCGGCGCGGCTGTCGTGGTTGCCGCGCACCAGCGTCATGCCCAGCCCATCGTGCGCGTCGCGCCAGGCCTCCAGCGCGGCCAGCACCTGCGGCGTGCGGGCCTGCGCCGCGTGCAGGAAATCGCCGAGGAAGACCAGCGCGGACGGTGCATGCCGCGCGATCAGTGCGTCGAGACGGTCGAGGTTTTCCTGCGTGGTTCCGCCCGGCACCGGCTGGCCCAGCGCACGGTAGGTCGCGGCCTTGCCGATGTGCAGATCGGCGATGAAGAGTGTGCGCCGTGCGGGCCACCACAGGGCGCGTTCGGGAAGCAGTTCGAGGGATTCGCCCGCCCAGTCGACGGGGCAGGCGGTGGAAACGACGGAAGGCACCGAGAGAGTGTCCCAGAAGTCCCGGAACACGGTGCTGGCCCTCAGACGATCGCGAAGTGCTCGGTGCCCGCGGAAAGGTCGGTCGAGCGGGCGCGCTGGCTGTTGAGCTTGATCTGCAGGCGCAGGTCGTTGGCCGAGTCGGCGTTGCGGATCGCATCCTCGAAGCTGATCGCGTTGCACTCGAACAGGTCGAACAGCGCCTGGTCGAAGGTCTGCATGCCGAGGTTGCGGCTTTTCTTCATGATCTCCTTGATCTCGCCGACCTCGCCCTTGAAGATCATGTCGGAGATCAGCGGCGTGTTCAGCAGCACCTCGACCGCGGCGATGCGGCCCAGGCCGTCTTGCGTGGGGATCAGCCGCTGCGAGACCAGCGCGCGCAGGTTGAGCGACAGGTCCATCAGCAGTTGCGCGCGGCGTTCCTCGGGGAAGAAGTTGATGATGCGGTCGAGCGCCTGGTTGGCGCTGTTGGCATGCAGCGTGGCCATGCACAGGTGGCCGGTTTCCGCGAAGGCCACCGCGTGCTCCATCGTCTCGCGGTCGCGGATTTCGCCCATCAAGATGACGTCGGGCGCCTGGCGCAGCGTGTTCTTCAGCGCCGCTTCCCAGCTGTCGGTGTCGATGCCCACTTCGCGCTGCGTCACCACACAGTTCTTGTGCGGGTGCACGAACTCGATCGGGTCTTCGACCGTCACGATGTGGCCGAAGGAATTCTCGTTGCGCCAGTCGACCATCGCCGCCAGCGTGGTCGACTTGCCCGAGCCGGTCGCACCCACCAGGATGGTCAGGCCGCGCTTGGTCATCGACACGTCCTTGAGGATCTGCGGCATGCCCAGCCCGTCGATGGTCGGCAGCACGGCGGGGATGGTCCGCAGCACCATGCCGATCTTGCCCTGCTGCACGAAGGCGTTGACGCGGAAGCGGCCGATGCCGGTGGGCGAGATCGCGAAGTTGCATTCCTTCGTGCGCTCGAACTCCGCCACTTGGCGGTCGTTCATGATCGAGCGCGTCAGCGCCACCGTGTGCTGCATGCCCAGCGACTGGCCCGACACCTTGGTGATCTTGCCGTCGACCTTGATCGCCGGCGGGAAGTCCGCGGTGATGAACAGGTCGCTGCCATTGCGGCTCACCATGAGCTTGAGCAGATCGTTGATGAACTGACTGGCCTGATCGCGTTCCATGAAGTACCTGCCTGTCTGAGCTGAAAGGGTTGGCGCCTGCCAAGGACGCGGAAGGTTTTATGCCAGGAACGCCGCGGAACGGGCTTCGCCCGGCCGCTGGCGTTGCCCCCGGTAGGGGGAGGGCGGAGCGACACGCAGTGCGCGCAGCCTGGGGGCGAGCATAGCTAGCCTGGGAAGTTTTCGGGGATCTTGGCCTTGCCGCGCGCTTCGGCGGCGCTGATGACGCCGCGGCGCACCAGGTCGGTCAGGTTCTGGTCGAGCGTCTGCATGCCCTGGCCGCTGCCGGTCTGGATCGACGAATACATCTGCGCCACCTTGCCCTCGCGGATCAGGTTGCGGATGGCCGAGGTGCCCAGCATGATCTCGTGCGCCGCCACGCGGCCCTGGCCGTCCTTGGTCTTGCACAGCGTCTGCGAGATCACGGCCTGCAGCGACTCCGACAGCATCGCGCGGATCATTTCCTTCTCTTCGCCCGGGAACACGTCGATGATCCGGTCGATGGTCTTGGCGGCCGACGAGGTGTGCAGCGTGCCGAACACCAGGTGGCCGGTTTCGGCGGCGGTCATTGCGAGGCGGATGGTTTCCAGGTCGCGCATTTCGCCCACCAGGATCGCGTCCGGATCCTCGCGCAGGGCGGAGCGAAGCGCGTTGGCAAAGCTCAGCGTCATCGGGCCGACTTCGCGCTGGTTGATCAGGCACTTCTTGGACTCGTGCACGAATTCGATCGGGTCTTCGACCGTCAGGATGTGGCCGTACTCGGTCTCGTTGAGGTAGTTCACCATCGCTGCCAGCGTGGTCGACTTGCCCGAGCCGGTCGGGCCGGTCACCAGCACCAGGCCGCGCGGCTTGAGCGCCAGGTCGCCGAAGATCTTGGGGGCGTTGAGCTGCTCGAGCGTGAGGATCTTCGAGGGAATCGTCCGGAACACCGCCGCCGCACCGCGTGCCTGGTTGAAGGCGTTCACGCGGAAGCGGGCCAGGCCGTCGATCTCGAAGGAGAAGTCGACCTCCAGGAATTCTTCGTAGTGCTTGCGGTGGGTGTCGCTCATGATGTCGTACACCATGGCGTGCACCGCCTTGTGGTCGAGCGCATCGACGTTGATGCGCCGCACGTCGCCGTGCACCCGGATCATGGGCGGCAGCCCCGACGAGAGGTGCAGGTCGGATGCCTTGTTCTTGACGCTGAATGCCAGCAGTTGGGTGATGTCCACGAAGACCCTCGGTGACGTTTTGATACGCTTTGGATGATTATGACGATGATTGCCGCCAACCTCCACCAAGTTCGCACACGGATCGTGACGGCCTGCGCGGCGGCCGACCGTGACCCGACGGCGGTGCAGTTGCTGGCCGTCTCCAAAACCTTCCCGGCCGAGGCGGTGCGCGAGGCGCTGGTGGCGGGCCAGACCGCCTTCGGCGAGAACTACGTGCAGGAAGGCGTGGCCAAGATCGAAGCCCTGGCCGACCTGCGTGCGCAGCTCGTCTGGCACTGCATCGGCCCTCTGCAGAGCAACAAGACGCGCGTGGTGGCCGAGCACTTCGACTGGGTGCACAGCATCGACCGGCTGAAGATTGCCGAGCGACTGTCGGACCAGCGGCCGGACGGTTTGCCGCCGCTGCAGGTCTGCCTGCAGGTCAACGTCGACGGCGGCGCCAACAAGTCGGGCGTGTCGGCCGACGAGGCGCTGGCGCTGGCGCAGGCCGTGGCGTCATTGCCACGGTTGCGCTTGCGCGGGCTGATGGCGATCCCGGAACCGGCCCCCGATTTCGACGCGCAGCGGGCCTTGTTCCTGCGCGCGACGGCCGTTTTCGAGGAGATCCGCGCGGCCGGCATCGAACTCGACACCCTGTCGCTGGGGATGTCAGCCGATCTCGAAGCCGCGGTCGCCGCGGGCAGCACCCTGGTCCGCGTGGGCACGGCGATCTTCGGCCAGCGCTAGCGCCGCGGCCTGCTCTCGGCGCCATTCGACGACCGGACGGCCGCCCACGCCCCAGTTGTCCAGATCCACTTCGTCGATCACGACGAAGGTGCTGGCCGGGTCCTTGTCGAGCACCCGCACCATCAGCTCCGTCGCGCCCGCGATCAGCTGCTGCTTCTGTTCCTGGGTCACGCCTTCGCGCGTGATCTCGATCTTGATGTAGGGCATGGCGGATCACCAGTGGCCGGCGGCCTGCCCGCCGTCGACGTGAAGGATCTCGCCCGTCACGAACTTGGCGTTCTCGAGGAACAGCACCGCGTCGACGATTTCCTCGATGTCGGCCATGCGGCCCAGCGGATGCAGGCCACTGAGCGTCGCGTGGGTTTCAGGCGGATGCATCGGCGTCTTGACGATGCCGGGCGCGACCGCATTCACGCGAATGCCGCGCGACGCGTACTCGATGGCCAGCGACTTGGTGGCGGCGTTCAGGCCGCCCTTGGTCAGCGACGCCAGGACCGACGGCACGCCGTTGATCGGCTGGTCGGCCAGGCTCGTCGTGATCTGGACGATGTGGCCCGACCCCTGGGCTTCCATCCGCTTCACGGCCAGCTGGCTGATGTGGAAGAAGCTCGCGAGGTTGGTGCCGATGTTCGCCGCCCAGTCCTCGCCGGTGAATGCGGTGAACGGCTTGGCCGTGAAGATGCCGGCGTTGTTGACCAGCGTGTCGATGCGGCCGAAGCGCGCCACGCCCTCGCTGAAGATCCGCTCGGCCGTGGCGCGCTCGGCAACGTCGCCCGCGATCGCGAGGATGTCCGGATCCGCGCTGGGGCCGATCGACCGCGAGTTGGCGACGACCCGGAAGCCGGCCTTGCGATACGCCTGGACGAGTGCTGCGCCGATGCCGCTGGAGGCGCCTGTGATGACGGCGACTTGGGAAGCGTTGGAAGTCATGAGGAAGGTCCTTTCAAGGGATGACATGCAGACCGTGGCGGGTTGCTGGATCTGTTGCATCGACTTTATTGATGTTCTTTTGTCGATTAAAGTAGGTTCACCGAACATCTATGCGTACATGATGTAATGAATCAAGCGAGCCGCACCCCATGAACCGGCAGTTCGACGACGTGATGCTGGGCAGCATCGAGCTGTTCTGCCTCGCCGCGGAGCAAGGCAGCTTCACGGCGGCAGCGGCGACCGCCTCGGTCACGCCTGCGGCCGTCAGCCGTTCGGTCTCGCGGCTCGAAGAGCGGCTCGGCGTGCGTCTCTTCACACGGACCACCCGCCAGATGCGCCTGACCGAGGCGGGGCGCGCGTACTTCGAGCAATGCCGGCAGGCCCTGAACCAGCTGGTCGAAGCCGAACGTGAAGTCACGGGCCACCAGGCCGCGCCCTCCGGGCTGCTGCGCATCAGCGCCCCGACCACCTATGGCCACTACCGCCTGCTGCCCCTGCTGCCGGCCTTCCGCGAGCGCCACCCCGACGTGAAGGTCGAGGTCAACGTCAGCAACCGCAACATCGACTTCGCGGAAGAGGGCTACGACCTGGCGATACGGGCGCGGGCGACGGGCGACTCCACACTGGTGGCGCGGCACCTGGAGGACACGCCGCTGGTCGTGGTCGCATCGCCCGACTACCTGCGGCGCCACGGAACGCCGTTGACCCTCGATGACCTACGGGCCCACGAGTGCGTCCAGTTCGAATTGCCCAGCAGCGGGCGCCCCATCCCGTGGCTGTTCCGGCAGGAGGGCCAGGACCTCGAACTGCAGACCACCGGTGGCTATGCATGCTCGGACGATGTGGTCGCCGGCGCCACGCTGGCGCGCCACGGCGCGGGTGTGTTCCAGGCCTATCGCTTCGTGGTCGAGGAGGACCTGCGCACGGGTCGGCTGGTCGAGCTCCTGAAGGACTTCGGCGGGCGGTCGCGGCCCCACAGCCTGTTGTATCCGCACCGGCGCTTCGTGCCGTTGCGGGTGCGCGTGTTCGTCGACTATCTGCTCGCCCAGCGCGCCGCGTAGCCTCAGCCAGGCAGCGGAATCCGCGCGCTGCTCTTCACCTCTTCCATCACCGCGTAGGTCCGCGTCTCGCGCACGCCGGGCAGTTGCCACAGCACGGTGCCCGCGAAATCCCGGTACGCCGCCATGTCGGCCATGCGGGTCTTGAGCAGGTAGTCGAAGCCGCCGGCCACCATGTGGCATTCCATGATCTCGTCGCGCACCTGCACCGCCGCCTTGAAGGCGTCGAACACGTTGGGCGTGGTGCGGTCGAGCAGCACCTCGACGAAGACGGTGAATCCTCGCCCCAGCTTGTGCGGGTCGAGCCGCGCCTCGTAGCCCTGGATGTAGCCCTCGCGCGTGAGGCGCTGCACGCGCGCCAGCACGGCGGTGGGCGACAGCGCCACGGTCTCGGCGAGCTTGAGGTTGGACAGGCGGCCGTCTTCCTGAAGAACCTTCAGGATTTTCATGTCGATACGGTCGAGTCCGGGTAGGTCGCTGCTCATTCGGCGCCGATTATCCAGCGGACGGCATGAAATTTGGTGAATAACTCGTCCAAGCTGGCGGCACGATCGCAACCACCCCTCCTGGAGTTTTCCCATGCGCCTGCCGATCCCCTACCGCCCCGAAACCGACGTCGTCGCCCACCGTCTCGCCGTCCTCGAAGGCGCGCTCGACTGGCACCAGGCCGCCGTGCATGCGGCGCCCTGGGTCCAGGCCGTGCGGAACAACCCGCCGCCCTTCTGGGCGATGGAAAGCCTGCTGCGCGAATACCCGATCTCCAGCGCCGAAGGCCTGGCGCTGATGCGGCTGGCCGAGGCGCTGCTGCGTGTGCCCGACGCCGAAACCGCGATCGCGCTGACCGCCGACCAGCTCGGCCGGGCCGACTTCGACGGCGCGGCCGACTCCACGCTGGCGCGGCTGTCGTCCTCGGCCATCGCGCTGTCCAAGCGCTTCCTGCCCGAGAGCGACCATCCCCCCGGCCTGCTGGCGCGCCTGGGCTCGCGCACCGTGGTGGCCGCGACGCTGCGCGCGGTGCAACTGCTGGGCCGTCAGTTCGTGCTCGGCCAGACCATCCGCGAAGCCATGGGCGAGGCGCGCAGCGCGCAGAAGAAGCAGCCGGCGCTGTGCTTCAGCTACGACATGCTGGGCGAGGGCGCCCGCACCGAGGCCGACGCGCAGCGCTACCTGCAGAGCTACGCCGACGCGATCCGCGCCATCGGCTCCCAGTCGGACGCCGCGCGCGCGCCCGAGCACAACGACGGCATCTCGATCAAGCTGAGCGCCCTGCATCCGCGCTACGAAGACGCGCAACGCGAGCGCGTGATGGGCGAGCTGGTGCCGCGCGTGTGGCAGCTCTGCGCACTGGCGGCCGACGCCAACCTCAACCTCACGATCGACGCGGAGGAGGTCGACCGGCTCGAACTTTCGCTGGAGGTCTTCGAGGCGCTGGCGGCGCGGATCGCAGCCGAGAAGCCGCAATGGCGCGGCTTCGGCCTGGCGATGCAGGCGTATCAGACGCGCGCACTCGAACTCATCGACGAGGTCGTGGCCATTGCGCGCCGCCACGGGCTGCGGCTGATGTGCCGCCTGGTCAAGGGCGCCTACTGGGACGCCGAGATCAAGCGCGCGCAGGAACTCGGCCTGCCGCACTATCCCGTGTTCACGCACAAGCACCACAGCGACGTGAGCTACCTCGCCTGCGCGCGCGCCATGCTGGCCGCGCCCGATGCGATCTACCCGCAATTCGCCACGCACAACGCCGGAACCATCGCCGCGATCCTGCAGATGGCCGGCTCGCAAGGGTTCGAGTTGCAGCGCCTGCACGGCATGGGCGAGGGCGTGTACCGCGAGGTCATGAAGGCGACGACCGCGCATGTGCGCGTCTATGCACCGGTCGGGCAGCACAAGGACCTGCTGGCCTACCTTGTGCGCCGGCTGCTGGAGAACGGCGCCAACTCCTCCTTCGTGAACCAGCTCGGCGACGACGGCGTGCCGGTCGACCAGTTGCTGGCCTCGCCGCTGCATGCGTCGGCGGTGTCGTCGCTGCCTTTGCCGCCGTTGCTTTACGGGGCGGCACCGGTGCGGCGCAACAGCGAAGGCCTCGACCTGGCCGTGGCCACGATGCGCGCGCCGTTGCTGGCGGCGTTGGCGAACACGCCCGTGCCCGTGGTGCCGCTGTTCGATGCAGCGCGCGCCGAGCACGTCGTGGCCTTGTCGATGCGTGCGTTGCCGGCATGGCGCGGCACGCCCGTCGCCCAGCGCGCGGCCCGGTTGCGCCACGCGGCCGATGCGTTGCAGGCGGAACTCCCGCGCTTCTGCGCGCTGCTGGTGAAGGAGGCCTTCAAAACCTGGGGCGACGCCATCGCCGAGGTGCGGGAGGCCGTCGACTTCCTGCGCTACTACGCCGACGAGGCCGAGCGGATCATGCAGCCGGTGGCGTTGCCAGGACCGACGGGTGAATCGAACGAACTGCGCCTCGTCGCGCGTGGACCGTGGGTTTGCATCAGCCCCTGGAACTTCCCGCTGGCGATCTTCATGGGCCAGGTCGCGGCCGCGCTCGCCACCGGCAACACGGTGCTGGCCAAGCCGGCGGAACAGACGCCGGGCGTCGCGCTCGAAGCCGTCAAGCTGCTGCACGCGGCTGGTGTGCCCGCCGATGCACTGCAACTGCTGCACGGCCCGGGTGAGACGGTCGGCGCCGCGCTGGTCGCCGCACCCGGCGTGGCCGGTGTCGTCTTCACCGGCTCGACCCAGGTGGCGAAGATCATCCACCGTGCCCTGGCCGCGAAGGACGGCCCGATCGTCCCGCTCATCGCCGAGACCGGCGGCATCAACGCGATGGTGGTCGACTCGAGCGCGCTGCCCGAGCAGGTGATCGATGCCGTGGTGCAGAGCGCCTTCCGCTCGGCCGGCCAGCGCTGTTCGGCGTTGCGCCTGCTGTGCGTGCACGAAGGCATCGCCGATGGCGTGATCGAGATGATCGGCGGTGCGGTGGCCGAACTGGCCGGCGGCGACCCGGCGCTGCTGGCCACCGATGTCGGCCCGCTGATCGACGCCGAGGCCTTCGACAACGTGGCGCGCGCCATCGACGCGCTGGCGGTGCACGGCCGGCCGATCGTCGCGTCGCCGGTGGCGGCGCCAGGGACAGCACCCATGCCGAACTTCATCGCACCCCAGGCCTTCGAGGTGCCATCGGTCGAGCACGTGCGCAACGAAATCTTCGGCCCGGTGCTGCAGATCGTGCGCTGGTCGGGCGACCCGGTCGCGGTGGTCGAGCGCATCAATGCACTCGGCTACGGCCTGACCTTCGGCATCCAGACGCGCATCGACTCGCGTGCGCTGGCCATGGCCGCGCAGGCGCACATCGGCAACGTCTACGTCAACCGCAACACCATCGGGGCGGTGGTCGGGGTGCAGCCCTTCGGCGGCGAAGGGCTCAGCGGCACCGGGCCGAAGGCGGGCGGCCCGCACTACCTCTACCGCTTCTGCGCCGAACAGACGCTGACCATCAACACCGCGGCGGCCGGCGGCAACGCGGCGCTGCTCGCCGCCACGCACTGACATCCTGCCTGCGCGACGCGCAGATCGGTTCCCTGGGCCCGGCCCTGTGGCGTTTCCGCCGCAGGCCGGGCTCAGTGCTTTCCCTGAAAGTAATCTCATATCAATTGAAGAGTGCACTATGCAATTCATTGGCATGGGGTTTGCGTACACTGAATCCAAGCAGTCGCGGGCCGCATGGCCCTCACCCAAATGGTGCAAAGATGACCTTGAACGAACAGCTGATCGATCTCCTCGGGTCCGGCGCGGTCCTCACGACGGACGACGACGTGGCCGGTTTCACCGAGGACTGGCGCGGTCGCTACCGCGGCCCGGCGGCGTGCGTGGTGCAGCCGTCGAGCACGGCGCAGGTCGCCGCTGTCGTGCGCCTGTGCGTGGCGCACGGCGTGCCCGTGCTGCCGCAAGGCGGCAACACCAGCCTCTGCGGTGGCGCGGTGCCGGGCACCGAAGGCGTGGCGCCGGTCATCGTGAACCTCGCCCGCATGCGGCGCGTGCGCAACGTCGATGCGGCCAACAACTCCATGGAAGTCGAGGCCGGCTGCGTGCTGGCCGCCGTGCAGGAGGCCGCGGCCGCGCAGGGGCGCCTGTACCCGATCAGCCTGGGCGCCGAGGGCTCCTGCCAGATCGGCGGCACCATCGCGACCAATGCCGGCGGCACCGGCGTGCTGCGCTACGGCAACACGCGCGACAACGTGCTGGGCCTCGAAGTGGTGCTGCCCGATGGCACCGTCTGGGACGGGCTCTACACCCTGCGCAAGAACAACACGGGCATCGACCTGAAGCACCTGTTCATCGGCGCCGAAGGCACGATGGGCATCGTCACGGCGGCCACGCTCAAGCTGCATCCGCTGCCGACCTCGCACGCCGTCGCCTGGGTGGCGCCGCGCACGCCGGCGGCGGCGCTGCAACTGTTGGGCATGTTCCAGTCGGCCTGCGGCGCCAGCCTCTCGGCCTTCGAGATGATCGATGCGAACCAGTTGCGCATCGTCATCGAGCAACTGCCCAGCCGGCGTAACCCGCTGTCGGCATTGCATCCGTGGCATGTGCTCATCGAGCTGTCCGACACCAGCGCGCAGGAGGCGCTGCAGGCCACGCTCGAACAGGTGCTCGGGCAGGCGGCCGAACAGGAACTGCTGTTCGACGGGGTGCTGGCCAGCAGCGGCGCGCAGCGCGCGGCGATGTGGGAGATCCGGCACAGCGTCTCCGAAGCCAACAAGAAGGCCGGCGTGGGCCTGACCACCGACAGCGCCGTGCCGGTGTCGTCGGTGCCCGCGTTCATCGAGCGTGCGACCGCCGCAGTGCACGCCATCGTGCCCGGCCTTCCGATCGTCATCGTGGCACACCTGGGTGACGGCAACGTGCACTTCATCCCCTTCTTCACCTTCGCCGAATGGGAGGCCGTGGCCGACCCCGAGGCGATGGCCCAGCGCATCCGCCACAGCGTGAACGACGTGGCGCACAGCCTGCACGGCACCTTCAGCGCGGAGCATGGCGTCGGCCGCACGCTGCTGAACGAGATGGCGCACTACAAGTCGCCGGTCGAGCTCGGCCTGATGCGCCGCATGAAGCAGGCGATCGACCCGCAGAACCTGTTCAACCCGGGCCGCCTGGTGCCCGAGGCGCCGCCGCCCCGTGCCCCCTGATTCCCGTCCCCGTCCCTGCTTCCCTTTCTTTCACCGAAGGAGTTCGTCATGCACACCCTGCCCCCCAGCAAACCGTCCCGTCGCAACGCCCTGAAAGCGGCTGCGAGCGGCATCGTCGCCCTTGCCGCGCCCACGATCTGGACGCCGGCACGCGCCGCCAGCAAGCGCATCGTGGTGCGTGACGACGGCGGCATCTACAGCCAGGCCTACGCGGCCGCGTTCTACAAGCCCTTCACCGCCAAGACCGGCATCGAGGTCGTGCCGGTGCAGGCCAATGCCGAGCCCACCGCGCAGATCAAGAGCATGGTCGAGACCGGCAACTACACCTGGGACATGGCGAAGATCAGCCAGCCGGCGATCCTCATCCTGACCAGCGGCCCCAAGGTCTACCTGGAGAAGCACGGTGTCGAATCCGACCCGAACGTCGCGAAAATCCCGGCGCAGTACATGTCGCCCTATGGCGTGGGCACCAATGTGTACAGCACCGTGCTGGCCTACCGCAACGCGGCGTTCAAGGGCCGCAAGGCGCCCAATTCGTGGGCCGACTTCTGGAACACGAAGGACTTCCCCGGCCGCCGCTCGCTGCGCAAGCACCCCTTCGACACCATCGAGGAAGCCCTGATGGCCGACGGCGTGGCGCCCGGCCAGGTCTACCCGGCCAACCTCGACCGTGCCTTCGCCAGCCTGGACAAGGTCAAGTCGAAGGTCGACGTCTGGTGGAACTCCGGCGCACAGGTCGAGCAGATGCTGATGTCGAACGAGGTCGACATGGTCGCCACCTGGGTGTCGCGGCCGCAGCAGGCCATCGGCAAGGGCGCCGACGTGACGATCGTCTGGAACCAGAACCTCTGGGGCGTCGACAACTGGTCGATCCTCGCGGGCACGCCCAACGCCGACGCCTGCCGCGAGTTCATCCGCTTCGCGTCCGACCCGAAGCGCCAGGCGGTGCAGGCCGAGTTCTTCGCCGCCGGCTTCACGCAGCCCGAGGCCTTCAACTACGTGAAGCCCGAGATCGCGAAGAACAGCCCGACCAGCCCCGAGAACATGAAGAGCGGCGTGCAGATCAACGCGCGCTACTGGCTCGACAACCAGGCCGCCGTCATCGAGCGCTTCAACGGCTGGGTGCTGGCCTGACCATTTCGCATCGATCGTTCTTCTAGTCCACACCATGCCTTCGTCCAATCTGACCATCTCCGGCCTGTGCAAGCGCTACGGCGACGTCACCGCCCTCGCGCCCACCGACCTGGAGGTCGCCAACGGCGAGTTCCTCACGCTGCTCGGGCCGTCGGGTTCCGGCAAGACGACGTTGCTGAGCCTGATCGCCGGGCTCTCGCAGCCCGACAGCGGGACGATGTTGATCAATGGTGTCGACGTGACCTACGGCGCGCCGTACGAGCGCGACATCGGCATGGTGTTCCAGAACTACGCGCTCTTCCCCCACATGACGGTGGAAGACAACATCGCCTTCCCGCTGAAGATGCGCGGCGTGAAGCCGGCAGAGGCGCGCAAGCAGGCGCAGGAGGCGCTGGAGATGGTGCGCCTGCCGCACGTGGCACAGCGCTTTCCGAAGGAGCTCTCGGGCGGGCAGCAGCAGCGCATCGCGCTGGCGCGATGCATGGTGTATCGGCCAGCCATCATCCTGATGGACGAGCCGCTCGGCGCGCTCGACAAGAAGCTGCGTGACCACATGCAGATGGAGATCAAGCGCATCCACCGCGAGCTGGGCACGACCATCGTCTACGTCACGCACGACCAGGAAGAGGCGATGACCATGTCCGACCGCATCTGCCTGATGAACGGCGGCTGCATCGAGCAACTCGGCACGCCGGCCGACCTGTACTTCCGCCCGCGCACGCTCTTCGTGGCCGACTTCCTCGGCGAGTCGAACCTGTTCGAGGCGACCGTCACCGGCACGAACGCTGACGTTGTGCAGGTGACGCTCGACGGCGGCCGCGTGCAGGCGGGTGCCGCCGTGCACGGCCCCTTGCCGGCGCCAGGCCACAAGGTGCGGGTGCTGGTGCGGCCGCAGAACCTGGGCGTGCAGCACGCCGTGCCCGATGTGCCTGCGCTGTCGGCGCAGGTGCTCGACGTGATGATTACCGGCAGCCTCACCAAGCTGTACCTGCAGGCGCCCTTCGCCGGCGAGGCGCCGATCACCGTCGCCTTCCCGACTTCGCAGCAGAGCACCCGCTACCGCGTCGGTGAAACGCTTTCTCTGCACTGGCAGGCGGCCGACGCGGTCGCCATCGCGGAGTAGGCGATGTCCTCGGCTGTTCATCCCGTCGCTTCCAGGCGTCCCGCCGGGCGCGCGCTGCGCCGCAACCTGCTGCTGGCGGCGCCGATGCTGCTCCTGCTGCTGGCGCTGCTCGTCTACCCGGTGGCGCAGCTGCTGCTCCTGAGCTTCTACAAGGACGGCGCGCTGAGCCTCGCGTCGTACCGGCAACTCTTCGCGTCGTCGGTGTACCTCAACGTGCTGCTGATCACACTGAAGATCTCGCTCTGGACCACCTTCTTCTCGGTGCTCGCCGGCTACCCGGTGGCCTACCTCATCTCGTCGTTGCCGCAGCAGAAGAAGGGGCGGCTGCTGTTCTGGGTGCTGCTGTCGTTCTGGAGCAGTTTCCTGGTGCGCGCCTTCGCCTGGATCGTGCTGCTGGGCCGCAACGGCGTGGTCAACCAGCTGCTGCTGGCACTGGGCATCGTCGATGCGCCGATGAGCCTGCTCTACAGCTTCGGCAGCACACTCGTCGGCATGGTGCATGCGCTGATGCCGCTGGCCGTGCTCACGATGCTCTCGGTGATGGAGAACATCGACCGCAACCTGCCGCGCGCCGCGCTCACGCTGGGCGCACGGCCGGGTTCCGCGTTCTGGCGCGTGTACTTCCCGCTCTCGCTGCCTGGCGTGGCCGCGGCCGCCATCATGGTGTTTGTCACCGCCATCGGCTTCTTCATCTTCCCGGCGCTCCTGGGCGGCCGCCGCGAAACCATGATCACGCAGATCATCATCGACCAGGTGCAGCAGACGCTGAACTGGGGCTTCGCCGGTGCGGTGTCTGTCGCCCTGCTGATCGTGGTGCTGGCCGTCTTCGCGCTCTACGACCGGCTGCTGGGCCTGTCGACGATGACGGGCAGCGCGTCGGACCGCGCCCGGCCGGTGGCGGCCTCGGGCTGGTCGCACGCGGCCGGCGAGGCGATCCTCACTGCACTGGGCAAGGCCAGCGATGCGCTCGCGCGCCTCGTGCCGCGCCGCCGCCGCGCGCACGCCAGCGAGCCGGGCCAGTCGCGCGGCATGCTGATGGTGGTGCTGGTGCTGCTTGGCTTTCTCAGCATCCCGACGGTGCTGATGATCCCGCTGTCCTTCGCCGGCAACTCGGGCCTCAACTGGCCGCCGCGCGGCTTCTCGCTGCAGTGGTACCAGCAGATGTTCGCGTCGCCGCTGTGGATGCAGGCGCTCACGCGCTCGCTGATCGTCGGCGCCGGTGCCGGCGTGCTGTCGATGCTCATCGGCACGCCGATGGCGTTCCTGTTGGCGCGTTCGCAGATGCGTGGCAAGTCGTTCCTGCTGGCCTTCGTGCTGTCGCCGATCATCGTGCCGCGCATGATCATCGCCGTCGGCATGTTCTACCTGTTCGCCAAGGTCGGCCTGGTCGGCACCTCGCTGGGGCTCATCCTCGGCCACACCGTGATCTCGGTGCCCTATGTGGTGATGACCATGATGGCCGTGCTGCGCAACTACGACACGCGGCTCGACCTGGCCGCGCAAAGCCTCGGTGCACGGCCGCTGCAGACGCTGCGCTACGTGACCTTCCCGATCCTGATGGCGGGCCTGATGTCGTCCTTCCTGTTCGCCTTCGCGACCTCGTTCGACGAACTCACCATCTCGCTGTTCGCCTCGGGAGGCCTGAACTCGACGCTGCCCAAGCAGTTCTGGGACGAGGTCACGCTGCAGATCTCGCCGGTCATCGCGGCCGTCTCGACCTGTCTCTTCGTCTTCGTCGCCGTGCTCATCGGCGTGGCCGACCGGTTGCGGCGACGCAGCCTGGCCCGCTGAACGCTTTCTCTTCTCTCTCGACACTCCTCAAGGATCTCCCATGGACGCGACCCGTCTGCGCGGCGTACTGCCCGCCATCCCCACCCCCGTCCACGCCGACGACAGCATCGATGTCGCGGCCACGCGCACGCTGATCGCCTACCTGCTCCAGCAGGGCATCGACGGCCTGGTGCCGCTCGGCGGCACCGGCGAATACGGCGCGCTGTCGCGTGCCGAGCGCGCCAGGATGGCGGCACTGTGCGTGGAGGCGGTGGGCGGCCGCGTGCCGGTGGTGCCGGGCGTGCTCGACCCGGGCTACCACGACGCGATGGATTCGGGCCGCGCCTTCGCCGATGCCGGCGTCGATGCGCTGATGGTCGTGACGCCCTACTACACCAACCCCACGCAGGCGGGCGTGCGCGACTACTTCCTGCGCTTCGCCGATGAGTCGCCGCTGCCGATCCTGATCTACGAGATCCCGTACCGCACGCGCGTCGCGATCCAGCCCGAAGTGCTGCACGAACTGTCGCGGCACGAACGCATCATCGGCATGAAGGCCTGCAACACGGACATGTACCACTTCCTGCGCGTGGTGGCGGGCGTGGACCCGAGCTTTGCAGTGCTGAGCGGCGAAGACTCGCTGTTCCCGCTGCATCTCGCCGCCGGCGCGCGCGGCGGCATCGTCGTGACGGCGACCATGCTGCCGCGGGCCTGGCGTGCCATCTACGAACTGGCTGTCGCCGGGCGCACCGCGGAAGCGCTGGCCGCGCACCGCGCCCTGATCCCGCTGATGGACATGGCCTTCGCCGAAACCAACCCGGGCCCGATGAAGTCGGTGATGGACCTGATCGGCGTCGATGCGCCGGGCATGCTCGCGCCGCTGGTGGCGCCGGCTGCGGACCTCCAGGCGCGCCTGCGCGTCGAGGTCGCGCGGCAGCTCGCGCGCACCGAAGGCCTGGGCTGAACGGCTGAGAGGCGCCCGGTGCTGCCCGCCGTCAAGGACTACCGCGCGCTGGCGCGTCGCCGCCTGTCGCGCTTCGCTTTCGACTACCTCGACGGCGGTGCGGAGGACGGGGGCACGTTGTCGCGCAACCGCGCCGCGTACGAGCAACTGATCTTCCAGCCCCGCGTGTTGCAGGACGTGACCCGCATCGACCCCTCGGTGCAGGTGTTCGGCCAGACGCTCGCGATGCCGGCGGTGGTCGGGCCGACGGGGTTGAACGGCCTCTACTGGCCGCGCGCGGAAGAGGTGCTGGCCCGCGCAGCCCATGCGGCGGGCCTGCCCTTCGCGATGTCGACCGCGTCGACCTCGCTGCTCGAGAGCGTCCGCGAAGCGACCGATGGCGAGCTATGGCTGCAGCTCTATGTCCAGCAGGACCGCCGCATCGCGGAAGACATGATGCGGCGCGCGCGCGGCCTCGGCTTCACGACGCTGATGCTCACCGTCGACACCATGGTCCACGGCAAGCGCGACCATGACGTGCGCAACGGCTTCCGCATGCCGCTGCGCGTGACGCCGAAGCTGCTGCTCGACCTGGCCACGCACCCGCGCTGGTGCGCCCGCATGCTGCGCCAGGGCGGCTCGCCCCAGCTGGTCAACCTCGCGCGCAGCGCGGGTGTGAAGGCCGAGCTGCAGGCGCAGGCCGCCGCCATGAGCCGTCAGATGGACATGTCGCTCGACTGGTCCGCGGTGGCGTGGCTGCGCAAGCATTGGGAAGGCCCGGTGCTGCTCAAGGGCGTGCTGTCGACGGACGATGCCCGCACCGCGCGGCGCCATGGCGTCGACGGCGTGATCCTGTCCAACCACGGTGGACGGCAGCTCGAGAGCGCGCCGAGTCCGCTGGAAATCCTGCCCGAGGTGGTCGACGCCGTCGGCAGCGGGCTCGATGTCCTCGTCGACGGCGGCATCCGCCGCGGCAGCGACATCGCCAAGGCCCGTGCCCTGGGTGCCAAGGCGGTGCTGCTCGGGCGTGCGCCGCTCTACGGCCTGGCGGCGCAGGGGCCGCAGGGCGTGGCCGACGTGCTGCAGATGTTGCGCGACGAGTTCGAGATCACGCTGCGCCTGCTCGGCGTGCCGCGTGCGGCCGACCTCGACACCGACGCGCTCTCGGCGGACCACCGGGCGCGGCTCGCGCGGCTGTAGCCCGACGTGCGTTGCCCCGCGTTCTAACCGGCATACGCGCCGAACTTCGCCTTCGAGATCGAGGTCGCGGCCACCTGCACATGGGGCGCCAGCTCCTTCTCGACGCGGGCCACGGTCCAGCGCGTGGTCGGCACCGAGATGTTGATGGCCGCCACCGCCAATCCGCGGTGGTCGGTGATCGGTGCGGCGACGGAGATGTCGCCGAGCACGTTTTCGTTGGCCATGACCGCATAGCCCTTCTCGGCCATCGATTGCACCCGCGCCAGCAGCCGCTGGGGGTCGATCTCGGTGAAGGGCGTGATCTGCACCAGCGGCGTGCGCTCCAGGATCGCCACCCGCTCCTCGTACGAGAAGCGCGTCAGGATGGCGTTGCCCGACGCGGTGAAATAGGCCGGCAGCCGCGCGCCCACATTGAAGTCGATGTTCACCAGATGCTGGCCGTGGAAGCGCGCCACGAACACGATGTCGATGCCGTCGAGCTCATGCAGGTTGGCCGTCTCGCCCAGCGTGCGGCTGATCTCCAGCAGGTAGGGCGAGGCCTTGTCGATCAGTTCGTTGGCGCGCAGGTAGTTGTACGACAGCTGCAGCACCTTGGCGGTCAAGCCGTAGTGGCGCGACTCGGGGATGCGGCGCAGGTAGCCCAGCTGTTCGAGCGTGTAGACCACGCGTTGCGTCGCGCTGCGGTCCAACTCGGCGGCGCGCGCGATGTCGGCCAGCGTCATGTGACGCTGCGAGCCGTTGAAGGCCTGCAGCACCTGGAACGATTTTTCGGTCGATCCGATGAACAGCGAGGAGGTCCGGGGCGCCTTCTTGGCGGCAGGGGCGGCGCTGGCGTCGTCGGATCGGGGCGGCACTCGGGCGCCTGGAGTCGCTGGCATGTGGTGGTCCAAAGGTCCCGGGTTCGCGGTGCGTGCCGCCAAAGCCGCAGCGGGGGAAAAACGAGTTTAGCCGAGAGCGCCGACCGGCGGCACGTGACGACTTGTGCATAGAGGCGCCCGAGCGGCGCATAACCCTTGGCACGGCGCCGGGCGGCGGCTATCGTCCGTCCAGTCCATCCACCGAGGGGTCTTCCATGAGCGAGAAACTGTCCTTTGTCCATCCCACGCCCAACAGTCCGTGGGGCACCTACCTGCAGCAAGTCGACCGCGTGGTGCCGTACCTGGGCGACCTGGCCAAGTGGGCCGAGACGCTCAAGCGGCCCAAGCGCGCGCTGATCGTCGACGTGCCGATCGAGATGGACGACGGCCGCATCGCGCATTACGAGGGCTACCGCGTGCAGCACAACATGAGCCGCGGCCCGGGCAAGGGCGGCGTGCGCTTCCATCCCGACGTCACGCTGGAAGAAGTGATGGCGTTGTCGGCCTGGATGACGGTCAAGACCGCGGCAGTGAACCTGCCCTACGGCGGCGCCAAGGGCGGCATCCGCGTCGACCCGAAGAAGCTGTCGCAGAAAGAGCTGGAGAAGGTCACGCGCCGCTACACCAGCGAGATCGGCATCATCATCGGCCCGCACACCGACATCCCGGCGCCCGACGTGAACACCAACGGCCAGATCATGGCCTGGATGATGGACACCTATTCGATGAACACCGGCGGCACGTCCACCGGCGTCGTCACCGGCAAGCCGCTGCACCTGGGCGGCTCGCTCGGCCGCGTCAAGGCCACCGGTCGCGGCGTGTTCGTCACCGGGCGCGAGGCGGCGCGCCGGCTCGGCCTCGACCTGCGCGGCGCACGCATCGCGGTGCAGGGCTTCGGCAACGTGGGCTCGGTCGCGGCCGAGCTCTTCGCCGAAGCGGGCGCGAAGATCGTCGCGGTGCAGGACCACACCGGCACGGTCGTCAACGAGCACGGGCTGGACCTCGAGACGCTCATCCCGATCTCGCGCACGCCGGCCGGTGCGGCCGGCTTCGAAGGTGGCGACAAGGTCCCGAACGAGCAGTTCTGGGACGTCGCCTGCGACATCCTCATTCCTGCGGCGCTCGAAGGCCAGATCACGGCGGAGCGCGCCAAGAAGACCCATGCCAAGCTGGTGCTGGAAGGGGCCAACGGCCCGACCGTGCCCGAGGCCGACGACATCCTGGCCGAACGCGGCGTGCTGGTGGTGCCCGACGTGATCTGCAACGCCGGCGGCGTGACGGTGAGCTACTTCGAATGGGTGCAGGACTTCTCGTCCTTCTTCTGGGACGAGGACGAGATCAACGTGCGCCTGGACCGCATCATGATGAATGCGCTCAACCACATCTGGGACACGGCCGACAAGCACAAGATCACGCTGCGCACCGCCACCTACGCGGTGGCCTGCGAGCGCATCCTGATGGCGCGCCAGGAACGCGGCCTGTATCCCTGAACGCCGTCGCGCGCGCGGTCGCGGGAACATCGGGCGGCGAAACGGCTCTGACCGCGGGCCGGCCTTCACCGGGTAGCATTCCACGCCGATGTCGCCTCACTCTTTCCGCCTCTCCTCCCGCTTCGCTTCCGGCCGCCTCGCGGCCGCCCTCGTCCTCCTGGTCCTGGCCGGCTGCGCCGGTACGTCCAAGCGCGTCGTCTACGACCCCGAGGAATTCGATTCGACCACCACCCATGCGCGTGGGTATGCCGCCACCGAGGCGCAGACCTGCGAGGCCGCGCGCCGGGCGCTGCTGAGCCAGGGCTACCTGATCACGGCCGCCAACCCGGACCTGGTGACCGGCCGCAAGAACTTCCAGCCGGCCAGCGAGGTGCATGTCGAGGTCGAATTCCGGGTGGTCTGCGCACGCGACCAGTCGGCAGCGAAGGGCCAGCGCAAAAGCATCGCCTTCGTCACCGCCCTGCAGGACCGCTACGGCATCAAGAAAACGAACAACGCGGCCAGCGTGGGCGTGGGGGTCATCGGCTCGCTGTCGCTGCCGTTTTCGTCCAGCGACGACGCGATGGTGAAGGTGGCCAGCGAGACGCTCACCGACGAACGCTTCTACGACCGCTTCTACGCGCTGCTCGACCGCTACCTGGTGCCCGGCGCCGTCGACGAAAAGGTGGAAGAGCCTTCGCCCCCGGTGTCGATGCCCGGGCCGGCGGTCATCACCCCGGTGGTGCCGCAGAGCGCGCCCGTCACGGTGCCTTTGAGCCCACCCCCCGTGCCGGTCGGTACGCCCGTGGAGCCGAGCCCGAACCGCGGTTGAGCGTCGACCCGGCGCTCAGCCGGCCGGCCGTTCGATGCCCCGCAGCGCCGCCTGCAACTCGTCCACACCGAAGGGTTTCTGCAGCCAGACCGTGCCGGGGATCGGCTTCGCCGGGCGCGGCTGGCCGGTGGCGAAGATGACGCGCAGCTTGTGCTGCGCCTGCAAGATTTCCACCAGATCCAGGCCCGAAAGGGCCGGCAACCCGATATCGGTCAACAGGACGTCGAAGGCACCGTCGAGGAAGCGGTCGCGTGCGACCTCGGCGCTTTTCACGCCCGCCACCCAATGCCCCAGCAACTCCAGCATGTCGACCATGGCGGACAGCGTGGCCGGGTCGTCCTCGACCACCAGGATCCGCAGGCCTGAAACGGCGTCGGTGTCGGCCGGGGCGGAGGTGGGGGGCGCAGAAGATTGCATGTCACGGAGGTCTGGGAAAGGTCCACTTTACGCGCAGGCGGTCGTCGCAGGCTTCCGTCGGGTCGCTTTCGCACGTAGGAAGGCCGCTGAAGCACCCCCCGCGATCAGCGCGCCAACGTCGATTTGCCCAGCAGGCTCTCGATCAACTCCACCGCCACTTCGGCCGTGCGGTTGCGCACATCGAGCGCCGGGTTGAGTTCGACCACGTCGAGCGAGCCGAGCCGGCCGGTGTCGGCCGCCATTTCCATGCACAGCTGCATTTCGCGGTAGGTGGGGCCGCCGCGCACCGCCGTGCCCACGCCCGGCGCGTCGGCCGGGTCCAGGCAGTCGAGGTCGAAGCTCACGTGCAGGTGCGTGTCGTCGTCCACGTCCTGCAGCGCCTCGGTCATCGTGTTGCGCATGCCGTGCTCGTCGAGGTGGCGCATGTCGAACACGGTGAGGCCGAGCGCGCGGATGGCCTGCTTCTCCTCGGCGTCGACGCTGCGGATGCCGATGAAGCGGATCGCCTCGGGGCCGAGGGCGGCACGCTCGCCGCTCCAGCCGGTGAGCGCCGCCGGCCCATGCCCGAGCAGGCAGGAGACCGGCATGCCGTGGATGTTGCCGCTCGGGCTGGTGCCGTGGGTGTTGACGTCGGTGTGCGCATCGAGCCACAGCACCCGCAGCTTCTGGCCGCGTTGCCGTGCATGCCAGGCGACCGCGCTGATGGAGCCGATCGCCAGGCTGTGGTCGCCGCCCATCATCAGCGGCAACCGGCCGGCGCCGAGCGCGGTGTCGACCGCGTCGTACACCGCGCGGTTCCAGGCGACGGCTTCGTCGAGATGCCGCAGACCGTCCGACGGCGCGCTCCACGGCGTTGCCGGGCCGGCCAGGTTGCCCGCGTCGACCACCTCGAAGCCGAGTCGCGCGAGGGTGCCGGGCAGGTCGGCCACGCGCAGCGCGTCCGGTCCCATGCCGGCGCCGCGCACGCTGGCACCGATGTCGGTCGGTGCACCGATGAGTTCGACGGTCTGGATCATGGACGCCATGATGCCTACAAGGCGTGTCGCCGTGTGTGGGAAAAGCGCCTCAGAGCAAGAGCTTCAGCGCAGGCCGAGCACGCGCCAGGCGAGCTTGGACAGGGCTGCCACGGTCTCTTCTGCCGTGAGACGCCCGCCGGGCCGGTACCAGGTGTAGAGAAAGCCCGGCAGGCTGCAGGCTGCCAGCGCGGTGACCATCGTGTCGTCGAAGTCGAAGTCGCCATCGCGCCGGCCTTCCTCGAGCAAGGCGCACAGCTTGTCGTAGAAATGGCGTGCCAGCTTCTTCTGCGCCGCGCGATAGGCCGGGCGGTAAGCCTGCGGCTCTCGGTACGGGAACACGGCGCAAGGGTGGTGCGCGATGGTGGCGCGGATCAGCCGTTCGATGCCTTCGGTCACCTTCGCGCGCGCCGGGCGCGTGTCGTCCGCCGGGAAGTCCATGGCCGTGAAGCAATCGACGGCAGGCCGCCACGACAACCGCTCGAAGATCTCCTGCTTGTCGCGGAAGTAGTAGTAGACAAAGGGCTTGGTCACGCCGAGCTTGCGCACGATCTGCGCCATCGTGGTGGCGGCATAGCCCTGCTCGGCGAAAAGCGTGGTCGCGGCTTGCAGGATGCGCTCGCGCTGCAGGTCGGTCGCGTCGGTGGCGGCCCGCTGGCGGCCCGTGGTTTTGGACGTGGAGCGGGAGGGCTGTGCTGTCATTGTTGTTCTACCTAAGGGTAGGATTGTTGGTGGCGCCCTGGGCCGTGACAAGCGTCGGACGCTATCGCAAACCCTGATCTTCCCCACGTCGCGGCGATACAGCGCTACACAAGATTTCGCGAGTGGCTTACATCGTCTTCACACGGCAGGCGCAGCATGGAACTTCCTTCATTCCAGAGACCCGGAGATTCCATCATGAAAAAACTCACGCTCTCCCTCGCGACCTGCGCCGCCGTGCTGCTGCCGCTTGGTGCGATGACGCTGCCGACCGCCGCCCAGGCGCAGCCGTCCATCTTCATCCAGACCGCCCCGCCGCCGCCGCGCGCCGAACGTGTGCCGCCGCCGCGCCGCGGCTATGTCTGGGCGCCGGGCCACTACGAGGCACGTGGCGGCCGCTACGTGTGGGTGCGCGGCGAGTACGTGCGGGCGCGCCCTGGTCATGTCTACCGTGCGCCGGAGTGGCGTGATCGCGGTGGCCGTTGGGAATACGCCCGCGGCGGCTGGG
Organism: Variovorax cryoconiti; assembly: GCF_051216395.1. Lineage (NCBI taxonomy): Bacteria > Pseudomonadati > Pseudomonadota > Betaproteobacteria > Burkholderiales > Comamonadaceae > Variovorax > Variovorax cryoconiti. Next base: position 190,928 of record NZ_JBPJZI010000004.1, on the reverse strand, counting down.
ACCGCGACGGCGACGGTGTGCCCAACCGGGCCGACCGGCGCCCGAACAACCCCAACCGCAACTGAAATGAAACCCACCCCCGAAGCGCCTGCGGCGCCTCCCCCTTAAGGGGGCGCACCCAGCGGCCTGGCTAAGCCAGTTCCGCGGGTGCCCTGGCAATGACCGGCTCGGGTCAGAAAAGCCGGAAGACCAGCGGCAGCAGCAGGGCGGCAAGCACGACCTGCAGGCCGAGCGCCAGACCGGCATAGGCGCCGGCATCGGCGTTCACCTGCAGCGCGCGTGCCGCGCCGATGCCGTGCGCCGCGGTGCCCAGCGCGAAGCCGCGCGCCCGCCAGCCGGCGTGCGTGGTGCGGATGCGCAGCGCGTCGAACAGGTACTTGCCCGACAGGGCGCCGATCAAGCCGGTCAGCACCGCGAAGACCGCCGACAGCGCCGGGATGCCCCCGATCTTCTCGGCGATGCCCATGGCCACCGGCGCCGTCACCGACTTGGGCGCCAGCGACATCACCACGTCGTGCGGCAGCCCGACGGCCCAGCCCAGCGCCACTGCCGAACCGCCCGCCGCCGCACCGCCGAGCAGGGCCGCGAGCAGCACGCGGCCGAAGCGCGCACGCAATTCGACGCGGCGCTGCCACAGCGGCCAGCCCAGCGCGACGACCGCCGGCCCCAGGAGGAAGTGGATGAACTGCGCGCCGGCGAAGTAGGTCGGGTAGTCGACCTTCGTCAGCGTGAGGCCACCTGCGATCGTCACGATCGACCACAGCACCGGGTTGGCCCAGGGCGCATGGCCCAGGCGCACATACGCCGCCTGCGCGAGCAGGTACACCACCAGCGTGGCCGTCAGTCCGAACAGCGGCGACGCAGAAAGGTAGACCCAGAGCTGGACGAAGTGCGGCATGGCGTCAGGCGGCTTTCCGGTCCGGCCAGTAGAGCACCAGCGCGGTGACGGCCAGGCCGATCCAGGTCGACAGGGCGATCACCACCAGCATGCGTCCGCCGTACTGCGACAGCAGCGCCAGGTGCGTCATCACGCCCACGCCCACCGGGATGAAGAGCAGCGAGAGGTGCGAGAGCAGGAAGTCCGCGCAGTCGGCGACCGGCTCGCGCACGAGCGCGAAGCGCAGCGCCGGCACCAGCAGGATCAGGCCCAGCACCGGCCCGGGCAGTGGCAGCGAGAAGCCGCGCGAGAGCACCTCGCCGATCGACTGGAACACCAGCAACCACGCCAGACCGCGCAAGCCCTTCATGCGGCAGAGGCGCTAGAAGCGCGGCAGGTCCGGGTGCGGCAGGCGACCGCCGCGCACCACCTGCTTGCCGTACTCGGCGCAGCGCTGCAGGGTCGGGATCACCTTGCCGGGGTTGAGCATGCCTTCGGGGTCGAAGGCGCGCTTCACGCCGAACATCTGCTCGTTCTCGGCCGCGGTGAACTGCACGCACATGCTGTTGAGCTTTTCGACCCCCACGCCGTGCTCGCCCGACACCGTGCCGCCCATGGCGACGCTGGTCTCGAGGATGTCGGCGCCGAAGAGCTCGCAGCGGTGCAGCTCGTCGGGGTCGTTGGCATCGAACAGCACCAGCGGGTGCAGGTTGCCGTCGCCCGCGTGGAACACGTTGCAGCAGCGCAGGTTGTATTTGATCTCCATCTGCTGGATCGCCAGCAGGATGTCGGCCAGCCGCTTGCGCGGGATGGTGGAGTCGAGGCACATGTAGTCGGGGCTGATGCGGCCCGACGCGGGGAACGCGTTCTTGCGGCCGCTCCAGAACTTCAGGCGCTCGTCCTCGTTCTCGCTGCAGGCGATGGCGGTGGCGCCGCACCGGCGCAGCACGGCGGTCATGCGGCCGATCTCTTCCTCGACCTCTTCGATCGTGCCGTCGGATTCGCACAGCAGGATGGCGGCGGCGTCGAGGTCGTAGCCGGCTTTCACGAAGTCCTCGACGGCAGCCGTCATGGGCTTGTCCATCATCTCGAGCCCGGCCGGGATGATGCCGGCCGCGATCACCGCGGCCACCGCGTCGCCGGCTTTGCGCACATCGTCGAAGCTGGCCATGATGCAGCGCGCCAGCTGCGGCTTGGGCACCAGCTTGACGGTGACCTCGGTGGTGACAGCCAGCATGCCTTCGCTGCCGATGACCAGCGCGAGCAGGTCGAGCCCGGCGCAGTCGAGCGCCTCGCTGCCGAACTCGATCGCCTCGCCGTCGGCCGTGAAGCCGCGCACGCGCAGCACGTTGTGCAGCGTCAGGCCGTACTTCAGGCAGTGCACGCCGCCGGAGTTCTCGGCCACGTTGCCGCCGATGGTGCAGGCGATCTGGCTCGACGGGTCGGGCGCGTAGTAGAGGTTGAAGGGCGCGGCCGCCTCGCTGATGGCGAGATTGCGCACGCCGCACTGCACGACGGCGGTGCGGGCGTAAGGATCGATTTTCAGGATGCGGTTGAACTTGGCGAGCGACAGCGTCACGCCCATCGCATGCGGCATCGCGCCGCCCGACAGCCCGGTGCCCGCGCCGCGCGCCACCACCGGCACGCCGAGGCCGTGGCAGGTCTTGAGCACCGCTGCCACCTGCGCTTCGGTCTCGGGCAGGGCCACCACCAGCGGTCGTTGCCGGTAGGCCGTGAGGCCGTCGCATTCGTAGGGCGTGGTGTCCTCCGACTGCCAGATCAGCGCATGGGCGGGCAGGTGGGCCTGCAGGGCGCGCACGATCTGCGACTGGCGTTCGCTGCGCTGCATCAGGTCGTGCTGGCTGGGCGTGGTGGGCGCGTTCATGGCGTCACTCTAAGCCGAATCCAGGCCGGATGGGCGGCCAGCGGCTACTTGAAGATGACCGTCTTGTGCCCGTTCATCAGCACCCGGCGTTCGCTGTGCCACTTGACGGCACGGGCCAGCACCTGGCTTTCGGTGTCGCGGCCGCGGGCCGTCAGGTCTTCGACCGTGTCGGTGTGGTCGGCGCGGGCCACGTCCTGCTCGATGATCGGGCCTTCGTCGAGGTCGGCCGTCACGTAGTGGGCCGTGGCGCCGATCAGCTTCACGCCGCGGTCGTGCGCCTGGTAGTAGGGCTTGGCGCCCTTGAAGCTGGGCAGGAACGAGTGGTGGATGTTGATGGCGCGGCCGGCCAGTTGGGCGCACAGGTCGTTGCTCAGCACCTGCATGTAGCGCGCCAGCACCACCAGTTCGGAGCCTTCGGCTTCGATGATCTCCAGCTGCTTCGCCTCGGCCTGCGGCTTGGTCGCGGCCGTCACCGGGATGTGGTGGAAGGGCACGTTGTAGCTGGCGGCCAGCTGGTAGAAATCGCGGTGGTTCGACACGATGGCGCGCACGTCGATGGCCAGCAGGCCGCTCTTCCAGCGGAACAGCAGGTCGTTGAGGCAGTGGCCTTCCTTGCTGACCAGGATCACGGTCTTCACCGGCTGGGCGGCGTCGTGCAGCTTCCAGTCCATGCCGAAGCCCTGGGCCAGCTCGCCCAGCTCCTTGGCGAGGGCATCGCGGCCGTGCGCCGTGCAGGCGAAGCGCACCCGCATGAAGAACAGGCCGGTGCCGTGGTCGTTGTACTGCGCCGCTTCTTCGATGTTGCCGCCGCGCTCGAGCAGGAAGCCCGAGACGGCGTGAACGATGCCGGTGCGGTCCGGGCAGGAAAGGGTCAGAATGTACGCGCTCATAAGGGCGCAGATTGTCGCAGCCCTGCCGCACTGCGGTCGAAGTGCCAGAATGACCCCTCCCTTTCTTCGTGTCCGTTCAGCAGAGGAGCGACCCATGGCCATCCCCGACTTCAACATGGACAACCAGTGGTTGCCCTTCACCCCCAACCGTGCCTTCCGCAAGGACCCGCGCGTGTTCACGGCCGCCGACGGCATGGAGTTCACCACGCACGACGGCAAGAAGGTCGTCGACGGCATCTCGTCGCTGTGGTGCGTGGGCGCGGGCCACAACCGCAAGCCCATCAACGAAGCGATCAAGAAGCAGCTCGACACGCTCGACTACGCGACGGCCTTCCAGGTCAGCAACGACAAGGCTTTCAAGGCCGCCGAGATGATCGCGGCCATGGCGCCGGGCGACCTGAACAAGGTGCTGTTCTGCAACTCCGGCTCGGAAGCCGCCGACACCTCGCTGAAGGTGGCGCTGGCCTACCACCGCGCCCGTGGCGAAGGACACCGCAACGTGTTCATCGGCCGCGAGAAGGGCTACCACGGCGTGGGCTTCGGCGGCATGTCGGTGGGCGGCATTCCGGGCAACCGCAAGACCTTCGGCACGGCCTTCCTGCCGCGCGTCGACCACATGCGCTTCATCCACGACCCGGTGAACCATGCCTACATCCACAACCAGGAGCCGGTGTGGGCCGAAGACCCGCTGCTGGAACTGGAACAGCGCATCCTCCCGTTGCACGACCCGAGCAACGTGGCGGCCATCATCGTGGAGCCGATCGCCGGTTCGGCCGGCTGGTACGTGCCGCCGCAGGGCTACCTCAAGCGCCTGCGCGAGATCTGCGACAAGCACGGCATCCTGCTGATCTTCGACGAGGTCATCACCGGCTTCGGCCGCCTGGGCACGAACTTTGGCGCCGATTTCTACGGCGTGGTGCCCGACATGCTGAACTTCGCCAAGGCGGTCACCAACGGCGTGATCCCGATGGGCGGCGTGATCTGCCGTGACAAGCTGTACGACGCGATGATGAAGACCGACGCGCCCGAGCACGTGGTCGAGTTCTTCCACGGCTACACCTACTCGGGCCACCCGGTGGCGGCGGCCGCGGCCATCGCCACGCTCGAGCTGTTCCAGAAGGAGCAGCTCTTCTCGCGCGCCGGCGAGATGGGCCCGGTCCTGGGCAATGCCTTCCACAGCGCGTTCAAGGGGCTGCCCAACGTGATCGGCATCCGCAGCCTGGGCCTGGCCGCCGCGGTGGAACTCGCGCCGATGGCCGGCGCACCCGGCAAGCGGGCCTACGACATCTTCGTGGACTGCTTCCACAAGGGTGCGCTGGTGCGGCCCGCTGGCGACGTGATCGTGATCGCGCCGCCCTACATCGTCGAGAAGTCGCACATCGACACGCTGGTCAACACGCTGGCCGATTCGATCAAGAAGGCCGCTTGACGCCTGCGCAGTAGTCCTGCGGCGGCAGCGGGGGCGTCGACCAGATGATGTCGTAGTCGCTGGTCGGGCCCTCCGGCGTCGCTGACGCCGTGGCCAGCAACTGCACGCTCGCCAACTTCATGTCGCTCGGCAGATGCTGCGGCACGCCCAGCGGCCGCAGCACATGGCCGGCCCCGGCGATCAGCAGCACCGTCTTGCCCGGCTGCCGCGCCTTGACGATGGCCTGCGCCATGGCGCGGTCACGGGCGATCTGGATGCGCGTCATCGGCCCGATCTGCGATTCGGGCAGCAGGTTGCAGTGGCCCTCGCGCACGGCCTTCTGCTGCGCCCGACGGGCGCTGTCGCTCAGTTGCGCGTCGAGCGACACGTCGGCCATCGCGTCCTTCATCCGCGCTCGCGGCAGGTTGGCGCCTGTCACCGGCACGCCGGCGCGCACCGCAGCCATCACCGCCGGGCCGTAGTGGCCCCAAGGCCATGCCTTGTCGTTCCAGCTCAGCGCGGTTTGCACCTGCGCCTCGGTGGCGTCGGCCGGCAGGTGGCCGGTGCCGTTGCCTTCGTCGGCCATTTCCAGCGTCAGCGCGGCCAGCCGGCCGCGCGCGACCAGCGCCTCGACGGCTTCGCGCTCGATGACGTGGTGTTCGGGTGCATCGTGCTGTTCGCCGATCAGCACCGCATCGGCCGGCAGCAGCGCGGCGATGCGGCGAGCCACCGGTGCGTCGGCCGCGGGCGGTGCCGCCGCGCAACCGGCGAGGGCGGCCAAGCAGACGAGAAGGGCGAAATGGTGTGCGGCCAGACGCGGATCAGGCATGGCCGCGTGCCGGGTCAGTGGACCAGCACCGGGGTGTGCGCCAGTTCGGCGTAGCCCTCGAGCGTGTCCTCGACCTCTTCCTGCGTCGGGGTGTTGAGTTGCCAGGCCGAGATCTGCTGCTGGAACAGTTCGGCCCAGGAGCCGTCGAGGTACACCTCTTTGCCCGAGCGCTTGTCGACGATCTCGAAGCCGTGCCGGGCCAGCACCGGCAGGTGCGGCTCGATGGGGGCGTCGCCCTCGGTGGGCTGCACATGCACGACGACGAACGATTCGGAGTCGTACAGCATGTTCATGGCGGGGCCGGTGAGGATGTCGATGGCGTTCATGGGTGTTAGATAGCAATCAACGCGCCAGTTTCAAGAAGCATCGCAGTTTCTGTGCGCGAAAGGGCATTGACCCCTCAATTCGGCCCGCCGGCCGGCAGTTGTTCGCGCAAACGCATGTCGGCGAAGTCGCCGTTCGCCTGTGTCAATTTGAACCGTACCGGGAGATACCCCAGGGCTGGCGCCAGCCAGAGCTCGACGGTGTCGTCGTAGGGCTTGCGCGCGTTGCGGGTCAGCTTGCGGGCGACGAAATCGCCGGCCGGCAGGTGCAGTTGCTCTTCCTCGCCGATCTTGAAGATCCAGAGGTCGGCGTCGCGCGTGCCCACGGTCTGGATGGCGATCGCCCCGTCGGTCGTGTAGCGCGCCGGGTCACCGGCCATCAGCGCGCCCAGCTGCAGCATCACGCTCAGGCGGTCCTGCGCGCCGGGCATGAGGGCGACCGGCGGCGTGTTGTTGCTGAACACGACCAGGCCCTTGTCGCGCACGAAGTGCGATGCCACCTCGGCCTTGCGGCTGTCGGAAAAGCGCGTCGGCTCGATGCCGCCCGGGCCGATCACGCCCTGACTGTGCTGCGAGCGCAGCGTGACGAAGAGCGCGCCCATCGACAGGCGCGCGTCGTAGGCCTGCCCGTCCTGCTTCCATTCGAGCTCGCCGAAAAGGTTCATCGGCGCCGATCCGAGCTGGCCGGTGGCCGAGAACTTCAGCCGGACCGAACCGGGCAGCTTGGCGATGGCGGGAGCTTCGGTCGCGGCGGATGCTGCGGGCGGCGCGCTTGCCGCCGGGTCGGGCGCGGGTGCCTGGGCCGGGCCGGCGTCGCCCGCCCCGGTCGCCGTCGCGGTGCTGTCGGGTTCGGCCGGTGCAGCCGGTGCCTCGGCCATCGTGGCGGGCTGCGGCTCGGCGGCGGGTGCCGGCGCGGGCGGCGCCGGGCGGGGTTTGGGCGGTAGTTTCGGCTTCGGCGTCACGGCCAGCTTTGGCGGTGGCGGCTTCGGCGCCTCCACCACCGGCGGCGCGGGCGGCGTGACCACGATCGTCCGCGTGATGAAGGTCTCGACCGGGGCCGTGCTCGGTCGCCGCATCGCGCCCGACACCCAGCCCAGCAGCGCCAGATGCGCCGCGACGACGAGCGCCGCCACCGCGGCCAGCGTGCGCCAGGGCGGGCGCTCCGGCGGCGCAGCACCGGGGGGCGGGAGGAGGGCGGTCGTCATGGTCGGAGGTGGATCGGGCCGCGTGCCGGAGGTTCACCTCGGTACACTGCCGCCCGTTCAACCAGTTTAGTTGCGATGCCCCCGCCGGCACCGCCGTTCCCATGAAACTCGCCACCCTCAAGGACGGCTCGCGCGACGGCCAGCTGGTCGTCGTCTCGCGCGACCTCACGCTCGCCCACTACGCCACCGGCATCGCCAGTCGGCTGCAGCAGGTGCTCGACGACTGGGGCTTCATGAGCCCGCAGCTGCAGGACCTGTACGACGAGCTCAACACCGGCCGCGCGCGCCACGCCTTCCCCTTTGACCCCGCCCAGTGCATGGCGCCGCTGCCGCGCGCCTACCAGTGGGCCGACGGCTCGGCGTACCTCAACCATGTGGAACTGGTGCGCAAGGCCCGCAACGCCGAGGTGCCCGAAAGCTTCTACACCGACCCGCTGATGTACCAGGGCGGCAGCGACGACTTCATCGGCCCCATGGACGACGTGGTGGTGCCGAGCGAATCGATGGGCATCGACTTCGAGGCCGAGATCGCGGTGGTCACCGGCGACGTGCGCATGGGCGTCACGCCCGAGCAGGCGCTCGACGGCATCCGCCTGGTGATGCTGGTGAACGACGTCAGCCTGCGCAACCTCATCCCCGCCGAACTGGCCAAGGGCTTCGGCTTCTTCCAGAGCAAGCCCGCCACCGCCTTCAGCCCCGTGGCTGTCACCCTCGACGAATTGGGCGACGCGTGGCGCGAAGGCCGCGTCCACCTGCCGCTGCAGAGCAGCTGGAACGGCCGCAAGGTCGGCCTGTGCGACGCCGGCGAGGAGATGACCTTCCACTTCGGTCAGCTCATCGCCCATGTCGCCAAGACCCGCAACGTGCGCGCCGGCAGCATCGTCGGCAGCGGCACCGTGAGCAACAAGGGCGTGGAAAAGAATGGCCGCATGGAATGGCCCAAGGGCTACTCCTGCATCGCCGAAAAGCGCTGCATCGAAACCATCCAGGACGGCCAGCCGAGCACCGAGTTCATGCGCTACGGCGACACCATCCGCATCGAGATGAAGGGCCTGGACGGCCGCTCGCTCTTCGGCGCGATCGACCAGGAGATCGTGGCGCCGGGTGGGCGGGAGCGGGCGGCGGCGGCAGCAGCGAGCGCGCTGAAGGCGCAGGCCGACGCCGAGCACTGACGCCGCCGGTGGTGCCTACTTCGCGTACGCCCGCCGCGAGCCGTCCGGGAACACCTCGTCGTCGCGGTCGGGCTGGCCGTGGGCGTCCCAGGTGCGCTCGCGCATGACGCGGCCCTTGTCGTCGTAGGCCGACTCGCTCTGCAGGCGGCCCGCTTCGTCGAAGCGACGGTGCAGGCCCACCGGCAGCAGGCGGCCGCGCGGTGCGGGGGCGCTGAATCGGCCCTGTGCGGCGCGCTGGCCGTTGTCGTGGAATTCAGTGATGTCGGCCACGCGCGCCAGGCCCTCGCCGCTGTAGACGGTGGTGCTGCGCGGCTGGCCGTTGAGGTAGAAGCTGTTGTCGCTGAGCGCCGCGCCGGCCGGGTTCCAGCGCTGCTCGCGCACCAGCGACCCGCGCTCCGAGTACTCGGCCTCGCGCTGCTTCACGCTGCCGCGCTCGACCACCAGCGCCGCCAACTCGTAGCGCTTGACGCCTTCGGACGAGAAGCGCTGCTCGACGCGTTGGTTGCCCGCGAGCTCGTCGATCGATTCGGGCTTGCCGTTGTCGTAGAGGCGCTCGCTGCGCACCCGCTTGCCGGCCGCGAAGGCCAGGCGTGCGCGCAGGCCGCCCTTGGCGTCGAACAGCTCGACCTGCGATGGCGTGCTGCCGCTGAAGCCGCACAGCCGCGCATCGTCCGCCGCCGGCGCGAGCACCGCCTTGTCGGCGCAGCGCAGCGCCGACAGCTGGCCCGTCGGCGTGAACTCGGCCGACGCGCGCTCGCCGCCCGGATCGCCGTAGAACGCGACCCGGCGCAACTGGCCGTTGGGGTGAAAGCTGCGCACCAGGCCGAGCTCGTGCCCGTCGTCGTAGGTCGCCTCGCGCAGCAGCTGGCCGTCGGGGTAGAACTCGCGGGCGCGGCCGTGCAGGTTGCCCTTGGCGTTCACGCTGTGTTCCTTGGCCAGCTTGCCGCGGTCGTAGTAGCGCACCGCGCCCATGAAGACGCCGTTGCGCAGCTCCTGCTCGCGCTGCAGTTCGCCGCTGTCGCGGTCCTTGCAGCGCATCACGCCGGTCTTGCCCTGCGTCGTGTTGCCGTTGGCCGGGTTGACGCGCTCGCCGTTGAGCTCGCAGTCCTGCACGGCATGCGCGGCGGCGCCGGACAGCGCCAGCAGCAGGACGGCCGCGCGGGCCACGAAGCCGCGCGTGCTCATCGGCCCATCTCCAGTGCCAGCGACTTGAGGCCGCGGATCATCATCTCCACCGCGACCGCCACCAGGATCAGCCCCATCAGCCGTTCGAGCGCCAGCACCACCCGGTCGCCGATCAGGCGCTGGATGCGGTCGGACAGCACCAGCACCAGCGCGCAGACGGCCATGGTCACGCTGAGCGCGGCGATCCATTCGAGCCGACGTTCCGGCGCCTGCGACACCAGCAGCATCACGGTGGCCAGCGCCGACGGGCCGGCCAGGGCGGGAATGGCGAGCGGCACGATCAGCGGCTCGCGCGTGTCGGTGCTCTCGTAGGCGGTGTGGTTCGGGAAGATCATGCGCAGCGCGATGAGAAAGAGCACCACCGCCCCCGCGATCTGCAGCGACAGGCCCGACAGCCCCATCACGCGCAGGAAGCTGTCGCCGACGAACATGAAGGCCAGCAACAGCACGAAGGCGATCAGCACCTCGCGCAGGATCACGCCCGCGCGCCGCTCGGGCGCCACGTGCCGCAGCGCGTTGGCGAAGATGGGGATGTTGCCCAGCGGGTCGCAGATGAGCAGCAGCAAGACCGTGGCGGAGGCGAAGGTGTAGGTCACGGCAGGCGCTCAGGTGCGGTGCGGGATGCATTTCATGCGGCGGATTATCAGTCGCGCGGGCGTTGTCGCCGGTGCCGATAGACTTTGGCGGCCCACCACGAGACGGCTTGGTTGAACTCGCGCAGCGCCTTCGACTCGGACCGTCTGCCTTCTGAATTCCTGGAGACCTGCATGACTTTCTTCCCCTCGCTGCGCCGCGCCGCGCTGTGCATGGCGCTCGCCGCCACGGGCGTGTCGACACTTGCCCAACCGGCCGCGCCGGTCGAGGTGCAGGACGCCTGGGTCCGCGCCGCCGTGCCGGGCCAGAGCGGCACCGGCGCCTTCATGAAGCTCACGTCGCACGCCGGCCTGCGCCTGGTCGGCGTCACGACGCCGGTTGCCGCCGTGGCCGAGGTGCACGAGATGAAGATGGAAGGCGACACCATGCGCATGCGCGCCGTCGCCGGCCTCGACCTGCCGGAGCACAAGACGGTCGAGCTCAAGCCCGGCGGTTACCACCTGATGCTGATGGACCTGAAGCAGCCGATCGCCAAGGACACGACGGTCCCGCTGACGCTGCAGTTCCAGGATGCGCAGGGCGCGAAGAGCACGCTGTCGCTGAACGCGCCGGTGCGCTCGGCGGCGCCCGCCGGCGCGGCCCCGGCGCACATGCACAAGCACTGATCGCCGACGGCGCTGCGGGCACCCTGGAGTAAGCTGGCGAGCCCACAGCCGGAGACACCCATGAACGATGCGACATCCCCTTTCGCCTTCAGCCAGTTTGTCCCGGGCTTCGACTTCCTGAAGAACCTCGCCGGCGGCGCGAACCCGGGCGGCGGCGCCGTTCCCGGCCTGCCCAGCCTGTCGAACTGGGTGGCCCCGACGCTGTCGGTCGAAGAGGTCGACAAGCGCATCCAGGAACTCAAGACGGTGCAGTACTGGCTCGAGCAGAACGGCCATGCGCTCAAGGCGACCATCCAGGCGCTCGAGGTGCAGAAGATGACGCTGTCGACCCTGCGCGGCATGAACGTGCAGATGGAAGACCTGGCGAAGGCCTTTACCCGCACGGCTGCCGTTGCGGAGCCGGTGGAACCCCCGCCGGCACCGCCGAGCGCACCCGCCGAGGCGGCCGCTCCCGAACAGGCCGAGGCCGAACCGTCGCCGGCCGAGTCCGTGCCCAAGATCGGCAAGAGCACCGCGGCCAAGCCCGGCGTGGTCGACCCGCTGCAGTGGTGGAACGCGCTCACGCAACAGTTCCAGCAGATCGCCCAGACCGCCGTGGAGGACGCCGGACAGCTGAAGATGCCTGGCGCGGCTGGCGCACCGGCCGCCCGGCCGGCCGCCGCGAAGCGCACCACGGCGAAGAAGGCCGCAGCGAAGAAGACCACCAAGACCACCGCGCGCAAGACGCCGGCCGCATCGCGCTCACGGAGCCGATGACGCCGCCTTGCGCCCCTCCCGAACATTCCGGACCCCGCGCATGAAACTCTTTCCCACCGGCCACGCCACCCATCCGCAATGGCTCATGGCGGCCGGCCTCGCCCTGGCCCAGGTGCGCGCGCAGATGGCGCTGCCCGACTACGCCTCCGCGCCGACGCTGGGCCTGCTCTACATCACCGACCACTACGCGGACGACGCGCAGGAGATCCTCGACCACCTCAGCGCCGAACTGCCGGAGGTGACCGACTGGTCCGGCACCGTCGCCGTCGGCGTGGCGGCCAACAACGCCGAGTACTTCGACGAGCCCGCACTCAGCCTGATGCTGTGCGCGCTGCCCAGCGACCAGTACCGCGTGTTCTCCGGCGTGGCGCCGCTGGGCAGTTCCGAGATGGCCGGCTTCGAGGCGCATACGGCGCTGGTCCATGCCGACCCGCGCACGCACGAGCTCGCCGAACTGGTGGGCGAGATGGCCGGTCGCACCGACACCGGCTACCTGTTCGGCGGCCTCTCGTCGGGGCGCGACGAATCGCTGCAGTTCGCGATCGGGGGCAACGGCAACATCCGTGGCCACGGCGCGGCCGGCGGCGTTTTCTCGGGGGGCATGTCGGGCGTGCTGTTCGGCGAAGGCGTGCGGCTGGTGTCGCGCGTCACGCAGGGCTGCCAGCCGGTGTCGCGCGAACGCGAGATCACCGAGGCCGACGGCAACCTGCTGCTCACGCTCGACGGCGAGCCGGCGCTCGACGTGCTGCTGGCCGAGCTGCAGGTGTCGCTCGACGAGCCGCAGGCCGCGATCGAAGCGGTGCGCGCGACGCTGGTGGGCCTGGTCGACGCGGGCAGCGACGGCATCCGCCGCACCGGCGACCTCGGGGCCGACGTGCTGGTGCGCCACATCATCGGGCTCGACCCGACGCGCCGCGGCATCGCGATCGCCGACGTGGCCGAAGCCGGCATGCGCATGAGTTTCTGCCGGCGCAACGCGCAGGCCGCGCGGGCCGACCTGATGCGCATCTGCGCCGAGATCCGCGAGGAACTCGAGCCCGAGGAGCAGACGCTGGCGACCGCACGCGCGGTGGCCGCCGGCGAAGCCGAGGCGGCGCCGCATCCGGCGCGCCGGGTGGCCGGTGCGGTGTATGTCAGCTGCTCGGGCCGGGGCGGGCCGCACTTCGGCGCCCCCAATGCCGAGATGCAGATCGTGCGGCATGCGCTGGGCGACGTGCCGCTCGTCGGCTTCTTCGCGGCCGGCGAGATCGCCCGCCACCACGTGTACGGCTACACCGGCGTGCTGACCGTCTTCGTCGCCTAGCCCTTCGCGAAGGCAAATTCGACCTCGGGCGACATCCCGCTGACGATGCGGGCGATCGACTTGCCGGCGCCGCAGGCGTGGATCCAGCCGGGTGCGCCCGGTGCGACGTTCAGGAACAGGTTGCGCATGCGGGTGCGGCCGATCAGCGGCAGGCCGCTGGCACTGCGTGCATAGGGGGTGGTGGTCAGCACCGCGCCGCGCGTATCGACCAGGCCGGGGAGCAAGGTCTCGACCCGCGCGAGCATGCGCGCCAGCCGCACGTCGTCGCGCAGCGCGGCAGCGGCGCTCCCGGCCCGCACCGTCGTCCATACCCGCAGGCGGTCGCCGTCCGGCGTCGTGACGCGCTGCAGGCGCAGCCGGCTGCCCAGGTCCTGCAGCATGACCTGCGGGGCCCGTGCCGGGTTCTTCAGCGGCAGCAGCACCGAATGCTCGTGGACCAGCCGCAGCCGCAGCGGCACGCCCAGTTCCTGCGCCAGCGGTGCGCTGCCGCTGCCCAGCGCCATCACATAAGCGTCGGCCCGCAGCGTGGTGCGTTCGTCGTCGGCGTTGCGCAGTTCCACGTGGTCGATCCGGCCCTCGCGCGCATGCAACCGGGTCACCGTGTGGTTCATGAGGAAGTGAACCCCGGCGGCACGGCACATGAAGATGGCGCTGCCGACGAAACCGGCGGCGTCGGACGACGTGCCTTCGCGCGTGAAGGCGGCACCGGCGAGTTGGCCGCGCAGGGGTTCGAGTGAGGGCTCGATGCGCAGGGCCTCGTCCGCCGAAAGCAGGTGCAGCACACAGCCCAGCGCATGGAGGCGCGGCACGCTGCGCGCGAATTGCGCGAAGGCCTCGGCGTCGGTGTAGATCCGCATCCAGCCTGCGCCTTGCGGCGACTGCGTCACGCCCGCCTCGCGACCCAGCGCACGCACGCTTTCACGGCTGTAGGCGCCCAGGCGCGCCAGGTGTTCCATGCGTTCCGTGGGCCGATGGGCAGTGCCGGTCAGGTAGCCGGTCCAGCCATGCACGCGGTTGCGCACGCGCTCGAACGCGGAGCGCCACAAGGTGCCGGGACGTTGGGCGGGCAGGGGGCCGGCAGGCGTGGGCGTGTCGACCAGGCCCCGGACCTTGGCCGCGGGCGTGCCGTGGCGGTCGATCACGGTCACCTCGTGGCCGAGTTGCTGGAGGTAGTAGGCCGACGCGACGCCAAGCAGCCCGCCGCCCAGAACAATCACGCGCATGGTCCAAATCCTTGTGGGATGGCACAAACGGCGGATGCACGACAAGCCATGTGGCCGCTGGTCGCATCCGGGGTTCGGGTTGCCGCTCCCTCTGTCCTTGGTACCTGAGAGATTCGCCCGCAGCGACGTGCGGCGGGGTTGCTCCTTCGGTGCATCGCGCCAGGGCGATGGCTCTCCAGACGGCTAGATCAATAGACGCAGTCATCGAACCGGCAATGCGGTTCACCTCGGCGTTCATGGGAGTTTGCGCGTACGGTGGGGTGGGAACACCCGCTCTCCTGCAGGCCTAGAGTTTACCCTTGTTGACAATTTGGCGCGACTGGCCATTCGGCCTATGGTCGGGTGTTGTTTTCAGGGTTCTCGACCCGTCTTGGCGGGTTTGGCGTCGCTGCGGCGCAAGCGGGTGAAGGCCTCGAACTCCCAGTTGCGCATGCCCAGCAGCAGGGTGTAGCCCTCGCGGTCGTTGGGCGATAGCTTCTGATCGGTCTGATGCTGCTGCGCGAAATCCTGCGCCACCCGCTGCAGCCGCTCGAGGAAGGACGGCGCCAGCGCCCGGCTGATCGAGCCGTGCACCAGCAGCAGGCCCTCGGCCGGGCCGTCGAAGCCACCGCGGTAGTAGTCGAGCACCACGTTCTCGCGAAAGAAGTCCATCACCGGGCCGTGCGGCCGCCAGCGGAAGGTCTTGGCCAGCTTGAGCCGGTAGCGGTTGAGCGGTCGCAGCTCGATGATGCCGATGCGATCGAGCTGCACCAGGCAGGTGATGCACTCGGCCTCGGTGATGCGGTAGGCCGCCACGATCTGCTCCAGCGTCCACTGGCTCAGCACGTTGATCGCCACCAGCAGCAGCTTCTTGTCGCGCACCACCGCCTTCTCCTGCTCCTGCGTCAACTCGCGCAGCAGCGGCTGGGCGTCGGCCACGCGGCGGGCCAGTTCGGCGAAGTCGATCTTGAGCGCCCGGCAGATCGCGTCGACCCGGCTGAGTGGCATGTCGCCCTTGGCAAGCATCCGCTTGACGCTGGATTCGGCCATGCCCAGACCGCGCGCCAGGTCGGCGTAGGTCATGCGGGCGCTTTTGAGTTCGTTCTTCACGGCCTGGACGAGGTCGACGGTGGTGCTCATGGGAAACGGGTCCTTGGTACTGATTTTCGATACCGGTCGGCTTGGATTGACAGACCGTATCGATTTTCGATGCCAAATTGTGCCGGTGGCAACTAGATTCCGCTCCCACCGCACCACCGGAGTCCCCCATGAACCGATCCAAGCGCTTTCCGACCTGGCCGCTGTTCCAACGCCTGGCGCCGCAGCTCCCGCCGCTGGAGGGGCGTGAGCGCGCGCTGCTCTGGCTCGTCGCGGCCTTCGTGCTGATCGCCTGCTTGGGGCCGGCCGTGCCGGACCCCTCAGCGGCAGGTGCCGGTTTTGCGGATGCGCGCGCCTGGCGCGGCCTGCCTTTCGCGATGGACGTGCTGAGCAACCTGCCCTTCGCGGCCTTCGGCCTCTGGGGCCTGTGGCGGCTGCGGCGCTTCGACACCCTGCACGAGCGCCTGCGCTCGACCGCCGCGCTGGACTGCGCCTGGCTGTTCTTCGCGGGCTTGATCTTCACCGCGGCCGGTTCGGTCTTCTATCACCTGCAACCCGACGCGCTGCGGCTCGCGGCCGACCGCGCCGGCATGGCGATCGCCTTCGCCGGCATCCTCGGCCTGGCGGTGTGCGAGCGGGTGAGCCTGCGCGCCGGCTGGCCGGCCGCCTGCGTCGCCTTCGCAGGCGGTCTGATGGCAGTGACGGTCTACCACGAGCGTGGCGATGTGCTGCCATGGGCCGTGGTCCAGTTCGGCGGCATGGCGCTGGTGCTGGGGCTCGCCCTGCTGCGGCCGGTGCCGGGCGCGATGGGCCTCAGGCTCGGTGCGGTCATCTTCTTCTATGCCGTGGCCAAAGTCCTTGAGCTGGGCGATCACTGGATCTTCGAGGCGACCGGGCAGGTCGTCTCGGGCCACACGCTCAAGCACCTGGTCGCGGCCTGCGCGGCCTGGCCGGTGTTGCAGGCGGTCGACGGGCTGACCTGCCGGGCCCTGCGGCACAATCCACGCGCCACTGCCATGACGGTCCGAGGAGCCCCGACAGGGACATTCGAATGACAACACCCGCCGCTGCTGCTTCGACCGACGTCCACGCGAACCAGTTCGCCCTGCTGGGCCAGCGGCGCTTCGCCCCCTTCTTCTGGACGCAGTTCGCCGGCGCGGCCAACGACAACCTCTTCAAGTTTGCCTTCACCGTGATGGTGACCTACCAGCTCCAGCTGAGCTGGATGCCGCCGGCCATGGCGGGCCTGGCGATCGGCGCACTGTTCATCCTGCCCTTCCTGCTGTTCTCGGCCACCGCCGGGCAGCTGACCGACAAGTTCGACAAGACGAAGATGATTCGCGTCGTCAAGAACCTCGAGATCGCCATCATGGCGATCGCTGCCTGGGGTTTCGTGCGGGCCGATGCGGTGGTGCTGCTGGGCTGCGTGTTCCTCATGGGGCTGCATTCCACGCTGTTCGGCCCGGTCAAGTTCGCCTACCTGCCGCAGGTGCTCGACGCGCGCGAGCTCACCGGCGGCAACGGCATGGTCGAGATGGGCACCTTCGTCGCCATCCTGCTCGGGCAGGTGGCCGGTGGCCTGCTGGTGGCGCTGCCGGGCGTCGGCCACACGACGGTGGCAGCGGCGTGCGTGGGGCTGGCGCTGGTGGGGCGCGGCGTGGCGCAGGCGATTCCCCCGGCGCCCGCCACCGACCCGGGCCTGGTCATCAACTGGAACCCCTTCAGCGAAACCTGGCGCAACCTCACGCTGGCGCACGGCAACATCGTGGTGTTCCGCTCGCTGCTGGGCATCTCGTGGATGTGGTTCTTCGGCGCCGTCTTCCTGAGCCAGTTCCCGAGCTTCGCCAAGGAGGTGCTGCACGGCAACGAGCAGGTCGCCTCGCTGCTCTTGGTGGTGTTCTCGATCGGCATCGGCATCGGGTCGCTGCTGTGCGAAACATTGAGCCGCCGCCAGGTCGAGATCGGCCTGGTGCCGCTCGGCGCCATCGGCATGAGCGTGTTCGCGATCGATCTGTACTTCGCCTCGCGCGGCCTGCCCGCGGTGCCGGAGATGGGCCTGGGCGCGTTCGTGGCGCAGGCGGCGCACTGGCGCGTGATGGCCGACCTCGGCCTGCTGTCGCTCTTCGCCGGGCTCTACAGCGTGCCGATGTACGCGCTGATCCAGCTGCGCAGCCAGCCGACGCACCGCGCCCGCATCATCGCGGCGAACAACATCCTCAACGCGCTCTTCATGATCGCCAGCTCGGTCATCGCCGGCGCGTTGCTCAAGGCCGGCTTCACCATCCCGCAGATATTCCTGTTCACCGGCATCGCCAACGCGGTGGTGGCCTTCTACATCTTCATGCTGGTGCCGGAATACCTGCTGCGCTTCGTGTCCTGGCTGCTGTCGCACTTCATCTACCGCTTCCGCATCCGCGGCGACGAGCACATCCCGACCGAGGGCGCGGCGGTGCTGGTGTGCAACCACGTGAGCTTCATCGACGCGGTGCTGCTGATGGCGGCCAGCCCGCGGCCGATCCGCTTCATCATGGACCACCGCATCTTCCGCGTGCCGGTGCTGGGCGGGCTCTTCAGGCTGGCCAAGGCGATCCCGATCGCGCCGCAGAAGGACGACCCCGTTGCCTACGAGCGCGCCTTTGCGCAGGCGGTCGACGTGCTGCGCGAGGGCGACCTGCTTGCCATCTTCCCCGAGGGCGCCATCACCCGCGACGGCACGCTGCAGCCCTTCAAGGGCGGCGTGATGAAGATCCTCGCGGCTGCGCGTGAAGAGGGCATCGACCCGCCCGTGATCCCGATGGCGCTCACCAACCTGTGGGGCTCCTTCTTCAGCCGCATCGAGCGGCGCGACGGCCAGAACGTCGCGATGGTGCGGCCCTTCCGCCGCGGGCTGTTCAGCCGCGTGGGTCTGCATGTCGGCCCCGCCGTGCCCGGGCCCGAGGTGCAGCCCGAGTCGCTTCAGTCGCGCGTGAGCGGGCTCCTCGCCAATTGATGGCGGGGCTGCGCGACGCTTTCTGGGGCGCTCTCGGCGCGGTGCCGCCGGCGTACTGGCACGCCTTCACCTGGCTGGGCGACAGCGGCCTGCTGCTGCCGGCGTCGGTGCTGATCGTGCTGCTGCTGTGGCTGTCGCCCGGTGGCGGACGCTGGACCGCCTTCAGCTGGAGCCTGGCCTTCGGTGTCGGCGGCGCGCTGATCGTGGCGTCGAAGCTGGCCTTCATGGGTTGGGGCCTCGGCAGCGCGCGTTTCAACTTCACCGGGTTCAGCGGCCACACGGCGATCAGCACCAGCGTGTGGTCGGTGGCCCTCTGGATGGTCGCGGCGCGGCGGTCGCCCGCCGTGCGCCGCGTGGCGGTGGCGGCCGGCTGGGCCCTGGGCGCGGCCATCGGCGCCTCGCGCCTGGCGATCTTCGCGCACTCGGTGTCGGAAGTGGCGGCGGGCCTGCTGCTGGGCATCGCGATCTGCCTCGCGTTCCTGTGGCTGGTGCGCCGCCAGCCGGCACCCCGGGCGCCCTGGCCGGTGATGCTGCTCGGGCTGTTGCTGCCGCTGGCGTTCCAGACGCCGGGCGCGCCGGCGCCCACGCAGGACCTGCTCGAAGCCATCGCCGTCCGGCTGGCCGGCATCGAGCGCCCCTACACCCGGGACGACCTCCAGCGGATGTGAGTTCTGCCGCATCGGTATCGAAATTCGGTACCGGTGGCGTTGCATAGGAGGTCTGGTGCATTGATATGCGCCTTTTCGGCAAGCTGAGGTCGATCATCCGATCACCTTCACAACGCCGCGAGGCTCTCATGCAAAACCTTCCCGCCACCGTCTCCCTTCAGCGCGATACGCGGGCCTGGCAGTTCCAGGTCTGGACCTCCTTCGGCATCGCCGTGTCGCTCTGCGCCATCGGCCTGGGCTGGCTGCCCGGGGCGGCGCTCGACCGCGCCTTCATGGTGATGGGCTACGTGTTCTGCCTGTCGGCGGCGTTCGTGCTGGCGAAGTTCGTGCGCGACAACCAGCACGGCGCGTCCCGCTCCGCCGGCGACACGCCGATGTGGAAGCTGGTGGTGTGGGGCGGCTTCCTCACGGCCATGGCGCTGACCGGCTGGGGCCTGCTGCGCATGGAGATCCACGAGACCTACAAGGCCTTCCTTGGCGTGAGCTGGCTGTTCCTCATCAGCGCAGCGTTCACCCTGGCCAAGACGCTGCGCGACCGCCACGAGGCCGACCTGGCCGAGGCCCGCCTGCAAGGCCGCCGCGAAGCGCGAGCCGCCGACAGCGCCGCGGAATGACGCGCGACATCCCCCTCTTTCCCAGGAGCACTCCCATGAAGAAGATGTTTGTCGTTTCCCTGCTGGCCGCCTGCACCGTGTTCTCGGCGCAGGCGCAGAGCGAAGCCTCTGCCGCCCTGTCGCTGCTGCCGGTGGCGTCGGTGGTCGGCACCGCCTCGGTGGCGGGCGCCACCGCCAGTGCCGTGGTGGCCGTGCCGGTCGCCCTGTCGGTGGGCGGCGCGGCGCTCACGGTGGTGGCGGTCGAGGCCTCGGCCGAGGGCACGGTCTACCTGCTGGCGCGCGCGTCGGACGGCGCCCGCGCCAGTGTTCACCTCGCCGGCGCTGCCGCGCAGGGCAGCGCGATCGCGGTCGGCACCGTCGTCACGGTGGGCGTGATCGGCAGCGGTGTCGTGCTGTCGGCCGCGGGCGAGATGATCGCCTTCATTCCCAACACCATCGGCCGCGCGCTGCTGCACAACGAGAGGCTGATGTGAACCCGCGCGCACCCACCAACTTCGGCCGGTACGACGACTTCGGGCGCCCGGTGAAGGCGGCGCGCTGGCCCTGGCGCATGCGGATGGCGCTGCGCACCGCGCTGCTCGTGGCGGCGGTCGTGCTGGCCGGGCTGTTCCTCTTCCCGACCGAATCGCACGCGGGCCGCTCGTGCGAGCCGGCG
Source organism: Variovorax cryoconiti (assembly GCF_051216395.1). Lineage (NCBI taxonomy): Bacteria > Pseudomonadati > Pseudomonadota > Betaproteobacteria > Burkholderiales > Comamonadaceae > Variovorax > Variovorax cryoconiti. Next base: position 170,610 of record NZ_JBPJZI010000004.1, on the reverse strand, counting down.
CGTCCGACGGCGCAGCAGGTGCAGCAGGGCCTGACCTTGGCCGAACGCACGGCGCAGGCGCTGGACGCCAGCGGCGCGCGCGTGGTGCTGCTGGCGCGCGCCGGGCAGGATCTCGGCAAGTACGGGCTGCGCTGGTCGCATGTCGGCATCGCCTACAAAACCGACGCCGGCCCGTGGCGCGTGGCGCACAAGCTCAACCAGTGCGGCACCGCCGTGGCCGGTCTCTATCGCCAGGGCCTGGGCGAGTTCTTCCTCGACGACCCGTGGCGCTACGAGGCGGCGTGGTCGGTGCCCACACCGGCCGTGCAGGCGCAACTGTCCGCGCTGCTGGGCGTGGCCCCGGTCGATGGCATCGGGCGCCTGCACACGCCGGCCTACAGCCTGGTGAGCTATGCCTGGGCCGACAGGTACCAGCAGTCGAACCAGTGGGTGATCGAGACGCTGGCGCTGGCCATGGCGCCGTCGACCATCACCGACCGCGGCCAGGCGCAGGCGTGGCTGCGCTTGAAGGGCTACACGCCGACCACGCTCAAGCTCGGCCCGCTCACGCGGCTGGGCGGCCGCATGAGCAAGGCCAACGTCGCGTTCGACGACCATCCGAACGACAAGCGCTTTTCCGACCGCATCGAGACCGTCACGGCCGATTCGGTGTTCGCCTGGCTGCAGCGCAGCGGGCTGGGTGCGGCGCCGGTCACACTCGGGCTGTAGATCAACGAGGAGGAATTCATGAGCAAATCTCTGCGACTTTCGGAGAAATGGTTTCGACGCGGGCTGTGGCTGGTGGCGGTGGTGTTCGCCAGCTTCCTGATCGGGCTCGGCGGCACGCTGGTGGGCGACCTGCCGCAGGTCGAACGGGCCCTGCAACTCGACGACTTCATCGACCGCGCGGCGGCGGAGCCCTTGCGCGCCGGCGTGCGCGAAGCCGAGCGCACCGAACGCCAGGCCGCCCGCGAGCTGGAGCAGGCCGAACTGAAGCTGTCGGTCGCCCAGCAGGCCAGCCACACGGCCCGCGAGACCTTCGGCAACTGGGTCGCGACGCGCCGTGCCACCGCCCAGCCCGACCAGGACGCCGAACTCATCGCGCGGACCCGTGCGCTCGACGGACTGAAGGCGAAGGAGGACGAGGCGCAGCAGAAAGTCGACGCGCAGCAGCAGGTCGCGCTCGATGCCCGCCAGGCGCAGGAGGCGGCGCAGCAGAAGCTCGCCGTGCTGGAGGCCGACGCGCAGGAGAAGCTGCGTGCCGAATACCGCCGCGTCGAGCTGCGGGTGTTCGGCTACCGGCTGGCGCTCACGCTGCCCCTGCTGCTCATCGGCGGCTGGCTCTTCGTGAAGAAGCGCAAGAGCACCTACTGGCCCTTCGTCTGGGGCTTCATCTTCTTCGCGCTGTTCGCCTTCTTCGTCGAGCTGGTGCCCTACCTGCCGAGCTACGGCGGCTACGTGCGCTACGTGGTGGGCATCGTGCTGACGGTGCTGGTCGGGCGTTATGCGATCGTCGCGCTCAACCGCTACCTGGCGCGCCAGAAGCTGGCCGAGGCGCAGCCCGACATCGTGCGGCGCGAGGAGTTGAGCTACGACACTGCGCTGGCGCGCCTGGCCAAGAGCGTGTGCCCCGGTTGCGAGCGGCCGGTCGACCTGAAAAACCCGGCGATCGACTTCTGCCCGCACTGCGGCATCGGCCTGTTCGACCACTGCGGCGCCTGCGATGCGCGCAAGAGCGCCTTCTCGAAGTTCTGCCACGCATGCGGCACGTCGGCACAAACGCAAACACTTTCGGACCCGCCAACAGTGACTGGCGCGTTGCCTGCGTGATAGAAGCTCGTGCGGCGCCCGGCGCCGCGTTTCACAGAACCAGTCTGATATTCAAGGAGTACCCATGAGCATTTTCGGCAAGATTTTTTCCAAGATTTTTCCGTCGGCCAACGCGGCTGAAGTCCAGGCCGCCCCGGCGCCTGCACCTACGGCCAGCGCGCCCGCGGCGCCGGCACCGCCACCCTCGATCCCGCTGGGCGACGTCCCGGCCATCCTGGATGCGATGCCGGGGGCTGCCGGTCTGAACTGGCGCACGTCGATCGTCGATCTGCTCAAGTTGCTCGGCCTGGACAGCAGCCTTGCCGCGCGCAAGGAACTGGCCGGCGAAATCCTCTACAGCGATGGCGAGCCGGGTTCGGCCGAGTGGAACATCGGTCTGCACAAACAGGTGATGACCCGCATCGCCGCGAACGGCGGTACCTTGCCGGCAGAACTGCGCGACTGAGTCGCCCCCGCCTGCACCCGAAGCCCGTCGCCGACGGGCTTTTTTGCGCCTGGGCCGAGCGGCGTATGGCTTCCGTCGAATGGGCAGCGCGTGCGTGCGCGCCTACGCTTGCCGGCTTTCCATGCGACGGGATCCTGCGATGTCCTTTTCCTACAGCCGTGCCGTGGTGCGGCTCGTCCTCGTCTCGGCGAGCGCCTGGGCGCTGACCGCGCACGGCGAAGCCACTGCCGGCGTGAAGCTGTTCAAGATCGTCTCGCCGCGCGACGACATCGTCGTCGGTGTCGACGTCGAGCAGCTCGGCCGGGGCGGCGAGCCCGCGGTGCAGCGGCTGGCCGCACTGCTGGCCGAGAAGGGCCAGGTCACGCTTTGGCAATATGCCTCCGCCAAGGAGGCGGACGGTGCGCTGGTGCAGGCGCCGCTGCGGCAGATCGCGGTGTTCAAAAGCGATCTGCTGCGCATCGAGCCCTACAGCACGCCGCTGCCGATCAAGCCTTTCCTCGCCACCCCTAAATAGCCGCCGCCGACCCGTTCACACGCCGCGGGCGCGGTCCGACTTGAACTGCTGCCGGAACTCGGCGAAGTGCCCGGCGTCGAGCGCCTCGCGGATCTCGCGCATCAGGTTCAGGTAGTAGTGCAGGTTGTGGATGGTGCACAGCATCGGGCCGAGCATCTCGCCGCAGCGGTCGAGGTGGTGCAGGTAGGCGCGGCTGAAGCCTTCGCGGCCGCCGTCGTTCCAGCTGACGCCCGAGGTGCCTGCGCAGGCGTGGCAGGTGCAGCTCGGGTCGACCGGCTGCGGGTCCATCTTGTGGCGCGCGTTGCGCATCTTCAGGTCGCCGAAGCGGGTGAACATCGTGCCGTTGCGCGCATTGCGGGTGGGCATCACGCAGTCGAACATGTCCACGCCGTCGGCGACGCCCTGCACCAGGTCTTCGGGCGTGCCCACGCCCATCAGGTAGCGCGGCTTGTCGGCCGGCAACCGGTGCGGCGTGTGGCCCATGATGTGCAGCATCTCGGCCTTGGGCTCGCCCACACTGACCCCCCCAATCGCATAGCCTGGGAAGTCCATCTCGACCAGCGCGGCCAGCGATTCCTCGCGCAGGTTCTCGAACATGCCGCCCTGCACGATGCCGAACAGCGCGTTCGGGTTCTCCAGTTTCTGGAACTCGGTCTTGCAGCGTGCCGCCCAGCGCAGGCTCAGTTCCATCGACGTGCGCGCCTCGGCCTCGGTCGTGATGTGGCCGCTGGTGTCGTAGGGCGTGCATTCGTCGAACTGCATGACGATGTCGCTGTTGAGGATGGTCTGGATCTGCATCGAGACCTCCGGCGTGAGGAAGAGCTTGTCGCCGTTGACCGGCGACGCGAACTTCACGCCTTCCTCGCTGATCTTGCGCATCGCGCCCAGCGACCACACCTGGAAGCCGCCCGAGTCGGTGAGGATCGGCTTGTCCCACTTCTCGAACTGGTGCAGGCCACCGAAGCTCGCCATCACGTCCAGGCCGGGGCGCATCCACAGGTGGAAGGTGTTGCCCAGGATGATCTGCGCGCCCATCTCTTCGAGGCTGCGCGGCATCACGCCCTTGACGGTGCCGTAGGTGCCCACGGGCATGAAGATGGGCGTCTGCACCTTGCCGTGGTTGAGCGTCAGCGTGCCGCGGCGCGCGTGGCTGGTTGGGTCGGTGGTGAGCAGTTCGAAGTTCAGCATGAGGTTCAGTCCTGTCGTGCCAGCAGCATGGCGTCGCCGTAGCTGAAGAAGCGGTAGCGGTGCGCGATGGCGTGGGCGTACAGCGCCATCACGCGCTCGTAGCCGGCCAGGGCACTCACCAGCATCATCAGCGTGCTTTTGGGCAGGTGGAAGTTGGTGATCAACACGTCGACGTGTTCGAACGCGAAGCCCGGGGTGATGAAGATGCGCGTGTCGCCCGACGCCTCGCCGCTCTTGGCCCACGACTCGAGCGTGCGCACGGTCGTCGTGCCGACGGCGACCACGCGGCCGCCGCGTGCCTTGCAGTCGGCGATGGCGCGCTGCGTCGCTTCGGGCACCTCGTAGCGCTCGGCGTGCATCGTGTGCTCGGCGATGTTCTCGGTCTTCACCGGCTGGAAGGTGCCGGCGCCGACATGCAGCGTGACGCTCGCGCGCTGCACGCCGCGCGCTTCGAGCTGCGCCAGCAGGCCTTCGTCGAAGTGCAGCGCCGCGGTCGGCGCGGCCACGGCGCCGGGCACGCGTGCGAACACGGTCTGGTAGCGGCTTTCGTCTTCGGCCGAGTCGGTGTGCTCGATGTACGGCGGCAATGGCACGTGGCCACAGCGCGCCATCAGTGCGTACGGGTCCTCGCCGGCCGGGCTGGCGAAGGCGAAGCGGAAGAGGGCGCCGTCTTCTTCCGGCCAGCGGCCGAGCAGCGTGGCGGTGAAGCCGCCGACCATCCGCAGCGTGGTGCCGACGGGCGGCTTCTTGCTGACCTTCATGTGGCAGACGGCCTCGTTGCCGGTGAGGACGCGCTCAACCAGCAGCTCGAGTTTGCCGCCGGTCGGCTTCTCGCCGAAGAGCCGCGCCTTGACCACGCGGGTGTCGTTGAAGACCAGCAGGTCGCCGCTGCGCAGCAGGTCGGGCAGGTCGCGGAAGATGCGGTCGGCCGGTGCGTCGCCGGTGCCGTCGAGCAGGCGCGACGAGGTGCGTTCGGTGGCGGGGTGCTGCGCGACCAGATCGGGCGGCAGGACGAAATCGAAATCGGAAAGCGTGAAGGCGCGCATGGTGCTTGAGGGCCGGACGGGCCCGTGCCAAGGAGGCGGGGGGAGGGACAGAAGTGCGGGCAGGATTCTCCCATGGCAGAAAAGGCCGGATGCGCGACAGGGCGGCGCGGCAGAATCGGTGCATGACCACGCCACCCGTTCCGAACCCCGATGCCGCGGGCCTGGCGGCACCACGCTTCGGCGATGCGCCGCAGCATGTGCTGGTCACCGGCGGCACCGGCTTCGTCGGCCGCCATCTGGTCGCGGCGCTGCGGGCCGACGGCCACACCGTCACCGTGTGGACACGCGATGTGGCGGCCGCCGCCCGGCGCTTCGGCGCGACCGTGCGCTGCGTTCGGCAGCTCGACGAAATCCCTGCGACGCCTGCGGTCGACGTGGTGGTCAACCTGGCCGGCGCGCGCATCGTCGGCCTGCGCTGGACGGCTGCGCGGCAGACCGCATTGCTTGCGAGCCGCGCGGGGCTGACCGACGCGCTGGTCGCGTGGATCGCCCGCCGACCGGTCAAGCCATGGCTGATGCTGTCCGGTTCGGCCATCGGCTACTACGGCGTGCAGCCGCAGGGCGATGCGTCGGAACTCACCGAGTCGAGTCCGCCGCAGGCCATCTTCATGTCGCGCCTGTGCCAGGCGTGGGAGGCGTCGGCGCATGCCGCTGCCGCGCATGGCGTGCGGGTCGCCTGCCTGCGCTTCGGCCTGGTGCTGGGGCATGGCGGTGCGCTGCCGGGGCTTCTGCTGCCGGTGAAGATGGGCGTCGGCGGCCGTCTCGGCACCGGCCGGCAGTGGGTGTCGTGGATCCACCTGCAGGATCTGCTGGGCGCCATGGCCCATGTGTGGCATGTCGCGGCGACCCCAGGCGCGCCCGCCGAACCGCAGGCCTGGAACTTCACAGCGCCCGAGGCCCTGGCGCAGGAAGACTTCATGCGCACCGCCGCCCAGGTGCTGCACCGGCCGCTCTGGCTGCCCGTGCCGGCGGCTCCGGTGCGACTCGCGCTCGGCGAGCAGGCCGATGTGCTGCTCGAAGGCCAGCGCGTGGCGCCGAAACGGCTGACCGACACCGGCTTCCGCTTCCGTTTCCCCGATGCGCGCAGCGCGCTGCAGGACCTCTGCTGAACGTGCCCCGCAAGCCGTCATCGCCCACGCCCGATCCGTCGAGGCCGGTAGGCCCTCCCGGCGCTGGCCCGAGCCTGGTGCAGCGCGCGCTGCGCAAGCTCGGCCTGCTGCGCGACATCGACTTCGCGCTCTACCTGCCCATGCGCTACGAGGACGAGACCCGCCTCGTCCGCCTGGCCGACCTGCGCGACGGTGACCTGGGCCAGATCGAGGCGGTGGTGACCGAGAGCGAGGTGAGCTTCCGGCCGCGCCGCCAGCTCGTCGTGACGGTGGACGACGGCAGCGACACCTGCCAGCTGCGCTTCTTCAATTTCTATCCGTCGCAGCAGAAGCAGTTGGCGGTCGGCGCCCGGGTGCGCGTGCGGGGCGAGGTGCGCGGCGGCTTCCTCGGGCGGCAGATGATGCATCCGACGGTGAAGGCGGCCGGCACCGTGCTGCCCGATGCGCTGACGCCGGTCTACTCGACCATCGCCGGCCTCGCGCAGCCGGTGCTGCGGCGCGAAGTGCGCGCCGGCCTGGCGCGCGCCGTGCTCGACGAGACGGTGCCTGCGCAGATCGGCTTGCGCGGGGCCTGGCCGCTGCGGGATGCGCTGAACTTCCTGCACTACCCGACGCCCGACGTGTCGATCGCCGCGCTGGAAGACCGCAGCCACCCGGCCTGGCAGCGCCTGAAGGCTGAAGAACTGCTGGCGCAGCAGTTGTCGCAACTGCAGGCGCGGCGCGAGCGGGCGGCGCAACGCGCGCCGGTGCTGGCGCCGTCGTCGGCACCGGAGTCGCTGCATGCGCGCCTTCTGGCGGCGCTGCCTTTCGCGCTCACCGGCGCGCAGCAGCGCGTGGGCGAGGAGATCACCCACGACCTGGCGCGCACGGCGCCGATGCACCGCCTGCTGCAGGGCGATGTCGGGTCGGGCAAGACGGTGGTCGCCGCGCTCGCGGCGGCGCGCTGCATCGACGCCGGCTTCCAGTGCGCGTTGATGGCGCCGACCGAGATCCTCGCCGCGCAGCACTTCGGCAAGCTGATCGGCTGGCTCGACCCGCTGCTGGCCGAGCGCGGCCTGCGCGTGGCCTGGCTCACCGGCAGCCAGAAGAAGAAGGAGCGCGACGCGATGGCCGCCGCCGTCGAGAGCGGCGAGGCGGCGCTGGTGATCGGCACGCATGCCGTGATCTCCGAGAAGGTGCGCTTCAAGCGCCTGGCGCTGGCCGTCATCGATGAGCAGCACCGCTTCGGCGTCGCACAACGGCTGGCGTTGCGGGAGAAAGCGGGGGGCGATCTGGAGCCCCATCTGCTGATGATGAGCGCCACCCCCATCCCGCGAACGCTCGCCATGAGCTACTACGCCGACCTCGATGTCTCCACCCTCGACGAACTGCCGCCCGGCCGCACGCCCATCGTCACCAAGCTGGTGGCCGAGCACCGGCGTGACGAAGTCATCGACCGCATCCGACACCAGCTGGCGCAGGGCCGGCAGGTGTACTGGGTGTGCCCGCTGATCGAGGAAAGCGAGGCGGTCGACTTGCGCAACGCCACCGAAACGCGCGACGAACTCGCCGGCATGCTGGGCGATGCGGTGCAGGTCGGCCTGCTGCACTCGCGCATGCCGACGGCCGAGAAGCAGGACGTGATGGCGCGCTTCACGGCCAACGAGGTGCATGTGCTGGTGAGCACGACGGTGATCGAGGTCGGCGTCGACGTGCCCAATGCGTCGCTGATGGTGATCGAGCATGCAGAGCGCTTCGGCCTGTCGCAGCTGCACCAGTTGCGCGGGCGCGTCGGGCGCGGTGCCGCGGCGTCGGCCTGCGTGCTGCTCTACGCGCCGAACGAAGGCGGGCGCGTGGGCGAGACGGCGCGGGCGCGGCTCAAGGCGATGGCGGAAACCGGCGACGGCTTCGAGATCGCACGGCGCGACCTGGAAATCCGCGGCCCGGGCGAATTCCTGGGCGCCAAGCAGTCGGGTGCCCCGCTGCTGCGCTTCGCGGACCTCACCGACGACGCGTTGCTGCTCGACTGGGCGCGCGAGCTGGCGCCGCAGATGCTCGACCGGCATCCGGAACTCGCGCAGAAGCACGTCGACCGCTGGCTCGGGAGCAAGGCCGAGTACCTGAAAGCCTAGCCCGATCCGCGGGCAAGGGGTCTTGCGCATAATCGACGCGGTGACCCTCACCGAACTCAAATACATCGTCGCGGTCGCCCGGGAGCGCCATTTCGGCAAGGCGGCGGACGCCTGCTACGTCTCGCAGCCGACCTTGTCGGTGGCGATCAAGAAGCTCGAGGAAGAGCTCGAAGTCAAGCTCTTCGAGCGCAGTGCCGGCGAAGTGACGGTCACGCCGCTGGGCGAGCAGATCGTGCAGCAGGCGCAGAGCGTGCTCGACCAGGCGGCCAGCATCAAGGAGATCGCCAAGCGCGGCAAGGACCCGCTGGCGGGCGCGTTGAACCTCGGCATCATCTACACGATCGGGCCGTATCTGCTGCCCGACCTGGTGCGCCAGAACATCGCGCGCACGCCGCAGATGCCGCTGATGCTGCAGGAGAACTTCACCGTCAAGCTGCTCGAGATGCTGCGGGCCGGCGAGATCGATTGCGCCATCATGGCCGAGCCCTTCCCGGACACCGGCCTGGCGGTGGCGCCGCTCTACGACGAGCCCTTCGTCGCGGTGTTGCCGACGAGCCACCCGCTGGCGGTGCGCGAGTCGATCAGCTCGGACGAGCTCAAGAACGAGACGATGCTGTTGCTGGGCGCCGGCCATTGCTTCCGCGATCACGTGCTCGAGGTGTGCCCCGAATTCGCACGTTTCTCGAGCAACGCCGAGGGCATCCGCAAGAGCTTCGAAGGCTCGTCGCTGGAAACCATCAAGCACATGGTGGCCTCGGGCATGGGCGTGACGCTGGTGCCGCGGCTGTCGGTGCCGGCCGAGGCGCTCAAGCCCAAGGCCCGCGGCCGCAAGGAGCCTGAGCCAATGGTGCGCTACCTGCCCGTCCATGACGGCGAAGGGCGCGAACCGCCGATGCGACGTGTGGTGCTGGCCTGGCGCCGGAGCTTCACGCGCTACGAGGCGATCGCGGCGCTGCGCAATGCGGTCTACGCCTGCGAATTGCCTGGGGTCAAACGCCTGTCCTGAGTGAGGCGTGGCGGTTGCCTGTGCCACGCGTGCGGCGCGGGCAATGGCTGCGATAGAGTCTCGCTGTTGCGACGCAGCCCGCGGGCTCCTAAAGTCGCCAACGTCTCCCTATTCAATCCATCGAGGAAATCGTCGTCATGGCCAAAGCACCCAACAAGCCCCAGAAAAAGACCAAGTCCCCGATCACGTCCGCACCGGCAGCGGGTGCCGGGAAGGTGCCCACGAAGGGCGGTGCCCGCGTGGCCCAGGAGTCGGGCAGCCGCAACGCGCCGATCATCAACATCGGCATCGACCGCCAGGACCGCGCGGCGATCGCCGAAGGCCTGAGCCGCGTGCTGGCCGACACGTACACGCTGTACCTGACCACGCACAACTTCCACTGGAATGTGACGGGCCCGCACTTCAACTCCCTGCACGCCATGTTCATGGGCCAGTACACCGAGCTGTGGACCTCGACCGACGTCATCGCCGAGCGCATCCGCGCCCTGGGCCACTACGCGCCGGGCTCGTACGCCGAATTCAGCAAGATCGCGACGGTGCCCGACGTGCCGCCGGTGCCGCCCAAGGCCATGGAGATGGTGCGCATCCTCGTGAAGGGGCACGAGACCGTGTCCCGCATCGCCCGCGAGTTCATCCCGGTGGCCGAAGAGGCCGGCGACGATCCGACCGCAGACATGCTGACCGCGCGCTGCACGGTGCACGACCAGACGGCGTGGATGCTGCGCTCGCTGCTGGAAGAATAAGTTCGCGCGGGGGCGCAGGCCCGTCGCGACCAGGAGCGGCACAATGCCGCTCTTTTCGTTTCTGGAGCTTCCGTGAAGGCTGGCGGGCGCCTCGCGCTGTACTTGGATCTGATCCGGTGGAACCGGCCCGCCGGCTGGCTGCTGCTGCTGTGGCCGACGCTGGGGGCGCTGTGGTTCGCCGCGGGCGGCTGGCCCGGCTGGCATCTGCTGGCCATCTTCGTGGGAGGCACGGTGCTCATGCGCAGCGCCGGTTGCTGCGTCAACGACGTGGCCGACCGCGACTTCGACCGGCACGTCAAGCGCACCGCTCAGCGGCCGGTGACCAGCGGCGCCATCTCGGTGAAGCAAGCGCTCGGTCTCGGCGCCGTGCTGGCGCTGATCGCCTTTGGGCTGGCGCTGACCACCAATGCGGCCGTGATCGTCTGGGCGTTCATCGGCCTGGCGGTGACGCTGGCCTACCCTTTCGCCAAGCGCTTCGTCTCGCTGCCGCAGGCGGTGTTGGGCGTCGCGTTCTCGATCGGCATTCCGATGGCCTTCTGTGCCGCGGGCGGCGCGGCGGTGCCCGCGTCGGAGGCGTTCACGCGGGTGCCGGGCGTCGGCTGGTTGCTGCTGCTGGGCAACCTGGGCTGGGTACTGGCCTACGACACCGAGTACGCCATGGTCGACCGCGACGACGACCTGAAGATCGGGATGAAGACCTCGGCCATCACCTTCGGGCGCTTCGATGTGGCGGCCGTGATGCTCTGCTATGCCCTGTTTCTGATGCTGTGGGGCGTGGTCGGCTTCCGCGCCGGGTTGGACGTCGCTTTCGCGCTGGGTCTGGCCGCGGCGGCGGTGCAGGTCGCCTGGCACTGGCGCCTGATCCGCCATCGCACCCGCGAAGGCTGCTTCCAGGCCTTCCGGTTGAACCACTGGGTCGGGTTCGCCGTCTTCGCCGGCATCGTGGCGGACTACGCGATCCGCTGAACCCAGGCCTCAGGCGCGGCCGAACTCCACCGCCAGCTCGCGTGCACGCTGCTCCGCGGCGCGGATCGCGGTCTTGAATTGCGCCTTGACGCCCGCGGCCTCCATCGCGTTCAGGGCCGCATAGGTGGTGCCGCCCTTGGACGTCACGCGCTCGCGCAGCACCGACGGTGGTTCGGTGGAGGCCTGTGCCAGTGCCGACGCGCCGGTGAAGGTGCCGATGGCCAGTTGCTGGGCCTGTGCCGGCGGCAGGCCCATCTCGATGCCGGCCTCGGTCATCGCTTCGATGAAATAGAAGACATAGGCCGGGCCCGAGCCGGAAACGGCCGTGACGGCATCGAGCGCGCCTTCGGTGTCGACCCACAGCAGCTGCCCGGTCGGCGCCAGCACCTGTTCGACCAGGCGCCGTCCGACGGCGGTCACGGCGGGCCGGGCGAACAGGCCGCTCATCCCCTGGCCGACGAGTGCGGGCGTGTTGGGCATGGCGCGCACGACGTTGTCGGTGCCCAGCCAGCCCGCGATGCTGTCCGACGGAATGCCGGCGGCCACGCTCAGGTGCAGCGCGTCCGGGGTCCGTTCGCGCACGGGGCGGGTCGCGTCGGCGAAGGTCTGCGGCTTGACGGCCCAGACCACGACCTGGCAGCGCTCCAGTGCGGCGCTGGCACTGGGTTGCGGCGTGATGCCGAAGTCGCGGGTCAACCGGGCGCGCGCTTCTTCGAACGGCTCGACCACCTCCACCGAGGTGGTCGGCAAGCCCTGCCGGAGCAGGCCGCCCAGGATGGCGCTGGCCATGTTGCCCCCCCCGATGAAGGCGATGGCGGGCAGGGCGGCAGGGGTGAGTTCGGGCATGGCGACGTGGCGGATGAGGGTGTCGGGACGGGCGAGCCGGGATTGTCGCTCCGCCGGCTCCCCCGATCTGTTTGCACAGGGGTAGTTGACAAGCCTGGAAAGGGCTGCAACAATCGCGGGCTTCGCTTCAAAAAGGCGAAGCATTCCGCCCAGACGGATGCATCCCAAGTGGTTTGGGGTGCGGACGACGGGCCCAAGACTGATCGCGCAGCGCCATGAGGTTCTGCTCGGTACAAGTTGGGAACTACTAGCAATGATCCAAACTGAATCCCGGCTCGACGTGGCCGACAACACGGGCGCGAAATCCGTCCTGTGTATCAAGGTGCTCGGTGGCTCCAAGCGGCGCTATGCCAGCGTGGGCGACGTCATCAAGGTCAGCATCAAGGAATGCGCTCCTCGCGGGCGTGTCAAGAAGGGCGAGATCTACAGCGCCGTCGTGGTGCGTACCGCCAAGGGCATCCGTCGTGCAGACGGCTCGCTCGTCAAGTTCGACGGCAATGCCGCCGTGCTGCTCAACGCCAAGCTGGAGCCGATCGGCACCCGCATCTTCGGACCCGTGACGCGCGAACTGCGTACCGAGAAGTTCATGAAGATCGTCTCGCTGGCTCCCGAAGTTCTGTAAGGACAACTACGCCATGAACAAGATTCGCAAAGGCGACCAGGTCATCGTGTTGGCCGGGCGCGACAAGGGCAAGCGCGGCATGGTCTCGCTGCGCACCGACGACTCGTACCTGATCGTCGACGGCGTCAACATCGTCAAGAAGCACGCCAAGCCGAACCCGCTCAAGGGTACGACCGGTGGCATCGTCGAAAAGACCATGCCCATCCACCAATCGAACGTGGCGATCTTCAATGCCGCGACCGGCAAGGCCGATCGCGTGGGCATCAAGGTCGCGGACGGCAAGCGCGTTCGCGTCTTCAAGTCCAGCGGCGACGAAATCAAGATCGCCTAAGGGGTACTCACATGGCACGTCTCCAACAAATCTACCGCGACAAGATCGCGAAGGACCTGACCGAGAAGTTCGGCTACAAGTCGCCAATGCAGGTTCCGCGTCTGACCAAGATCACGCTCAACATGGGTGTGGGTGAAGCAGTCGCCGACAAGAAGGTTCTCGACAATGCCGTCGGCGACCTCACCAAGATCGCCGGCCAGAAGCCGGTCGTCACCAAGTCGAAGAAGGCCATCGCCGGTTTCAAGATCCGCGAAATGCAGCCGATCGGCTGCATGGTCACGCTGCGTGGCGTGCAGATGTATGAGTTCCTGGACCGTTTCGTGACCGTGGCCCTGCCGCGCGTTCGTGACTTCCGCGGGATCTCGGGTCGCGCCTTCGACGGCCGCGGCAACTACAACATCGGCGTGAAAGAGCAGATCATTTTCCCCGAGATCGAATACGACAAGGTCGATGCCCTGCGCGGTCTCAACATCAGCATCACGACGACGGCCAAGACCGACGAAGAAGCCAAGGCGCTTCTCGCTGGTTTCCGTTTCCCGTTCAAGAACTGAGGCGAACCGTGGCTAAACAATCCCTGATCCAACGCGAACTCAAGCGCGACAAACTGGTCGCCAAGTTCGCTGCAAAGCACGCCGAACTGAAGGCCGCCTCGAACGACCTGAAGAAGAGCGACGAAGAGCGCGCTGCTGCCCGTCTGGGCCTGCAGAAGCTCCCGCGCAACGCGAACCCCACGCGTCAGCGCAACCGTTGCGCCATCACTGGTCGCCCCCGCGGTACTTTCCGTCAATTCGGTCTGGCCCGCGCCAAGATCCGTGAACTGGCTTTCGCTGGCGACATCCCCGGTGTCACCAAGGCCAGCTGGTAAGCCAGGCAGGAGCAAACAACATGAGCATGAGTGATCCCATTGCCGACCTGCTGACGCGTATCCGTAACGCGCAGATGGTGGCGAAGCCCACCGTGTCGATCCCGTCTTCCAAGGTGAAGGCCGCGATCGCACAAGTCCTCAAGGACGAAGGCTACATCGACGGTTTCGAAGTCAAGACCGAAGCCGGCAAGTCCGAGCTCGTCATCACGCTGAAGTACTACGCTGGCCGCCCGGTCATCGAGCGCATCGAACGCGTGAGCCGCCCCGGCCTGCGCGTCTACAAGGCCAGCGCAGCCATCCCGCAAGTCCAGAACGGCCTCGGCGTCGCGATCGTCACGACCCCCCAGGGCGTGATGACCGACCGCAAGGCGCGCGCTACCGGTGTCGGTGGCGAAGTCCTGTGCTACGTCGCCTAACCGAGACATTGAGGAGTCACTGAAATGTCCCGAGTCGGAAAAATGCCGGTCGCCATCCCCGCAGGTGTGGATGTGTCGATCAAGGACGACCAGATCAACGTGAAGGGCGCGGGCGGCACGCTCGCGCTGACGCGCAATGCCCTGGTCAATGTCGTCAACAAGGACGGCAAGCTGAGCTTCGAGCCCGCCAACGAATCGCGTGAAGCCAACGCGATGAGCGGCACGTTCCGTCAGCTCGTCAACAACATGGTCGTCGGCGTGACGAAGGGCTTCGAGAAGAAGCTCAACCTCGTCGGCGTCGGCTTCAAGGCTGCGGCCTCGAACAACAAGTTGAACCTGCAAGTCGGTTACTCGCACCCGGTCAACATCGAGATGCCCCAGGGCATCACGGTGGCCACTGCGACCCCGACCGAAATCGTGATCAAGGGTGCTGACCGTCAGCGCGTTGGTCAAATCGCCGCTGAGATCCGCGCTGTTCGTCCGCCTGAGCCTTACAAGGGCAAGGGCATCCGTTATTCGGACGAGAAGATCGTGATCAAAGAGACCAAGAAGAAGTAAGGGGCAGCAAAATGATGTTGACCAAAAAAGCACAACGTCTGCGCCGCTCGCGTCAGACCCGCATCCGGATCGCGACGCAAGGCGTTGCGCGTCTGACGGTGAACCGCACCAACCTGCACATCTATGCCACCGTCATTTCCGACGACGGCACCAAGGTGATCGCCACTGCATCGACGGCCGAAGCCGAAGTTCGCACGGCGCTGGGCGGTTCGGGCAAGGGCGGCAACGCCGCTGCAGCCACCGCCATCGGCAAGCGCATCGCTGAAAAGGCGAAGGCTGCCGGTGTCGAGAAGGTCGCCTTCGACCGCGCTGGTTTCGCCTACCACGGCCGCGTCAAGGCGCTGGCCGAGGCCGCCCGCGAAGCCGGCCTGCAGTTCTAACCGGACACGAGATTCAAAATGGCAAAGATTCAAGCAAGAACGCAGAACGAAGGCCCTGAAGACGGTTTGCGCGAGAAGATGATCGCGATCAACCGTGTCACCAAGGTGGTGAAGGGTGGTCGTATCCTCGGTTTCGCCGCACTCACCGTGGTCGGCGATGGCGACGGCAAGGTCGGCATGGGCAAGGGCAAGTCGAAGGAAGTGCCGGCAGCCGTGCAGAAGGCCATGGAAGAAGCACGCCGCAACCTGTTCCAGATCTCGATCAAGAACGGCACGCTGCATCACCGCGTGACGGGTCACCATGGCGCCGCTTCGGTCGTCATGATCCCCGCCCCGAAGGGTACCGGCATCATCGCCGGCGGCCCGATGCGCGCCGTGTTCGAAGTCCTGGGCATCACCGACATCGTGGCCAAGAGCCATGGTTCGTCGAACCCCTACAACATGGTCCGTGCCACGCTGGACGGCCTGAAGAACTCGACGACCGCGTCTGCCGTTGCTGCCAAGCGCGGTCTGACGGTCGAAGAGCTGTTCGCCTGAACAGGAGCATCGACATGACGACGCAAGAACAAACCACCGTCAAGGTGCAGCTCGTGAAGAGCCCGATCGGCACCAAGGAGTCGCATCGCGCGACCGTGCGTGGCCTCGGCCTGCGCAAGCTCAACAGCGTGAGCGAGCTGCAGGACACGCCCGCCGTGCGCGGCATGATCAACAAGATCAGTTATCTGGTCAAAGTTCTGTAAGAGAGACTGATATGGAACTCAATGGCATCAAGCCGGCCGCCGGCGCCAAGCACGCGAAGCGTCGCGTCGGCCGCGGTATCGGCTCCGGCATCGGCAAGACCGCGGGTCGCGGTCACAAGGGTCAGAAGTCCCGTGCGGGCGGCTTCCATAAGGTGGGCTTCGAAGGCGGTCAAATGCCGCTGCAGCGCCGTCTGCCCAAGCGCGGCTTCAAGTCGCAATCGCTCAAGTACAACGCTGAAGTCACGTTGACGTCGCTCGAAGTCCTCGGCGCCGCCGAAGTCGACATGCTGACGCTCAAGCAGGCTGGCCTGGTCTCGCACATGATCAAGGTCGTCAAGGTCATCAAGACCGGCGAACTGACCAAGGCCGTCAAGCTGACGGGCATCGGCGCGACCGCCGGCGCCAAGGCTGCGATCGAAGCTGCCGGCGGCAGCGTCGCCTAAAAGACCGGACTGAAAGAAGATCCCCGTGGCAACTAACGCGGCAACGCTCGCAAAGACAGGCAAGTTCGGTGACCTCCGTCGCCGGCTGGTCTTCTTGCTGCTCGCGCTCGTGGTCTACCGGATCGGCGCGCACATCCCTGTGCCGGGCATCAACCCGGACCAGCTGGCGCAGTTGTTCCAGGGCCAGCAGGGCGGCATCCTGAGCCTGTTCAACATGTTCTCGGGCGGTGCGCTGTCGCGCTTCACCGTGTTCGCGCTGGGCATCATGCCGTACATCTCGGCGTCGATCATCATGCAGTTGATGACTTACGTGCTTCCGAGCTTCGAGCAATTGAAGAAGGAAGGCGAGTCGGGTCGTCGCAAGATCACGCAGTACACGCGTTATGGCGCGCTGGGTTTGGCGCTGTTCCAGTCCTTCAGCATCGCTGTCGCACTCGAATCGTCGGCCGGTCTGGTGATCACCCCGGGCTTCGGCTTCCGGATCACCGCCATGGTCAGCCTGACGGCGGGTTCGATGTTCCT
The DNA here is from genome assembly GCF_051216395.1 of Variovorax cryoconiti. Lineage (NCBI taxonomy): Bacteria > Pseudomonadati > Pseudomonadota > Betaproteobacteria > Burkholderiales > Comamonadaceae > Variovorax > Variovorax cryoconiti. Next base: position 153,950 of record NZ_JBPJZI010000004.1, on the reverse strand, counting down.
GATGTGGCTCGGTGAGCAGATCACCGAACGCGGTCTGGGCAACGGCATCTCGATCCTGATCTTTGCGGGCATCGCGGCCGGTCTGCCAAACGCCATCGGTGGCCTGGCTTCGCTGGTGACCACCGGTGCCATGAACCCGGTCATCGCCTTGTTCATCATCGCGGTCGTGGTCCTGGTGACCTATTTCGTGGTGTTCGTCGAACGCGGTCAGCGCAAGATCCTCGTGAACTATGCGCGGCGCCAGGTGGGCAACAAGGTGTATGGCGGTCAGTCGTCGCATCTGCCGCTGAAGCTGAACATGGCTGGCGTGATTCCGCCGATCTTCGCATCGTCGATCATTCTGCTGCCGGCCACCGTGGTGGGCTGGTTCAGCACCGGTGACAGCATGCGCTGGATCAAGGACATTGCTGGCGCGCTCACACCGGGTCAGCCGATCTATGTGATGCTCTACGCGGCTGCGATCGTCTTCTTCTGCTTCTTCTACACGGCCCTCGTGTTCAACAGCAAGGAAACGGCCGACAACCTGAAGAAGAGCGGGGCGTTCATTCCGGGCATTCGTCCGGGTGACCAGACGGCGCGCTACATCGACAAGATCCTGGTTCGCCTGACGTTGGCCGGCGCGGTGTACATCACCTTCGTCTGCCTGCTGCCGGAGTTCCTGATCCTCAAATACAACGTGCCGTTCTATTTCGGCGGCACCTCCCTGTTGATCATCGTGGTCGTCACGATGGACTTCATGGCCCAAGTACAGAACTACATGATGTCGCAGCAATACGAATCGCTGCTCAAGAAGGCCAACTTCAAGACATCTTGAGCACTGCTGCAACACGAACACGTTTTAGGAGAGTCATATGAGAGTTTCGGCTTCGGTCAAGACCATCTGCCGCAATTGCAAGATCATCCGCCGCAAGGGTGTGGTGCGTGTGATCTGTTCCGACCCGCGCCATAAGCAGCGCCAGGGTTGATTGAGAGTATTAGAGGACGCACATGGCACGTATTGCTGGCATTAACATTCCGCCGCACAAGCACGCTGAGATCGGCCTGACCGCCATCTTCGGTATCGGTCGCACCCGCGCCCGTCAAATCTGCGAAGCGAGCGGCATCGAGTATTCGAAGAAGATCAAGGATCTGACCGACGCCGATCTCGAAAAGATCCGCGACCAGATCGCTCTCTTCACCATCGAAGGCGACCTGCGTCGCGAGACGACGATGAACATCAAGCGATTGATGGACATCGGCTGCTATCGCGGCTTCCGCCATCGCCGTGGCCTGCCGATGCGCGGCCAGCGCACGCGCACCAATGCCCGTACCCGCAAGGGTCCGCGCAAGGCCGCGCAGTCCCTGAAGAAATAAGGATTGAAACAGCATGGCTAAAGCTCCTGCCAATAACGCCGCACAGCGCGTTCGCAAGAAGGTTCGCAAGAACGTTGCGGACGGGATCGCTCACGTGCACGCCTCGTTCAACAACACGATCATCACGATCACGGACCGCCAGGGCAACGCCCTGTCGTGGGCCTCGTCGGGTGGCCAGGGCTTCAAGGGCTCGCGCAAGTCGACGCCTTTCGCTGCCCAGGTGGCGTCGGAAGTGGCCGGCCGTGCTGCTGTCGAACAAGGCATCAAGAACCTCGACGTCGAGATCAAGGGCCCCGGCCCGGGTCGTGAGTCGTCGGTGCGCGCCCTGGCGGCGCTCGGCATCCGGATCAATTCCATTGCCGACGTGACCCCGGTTCCGCACAACGGTTGCCGTCCGCAGAAACGTCGTCGGATCTAAGCTCCGACGCACCGCGCAGTCCGCTTCACGGCGGCTGCGCATTTTGTTTTCACAAGCCCACCGCCATCGGCACGCCGCTGATGGCTCCTGCAGATCACCGCTGCAGCAGATGACACAAAGGAAGATCACGTGGCACGCTACCTCGGCCCCAAGGCCAAACTCTCCCGCCGTGAAGGCACCGACCTGTTCCTCAAGAGCGCCCGTCGCTCGATCCAGGACAAGTCGAAGTTCGACTCCAAGCCCGGCCAACACGGTCGTACGTCGGGTCAGCGCACCTCTGACTTCGGCCTGCAACTGCGTGAAAAGCAGAAGGTCAAGCGCATGTACGGCGTGCTCGAGAAGCAATTCCGCCGCTACTTCGAGGAAGCCGATCGTCGCCGTGGCAACACCGGCGCCAACCTGCTGTTCATCCTCGAATCGCGCCTGGACAACGTGGTCTATCGCATGGGCTTCGGCTCGACCCGCGCCGAGGCACGCCAGCTCGTGTCGCACCGTGCCATCACGGTGAACGGTCAGTCGGTCAACATCGCGTCGTACCTGGTCAAGACCGGTGACGTGATCGCCGTGCGCGACAAGTCCAAGAAGCAGACCCGCATCGCCGAAGCGCTGCAGCTGGCTGCACAAGTCGGCATGCCGGCCTGGGTGGAAGTGAACGCCGACAAGGCCGAAGGCACCTTCAAGAAGGTTCCGGATCGCGACGAATTCGCCGCCGACATCAACGAATCGTTGATCGTCGAACTCTATTCGCGTTGATCCCTTGCTTGCGCCTGTTGGCGCGAGTTGTTTTTGTTGATCCCGTTCCTGGCGCGCTCTGCACGCGCGCCGGGCGCTTCACCAGCCTTACCGGTGTAACGAACCGGGGGTATTGAGAGGAAGTCTGCATGCAAACCACCCTGCTGAAACCCAAGACCATCCAGGTCGAGCAACTGGCCGCCAACAAGGCAAAGGTCACGCTCGAGCCTTTCGAGCGCGGCTACGGCCACACGCTCGGCAACGCGCTGCGTCGCGTGCTGCTGTCGTCGATGGTCGGTTATTCGGCTACCGAAGTGACGATCGCCGGCGTGCTCCACGAGTACTCGTCGATCGATGGCGTCCAGGAAGACGTCGTCAACATCCTGCTGAACCTCAAGGGCGTGGTGTTCAAGCTCCACAACCGCGATGAAGTCACGCTGAGCCTGCGCAAGGACGGCGAAGGCCCCGTGCTGGCCTCCGACATCCAGACGCCGCACGACGTCGAGATCATCAACCCTGACCACGTCATCGCCCATCTGTCGCAAGGCGGCAAGCTGGACATGCAGATCAAGGTCGAGAAGGGTCGTGGCTACGTGCCCGGCACGATGCGTCGTTATGCGGACGAACCGACCAAGTCGATCGGCCGCATCGTTCTCGATGCGTCGTTCTCGCCCGTCAAGCGCGTGAGCTACATCGTCGAGAGCGCGCGCGTCGAGCAGCGTACCGACCTGGACAAGCTGCTCATCGAGATCGAGACCAACGGCGCCATCACTGCCGAAGACGCGGTCCGTGCCTCGGCCAAGATCCTGGTGGAACAGCTCGCCGTGTTCGCACAGCTCGAAGGTGGCGAACTCGCCGCGTTCGATGCACCGGCACCGCGCAGCGCACAGCAGTTCGATCCGATCCTGCTGCGCCCGGTCGACGAGCTCGAACTCACGGTTCGTTCGGCGAACTGCCTGAAGGCCGAGAACATCTACTACATCGGTGACCTGATCCAGCGCACCGAGAACGAGCTGCTCAAGACCCCCAACCTGGGTCGCAAGTCGCTCAACGAAATCAAGGAAGTCCTCGCATCGCGCGGCCTCACCTTGGGCATGAAGCTCGAAAGCTGGCCGCCGGCCGGTCTCGACAAGCGTTAATCGAAGTCAATCCGAAGCGTTCATTCGCGAAGGGCAGTACCTGACACGGCTGCCTTTATTAAAAACCTCAAAGGAACATCACCATGCGTCACGGTCACGGCCTCCGCAAACTCAACCGCACCAGCTCGCACCGGCTCGCGATGCTGCAGAACATGATGAACTCGCTCATCGAGCACGAAGTCATCAAGACCACGGTCCCCAAGGCCAAGGAACTGCGCCGCGTCATCGAACCGATGATCACGCTGGCCAAGAAGCCCACGCTCGCCAACAAGCGTCTGGCCTTCGACCGCCTGCGTAGCCGCGACAGCGTCGTCAAGCTCTTCGCCGAACTCGGCCCGCGTTACAACACGCGTCCGGGCGGCTACACGCGTATCCTGAAGATGGGCTTCCGCGTGGGCGACAATGCTCCGATGGCGCTCGTCGAACTGGTCGACCGTCCCGAAGTAAAAGAAGTGGCTGCCGATGAGCAGACCGCTTCAGAATAAGCTATAATTCCATCTTGCCGCGCGATGGAGCAGCCTGGTAGCTCGTTGGGCTCATAACCCAAAGGTCGCAAGTTCAAATCTTGCTCGCGCAACCAAATTGAAAGGCCCTGTTTTTGAACAGGGCCTTTTTGTTGTTGGCGACGAATATCGCCAAAAAATATTGGCCTGCGCAACGGCAAAAGGCCAAAGAAAAGGGGCCGAGGCCCCTTTTCTGTCGACGTTGTTCGGCTCAGTCCGGCAGCACCGCCGTGACTTCGATCTCGACCTTGGCACGCGCCTCCACCAGCGCTGCCACCTGAACGCAGGTCATGGCCGGGAAATTCCTGCCCATTGCATCGCGGTAGACCGGTCCCAACTCGCTCAGACGTGCGTTGTACTCGTCGCGGTCGGTGATGTACCAGGTCATGCGCACCATGTGCTCCGGCCCGGCACCGGCCTCGCGCAGCACTTCGGCGATGTTGCGCAACGCCTGCCCGCACTGGGCGATGAAGTCGTCGGTCTCGAACTGCTGTTGGCCGTTCCAGCCGATCTGGCCGCCCACGAAGATCTGCGTGCCGCGCGCGGCGATGCCGTTGGCATAGCCCTTGGGCGGCAACCAGCCGGCGGGTTGAAGAAGCTTGTTCATCATGGTGTCTGTCTCAGTTTGAAGCGCTGGAGCTTGCCGGTCTCGGTGCGGGGCAGCACGTCGACGAATTCGATCTCGCGCGGGTATTTGTAAGGGGCGATGGTGGCCTTGACGTGGTCCTGCAGCGCCTTGCACAGGGCCGCGTCGCCGGTGTGGCCGGGCTTGAGCACGCAGTAGGCCTTGACGATCATGCCGCGGTCGTCGTCGGGTTTGCCGATCACGCCGCATTCGGCCACGGCCGGGTGCTGCAGCAGCGCGTCCTCGACCTCCGGGCCGCCGACGTTGTAGCCGGCGGTGATGATCATGTCGTCGGCGCGTGACTGGTAGAAGAAGTAGCCGTCGTCGTCCTGGCTGAAGGCATCGCCGGGGTAGTTCCAGCCGTTCTTCACGTAGGCGGTCTGGCGCGTGTCGTCGAAGTAGCGGCAGCCCACCGGGCCCTGGATCGCCAGCTTGCCGACGGTGCCGCGCGGCACCTCGTTGCCGTCGTCGTCGACCACCTTCGCGACGAAGCCCGGCACGGCTTTGCCGATGGCGCCGCGCTTGACCTCATGGCCGGCGGCCGAGATGTAGATGTGGAACACCTCGGTGCCGCCGATGCCGTCGAGCATCTCGATGCCGGTCGCGTCCTTCCACAACTGGCGCGTGGCGTCAGGCAGCGCCTCGCCTGCGCTCACGGTGATGCGCAGTGTCGGTACGCCATGCTGCTTCGCGAAGGGCGCCATCTGTCGGTAGAAAGTGGGCGCGGTGTAGACGATGGTCGCGCCGGTCTCGTTGATCAGCTTGACCATGCCTTCCGGCGTGTACGGGATGTCGGGGTAGTAGATCGACGAGCCGGCCCACATCGGGTAGACCAGCAGGCCGCCAAGACCGAAGGTGAAGGCGAGCGGCGGCGAGCCCATCACGATGTCGTCGCTGGTCGCCTTCAGGATGTGGCGCGGCCAGGTCTCGCACATCGCGAGCACGTCGCGGTGCGTCGTGGCCGGCGCCTTGGGCTTGCCGGTGGTGCCCGAGGTGAAGGCGAGCAGCGCGATGTCGTCCGCGGCAGTGGGGCACGCGGCGAAGACGTCGCTTTTTTTTGCAGCCAGCGCCTCGAGTGCATCGGGTGCGTCGGACTTGAATGCGAGCACCTTTCGGAGCACCGGGTTCGCCTGCTGCGAGATCAGCATTTCATCGATGAGCTTGGCTTCGCACAACGCGACCGCCGGCTTCGCCTTGTCGATGATGTCGCCCAGTTCGCGCGCACGCAGCAGCGGCATCGTCGCCACGGCAATGAGGCCGGCCTTCACCACCGCCAGCCACGCCAGCGCCATCGGGATCGAGTTGCCACCGCGCAGGAGCACGCGGTTGCCCGGCACCAGGCCGAGGTCGTCCGTCAGCACCTGTGCCATGCGGTTCACTTCCACCGCGGCCTGCGCATAGGTGAGCGTGCGCGTGGGTGAGCGCAGCATCGGCTTGTCGGCGAAGCCCTTCGCCGCGGCCTTGTCGAGCAGCTCCTCGACCAGGTTCAGCTGGTCGGGCAACTGCAGCTCGGGCAGGTCGTAGCGGAAGACCGGCAACAGCTCCGGGGGTGGAAGTCCGTCGTGGACGAAACGGTCGATTTGTGCGCTCAAGGTCTACTCCCGCAGGACGGATTTGCCGATGATCAATTGCTGGACTTCCGTGGCGCCTTCGTAGATGCGAAGCGCGCGGATGTCGCGGTAGAGACTCTCAACTTTCGTGCCCACTTGCACGCCGCTGCCGCCGTGCATCTGCAACGCCATGTCGATCACGCGCTGCGCGTTTTCGGTGGCGCACATCTTGGCCATCGCCGCGGCTGCGGTGTAGTCGCCGAAGGGCCGGCCGGTGCGTTCGCCTTCGTCACGCATCCATGCCGCGCGATAGGTCAGCAAGGCGGCGCTGTCGATGAGTGCGGCCATGTCGCCGAGCTTCGCCTGCGTGAGCTGGAAGTCGGCCAAGGTGTGGCCGAACATGCGACGCGACTTCGCGTGTGTGATGGCTTCGCTCAATGCGCGCCGTGCCATGCCGAGTGCGGCCGCCGCCACCGATGCACGAAAGATGTCGAGCGTGCGCATCGCGAGCTTGAAGCCGCCGTTCAGTTCGCCCAGCTGTGCACCGTGTGGCACCTCGCAGGCACCAAAGCGCAGCGTCGCGAGCGGATGCGGTGCCATCACCTGGATGTGCTCGCTCGCATCGAGACCCTGGGCATTGGCGTCGACGATGAAGGCCGTGATGCCGCGCGTGCCCGCATCGGCGTCGGTCTTCGCGAACACGCAGTAGAAGTCGGCGATGCCGCCGTTGCTGATCCACGTCTTCGCACCGTCGAACCGCCAGCCCGTGCCGGTGTCGACGGCCTGCATCGCCATCGCGCCGACGTCGGAGCCGGCGTCGGGTTCGCTCAGTGCGAAGGCGGCGATCTTGTCGCCGCGCGCCACCGCACTCAGGTATTCGGCTTGTTGCGACGCACTGCCTGCCAGCGTGATCGCACCGCTGCCCAGGCCCTGCATCGCGAAGGCGAAGTCGGCCAGTGGCGAGTGGAAGGCGAGGGTCTCGCGCAGCAGCACGAGCGCGCGCGAGTCCAGGCGTTCGAGCGCACCGCCGAACGCGGCGGGCACGCAGTAGCGCAGCCAGCCGCCGTCGCCGAGGCGTTTGACCCAGTCGCGGCAGGCGGCGCGGTCGTCGCGTTCATCCACGTTCTGCGATGCGGCCCACGGCAGCAGGCCGCGCGCGAGTTCGCGGTGCGTGTCGTCGAAGAAGGGCAGCGCGAGATGCGCCGTCGAAGGGTCGACCTTGGAGGCTGACATGTTCAGTCCCCGCCGAAGACCGGCTTCTGCTTGGCCGCGAAGGCCTCGTAGGCGCGCGTGAAGTCGGCCGTCTGCATGCAGATCGCCTGGGCCTGCGCCTCGGCTTCGATCGCCTGCTCGATGGTCATCGACCATTCCTGCGACAGCATCGTCTTGGTCATGCCGTGCGCGAAGGTCGGGCCGGCCGCGAGCTCGCGTGCCATCTTCGTCGCCGCGCCGAGCACCGCGTCGCTGTCGTGCAATGCATTGAAGAAGCCCCAGGCCAGACCTTCGTCCGCCGTCATCGCGCGGCCACTGAAAAGCAGCTCCGATGCGCGGCCCTGGCCGATCATGCGCGGCAGCAGGGCGCAGGCACCCATGTCCGCACCGGCCAGGCCGACGCGCGTGAACAGGAAGGCGGTGCGCGCGGCCGGCGTGCCGTAGCGGATGTCGCAGGCCAGCGCGATCATCGCGCCGGCACCAGCGCAGATGCCATCGATCGCGCCGATGATCGGTTGCGGGCACTGACGGATCGCCTTCACCAGGTCGCCGGTCATGCGGGTGAACTCCAGCATCTCCGGCATGCTCATCTTCGTGAGCGGGCCGATGATCTCGTGCACGTCGCCGCCCGAGCAGAAGTTGCCGCCGGCGCCGGTGACGACCACCGCCTTCACGTCGGTTGCGAAGTGCAGGGCACGGAACAGGTCGCGCAGTTCGGCGTACGACTGGAAGGTCAGCGGGTTCTTGCGCTCGGGCCGGTTGAGCGTGACGGTGCCCACGCCGTCTTCGTACGACCACTGGAAGTGCGTGGCCGTGTAGCCGGCCTTCGCCTCGAATTGCCCATGCATGGGATTGCCCGCGCCGATGTAATGCTTCATGCCGTCTCCGTCGTTGTCGTGAAGGGGGTGGTGTGCTGCTTGACCTTGCCGAGCAGCTTGTGAAGCTGCGAGATCTCCTTGGCGTTGAGCCCGGCGAAGGCCTCGACGATCCAGGCCTCGTGCTGCTGCGCCATCTCATGGAAGAGCTTGCGGCCGCGCACGGTGAGGCGAACGCGCCAGGCGCGCCGGTCACCTTCGACATTGACGCGCTCGACCAGTTCTTCGGCCACCAGCTGGTCGGTGATGCCGGTCACGTTGCCGCCGGTCACCATCATGCGGCGCGACAGCTCGTTCATCTTCAGGCCTTCGGGCGAGCGCTCGAGCTGCGCCATCAGGTCGAAGCGCGGCAGCGTGGTCGCGAACTGCTCGCGCAGGCCGTTGCGCACTTCCTTCTCGATGAGCTGCGTGCAGGTGAGCAGCCGCAGCCACAGCCGCAACTCATCGGGGTGTTCGCTGTGGGCGCGGGCTTCGAGGTCCATTCAGCGCTCCTCTTCGTTCGCGACGTTCACCGGCACCGCCGCCATCGCCTGCTGCTTGGCGATCTCGCGGTACATCTGGTCGCGGCCTGCCGTGTATTGCTTGGGCCAGTCGACGTAGCGGCTCTGCAGCTTGGCGGCTTCGTGCAGCGTCCAGGCCGGGTCGGCCAGGTGCGGACGGGCCACGGCGCACAGGTCGGCTCGGCCGGCCGCGATGATGCTGTTGGCCTGGTCGGCGTCGGTGATCGCACCGACGGCGATGGTCGCGATGCCCACCTCGTTGCGGATGCGGTCGGCGAAGGGCGTCTGGTACATGCGGCCGTAGATCGGCTTGGCGTCGCGCGTGGTCTGGCCGGACGACACGTCGATGAAGTCGCAACCCGCGGCCTTGAACAGGCGCGCGATCGCGACCGCGTCGTCGTCGGTGTTGCCGCCGGGTGCCCAGTCGTGTGCCGAGATGCGCACGCTCATCGGGCGCTCTTGCGGCCAGGCGGCGCGCATGGCCGCGAACACTTCGAGCGGGTAGCGCGCGCGGGCCGCGATGTCGCCGCCGTACTCGTCGGTGCGCTGGTTGGTGAGCGCGCTGAGGAAGGACGCGAGCACGTAGCCGTGCGCGCAGTGCAACTCGAGCCAGTCGAAGCCCGCGTCGGCGGAGCGCTTCGTCGACGCCACGAACTGGTCGCGCAGCCGTTCCATGTCGGCACGCGTCATCGCGGCCGGTGTCTGGTTCTGCGCGCCATAGGCCAGGGCGCTCGCGGCCATCAGCGGCCAGTTGCCGGTGGGCAGCGGCTCGTCGGTGCCTTCCCAGCCGACCTGCGTCGAACCCTTGGGGCCGCTGTGACCCAGCTGCATGCCGATCTTCGCGCTGCTCTGCGTGTGCACGAAGTCCACGATGCGCTTGAAGGCCATCCCTTGCTCGTCGGTGTACAGGCCGGGGCATGCCGGCGTGATGCGGCCTTCGGGCGTGGGGCTGGTCATCTCGACGAAGACCAGTGCGGCGCCGCCCATGGCGCGTGCGCCCAGGTGCACCAGGTGAAAGTCCTGCGGCACGCCGTCGACCGCGCTGTAGGTCGCCATCGGCGAGACCAGGATGCGGTTCTTGAGCGCGAGCCCGCGCACCTTGAACGGCGTGAGCATCGGCGGGATCTGCTTACCGCCGGCCAGCCACTTCTCGTAGCCGCCCAGCCATTTCGCATCGCGCAGCCGCAGGTTCTCGTGGCTGATGCGCTGGCTGCGCGTGAGCATCGAATAGGCGAACTGCTCGATCTGCATGCCGGTGTAGCGCGAGACGTTCTCGAACCACTCGGTCGAATTGCGCGCGGCGTTCTGAATCTTCAGCACCTCGACGCTGCGGCGCGCCTCGTAGCCGGTCAGCACCTCGTCGATGCTGCCGCCGTGGCCGAACTCGTCGGCCAGGTCGATCGCGTCTTCGAGCGCCAGCTTGGTGCCCGAGCCGATCGAGAAGTGCGCGGTGTGGGCCGCGTCGCCCATCAGCACCACCGGGACGGTCTTGCCCGCGATGTCGACGCGGTGCGTCCAGTGCTTGCAGATCACGCGCGGGAAGCGGATCCAGTTGGCCGAGCCGCGCAGGTGCGACGCATTGCTGATGAGCGAATGGCCACCCAGGTACTGGGCGAACAGCTTCTCGCAGAAAGCGACCGCTTCGGGCTGCTCCATCTGGTCGAGGCCGTGGGCCTTCCAGACTTCTTCCGGCGTCTCGATGATGAAGGTCGAGGTCGTGTCGTCGAACTGATAGGCGTGCGCCTGGAACCAGCCGTGCTCGGTTTCTTCGAAGGCGAAGGTGAAGGCGTCGAAGGTCTGGTGCGTGCCGAGCCAGACGAAGCGGCATTTGCGCAGGTCGATGTCGGGCTGGTAGACCTCGGCGTAGCGCGTGCGGATGCGGCTGTTGAGGCCGTCGCTGGCGATCACCAGGTCGGCCTGGTACTGCGCGGCCAGGGCCTGGTCGTCGGTAGCGTCGGTTTCGAACACCAGGTTCACGCCCAGTTCGAGGCAACGCTCCTGCAGGATGTTCAGCAGGCGCTTGCGACCGATGCCGCAGAAGCCGTGGCCGCCGGAGCGTACCTGCCCGCCCTTGAAGAAGACCTGGATATCGTCCCAATGGTGGAAAGACTCGCCGATCATCCGGGCCGTGCCGGCTTCGGCCACCTGGAGGTTGGCCAGCGTCTGGTCGCTCAGCACCACGCCCCAGCCGAAGGTGTCGAACGGGCGGTTGCGCTCGACCACGGTGATCTCGAGCTGCGGGTGCCGCGCCTTCATCAGCAGGGCGAAATACAACCCCGCGGGGCCGCCACCGATACAGAGGATGCGCTGGAGTCCAGGTGCGAGGATGTTCATGAATAAATAGTTTAGACATAAACATTCTGGTGTCAATGGGTACAGGGTCATCCGGCTGGCCGGTTGACGGGCGTCACGGTGGTGGGAAAAATCATCGACATGGCCAGCCTGATACCCAAAATCGAATCGCAACTGGCGTCGCTGCCGGTTCCCATCGCGCTTCAGCTGCCTGACGGCAGGACCGTGTCGCAGCCCGGCTCCCGGGTGACGCTGGCCTTCACCGACTGGACCTCGCTCGCCAAGCTGGCCGCGCGACAGGTCGGGGCGATCGGCGAGGCCTACGTCGAGGGGCGGGTGCAGATCGAAGGCGCCATGCGCGACCTGACCGATGCCGCCGCCGGCCTCCTGCCCGGCAACCCGGTCGAGACGGACACCAGCTGGTGGTCGCGCATGATGCGCCGGGCCAAGTCCCGCGGTTCGCACACGCTGGGCAAGGACGCCGCGCAGATCGAGTTCCACTACGACGTCTCCGACGATTTCTATGCGCTCTGGCTCGATGCGCGGCGCGTGTACTCCTGCGCCTACTACCGCACGCCCGATCTGACGCTGGCGCAGGCCCAGGAGGCCAAGCTCGACCACATCTGCCGCAAGCTCATGCTTGCGCCCGGCGAGCGCTTCCTCGACATCGGCTCCGGCTGGGGCGGCCTGCTGCTGTGGGCGGCCGAGCAATACGGCGTGGACGCCACCGGCATCACGCTGTCGAAGAACCAGCATGCGCACGTCACGCGGCTCATCGAGGACAAGGGCCTGCAGGGGCGGGTGCGGGTCGAGCTGCGCGACTACCGTGCGCTCGACCCGGCGCAGCCTTTCGACAAGATCTCGTCGATCGGGATGTTCGAGCACGTCGGCCGCACCAACATGCCGACCTACTTCCAGCAGATCTACGGGCTGCTGGCCCCCGGCGGCCTGGTCATGAATCATGGCATCACCTCCGGTCGGCTCGACTACCAGCAACTGGGCGCCGGCATGGGCGACTTCATCGAAAAGTACATCTTCCCGGGCGGCGAGTTGCTGCACGTGACCCATGTGCTGCGCGACATGGCCGGCGCCGGGCTGGAGATGGTCGACACCGAGAACCTGCGGCCGCACTACGCGCGCACGCTCTGGGCCTGGTCCGACGCGCTGGAAGCGCAGCTCGACGAGGCCCGCGCCGTGCTCCGCCGCACCAGCGGCGACGACGCGCGTGCCGAGCGCATCCTGCGCGCCTACCGGCTGTACCTGGCCGGCTCGGCGATGAGTTTCGAGCGGGGGTGGATCTCGCTGCACCAGATGCTGGCCACGCGACCGGATGGCGATGTGGTCAAGGGACCGATGCGCGGTGCGCAATCGGTGTACCCTTTCGCCCGAGACTTCATCTACAAGTAAACAACATGCTCTACCGCTTCAAATCGCAGGCCACCGCCGATGTCGTGATGCTCGAACCCAACGCGCGCCAGTTGCTGGACATCATCGGCAAGGCGCCGGGTGCCCAAGGCATCATCACCAGCGAGCAGATCCCCGCAGCACTCTCGGCCCTCGCCGCCGCGGTCGGCCGCGAGCACGAACAGCACCGCCACAACGGCGATGCGTTCGCTGCCGAGAACCATGAAGAGACCGCCGAGCGCGAGCATGTCGCGCTGCATCAGCGGGCCGCCCCGCTGATCGACATGCTCAAGCGCTCCGCCGCCGAAGGCAAGGACGTCGTCTGGGGCGTCTAGCCCCAGTCCGCGCTCAGTCCACTTTCGCGCCGGAGTCCTTCACCACCTTCGCCCACTTCGCGTGCTCGCGCTCGATGTGCTTGGCGAACTCGGCGGGTGAGTTCCCGCTGGGGATGGCGCCCTGCGCCAGCAGCTTTTCCTGCATCGCCGGGGTGCCGAGCGACTTGGCCACTTCCTGCTGGATGCGGTTCACGATCTCGGGCGGGGTGCCGGCCGGCGCCAGCAGGCCGAACCATGAGCTGGCCTCGAAGCCCTTGAGCTGAGGGCCGCCGGCTTCTTCCACCGTCGGCACGTTGGGCAGGGCAGGCGATCGCTTCGAACTGGTCACGGCCAGCGCCACCAGCTTGCCGCCCTTGATCTGCTGCATCGACGACGGCAGGTTGTCGAACATCACGTCGGCGTTGCCGCCGACCATGTCCATCAGGGCAGGGCCCGAGCCCTTGTACGGGATGTGCGTCATGAAGCTGCCCGTCATGCTCTTGAACAGTTCGCCGGCCAGGTGGATCGAGGTGCCGCTGCCGCTCGACGCCATGTTCAGCTTGCCCGGGTTGGCCTTGGCGTACTTGATGAAGTCCTGCACATTGTGGATGTTCAGTTCCTTCGCCTTCTCGGTGTTCATCTCCATCACGTTCGGCACGGCGGCCACCAGCGTGATCGGCACGAAGTCCTTGATCGGGTCGAAGGGCAGCTTGGGGTACAGCGCGCGGTTGATGCCGTGCGTGCCCACGGTGCCCATCAGCAGCGTGTAGCCGTCGTTCGGCGACTTGGCGACGATGTCGCTGCCCACGTTGCCGCCGGCGCCCGCGCGGTTGTCGACGATGAACTGCTGACCGAGCGCCTTCGAGAGTTCGGGCGCCATCGCGCGCGCGAGGATGTCGGTGGTGCCGCCGGCCGCGAAAGGCACGACGATGCGCACCGGCTTGTTGGGCCAGGCGCCCTGCGCCCAGGTCGGCGCGGACAGCAGGAGAAGGGCGCCGGCCGCCGTAGCGGAAAGGACGGCGCGGCGGGAGCGACGGGTGGAAAAGTTCATCCCGGGGTTGTACCGCGAACACCGGCGCGGTGTCGCAGGTAAAACCCCCGTTCAGAAAAGCGCCGCGATGCCGATAACCTCAGTCGACCAGCCGGCGCGCCGCCGCCGAGATCGCCTCGGCGCCGACGCGCGACTGCGCCTCCAGCACCGCCGCGTAGCCGACCGGAATGCGCGGTGCGCCGAGCCGTGCGATGCGACAGCCGGTGGCCTCGGCCGCCGCCGCGGCGATCTCGGCGCCGAAGCCGGCCGCCTGTACCGCCTCGTGCACCACCAGCAGGCGCTGCGTCCGGCCGCAGGATTCGAGCACCGTCTCGCGGTCCCACGGCCACAGCGTGCGCAGGTCGATCAGGTCGACGGCGATGCCCTGGTCCGCCAGGGCGTCGCAGGCCTCGGCGCAGGCGTGCACCTGCTTGCCCCAGCTCACCAGCGTCAGCGCGTTGCCTTCGCGCAGTCGTGCGGCCTGTCCCAGCGGGACCGCGACGCTCTCGTCGACCGGCCCGCGCAGGCCCCACAGCGCCTTGTGCTCGATGTAGACCACCGGGTCGCCGCACTGCATCGCCGCGCGCAACAGGCTGTGGTTGTCCTGCGGCGTCGACGGGCTCACCACCACCAGCCCCGGCATGTGCGCGAACCAGGCCTCGAGCGACTGCGAATGCTGCGCCGCCGAGGCGTCCCAGATGCCGCCCGGCATGCGCGCGACCAGCGGCACGCGGCCCTGGCCGCCGAACATGAAGCGGTTCTTGGCGGCCTGGTTGACCAGCTCGTCCATGCCGCACAGCGCGAAGTCGACCACGCGCATCTCGACCACCGGACGCAGGCCGGCCAGTGCCATGCCGACGCCGGCGCCCATGATCGCCGCCTCGCTGATCGGCGTGTCGATCACGCGCTGGTCGCCAAAGCGCTGCTGCAGGCCCTTGTACTGGCCGAAGATGCCGCCGCGGCCGACGTCCTCACCGATCACCACCACGTTCGGGTCGGCTTCCATCTCGCGCTGCACCGCCAGCGCGGCGGCTTCGGCATAGCTCATCTCGATGGCCCGGTGGTCGTTCAGCGCCATTGGCCGGCTCCGGTGGTCTGCACGTCGGTGAAGGCGGCCGCGGCGTCGGGCCACGGCGCGGCACCAGCCGCGGCCAGCGCGGCCTCGACCTCCGCATGCGCATCGGCGTCGGTGGCATCGAGGGTTGCGGACGCGATGCCCGCGCGCAGGCAGGCGGCACGCGCCCGGGCGATCGGGTCGGTGTCCAGCGCCGCGGCCAGCTCGGTCGGGTTGCGGTAGGCCGCGGGGTCGACCGACACGTGGCCTTTCACCCGATAGGTCAGCGCGTGCAGCAGGCGCGGACCGCTGCCGCTGCGCACCGTGTCCACCAGTCGCGCCGCGGCGGCGTGCACCGCAAACACGTCGTTGCCGTCGACCTGCGTCGCGGCGATGCCGAGCGCCTCGGCGCGCGCCGAGGCGCCGTCGCCGGCCGTCATCGGCCCGCTCGCCGTGGTGGCGCTCCAGCGGTTGTCCTCGCAGACGAAGAGCACCGGCAGGCCATACACCTGCGCCCAGTTGAGCGATTCGAGAAAGGGCCCGCGGTTGATGGCACCGTCGCCGAAGAAGCACACGGTGATGGCGTCCTGATCAACGGGGCCCCCTGGCGCCGGCTCGCCGGCGCCGCCCCCCGAGGGGGGCAAGGCGGCTCGGGAGCGGCCCAGCGCCGCCTTCTGAAGTTTCTGCGCATGCGCCGCACCGACGGCGATCGGCAGGCCGGCCGCCACCACGCCGTTGGCGCCCAGCATGCCGACCGAGAAATCGGCGATGTGCATCGAGCCGCCCTTGCCGCCGTTGAAGCCGGTCGCCTTGCCGAAGAGCTCGGCCATCATGCGGCCCAGGTCGGCGCCCTTGGCCAGCGTATGGCCATGGCCGCGATGCGTCGAGGTGAGGTAGTCGGCCGGCTTGAGGTGGACGCACACGCCGGCGGGCACGGCCTCCTGCCCGGTCGACAGGTGCAGCGGGCCGCGCACCCGCACGCTGCCGGTGGCCTGCTGGCCGTACGCGCTGACGCCGCCCTGGCTGGCGATCTCGGCGGCGTTCTCGAAGGCGCGGATGCGCGCCATGGTGCGGTAGAGCGCGAGCGCGCGCCCAGGGTCGGGAAAGTGCGAATCCAATGGGGCTCCGGCGCACGCGAGGCGCATGCTTTTCGTGGCCGGAATCGTAGACGGCGCACCCCGGACGGTCTGCGCGGAGTAACCCGGAACGCGGGCGAAAAAAAGCCGCCGGGCCCGAAGGCGCGGCGGCTCGTTGCGACGGCGCTTGCGATCAGTCCGCGTACGCGCCTGCGGCCTTGATGACCGGGCCGAAGCGCGCGACTTCGGACATCACGAACTTCTTGTGCTCGGCCGGCTCGACGCGGTTGTCGGTCACCACGACCGCGCCCAGGCCTTCTTCCTTCTTGATGAATTCCGGGTCCTTCAGCGCGACCTTCAGGGCGTCGTTCAGCTTCTTGAGCACCGGCGCAGGCGTGCCCTTGGGCGCATACAGGCCGTGCCAGATCGTCACCTGGAAGCCCTTGAGGCCCGACTCGTCGGCCGTGGGGATGTCCTTGAGCGCCGGGGTGGTCAGGCGCTTGAGCGTGGTCACGGCGTAGGGCTTGACCTTCTTGGCCTCGATCTGGCTCGTGGTGTTGGTGGTCTGGTCGCACAGCAGGTCGATCTGGCCGCCCAGCAGGTCGGCGATGGCCGGCGCGGTGCCCTTGTACGGCACGGTGGTCATCTCGGTCTTGAGCTCGTTCTGGAACAGCAGGCCGCACAGATGCGAGGCCGAGCCGATGCCGGCATTGCCCAGGTTGACCTTGCCCGGGTTCTTGCCGATCCACTCGCGCATTTCCTTGAAGTTCTTCGCTTCGAGCTGCGGCTTGCCGATGATGGTCATGGGCACGTCGTTGATCATGCCCAGGTACTCGAAGTCGGTCTCGTAGTTGTAGGGCAGCTTGCGGTACAGCACCGGGGTCGTGGCCATGCCGACGTGCGTGAGCAGCAGGGTGTAGCCGTCGTTCTTGGCGCGGGCCACCTTGGCGTTGCCGATGGTGCTGCCGGCGCCGGCCGTGTTGTCGATCACCACGCTGACACCGTCGAGCGGCTTGCGCAGCGCTTCGGCCAGGTCGCGCGCCACCCGGTCGGTCGGGCCGCCGGCTGCGAAGGGCACCACGATCGTGATGGGCTTGCCGCCCGGGAAGTCCTGGGCCAGGGCGCCCGTGGCAATCGCGGCGAGTGCGGTCAGGGCGAGCAATTTCTTCATGGTGCAAACACTCCGGAGGGTCGAAAGGGCGCGATCTTATCGGCTGAACACACGCTGACGAATCCCGAAAAGCCCTTGGTCGACGGGCATTTGTGCCCATTTCGCCGGTTGCGCGCGGCATTGGACGACAGCACGGCACACGCGGTGGCAGAAGCATCGTTTTTTCCTTTTCCAGTCCAGGAGTCGCCGCATGGCCCGCACCCCCGCCTCGAAGACAAGCACCCGTTCGCTCGTCGACACCCACCGCGCCATTCAGCGCAGCCAGGACGCACGGGACCGCGCTGCACCCGCGTCGCGCAAGAAGACCAAGGCCGTGCAGGCCGGCGCTCGCGTGCAGCCCGAAACGCTGACCGGCCAGAAGCTGGCCAAGCCCGGCCGGGAGAAGGACATGACGCTGCGGCCGCGCTACACGGCGCCCGGCTACCAGGGCAGCGGCAAGCTCGCCGGCATGAGCGCCCTCGTGACCGGCGGCGACTCGGGCATCGGCCGTGCCGTGGCGGTGCTGTTCGCACGCGAGGGCGCCGACGTGGCGATCGTCTTCCTGAGCGCGGAGAAGGCCGACGCCGAGGAAACCCAGGCTGCCATCGAGGCGGAGGGCCGGCGCTGCCTGCTGATCGCCGGCGACGTGCGCAAGTCCGCCTTCTGCCAGCGCGCGGTCGAGCGCACCGTCAAGGCCTTCGGCCGGCTCGACGTGCTGGTGAACAACGCGGCCTTCCAGATGCATGCCGATGCGCTGGAAGACATCAGCGACGAACGCATGGACCTCACCCTGCAGACCAATATCGGCGGCTACATGCGCATGGCGCGGGCGGCCTTGCCGCACATGAAGAACGGCGCGTCGATCATCAACACGGGCTCGCGCACCGGCCTGCAGGGCAGCAAGAACCTCATCGACTACTCCGCCACCAAGGGCGCGATCCATGCCTTCACCAAGGCGCTGGCGCTGAACGTGATCGACCGCGGCATCCGTGTGAACGCGGTGGCACCGGGGCCGGTGTGGACGCCGCTCAACCCCGCCGACAAGAAGGCGGCGGACGTGCGGAAGTTCGGCAAGGAAACCGACTTCAAGCGCGTGGCGCAGCCCGAGGAGCTGTCGCCGGCGTATGTGTTCCTTGCCTCGCCGGTGTGCGCGGGCTACATCACCGGCATCGTGCTGCCGGTGACGGGCAGCGTCTCGGCCATCTGACTCATACCGCCATCAGCGCGTCGAGCTCGCGGTAATCGGGCAGCGTGGTGTCGATGGCGCGCCCTGCGCGGATCACGGTGCGGTCGAACTGCGTGCGGGCCAGCATCTCCGAATAGCTGCGCGCCTTGAGCACCAGCAAGTCGGCCGGCCCGCCGACCTTGAGCGTGCCGCGCTCGAGGCCCATGATGGCCGCCGGCGTTTCGGTCGCGGCACGGATCCAGTCGCCCAGCGGATGGTCCAGGTGCAGGATCTTCACGGCCTGCGTGAAGGTGTCGAGCATGTCGTGGTCGCCGTAGGCATAGAACGGGTCGCGGCAGTTGTCGCCGGCCACCGCCACGCGCAGGCCGCGCGACTTCATCTCGTGCAGCACCGTCACGCCGCGCCAGCGCGGGGTGCGCGCTTCGGGGCTGCGGTCCTGCAGGTACATGTTGACGGTGGGCAGACTCACGATGTCGATGCCGGCTTCCTGGCAGGCCGCGATCGTCTCGTCGATGAAGTCGTCGGTCTGCAGTGCCAGCGAGGTGACGTGGCCGCACAGGATGCGGCCCTTGAATTTCTGCGCGATGGCCGTGCGCGCGACGCGAATCAGCGCGCGCGCCGCCGGGTCGGTCGACTCGTCGACATGCAGGTCGAGGTCGAGCCCGCGCTCCGCTGCGAGCTGGAACACGCGCACCAGCGCCTCGTCCAGGTCGGGCGGCATGGTGTCGGCGGGGTAGGTCATCGACTTGGTGACGCAGCCCAGCCGCCCGCCGCTCGCGGCCACGATGTCGGCCAGTTGCCGGCCCTCGTCGGTCAGAAAGATGTTGAGCGGCGCGATGGAGGAAGCCTGCAGCTCGATGCGCCCGGCCCAGCGCTCGCGCATCTCGCGAAATACCGGGAACGAGATCGATGCCTGCGGCGCCAGCGAGTCGAGGTGCGTGCGGATCGCGACCACGCCCTTGGCGTAGGCGGTGCGCAGGCCGAAGTCCATGCGGCGACGCACGTCTTCGGCATGCCAGCGGGCCGTGCGGTCGCGCGCGGTCGCCGCACCGGCGCCGGCTCCGTCGCCGGTCGGGTTGGGCTGGCGCGGCCAGATGTGGCCCTTGTCGAGGTGGGTGTGCACGTCGACCATGCCGGGCAGCACCATCGAGGCGTCGAGGTCAGGGCCGCTGTCCGCGCCGAAGGTGCCCGCCGGTGCGATGGTGTCGATGCGGCCGTGCGCAATGCGCAGGTCGACGGCGGCCAGGTCGCCATCGCTGCGCGGCTCGACCACGGGCAGATCGGCCTTGAGCAGGCAGCGCGGGGCGCGCACGTTGCGCAGTACATAGGCGTCTTGCGCGGGCGGCTGGAAGAAGGAATGGGTCATGGGAAAAGTATGGCCGAAGGCGCTCGGTGCTGCCCGTCTTCGGATGAGCGGGCGGGTAGGATCGCGCTCCGCCGCTCGCACGCCACGCCTTGATGCCCTCCCTCGACCCTGACCCGCTGTTTCCCGTCCCGCTTTCGCCATTGGCCTTCCGCCGCTTCCCGCGCACGCTGCGGCGATGGACGGCCGGACTGCTCGCGCACCGGCTCGGCCAACCGCTCAAGCGCTGGCGTCTGGGGCTCGCCAACTGGCGCGCGTCGGAGCCCTACCGCCGCGATCCGGCGACGCTCTTGCTGGCCGAAGACCAGGGCTGCGTGGTGGCCGTCGGGGATTTCGGCGGCAAGACCGGGCTGTCTCGGGCCGCGCACTACGAAGCCATGCGGCTGCAGCGTCGCCATCCCGGCCTGGTCCTGCTCAGTTTGTCGCCGCAGCCTGCCGGCATGCCTGCAGTCGGTGGCCATGATCTGGGCACGGTGTCACGCCTCTATCTGCTGTGCCAGCCGAATCGCTATCGGCGTGCGCTCCGGCTGTTCAGCCCCGAGCAGCTCGCCGGGGCTCACCGCACCGGCCTTTGGGCCTGGGAGAACGAGGTCTTCCCGCGTGCCTGGCGCTTTGCGCTGCGCATCGTCGACGAGGTCTGGACGCCCTCTGCCTTTTCGCAGGCCGCGATCCGCAGCGCCTCGGCGTTGCCCGTGGTCGTGGTGCCGCACCACGTCACGGTCGACCTCTCGGTGTCGGCGGCCGACCGCGCCGCGTTCGATGTGCCCGCCACCGCGTTCCTTGGCATCGCGATCATGGACATCAAGATGTGTCCGGAACGCAAGAACCCCTGGGCCCACGTCGAGGCTTGGCAGAAGGCCTTCGGCGACAGCGCCGAGCATGTGCTGCTGATCAAGATGCGCTGCTCGTCTGCGACGCGGGTGGTCGAGCATGAGCTGCGCGAGATGATCGGCGCGGCCGGCAACATCCGCCTGGTGCAGCAGGACTTCTCCGATGCCGAGCAGGTCGCGTTCCAACGGATGGCCGACGTCTATCTGTCGTTGCACCGCGCCGAGGCCTACGGCCTGAACATCCGCGAATTTCTCGAGATGGGCACGCCGGTGGTCGCCACGCACTGGTCGGCCAACACCGAGTACGGCCCGGACTTCGCGAGCTACCACGGCGTGCGCGCCGGCCTGGTGCGCTACCGCGACTGGATGGGCCACTACCCCGACGCCAATTTTTCCTGGGCCGATGCTGACACCGACCATGCCGCGCGGCTGCTGCGCGAAGTAGCCGACGCCCTCACGCGGAGGGCAACTGGCCGTCCTCGATCGCCTGTCGCAGGCGAGGCGCCGCGACATCGAGAAACCGGCGCATCTTGAGCGGCATCTGCCCGCGCGAGACATGCACGAGGTGGACAGGCGCAGGCTCCGGTTCGTAGGCTTCCAGAACGATCCGAAGCGCGCCGCGCGCGATGGCGTCGACGGCCTGGTAGTGCAACAGACGCGTCACGCCGACGGACAGGCTCGCTGCATCGGCCGCCGCCTCCGTCGTCGTCACGGCCAGACGGGGGCGGATGGGTACATCGATGGCCGCTCCCGTGCGCGGGTGTCGGAAGCGCCAGGACGGCGAGGGCAGGGGCGTGTCGACCGCCACGCACGCGAAGCCAAGCAGATCGGCCGGCGCCTTCGGCACGCCGTGCGCCGCGAGCAGCGCCGGGCTGGCACAGGTCACCATCCGCATCGTGCCGATGGCGGTCGCCACCATCGAACTGTCCGGCAGCTGGCCGATGCGCACGGCCATGTCGATGTGGTCGCCGACCAGGTTCACCTGGCGGTCGGACAGGGTGAGGCGAACGTCGATCGCGGGGAAGGCCGCCAGGAATTCGGCCACGATGGGCAGCACGTGGAGGCGGCCGAACATGATGGGCGCGGTCACGACCAGTTCGCCCTTGGGCTCGGTGAATTCACCGGCGGCCGTGCGCTCGGCATCCTCGACCTGTTCGAGGATGCGGCGGGCCGCGGCGACGTAGGCCACGCCGGCATCGGTCAGCGTGAGCTTGCGCGTGGTGCGGATCAGCAACCGCGCACCCAGCCGCGCCTCGAGCTCCGAAATCTTGCGGCTGAGCGTGGCCAGCGGGACCCGCAACCCACGCGCCGCCGCTGACAGGCTGCCCGTCTCGGTGACCGACACCAGCATCGACATGGCCTCCAGGCGGTCCATCGATCATCCTTCCGAAATTCGGTAGAGAGTTTCTTGAAACTGGTGGATTATCCAATTAGATGGAAGAGTGCACCATCAAGCCTTCACCGATTGGAGGTTGGCATGGCATACGGTTTCATGGACATCGCATCGACACCCAGCGTGCAGGCGGCGCAAGCGTCGATGGGCGCCGAGCACCTGTGGCAGGACTTCAAGGGACACCGCGACTTCGACCGCTTCACCGAGAACGAGGCCGCCTTCATCGCCGAGCGCGACAGCTTCTACCTGGCCACGGTGTCGGAAACGGGATGGCCCTACGTTCAGCACCGCGGCGGGCCGCGCGGCTTTCTCAAAATGGTCGACGACCGGACGCTGGCCTTCGCCGACTACCGCGGCAACCGCCAGTACATCAGCACGGGCAACCTCGCGGCCACCGACCGCGCGAGCTTGTTCCTGATGGACTATGCCCATCGCGCGCGCCTGAAGATCTACGCGCACATCGAAGCCGTGGCGCTGGACGCCGACCCTGCCCTCACCGAGCTGGTCACGGTGCCGGGCTACAAAGCCAAGCTCGAGCGCATCTTTCGCGTGCGGCTGGAGGCCTTCGACTGGAACTGCCCGCAGCACATCACGCCGCGCTTCACGCAGGAGCAGGTCACCGAGGCGGTTCGCCCACTCCGCGAAAGGCTGGAGGCCCTGCAAGCGGAGGTCGATGCGCTGCGTGCGCGGCCCCAAGGCCAGGAGGCCCGTTGAGCGTCAGACCGGCGCGTACGCACCCGTGCCGCCCGGCCACGGCGTCAGCACCTCATAGCCCTCGGGCGTGACCGCGACCATGTGCTCCCACTGCGCGGAGAGGGAGCGGTCCTTGGTCACGACCGTCCACCCATCCGGCAATTGACGGGTCTCGCGCTGGCCCGCGTTGAGCATCGGCTCGATGGTGAAAACCATCCCCGCCTCGAGCCGGAGGCCTTCCCCGCGCCGCCCGTAGTGCAGCACCTGCGGCTCGTCGTGGTAGATCTGCCCGATGCCGTGCCCACAGTATTCGCGCACCACGCTGAAGTCTTCGCGTTGCGCGACCGACTGGATGGCATGGCCCACATCGCCCAGCGTCGCGCCGGGCTTCACCTGCCGAATGGCGGCCAGCAGGGCTTCGTAGGTCGTCTCCACCAGACGCCGCGCCAGGGTGCTGGGCTCGCCGACGAAGTACATGCGGCTGGTGTCGCCGAACCAGCCATCCTTCATGACCGCGACATCGATGTTGACGATGTCACCCTTCTTCAGGATCTTGGTCGCAGACGGGATGCCGTGGCACACCACCTGGTTGACGGAGGTAAGGATGGTCTTGGGATAACCGTGGTATCCCACGTTGGCCGGAATGGCGCCTTGCACATTCACGATGTGGTCATGGCAGATCCGGTCGAGCGTCTCCGTGCTCACGCCCGGCACGACGTGGGGCGCGATCATGCCGAGGACTTCCGCGGCAAGCTGGCCGGCCCGCCGCGCCATCTCCAGTTGCTCGGCGGATTGGATGGGCACGCCGTGCGCCATCAGTGCTTTCTCGTCACGGCCGCGCGGGCTTTGCCCGGCTGGGGCGTGGCCGCCATGGTGATGTCCAGCCCCCCCGCGAGTTCAGCCCGTATCAACAGCTGACAGATCTCGCGGTGGTCCAGTTCCGGATGCATCTCGGTCAGCATGCCGACCCGCATCCAGTGCTCCGCCTGCGCATTGATCGACCGGCTGAGGGCATTCCCCGCGACGCGCAGGTTCTCGTGCATCAGGTCTGAAATCTTGACGATACCCATCGAAGGCCTTTGTATGAAACGTATATGAAGTATATGCGTTTCATGTGGCCGTTAGCCTCCGGGTCGTTGGCGGTCAGCTCTGCTACAAATGCGAGCTTCCTTCTGCGGAAGTAACGCTGGGACCTGGGTGACGGTGAGGCGGCTGAGTGACTTACCGCGTTCTGGGCCTGGTCGATCGCCAAACATCGCAGTCCATCAACTTAGTTTCAGCAGCAAGAGAGTGTGGAGATGACTACACGACCAAAGCCAAGCGTCGTCATATTTGCCAAGAGCGTTCCGAGGCTCGCCAACTTTTATCAGGCGGTCGCAGAGATGACGGTGGTTCACCAGGACAAAGACCACATCGTGCTCGATCAAGAGGGCTTTCAAGTGGTCATTCACGGCATTCCGAAAGCGATCTCCGCTCAGATCCATATCGCCGAGCCGCCACAGGTTCGCGAGGAGACCCCCATCAAGGTATGTCTGCCGGTCGCGGGCATCGGACAGGCACGCGAGAAAGCCGCGGAACTCGGGGGAAACGTCAAACCAAAAGGCAAAGAGTGGGAGGCTCGCGGTTTCAGAGCCTGTGATGGATACGACCCCGAGGGCAATGTCTTTCAGGTCCGAGAGCGCGCGGCCTGACCACGGCGATGGAGCGTAGACGGCGCTGACTGCTTGCGGATGGCGCCCAGCGCTGTCCAACGGTCTCAGGGCTTGCTGTCCAGTTCTGCCCAACGGTCCCGCGGCAGCCGGTACAGCACCTGGTGTCGCAGCGGATTCTCGATGGGCACCAGGGGATGGTCGAAATCATCCGCCGCATCGCTCGACATGCCGAGCTTCTCCATCACGCGGCGCGAGCTCGTGTTCGCGGGCACTGTGTTGGCCACAATCTCCTGAAGTCCGAGGTGCTCGAAGCCGAAATCGATGGCGCTCTTCGCGGCCTCGGGGGCCAGTCCCCGGCCCCAGAACCGGCGAACGATTCGCCACCCGACTTCGACCGCCGGCGCGAAGTGCGCCTCGTAGCCGACCCGCAGCAGGCCCGCCGCACCGATGAACTCGCCGGTCTCCTTCCATTCGAGCGCCCAGAAGCAGAAGCCATGCGTCTCGAGATGCGCTTGCTGGCGATCGATCCAGGCATCGGCAGCCGATGGCGAAGCGAAGGGCAGCAGATGCTTCATGACCTCTGGATCTGCGGACAGGGTGGCGAACGGCGTGCGGTCGCGCTCCAGCCATGGGCGCAGGATCAGGCGTGCCGTCTCCCGCGGCGTTGAGCTCTCTGGTGCGACATCGTTCGTTGGCATGCCGCGATTCTTACGCGCCAGCACGTTCATGCTGCCCGGCGTCGCGCCTACTTGTAGCTGCGCGCGTCCTCGATCACCTTGCCGTCGTTGGGCAGCATGCCCGGCGTCAGCAGTTCGACTGCGCAGCGCAGTTTGGTCAGCTCTCGCACCGCGTCGGCGATGCGCGGCGCAAGGCCCTCCTGCGCGGCGGCTTCCACCTTCAGCGTCATGCGGTCTTCGGCCATCTCGCCTTCCACCACCAGGCGAGCACGCACGATCTCTGGGAAGCGCTTGACCACGTTGGCGACCTGGCCCGGGTGCACGAACATGCCGCGCACCTTGGTCGTCTGATCGGCGCGGCCCATCCAGCCCTTGATGCGGGTATTGGTGCGGCCCGTGGGGCAGGGGCCCGGCAGCACCGCCGACAGGTCGCCGGTGCCGAAGCGCACCAGCGGGTAGTCGCGGTTGAAGGTGGTCACGACCACTTCACCGACCTCGCCGTCGGGGACCGGGTCGCCGGTGCCGGGGCGCACGATCTCCAGCAGCACGCCCTCGTCGAGCACCAGCCCTTCGCGCGCGCTGGTTTCGTAGGCGATCAGGCCCAGGTCGGCGGTGGCGTAGCACTGCTTGCCGTCGATGCCGCGCTCGGCCAACCAGTCGCGCAGGCTCGGCGGGAAGGCTTCGCCCGACAGCAGCGCGCGGGTCAGGCTGGGGAGTGGCAGGTTCGACGCCGCGGCCTTCTCCAGCAGGATGCGCAGGAAGCTCGGCGTGCCGATGTAGCCATCGGGCCGCAGCTCGACCATGGCGTCGAGTTGTTGCTCCGTTTGCCCGGTGCCGCCGGGGAACACGGTGCAGCCCAACGCGTGCGCACCGCTTTCCAGAATCGCGCCGGCCGGCGTCATGTGGTAGCTGAAGCTGTTGTGCAGCAGGTCGCCGCTGCGAAAGCCCGCGGCGTACAACGCGCGTGCCGTGCGCCAGTAGTCGCGGCTTGCGCCCTCAGGCTCGTAGATGGTGCCGGGGCTGGCGAACACGCGCAGCATCGCCGGGCCGCGCACCGTGGCGCTGAAGCCGCCGAAGGGATCGCTCGCGCGCTGCTGCTTCTGGCGCTCCAGCAGTTCCGACTTGCGCGTGACCGGCAGACGCGCGAGCGCCTCGCGGTTGGTGACAGCGGCGCAATCGATGCCCGAGAGGATCTCGGCGAAGGCCGGCGCTGCCGTCTGCGCATGCACCAATTGCTTGGGCAGCGCTGCCAGCAGATCGGCCTCGCGCTCGGCCGGGTCGCGCACTTCGAGTCGGTCGTAGAAGTCGCTCATGCCAACCACCGTTTCCTGCGCTTGTAGCTCTTCACGTCCTTGAAGCTCTTTCGGTCGCCACCGCCGACACCCAGGTAGAACTCCTTGACATCCTCGTTCTCGCGCAGGCTCTTCGCTTCGCCGTCCATCACGATGCGGCCGTTCTCGAGGATGTAGCCGTAGTCCGCGAAGCGCAGCGCCATGTTGGTGTTCTGCTCGGCCAGCAGAAAGGTCACGCGCTCTTTCTCGTTGAGGTCCTTCACGATGGCGAAGACCTCCTCGACGATCTGCGGCGCCAGGCCCATCGACGGCTCGTCGAGCAGCACCATCGTCGGGTTGGCCATCAGCGCGCGGCCGATGGCGCACATCTGCTGCTCGCCGCCCGAGGTGTAGGCCGCCTGCGAGGTGCGCCGCGTCTTCAGCCGCGGGAAATAGGCGTAGACCTTCTCCAGCGTCTGGGCCACCGCGGCCTTGCCGTCGGTGCGTGTGTAGGCGCCGGTCAGCAGGTTGTCCTCGATGGAGAGGTGCGCAAAGCAGTGGCGGCCTTCCATCACCTGCACCAGGCCGCGTTGCACCAGCGCCGAGGGCGTGAGCGCCTCGATGCGTTCGCCGCGCAGCTCGATCGTGCCCTTGGTCACCGCGCCACGTTCGCCCGCGAGCAGGTTGCTCACGGCGCGCAGCGTGGTGGTCTTGCCCGCGCCGTTGCCGCCGAGCAGCGCCACGATGCCGCCTTCGGGCACTGTCAGCGACACGCCCTTGAGCACCAGGATCACGTGGTTGTAGATGACCTCGATGCCGTTGACGTTGAGAAGGATGTTGGGTTCGCTCATGGTGGTGTCCGAAGCATGCGAAAGGCGCCGATGCGGCGAGCCTTTCGCATGCCGGCTCTCGCGAGCCGGCACGCAAGAGGCCGATCAGCAGGTCCGCGGCTTGATGTTCTTGTCCTTCGCGTACTTGGCCGCGTACTCCTTCACCAGCGGGTCGATGAAGCTCTTGTCGGACTGGTACCAGTCGGGCTTGATCTCCCACTTGCTGCCGTCCCACTGGACGATGCGCGCCCAGTCATCACCCATGTGGTTGGCGCACGAGGTCTTCACCGGCCGCATGATCTCGCCGAAGCCCAGTGCCTTGAGCTTGTCGGCCGTGAGGTTCAGGTTCTCGAAGCCCCAGCGCACCTGCTCGGGCGTGAGCGACTTGCCCTTGCCGTACTTCTCCTGCGCGGCGCGGATGGCTTCCACCTGCAGCATCGAAATCATCATGCCGCGGGTGTGGGCCAGCGAGCCGATGCTGTCGGCCGGTCCTGTCCCCTGGCCCTTGTCGTACACGGCCTTCTTGAGCTCGTCGTGCACCTTGTCCTTGGCCGCACTGTTGTGGATGGTGATCGCGTTGTAGCCCTTGGCGCCGGCGCCGATGTCCTTCACGTCGTGGTCGGAGCCGGCCCACCACACCGCATAGATCTTCTCGCGCGGGTAGCCGCTGGCCTGGGCCTCGCGGATGCCGGCGGGCGTCATCACGCCGGCCGACCAGAACAGCACGTAGTCGGGCTTCTGCTGGCGGATCTGCAGCCACACCGATTTCTGCTCCACGCCGGGCGGCGTGACCGGGAACAGCGCCAGCTCGAAGCCCTGCGCGGCGGCCCGCTTCTGCAGCAGCGCGATCGGTTCCTTGCCGTAGGGCGAGTCGTGGTAGACCAGCGCGATCTTCTTGCCCTTGAGGTTGCCTTTTTCCTTCTTCCCGATGTCCTGCATCATCACGTCGGCCGCGGTCCAGTAGGTGCCCAACAGCGGGAAGTTCCACTCGAACACCGTGCCGTCGGCCGATTGCGAGAGGCCGTAGCCGGTCGTCTCCACCGGGATCTTGTCGACGATGGCCTTGTCGCTCACCGCGAAGGTCACGCCGGTCGATTGCGTGTCGAAGCCCGAGGCGCCCGTGCCCTTGCCCTTCAGGCGTTCGTAGCACTCCACCCCCTTGGCCGCGTCGTACGCGAATTCGCATTCCTCGAAGGTCAGCTTCACGCCGTTGACGCCGCCGTCGCGCGCGTTCACCAGCTTCAGGTAGTCCTGCTTGCCGTCGGCCCAGGGGATGCCCAGCGGCGCGAACTGACCGGTGCGGTAGACCAAGAGCGGCACGAACTGCTCGGCCGGCTGGGCCTGCGCGAGCGTGCCTGCGACGACCATCGAAAGCCCCGCAGCGGCGAGCGCCGCGGTGCGTGCGAGATTCCTGAATTGCATGGCTTGTCTCCTTGTAATGAGCACGGTGTGTGCGGGAACGGAAATCAATGGGGGATCAGTGTGGGAAGGGCCAGAGCCGCAGCTTCTGCCGCGCGGTCGACCACAGCCGCGCCAGGCCGTGCGGCTCGACGATCAGGAAGAACACGATCAGCGCGCCGAAGATCATGTGTTCCAGGTGCGACGCCGTCGCCGTCGAGATCGGCAGACCGAGCCAGTGCGGCACGTAGTTCAGCAAGAGCGGCAGCAGCACGATGAACGCCGCGCCGAAGAAGCAGCCGGCGATCGACCCCAGCCCGCCGATGATGATCATGAACAGCAGCTGAAACGACTTCTCGATGCCGAAGGCCGCCGGCTCCCACGCACCGAGGTGCACGAAGCCCCACAGCGCACCGGCCACGCCGACGATGAAGCTGCTGACCGCGAAGGCCGTCAGCTTGGCGTAGACCGGCCGGATGCCGATGACGGCGGCCGCCACGTCCATGTCGCGCATCGCCATCCATTCGCGGCCGATGGCGCCGCGCACCAGGTTCTTCGCGAGCATGCCGAACACCACCACGAAGCACAGGCACAGCAGGTACTTCTGCACCGGGGTACTGAACTCATAGCCCAGCATCTGCAACGAGCGCACGCCCACCGAGCCCGAAGGCGAGTCGTTGGTCACCCACTTCACGCGGTTGGTAAACCAGTCGATGAAGAACTGCGCGGCCAGCGTCGCCACCGCCAGGTACAGCCCGCGGATGCGCAGGCTCGGAATGCCGAAGACAACACCCAACGCCATCGCCGCCACCCCGCCGCCGAGGATCGACAGCACCAGCGGCATGCCGTCGATGCGCACCTGCAGGTTGTAGGCCGCGTAGGCACCCACGGCCATGAAGGCGCCAGTGCCCAGCGAGATCTGGCCGCAGTAGCCCACCAGGACGTTGAGGCCGATGGCTGCCAGCGCGAGGATGAGGAAGGGAATGAGCACCGCGCGGAAGGCGTAGTCGCTCACGAGCATCGGCACCGCGACGAAGCAGATCGCCGCCAGCGCCAGCATGGCCCAGCGGTCCTGCGCGATCGGGAACAGCGCCAGGTCCGCGCGGTAGCTGCTCTTGAATTGACCGTTTTCTCTGTAGAACATGGTGTCGGTTGCTTCAGACGCGGTCGATGATCTTGTCGCCGAACAGTCCTTGTGGACGAATCAGCAGCACGGCGAGTGCGAGCACGTAGGCGAACCAGTTCTCGATGCCGCCGCCCACATACGGGCCGAGGTAGATCTCGGAGAGCTTCTCTCCCACGCCGATGATCAGACCGCCCAGGATCGCGCCCGGCACCGAGGTGAGCCCGCCAAGGATCACGACAGGGAAGGCCTTCAGCGCCACCAGCGAGATCGAGTACTGCACGCCCAGCTTGCTGCCCCAGATGATCCCGGCCACCAGTGCGACGAGCCCGCCCACCGACCACACGATGACCCAGATGCGCCCGAGCGGGATGCCGATCGATTGCGCCGCCTGGTGGTCGTCGGCCACCGCACGGAGCGCGCGGCCGGTGCGGGTCTTCTGGAAGAAGAGGGTGAGCAGCGCGACCAGCGCCGCCGCAGCGACCGCGGCGTACAGGTCTTCCTTGTTGAGCAGCAGGCCACCTTCGAACACGTTCTCCAGCACCAGCATCGGGTCTTTCGGCATGCCGATGTCGATCTTGTAGGTGGCGCTGCCGAAGATCAGCTGGCCGCCGCCGTCGAGCACGTTGGCGATGCCCAGCGTCGCCATCAAGAGCGTGATGCCTTCCTGGTTGACCAGTCGCCGCAGCGCGAAGCGCTCGACCGCCCAGGCCACCACCACCATGCACAGCGCGGCCGCGATGAAGCCGAGCACGTTCGCCAGCAGCTTGTTGTCGAAATGGAACCACTGCGGGAACCATTCCGAGAAGCGCGCCATGGCCAGCGCGGCGAACAGCACCATCGCGCCCTGCGCGAAGTTGAAGACGCCGGAAGCCTTGAAGATCAGCACGAAGCCGAGCGCGACCAGCGCGTACAGCATGCCGACCATCAGGCCGCCGAACAGGGTTTCGAGGAAAAAGCCCATGGTCAATGTTCCACGCCCAGGTATGCCCGGATCACGTCTTCGTTGTTGCGGACTTCATCGGGCGTGCCGTCGCCGATCTTCTTGCCGTAGTCGAGCACCACCACGCGGTCGGAGATGTCCATCACCACGCCCATGTCGTGCTCGATCAGGACGATGGTCGTGCCGAACTCGTCGTTCACGTCGAGGATGAAGCGACTCATGTCCTGCTTTTCTTCCACGTTCATGCCGGCCATCGGCTCGTCGAGCAGCAGCACCTGCGGCTCCATCGCCAGCGCGCGGCCGAGGTCGACGCGCTTCTGCAGGCCGTAGGGCAGCTGGCCCACCGGCGTCTTGCGAAAGGCCTGGATCTCGAGGAAGTCGATGATGCGTTCGACGAACTCGCGCTGCTGCAACTCCTCGCGTTCTGCCGAGCCCCAGCCGAAGGGATTGCGGAAAGCTTGCGCGAGCAGGCCGCTCTTCATCTGCAGGTTGCGGCCCGTCATGATGTTGTCGAGCGCGCTCATGCCCTTGAAGAGCGCGAGGTTCTGGAACGTTCGCGCCACGCCCATCTGCGCCACTTGGCGAGAGTTCATGTGCTTGAAGACCTGGCCGCGGAAGGTGATGGAGCCCTGCTGCGGCTGGTACACGCCATTGATGCAGTTGAGCATCGAGCTCTTGCCCGCGCCGTTCGGGCCGATGATGGCGCGCACCTCGTGCTCGCGCACGTCGAAGCTGATGTCCGTCAGCGCTTTCACGCCGCCAAAGCTCAGGCTGATGTTCTGGACGTCGAGGATGACGTCGCCGGTTTTTCGATCGCTCATGCAGCGGCCTTCACTTCGGGATAACGCTTCGCATCGACGATCGGCAGCGTCGCGCTGACCGAGCCGGTGCGGCCGTCCTCGAACTTCACCTGCGTCTCGATGAACTGCGCGGCCTTGCCGTCGTACAGTGCATCGACCAGCACCGCGTATTTCTGCGCGACGAAGCCGCGCCGCACCTTGCGCGTGCGGGTCATCTCGTCGTCGTCGGGGTCGAGCTCCTTGTGCAGCACCAGGAAGCGGGCGATCTGCGTGTCGGCCATGCCGGTCTCGGCGGCCAGGTCGGCATTCACCTTCTGCACGCAGTCCGCGATCAGCGTCAGCACCTCGGGCTTGCCCGCCAGGTCGACATAGCCGCCGTAAGCCAGGCCGCGCCGCTCGGCCCAGTTGCCGACCGCTTCGTAGTCGATGTTGATGAAGGCGCAGACCTGGTCGCGCGCATCGCCGAAGCACACGGCTTCCTTGATCTGCGGGAAGAACTTCAGCTTGTTCTCGATGTAGTTGGGCGCGAACATCGCGCCGCCGTGCAGGCGGCCGACGTCCTTGGCGCGGTCGATGATGCGCAGGTGGCCTTCGCTGTCGAGCACGCCGGCGTCGCCGGTGTGGAAGTAGCCGTCGGCATCGAGCACCTCGGCCGTGGCGTCGGGGCGCTTGTAGTACTCCTTGAGCACCGACACGCCGCGCACCAGCACCTCGCCGTTGTCGGCGATGCGCAGTTCCATGCCCGGCGCCGCGGTGCCGACCGTCTGCAGCTTGACCTTGCCGTCCTGCTGCAGGCAGACGTAGGCGCAGGTCTCGGTCTGGCCGTAGAACTGCTTGAGGTTGACGCCGATGGAGCGGTAGAAGCGGAACAGGTCCGGCCCGATGGCCGCGCCCGCCGTGTAGGCCACGCGGATGCGGCTCATGCCCAGCACGTTGCGCAGCGGTCCGTAGATGAACAGGTTGCCCAGCGCGTACTTGAAGCGGTCGAGGGCGCCCACCGGCGCGCCGTTCAGGATGTCGGCGCCCACGCGCTGCGCCAGCGCCATGGCCTTCGCATACAGCCAGCGCTTGGGGGCAGCCGCGTCTTCCATGCGGATCGACACGGCGGTCAGCAGCCCCTCGAAGGTGCGCGGCGGGCCGAAGTAGTAGCTCGGGCCGATCTCGCGCATGTCGTTCATCACGGTGGCGGCCGACTCGGGGCAGTTGAGCGTGAAGCCGCCGACCAGCCATTGCGCCACCGAGAACAGGTGGTCGCCCACCCACGCCATCGGCAGGTAGCTCATGATGTTGTCGCCCGGGCCGAGCCTGTCGGTGACCACGCCGCCGTGGCCCGCCGCGATGAAGCTCGCATGCGTCTGGCACACGCCCTTGGGCCGACCGGTGGTGCCGGAGGTGTAGAGGATCACGCCGACATCGGTGCTCACACCGCTGGCCACGGCCGCGTCGTAGAACCCGCGGTTCAGGGCTTCGAAGGCGCGCCCGCGTTCGCGCAGCTGCTCGAAGCTCATCAACCCCGGCTGCGTGTAGTGGCGCAGGCCGCGCGGGTCGTCGTAGATGATGTGGCGGACGGCGTGGGCCTGGCCCTCCGCCTGCTGCAGTTCGCGGCACTCGAGCAGCTTGTCGACCTGCTCCTGGTCTTCGGCAATCACGAACTCGATCGAGGCATCGCCCAGCATGAAGACCATCTCTGCCGCGACCGCGTCCTGGTAGAGCGGCACCGGCACGCCGCGCAGGCTCTGCGCCGCGACCACCGCCATGTACAGGTGCGGCCGGTTGGCGCCGACGATGGCCAGGTTGTCGAAGGGTCTGAAGCCCAGGCTCGCCAGGCCGCAGGCCATCTCGCGCACGGCCTGTGCAGCGTCGGCCCAGGTCCAGGTCTGCCAGATGCCGAGATCTTTTTCGCGCACCGCCGGCGCGTCGGGCTGCTGTGCCGCGTGAGCGAGCAGCAGGCGAGGAAAGGTGTCGGCGGCAGGGGGGACCGGTGTGCGAAGGTTCACGATGGGCGGACTGTAGGCTTCGCTTTGACGCCAAGTTGTCGTTCCAACGACAATCCTAGGGTCACCACTCCCCCGGACTTTCCCGATGGTTCATGCCGATCGCGGGCGCAACGCCATCCGTGACCGTGCCCGCGCCGCGCGGCCGGACGAACTGCGCAACATCCCCTGGCTCGACGCCCTGAGCGCTACCGAGCGCCGCCGCACCGAGGCCGCCCTGGTGGTCGGCGAGGCGGAGCCGGGCGACCTGGTCTGCCGCATCGGCGGCTCGCCGACGTACTGGTTCGGCGTGGTCGAAGGCCTGCTCAAGATGAGCAACGACAACGCCGACGGCACCTCGATGACCTACAGCGGCCTGCCGCCCGGCGGTTGGTTCGGCGAGGGCACGGCGATGAAGCGCGAGCCCTACCGCTACAACATCCAGGCGCTGCGCCGCAGTGTGGTGGCCGGTCTGCCGATCGACGACTTCCACTGGCTGCTCGACCATTCCATCGGCTTCAACCGCTTCGTCATGAACCAGCTCAACGAGCGGCTCGGCCAGTTCATCGCCGCGCGCGAGGCCGACCGGCAGAACAACCCCGACGTGCGTGTGGCGCGCAACCTGGCGGCGTTGTTCAACCCGGTGCTGTTCCCCGGCGTGGGCGAGCTGCTGCGCATCACGCAGCAGGAGCTGGCCTACCTGATCGGCCTGTCGCGCCAGCGCGTGAACGAGGCGCTGCGCACGCTCGAGGCACAAGGCATGATCCAGGTCGAGTACGGCGGCCTGCGCGTGCTCGACCTCGCGGCCCTGCGCAGCAGCGCGATCACACCGAATTCCACTTCCTCCTCCTCTCTCCCTCAGGACAAAACGCAATGAGCACGTCGCACAGCACCACGCATCTCACCCTCCTCACCGGCGCCTCCCGCGGCATGGGCCGTGCCATGGCCGAGCAACTGCTCGACGCCGGCCACACGCTCGTGTGCATCTCGCGCAAGACCGACGACGCACTGGCCGACAAAGCCAAGGCCGGCGGTGCCACGCTGCTGCAGTGGTCTTTCGACCTGGCCGCACCCGAAGCCGCCGCCGAGCGCGTCGGCGCCTGGCTGAAGGAGCAGGACGCACCGGCCTTCGACAGCGTCACGCTGATCAACAACGCCGGCACGGTCGGCCGCCTGGGCCCGCTCGAGAAGGCCGACGCCACCGACCTCGTGCAGTCGCTGCGCATCGGCCTCGAAGCGCCGCTGCTGCTGACGGCCGCCTTCCTGCGCGCCACGGCCGACTGGCGCGGCGTGCGCAAGGTGCTGAACATCTCGTCGGGCCTGGGCCGCAACGCGATGGCCAGCCAGGCCCCGTACTGCGCCGCCAAGGCCGGCATGGACCACTTCTCGCGCGCCGTCGCGCTGGAAGAGGCGCTGCGCTCCAACGGCGCGAAGATCGTCTCGCTCGCGCCCGGTGTGATCGACACCGACATGCAGATCGCCATGCGCGGCACCGATGCGGCGCTGTTCCCCGACCGCGGCCGCTTCGAGAAGCTCAAGGCCGACGGCCTGCTCGATTCGCCCGCGACGGCCGCCGGCAAGGTGCTGGCCTACCTCGCGCGCGCGGACTTCGGCAGCAAGCCGACCGCCGACGTGCGCGACCCCGCCTGAGCGCGCGCCATGGCCACCGCCCAAGCCATCAGCACGGGGGAGTACAAGCTCTTTCCCAACCCGCGCAACCTGCACCGGGTGGTGTTCGCACACCAGGTGTTCGTGCCCTACCCGTACATGTTCATCGAGATGGAGAGCTACTACCTGAAGGGCCGCTACAGCCTGTTCGCGGCCCATCGGATCGCGGACAACAAGGCTGGCCAGCTCGCCACCTTCGAGGACGCGGCCGACGAGGCCAAGTTCAAGGCGAAGTTCGTCCCGGACTGAAAGGCGGCGGCCGGTAAGTCGGGGGTAAGACGGCCCGCCCGAGCATGCCGGTTTGAGTTCCGGAGCCTTGCATGTTCGCGTTGATGTGGTGTGCCCTTCGTTCCCCCGTGCGCCATCCCGGCGCGACCGGAAAGCCCGGTAAGGCGTCAGTAAGTCCGGCGCCGCGACCATGCGGCCCTCTGTCATTTCCCCTGGATATTCCATGCCCTTGCCATCCCTGCGCCGCTGCGCACCCCTTGCCTTGTCGCTGTGCACCCTCTCTGTGTCTTTCGCGGTCGCTGCCCAGGAATGGAAACCCGGAACCCCCGGTGTCTGGGGACTCGGTATCGGCGCTGGCGTCGAGCGCCTGCCCTACACCGGCATCGACAACAACAAGCGGCTGCTGCCACTGCTGACCTACGACAGCGAGTACTTCCGTCTCTCGGGTCTGACCGCCGACTGGAAATTCGCCAAGACCGAGCAGTTCACCTTCGCGCTGCGCGGCAAGTACGCGCTTGCCGATGGCTACAAGGCCGACGACGCGCCCATCCTCTACGGCATGGACGAGCGCAAGGCCGGCTTCTGGGTCGGCGGCGCCGCCACCTGGAACGCCGACTTCGCCAAGCTGTCGCTCGAGGTGCTGGGCGACGTGTCGGGCAACAGCAAGGGCACGCAGGCCCGGCTGGGCATCGAGCGCAGCTTCACGGCCGGCCGCTTCGTCTTCACGCCGCGCGCGTCGGTGCTGTGGGCCGATAAGAAGTACGTCAACTACTACTACGGCGTGACCGGCGCCGAAGCCACGGCGTCGCGCGCCGCGTACGACGGCAAGTCGACGGTCAATTTCCAGGCCGGCCTGCGCACGGCGTACGTGCTCGACGCGCACCAGTCGCTCTTCCTCGACCTCAGTGCCACGACGCTGGGCAAGGAGATCAAGGACAGCCCGCTGGTCGACAAGAAGACCGTTCCGGCCGTCGCCATCGGCTATCTTTACCGCTTCTGAAGCCGCGAGAACCCTGCCGATGAACCGTGTGGCCCTGGTCGAGGACCATGCGCGTCTGGGCGAACTGATCGCCCGCGCCTTGGCGGCTTCGGGCATCGAGGTCGACACCTTCGGCCGCGCCGACTCGGCCGCCACGGCACTGATGGCCGGCGGCTATGCCGTGGCGGTGGTCGACCGCGGCCTGCCCGACGGCGACGGGCTCGACCTGGTCAAGCGCCTTCGGCAGGGCGGCCATCGCGTGCCCTGCCTGATGCTCACCGCGCGCGATGCGCTGCACGACCGCGTGGCCGGGCTCGAGGCTGGCGCCGACGACTACCTGCCCAAGCCCTTTGCGATGGAAGAGCTGGTCGCGCGCGTGCGTGCGCTGATGCGCCGGCCCGCGGCGCTGCGCAGCCTGGCGCCGGCCTACGCCGACCTGCAGGTGAGGCCGGAGGCCGCCTGCATGGCCTGTGGCGACGAAACGATCTCGCTGGCACCGGCGGAACTCCAGATCATGCTGAGCCTGGTGCGCGCCGCCGGCCTGATCGTGCGCCGCAGCGTCATCGAGAACGCGGCCTGGGGCCTGGGTGAGGCGGTCACGCCCAACGCGCTGGATGTCGCGCTGCATCGCCTGCGCAAGAAGCTGCTGGCCATCGGCAGCGCGCTGCAGATCGTCAATGTCCGGGGACACGGCTATGCGCTTCGCACCGCTTCGGTTGCCCCGTAGCCTCACGGTCCAGCTGCTGACCATCTCGGTCGGCTCGCTGCTGCTCGTGATGGCGGTGATCGGGGCCGGCGTCGCCGTGGTGATGTCGCTGCCAGCCGCTTCGCTGGTGCGCGACGATCTCACGAGCCACGTGGAGCGGCTGGAAGAAGGCATGGTCTTCGACGCGGCAGACCGCCTGGTGGCGGTCGAACTCCCGGAGAAGATCGTCCACATGTACGACGGGCTGGCCAAGGACGTCGCCTACCGCGTGATGGATGCGCAGGGCGCCACCCTGCTCGCGTCGCCCGCCGGCCCTGCGTTGACGGCGCTGCAGCGTGAGCCCCTCGATACGGCGGCGCACTACAGCAGCACGACGATCGACCGCGTCAAGCTGCGCGTCTTGACCACCACCGTGCGACAACACGGCCAGACCTACATCGTTCAGGTCGCGCGCAGCGAACGGATGGTCTCGCTGTTGGTGACCAACGGCGGAAAGATCGCCCTCATGGCCGGTGTGGGCGCGATGGTGCTGGGCGTGTTCTTCTTCTGCCTGCTCGTGCTGTGGACGTCGCGCCGCGTCCTGCGGCCGCTGCGGGACGCTTCCGCGGTGGCGGCAGGCATCGCACCGCGCAACCTCACGGCGCGGCTCGACGCGCAGCGCTTGCCCAGCGAACTGACGCCGCTCATCGACGCCTTCAACAGTGCGCTGGAGCGGCTCGAGAAGGGCTACCGGGTGCAGCAGGAATTTCTCGCATCGGCGGCGCACGAGCTGAAGACGCCGCTGGCGCTGATCCGGGCCGAAATCGAGATCGCTGCGCAGCCGGGCCGCGAGCACCTGCTCAAGGACGTCGACCTGATGGCGCGACAGGTGCACCAGCTGCTGCACCTGGCCGAGGTCAGCGAAACCCGCAACTACGCCTTCGAGGACTGCGATGCCTCGACCGTCGTGGCCGACGCCGTGTCGTACCTGGCGCGCCTGGGCGAACGCCACGGCGTGCACGTCGACCACCTGCCGCCGCCCGCGCCCGTGCCCCTTCAGGCCGATGGCAGCGCGCTGTTCATCCTCGTCAAGAACCTGGTCGAGAACGCGATCCAGCACACGGCGCCCGGCGACACCGTGACCGTGCGCCTGGATGCGGGCGGCCTGTGCGTGCGCAATCCGGGTCCGCGCATCGCTAAGGACGACAAGCCCAAACTCTTCACCCGCTTCTGGCGTGGCCCGGGCAGCACCCATGAAGGCGCCGGCCTGGGCCTGGCCATCTGCGAGGAGATCGCAATGGCGCATGGCTGGCGCCTGAGCGTGGGCGATGCGGTGCGCCCGCCTGGCACGGCGTTCCGCGTCGACTTCGCGGCGCCAGTACCGGGTTAGAGACCCAGCCGCGTCAACGCCCAGGCCACGGCGGCGAGCTGCGCCACGTTGAGCACCATCCCGGCGATGTGAAGCCGGCGAAACTGGAGGATTGCGGCGTCGGTGGCCGGGGCCGTCCCGCGCAGGGCGTCCATGCGCGGGATGATGAACCAGCGGCGCAATGCGAACGCCAGCGCCGCGATGCAGGCCATGCCCAGCGCGAAAAACGGTCTGCCGGTCCAGGCATAGCTGAGTGCTGCCGCGCTCGCGGTCGGCATCACGGCCAGGTAGTAGACGTCGAACAGGCCCCGGATGAAGCGCGCGTCCAGCGGGGTGTCGTGCTTGAGCACCAGCAGGGGCAGCGAGCCCATCATGAAGAACCCCATCCAGACGAGCAGGACGACGGTCGCCATGAGCGCCATGACCGTGGGAAGCATCTGAACCCTCCGCAGTCGCGAAGCCGCGAAGCATATCGCTCGGCGGACGGTCTGTCTCGAGGCGGCGATGCCGGGGGGGCGCGGCAAGGCGCTTGGCACAGCTCTTGCACACAAGATCGTGTTTTTTCACCACGAGTGCACGATGCGTCCAGAGACATATGCCATTGCAGCAAAAGCGACGGGCTCGATGAGCCGGCCGGGGCTGACGGTTCGCCGAGCGCGATGACCTGGTCGATCCTCGCCCGCGACGCGCGTGGGCATGTCGGCGTGGCGATCGCCAGCCGCTTCTTTGCCGTCGGCGCGCTGTGCGTCCACACGCGGCGCGGCGTCGGCGCCATCGCCACGCAGGCGCTGATGAACCCCCTGTACGGGCCCGCCGGCCTCGACCTGCTGAGCGGCGGTCGTCCGGCCGCCGAAGTCGTCGAGGCCTTGACATCGGCCGACGCCGGGCGCGCGCAACGCCAGCTGCAAGTGCTCCCGGCCACGGGTCCGGCCGTGGCGTGGACGGGCGACCACTGTGTCGACTGGTGCGGCCACCTGATCGGCGACGACTTCAGCGTCGCCGGCAACATGCTCGCCGGCCCACAGGTGATCGAGGCGACCGCCCAGGCGTACCGCGACACGGCGGGCCTGCCGCTGGCCGAACGGCTGCTGGCCGCCATGGCGGCGGGCGAGGCGGCCGGCGGCGACAAGCGCGGCAAGCAGGCCGCGGCCTTGCGCATCCACACGGACGAGGACTACCCGCAGCTCGATCTGCGCGTCGACGACCACGCCGAGCCGATCATCGAACTGCAGCGCCTCTACCGCACGAGCCTGACGCGCTACCAGCCCTTCATGGCCTGCCTGGCCGGCCGCCACGACCCCGTCGGCGTGATCGACCGCGCCGAGATCGAAGCGCGCATCGAGCGCTTTCACGCCACACCCCGCTGACCCATGACGGCCCTGCTCGAAGTGCGCGACCTGCGCACGCATTTCACGACCGACGATGGCGAATTCCCGGCGGTCGACGGCGTCAGCTTTTCGGTGGATGCCGGCCGCACGCTGGCCATCGTCGGCGAATCGGGGTGCGGCAAGAGCGTGACCTCGCTGTCGATCATGGGCCTGGTGCCGAACCCGCCCGGCCGCATCCGCGGCGGGTCGATCGTGTTCGAGGGCCGCGAGCTGGTCGGCGCGTCCAAGCGCGACATGCAGGACCTGCGCGGCAACGGCATGGCGATGATCTTCCAGGAGCCGATGTCCTCGCTGAACCCGGTCTTCACCATCGGCGAGCAGATCGTCGAAGGGCTGATGCGGCACCGGCGCATCGGCCGGGCCGAGGCCGCCGAGCGCGCCATCGCCATGCTGCGCAAGGTGCGCATCCCGGCGCCCGAGCAGCGTTTTCACGAGCACCCGCACAAGCTCTCGGGCGGCATGCGCCAGCGCGCCATGATCGCGATGGCGCTGGCCTGCGATCCGCGCCTGCTGATCGCCGACGAGCCCACCACCGCGCTGGACGTGACCATCCAGGCGCAGATCCTCGAGCTGATGCGCGAGCTGCAGCAGGAGACGGGCACGGCCATCATCCTCATCACGCACGATCTGGGCGTGGTGGCCGAGGTGGCGGACGAAGTGGTCGTGATGTACGCCGGCCGTGTGGTGGAGCAGGCGCCGGTGCAGGCGCTGTTCGACGCGCCGCAGCATCCGTACACGATCGGCCTGCTGGGCTCGATCCCGCGTCTCGACGGCGAGCGCACGCGCCTCGCTTCCATCGAGGGCCAGGTGCCCAGCCCGCTGCGTCGGCCGCCGGGCTGCAGCTTTGCGGAGCGCTGCCCCTTCGCCATCGCGAAGTGCCGCGAAGACGACCCGGTGTTGACCGAGGTCGCGCCGCAGCATCGCTCCGCCTGCTGGCGTGCGCCGCTCGACCCCGACGTGTTGATGGCGCACGCCGCCGAGGCGGTGGCTGCGTGAGCGAAGCGACGACACCCCTGCTGCAGGTCGACGGCCTGGTCAAGCACTTCCCGGTGCGCCGCGGCCTGCTCGGTCGCGTGAAAGGCGCGGTGCGCGCGGTCGATGGCGTCGACCTGCGGATTGAACGCGGCGAGACGCTGGGCGTGGTCGGCGAATCGGGCTGCGGCAAGTCGACGCTGGGCCGGCTGGTGCTGCGGCTGATCGAGCCGACCGTCGGCGACGTGCGCCTTGACGGCAAGCTCCTCGGCACGCTTGATGCCGTCGCGCTGCGCGCCCGTCGGCGCGAGATGCAGATCATCTTCCAGGACCCGTACGCGTCGCTGAACCCGCGCATGACGGTGGGCCAGACGCTGGCCGAACCGCTGATGCTGCACGGCCTGCACACGGGGCGACATCGCGAGCGCGTGGCCGAGTTGCTGCACACCGTGGGCCTGGCGCCCGAGCATGCGCAGCGCTACGCGCACGAGTTCTCGGGCGGGCAGCGCCAGCGCATCGGCATCGCGCGGGCGCTGGCGGTCGAGCCCAAGCTGATCGTCTGTGACGAGGCCGTGTCCGCCCTCGACGTGTCGGTGCAGGCGCAGGTGGTGAACCTGTTGCAGGACCTGCAGCGGCGCTACGGGCTGGCCTACATGTTCATCGCGCACGACCTCGCGGTAGTCAAGCACATCGCCACGCGCATCGCCGTGATGTACCTCGGCCGCATCGTCGAGATCGGCGACAAGCGTTCTCTCTTCGCGGCACCGCGGCACCCGTACACGCAGGCGCTGCTGTCGGCCATCCCGTTGCCCGAGCCCGGCGTGCGGCGCGAGCGCATGGTGCTGGCCGGCGACGTGCCCAGCCCGATGAACCCGCCCACGGGGTGCCACTTCCACACCCGCTGCCCGCATGCGCGCGAACTGTGTTCGCAGCAGGCGCCGCAGCTCGAAGACACCGGCGCGCAGTCGGTGGCCTGCCACTTCTGGCGCGAGATCTCGCCGCCGGCCGTGCTGCCCGCCCGCGCCGCCCCCACCCCCTTGCAACGCCGGCTCGAACGGCTGCAGTCCGCCTTCGTCGTTCCTTCTTCTCCTGGAGACCTCGCCCATGAAACGCGTTAAACCCACCTTCCTGCCGGCGCTGCTGCTCGCGCTGGCCCCGCTGTTGCCGCTGGTGCCGATGACCGCGCAGGCCCAGACGCTGCGCGTCGGCCTGGCCGAAGACCCCGACGTGCTCGACCCCTCGCTGGCCCGCAGCTTCGTCGGCCGCATCGTGTTCAGCGGGCTGTGCGACAAGCTGCTGGACATCGACGACAAGCTCAATATCGTGCCGCAGCTGGCCACCGCCTATGAGTGGTCGGCCGACAGCAAGGCGCTCACGATGAAGCTGCGCCCCGGCGTCACCTTCCACGATGGCGAGAAGTTCGATGCGGCGGCGGTCAAGTTCAACATCGAGCGCCACAAGAACCTGCCCGGCTCGGCGCGTCGCGGCGAACTCGCGCCGGTGGCGAGCGTCGACGTGATCGATGCGGCCACGGTGCGGCTCAACCTGTCGGCACCGTTCTCGCCGCTGCTCGCGCAACTGGCAGACCGCGCCGGGATGATGGTGTCGCCCAAGGCGGCGCAAGCGGCCGGCGACAAGTTCGGCACCAAGCCGGTGTGCTCGGGCCCATTCAAGTTCACCGAGCGCATCGCGCAGGACCGCATCGTGCTCGAGCGCTATGCGCAGTACTGGAACAAGGACGCGATCCACTTCGACAAGGTGGTCTACACGCCGATACCCGACGCGACCGTGCGCCTGGCCAACCTGCGTTCGGGCCAGCTCGACTTCATCGAGCGCGTGGCGCCGAGCGACATGGAGAAGATCCTGGCCGAGAAGAAGCTCAAGACCTCGCGCATCACCGAGATCGGCTACCAGGGCATCACGGTGAACCTGGCCAAGGGCGATAAGGCCAAGACCAGCGTGCTGGCACGCGACCCGCGCATTCGCGAAGCCTTCGAGCTCTCGCTCGATCGCCAGGGCCTGGTGCAGGTCGTGATGGACAACGAGGCCACGGCCGGCAACCAGTGGGTCGCGCCGGGCAATGCCTATTACGCGAAGAACGTGCCGCTGCCCAAGCGCGACATCGCGCGCGCCAAGGCGCTGCTGAAGGAAGCCGGCGTGCCCAACCCGAGCTTCACGCTGGTGACGCCGACCACGTCCGACGCGCAGCGCATCGCGCTGGTGGTGCAGGCCATGACGCGCGAGGCCGGCTTCGACGTGAAGATCCAGTCGACCGAATTCGCGACCTCGCTGAACATGGCCGACAAGGGCGACTTCGAGGCGCTGGTGCTGTCGTGGAGCGGCCGTGCCGACCCGGACGGCAACCTGTTCAGCTTCCATGGCTGCAAGCAGCCGCTGAACTACACCGGCTACTGCGATGCCGAGACCGACAAGCTGCTCGACCAGTCGCGCTCGCTGCGCGAGCCGGCCGAGCGCAAGAAGGTCTTCGAGCAGATCGCGGCGCGGGTGACGAAGGAACGCCCCATCGTCTACCTCTACCACCGCAACTGGCTGTGGGCCTACAACCCCAAGCTCACCGGCGTGCGCAACATCCCCGACGGCCTGCTGCGCGTGAGCGGCCTGTCGATGGCACCGTGACCTGCTGACCGGCTCCGATGTTTGAGTACCTCGTCAAGCGCATCGCCACCCTGGTGCCGACGCTGATCTTCGTATCGATGCTGATCTTCGGGTTGCAGCAGCTGCTGCCCGGCGATCCGGCGAAGATCCTCGCGGGCGAGGACCAGGACCCGACCGTCATCGCCTATCTGCGCACCAAGCTGCACCTCGACGAGCCGCTGCCGGTGCGTTATGCGTACTGGGTCGGCGGGGTGCTGCGCGGCGACCTGGGCGAGTCGATCCGCAGCCAGCAGCCGGTGACCGAGCTGGTGCTGCAGAAGCTGCCGGTCACGCTCGAGCTCGCGCTGCTGGCCTTCGCGATCGCGCTGGTCATCGGCATTCCGGCGGGCATCGTCTCGGCGGTGGGGCGCGGCACGCCTTGGGACTACGCGGCCAACGTGTTCGCGCTGTGGGGGCTGTCGACGCCCAACTTCTGGCTCGGCATCCTGATGATCCTGCTGTTCTCGGTGCAGCTGGGCTGGCTGCCGGCGTCGGGCTACGTGAGCCCCTTCGAAGACCTGGGCGCCAACCTGGCCGCGATGATCATGCCGGCCTTCGTGCTGGGCAACGCCATCGCCGCGGTGCTGATGCGCCACACGCGCAGCGCGATGCTGCAGGTGCTGTCGGCCGACTACGTGCGCACCGCGCGCGCCAAGGGGCTGAGCGAGCGCACGGTGGTGCTCAAGCACGCGCTGCGCAACGCGCTCACGCCCATCATCACGCTGGGCGCGCTGGAGCTCGGCACGCTGCTGTCGGGCGCGGTGCTCACCGAGCAAGTGTTCACCATCCCGGGCTTCGGCAAGCTGATCGTCGACTCGGTCTTCAACCGCGACTACTCGGTGGTGCAGGGCGTGGTGCTGGTCACGGCCAGCGCGTACATCCTGCTGAATCTCCTGGCCGATATGGCTTACTTTCTGGTCAACCCAAGGCTCAGGCGCTGAACATGTCGGCCGTTCTTCCTTCTTTTCCTTCGACTGCGTCGCGCGCACCGGTGCAGCCTGCGGGCCCGTGGCGTCGCGCCTGGCGCCGGCTGCGGCGCCGCCGTGGCGCGCTGCTCGGCCTGGCCGTGGTGCTGGTCTTCGTTGCGCTCGCCGTGTTCGCGCCGTGGATCGCGCCGCAGGACCCGATCGCCACCAGCTGGAGCGCGATCCGCAAGGCCCCGAGCGCCGAGCACTGGTTCGGCACCGACGAGATCGGGCGCGACGTGCTGTCGCGCGTCATCTGGGGCACGCGCGCCTCGCTGCTGGCCGGCGTGGTGTCGGTATCGATCTCGCTGATGCTGGGCGTGCCGATCGGCCTGGCCGCAGGCTTTCTCGGCGGCTTCGTTGACAGCCTGATCTCGCGCATCACCGACGCCTTCCTGGCCTGCCCCTTCCTCATCCTCGCCATTGCGCTGGCTGCCTTCCTCGGCCCGAGCCTGACCAACGCGATGATCGCCATCGGCGTGTCGGCGACACCGATCTTCGTGCGGCTCACGCGTGCGCAGGTGCTCAACGTGAAGGTCGAGGATTACATCGAGGCCGCGCGCGCCGTCGGCAATTCGCCGCTGCGCATCGCGCTGCGCCACGTGCTGCCCAACGTCACGGCGCCGGTGATGGTGCAGTCGACGCTGGCCATCGCCTCGGCCGTCATCGCCGAAGCCAGCCTGTCTTTCCTCGGCCTGGGCCA
This sequence comes from Variovorax cryoconiti, assembly GCF_051216395.1. Classification (NCBI taxonomy): domain Bacteria; kingdom Pseudomonadati; phylum Pseudomonadota; class Betaproteobacteria; order Burkholderiales; family Comamonadaceae; genus Variovorax; species Variovorax cryoconiti. Next base: position 108,979 of record NZ_JBPJZI010000004.1, on the reverse strand, counting down.
GCAGCCGCCGGCACCGAGCTGGGGCAGCATGCTCAACACAGCCAAGAACTTCATCGACAACGCACCGTGGATGGCGATCTGGCCGGGGCTGTCGATCTTCCTGTTGGTGCTGTCCTTCAACCTGCTGGGCGACGGCCTGCGCGACGCGCTGGACCCGCGGCAGCGCTGAGCGCCCGCCCACTTGTCGCGTATGTAAAGTCAGGATTGGCTGACCCGCCCGGGTCGAACAGGCCGTTATGGTCTGACCATGCGCAACGCCATTGATTTCAGTTCCTGGCAAGGCGTGATCTCCACCCTGCTGGGGCTCATCGTCGTGTCGGTGGTGGCGGTGGGCATCCGCCTGCTGGTCATGCACGGCGTCCAGCAGCGCCGCGAGCGCCAGAACCGCCAGATCAACGAGCGGCTGAAGACGCTCATCGCCGCCTACAAGACGCTGGGCGGCTCCTTCACGGGCGACCTGGCGGTCGACCCGAGCCACCTGCGCGAACTTCGGATCAAGGCCGATGCGGCCGACGCTGCGCTGGCACGGGCCGAGGTCGCTGCCGGCGCCGATTCACCGCCGTCCGACGCCAGCGCGGGAGGCGGCGTCACGGGGACGGACCGGCGCCGTCGAATCCGCGATGCGGTCGAGGCCGCGCTGTCCGACGTGATTCTTCTGGGCACGCAGGTGCAGGTCGAATTGGCGGTGCAGGCGGCCAACGACATGGTGGCGGGCCGCGCCATCGAGACCGCAGAACTGGTGAAGTCGTTGCGCACGTTCATCCGGGATGTGCTCGACCTCGAGGCCATCCCCGGCGACCTGTCGATCCCCAAGCAGGGGCCGGTGCGCGTGGCCGGGTCCAGTGCCCGCGGAGGGGCGGCCTCGAAGTCGTCGGGAGCGGCCGGCGGGCGTGGCGGGGGGCAGGGCGGCGGTGGTGGCGCGGGTGCAGCGGCCGGCATGGGCCTGGGCCTGCACCACGGAAGCGCCGACGACGCACCAGCCACCGAACCGCATTCCGGTGGCCCGATTTCTGGGCTATAATCGAAGGCTTGAATGCGGGATTAGCTCAGTTGGTAGAGCGATACCTTGCCAAGGTATAGGTCGAGAGTTCGAGTCTCTTATCCCGCTCCACATTCGAATCGAAAAGGCCACCGCACCCGGTGGCCTTTTTCGTTTCCGGGCCCGCCCAGCACCGGGCTGGGCTCAGGCGATCAGCCGCAGCGCCGATTCCCACGCCATCTGCGCATGTTCCAGGCCTTCCTCGCGGTTGAACTGGTCGGCGGTCCGTTCGCGCACGGCCACGGGCGGGTAGATGATCTTCTGCCCGCCGCCGAGCGCCTTCGTCTGCGCCTGGCAGGCGCGCTCCAGGAAGTAGATGTTGAGGAAGGCCTCGGCAATCGTGCGGCCCGCGGCCAGCAGGCCGTGGTTGCGCAGGATCATGGCGCGGTGCGGGCCCAGGCTGGCGACCAGGCGGTCGCGCTCACCGAGGTCGAGCGCGATGCCTTCGTAGTCATGGTACGCGAGGTGGCCGTAGAACTTCAGGGCGTGCTGCGAAATGGGCAGCAGGCCCTCTTCCTGGCACGAGACGCCGATGCCGTCGGCCGTGTGCGTATGGATCACGCAGGCCAGGTCGTGCCGCGCCATGTGCACGGCCGAGTGGATGGTGAAGCCGGCGGCGTTCACCGGTGCCGTCGTGTCCTTGGCCTCGACCGCCGCGCCGGTCGGGTCGATCTTCACCAGGTCTTCCGGCCGCATCTCGTGGAACAGCACGCCGTAGCGGTTGATGAGGAAGTGGTCCGGCGTGCCTGGAATGCGCGCGCTGATGTGCGTGTCGATCAGGTCGGTCATCTTGAAATGAGCGACCAGTCGGTAGAGCGACGCGAGGTCGCGGCGTGTCTGGATTTCGGCGTCGGTGAGGTGGGTCATGTCAGGTGGCTCCGTGTACTTTTATGGGGGTGCATGCGAGGCGGCGGGGTCAAGCGTGCTGCTGCAGCCAGCGCACCGTGTCGTCGAAGGCCACGCTCGCCACATCGGCGATCGAGACGGCTTCGAGGAAGCTGTGCACCGTGCCCTCGTAGACCTTCGCGTCGACATCGACGCCGGCGGCCTTCATCGTGTCGATCATCTCGATCTGGCCGTCGTACAACGGATCGCATTCGGCGATGACCAGGAAGGCCGGCGGAATGCCGTGCAGGTCGGCGTCCAGCAGGTTCATGCGGGGGTCGGTGTAGTCGGCCTTGCGGCCCAGGTAGTTCCGGTAGAACCACACCATCATGTGCAGCGACAGGCCGTAGTCGCCCGCGCCGTAGCGCACCACCGAGTCCTGGTACAGGTCGGTGCTGCAGCCCGCGTAGTTGAGCACCATGCCGCGGATCGGGCTGTTGCCCAGGTCGCGGAAATGCATCGCGGTGCACAGCGACAGGTTGCCGCCGGCCGAGTCGCCGCCAATGAAGAACTGCTTCGCATCGAAGCCGACGTCGGCTGCGTGGTCGATGAGCCAGCGCACCGTGTCGATGCACTCCTCGATCGGCTGCGGGAACTTCGCTTCCGGCGCGCGCGTGTAGTTGATGCCGATCACCACGATGCCGGCACGCTCGGCGTACTCGCGCATCAGCCGGTCGTGCGTGTCGATGCTGAACAGCACGAAGCCGCCGCCGTGGATGTAGAAGAAGGCGCCGGGCATGCGGCGTTCCTTCGGCTCGTAGGTGCGGATCAACACCTCGCCGTGGCGCGTGGGCACCATCTGTTCGGTGGTGCGCTTCATCACCGGGCCGCCGGCCGCCCAGGGTGCGCGCACCTGCTCGGCGATGGCGCGGCCTTCGGCGATCGACACCGTGTCGCGGCGCGGAAACTTCGACGCGTCCGCCGACATCCGCTGGACGAAGCGCTGGACTTGCGGGTCGAGCGGCGCCGGCTTGGCGCCTTGGGTCGAGGCGGCGAAGGCAGGGTCGAGATGGCTCATGTTGGTGGGTGTGGCGAGTGAAGATTCGGGAGGTTCGGGCTGCGTCAGTACCCGCGCGCCATGTCGACCTGGTTGATATAGGGCGCGCCTTCGTGCATCTGCGCGATGTTGCGCACCACCTGCTGCACCACGACGTCGTAGGTGGCCATGGTCGCCATGTGCGGCGTGACGACCAGGCCCGGTGTGGTCCACAGCGGGTGGTCGGCGGGCAGCGGTTCCTTCTCGTACACGTCGACGATGGCGCCGCGCAACTGGCCGCTGCCGAGCGCCGCGACCAGGTCGTCCTCGACCAGGTGCTCGCCCCGGCCGACGTGGATCAGCGCCGCGCCCTTCGGCAGCGCCGAGAAGGTGCGTTCGCCGAGGATGCCGCGCGTCTGCGCCGTGAGCGGCAGCAGGCACACCAGCACGTCGGTCTGCGCGAGGAAGTCGAGGTAGCCGGCGTCGCCGCTGAACATCGTCACGTCGGGAATCTCGCGCGGCGTGCGCGCCCAGCCGCTCACCGGGTAGCCCAGCAAGGGCAGGCGGCTGGCGATGTGGCCGCCGAGTTCGCCCATGCCCATCAGCCCGACGCGGCACGACGACGCGGGCGTCTGCAGCGGCCGCTTCCATTGCTGGATGCGCTGGCTGGCCATCGCCTGGTCGAGCTTGCGGTGGAAGTGCAGCACGCCCCACAGCACGAACTGCAGCATGCCCTCGGCCAGCATCGGGTCGACCACGCGGCAGACCGGCAAGGCGCTCACGTCCTGCTCGGCGACGACGTTGTCGACGCCAGCGGCGATGCTGTGCACCAGGCGGAGCCTGGGCATCTTCGCGTAGACGCCGGGCGGGGAGTTCCAGCACACCGCCACTTCGGCGTCGAAGCAGCGCGGATCGGGCCAGGTGACGACGTCGAGCGACGGGTTGGCCGCCACCAGCATGGGGCGCAGGAAATCGAGCTTGGCGGTGTGGCTCAGGAGGGCGACGACGGTAGGAGCGGTCATGAAACGGATATCAGATGTTGGGCCAGCGCGTGGTACGCCGGCAGCGTGGTCAGGTCGGTGTTCGCGCTCGCGGTCCTCGAAGGCGACGCGACGCGCACGATATTCTGGCCGTGGTTGCCATGCTCATGCCGCCAGCCTGTGTTCGAAGAAGTCCAGCCCCGGCATCGCGCCCAGCAGCGTGCGCGTGTACGCATGCTGCGGGTTGCTGAAGAGCTGCCCTGGTGCGCCGCGCTCGACGATCCGGCCCTTCTGCATCACCACCACCGAATTCGAGATCTCGGCGGCCACGCGCAGGTCGTGGGTGATGAACATCATGGTCAGGCCCAGCTCGGCCTTGAGTTCGGCCAGCAGCGCGAGCACCTGCGACTGGATCGACACGTCGAGCGCCGACACCGCCTCGTCGGCGATCAGCAGGCGCGGCTTGAGCGCCAGTGCGCGTGCGATCGAGATGCGCTGGCGCTGGCCGCCCGAGAACTCGTGCGGGAAGCGGTTCACGGCCGAGGCGCCAAGCCCCACGCGATCGAGCAGCGCCGCCGCGGCCTTGAGCGCTTCGGCGCGCGAAGCGCCGTAGATCATCGGCCCGCGCGCGATCGCATCGCCCACCTTCTGCCGCGGATTGAGCGAAGCGAAGGGGTCCTGGAAGATGATCTGCACCTGCTTGCGGTACGCGCGCAGCGCCGCCGCGTCCTGCCCCAGCACCGGCTGGCCGGCGAAGGTGATGGTGCCGCTGTCGGGCTCGATCAGGCGCATCACCATGCGGCCCAGCGTCGACTTGCCCGAGCCCGATTCGCCGACCACCGACACTGTTTCGCCGTCCTGGATCGCCAGGTCGATGCCGTCGGCCGCCACCACCGTGCGCGGCGGTGAGAACAGGCCCGACTTCGAGACAAAGGTCTTCCTCAACTGCTCGATCTTCAGCAGCGGCTCGGCCGTCTTGCCGGACAGCGCCGTGCTGCGCGCATGGCGCCCGGGCACCGCGGCGATCAGCGCCTGCGTGTACGCGTGCTGCGGGTTGCGCAGCACCGCGTCGCGCGTGCCCTGCTCGACCACGCGGCCGTGGCGCATCACCACCACGCGGTCGGCAATGTCCGCCACCACGCCGAAGTCGTGGGTGATGAAGAGCACGCCCATCTTGCGTTCGGCCTGCAGCGTCTGGATCAGGTCGAGGATCTGGCGCTGCGTGGTCACGTCGAGCGCGGTGGTCGGCTCGTCGGCCAGCAGCAGCCGCGGGTTGTTGAGCAGGGCCATCGCGATCATCACGCGCTGGCGCTGGCCGCCCGAGAGCTGGAAGGGGTAGCTGCGCACGATCTGTTTCGGCGACGGCAAACCCACCGCGTCGATGATCGCGATGCAGCGCTCCTCGATGGCCGTGGCACTCAGGCCGGCCGTGTTGTGCAGCTGCAGCGCCTCGGCCACCTGGGCGCCGATGCGCTGCAGCGGGTTGAGCGCACTCATCGGCTCCTGGAACACCATCGCGATGCGCTCGCCGCGCAGCTTGCGCATGGCGGCGTCGTCGAGCTTCGTGAGGTCGGTGCCTTCGAGCAGCACGCGGCTCTGGGCGTCGATGGTCACGCGCGGCGGCAGCAGGCCGAGGATGGCGTGCGCCGTCATCGACTTGCCCGAGCCCGATTCGCCGACCAGGCAGACGATCTCGTTCTCGGCGATGTCCAGCGACAGGCGCTCCACCGCGTAGGCGCGGTCGCCCGAGCTCGGCAGGACGATCGACAGGTCCTGGATCGACAGCAGCGGAGAGGATGAATTCGAGGCGGTCATTGGCGCGAGATCCTCGGATTCAGCACGTCGTTGAGTCCTTCGCCGACCAGGTTGATGGCCAGCACGGTGAGCAGGATGGCGACGCCGGGGAAGAAGCTCATCCACCAGGCCTGACGCAGCATGGTGCGGGCGGCGCCGATCATGAAACCCCAGCTCATGAGGTTGGGGTCGCCCAGGCCCATGAAGCTCAGCGCGCTCTCGATCAGGATCGCGCTGGCGATCGCCAGCGAGCCCGCCACGATGATCGGTGACAGCGCGTTCGGCAGGATGTAGCGCACGATCAGCGACAGCGGCGACTCGCCCTGGCAGCGTGCAGCCTGCACGAACTCGCGCTCCTTCAGCGCAAGGAATTCGCCCCGCGTGAGGCGCGCCACCTGCGGCCAGCTCACCAGCGCGATGGCGATCACGATGTTGCTGATCGACGGTTGCAGGATCGCCACCAGCAGGATGCACAGCATGAAGGCCGGAATGGTCTGGAACAGCTCGGTGAAGCGCATCAGCCACTCGCCGACGCGGCCGCCCACGTAGCCCGACAGCGCGCCGACGACCACGCCGATGATCAGCGCGACCAGCGTCGACGTGATGCCGATCATGAGCGACACGCGCGTGCCGTGTGCGATGCCCGAGGCGATGTCGCGGCCCAGGCTGTCGCTGCCCAGCAGCATGCCGTCGGTCTGCGGCGGCGTGAACGGTGCGGCCACCGTGTCCCAGGGGTCGCCCGGGAAGAAGATCGGCGCCGTCACGGCCAGCACGATCACCGCGACCAGGATCACCAGGCCGAGCATGCCGCTCGGATGGCGCAGGAAGGATTTGAAGATTTGTTTCATCGCGTGGTCGGCCTTGTCATGCGGCCTTGATGCGAGGGTCGATCACCCGGTAGAGCAGATCGGTCAGCCAGTTGAAGAAGATCACCAGCACCGACAGCACCAGGAACACGCCCAGCATCACCTGGTAGTCGCGCTGCAGCACGGCGTCGTAGGTGAGGCGGCCGAGGCCCGGCCAGGCGAACACGGTCTCGATCACGACCGAGCCGCCGATCAGCGTGCCGGCCTGCACGCCGGCCATGGTCACCACCGGCAGCAGCGCGTTGCGCAGCATGTGGCGCCACAGGATGCGGCTGTCCGAGGCGCCCTTGGCGCGCGCGGTCTTCACGTAGTCCTGGTGGCTCACTTCGATGATGGACGAGCGCATCAGCCGCGCATAGATGGCCAGGTACAGCATGCCCAGCGTGAAGGCGGGCAGCGCCAGGTGCTTGAGCTTGTCCACGATGCCGGCCCAGGTGCTCATCGTCACGCCGATGGTTTCGTAGCCGAAGGCCGGCAGCCAGCCCAGCTGCACGGAAAAAAGCAGCACCAGCATCAGGCCGAGCCAGAAGACGGGCGTCGCATAGATCACCAGCGCGAGCAGGCTGATGAGCGTGTCGGACAGCTTGCCGGCGCGCACACCGGCCAGGCTGCCGAGCACCACGCCGCCCACGAGCGAGATGGCGAAGGCCGAGAGGGTCAGCAGCAGCGTGGCGGGCAGGCGCTCGAGGATGGCGCTGAGCACGGTGCGTTGCTGCCGGTGCGAATAGCCCAGGTCGAGCCGCACCACCTTGCCCAGGTAGGTGGCGAGCTGCGTGGGCATCGGCTGGTCGAGGCCGTATTCGGCACGCACGCGCTTGAGGAAGGCCTCGTCGGTGGCGCCGGACTGGCCCGCCATCACGAGTGCCGGGTCGCCGGGCGCCGCGCGCACCAGCATGAAATTGAAGATGGCGATCAGCAGGATGACCGCCACCATCTTGCCCAGGCGCACACCGAGTGCGCCCAGGCCTTTGAGCCATTGAAGATTCATGGTGGCCGGTGCTCAGCCCTTGAAGTAGACCGTGTCGAAGCTCTCGTGGATGCCGATGGCGCTCGTCACCAGGTTCTGCAGACGCTTGTCGTAGATCGTCGGGAACTCCATCTCGACCAGCCAGGCGATCGGCACCTCGTCCACGATGATCTTCTGCATCTCGCTGTAGAGCGCCTGGCGCTTCGCATCCTCCACTGCCACGGCGGCCTCGTCGGCCAGCTTGTCGACCTGCGGGTTCACGTAGCCTTCGGTGTTCGTGAAGAGGATCTTGCGGATGTTGCTCGACACATAGTTGCGCGTCACGCCCAGGGCCGGGTCCCCGAACTGGTACAGCCACGACAGGTTCATGTCGAAGTCCCAGTTGCTGATGCGCTGCGTGTAGCTGCCCGGGTCGGTCGACTCCAGCACCACCGCGATGCCCACCTTGGCGAGCGACTGGCGGATGTATTCGCAGGTGCGCTGCACCATCTCACCGTAGGGCGATACCGGCAGGCGCACGGTGGTGCGCACGCCCTTGGCGTCGGGCTTGAGGCCCATCTCGTCGAGCAGCGCCTTGGCCTTGGCGATCGAGAAGTCGTAGGTCGTGACGTTCGGCTCGTAGAACTTCGTCTTCGAGTTGACCGGGCCGGTCGCGACCTTGCCGAAGCCGTAGAGGATCTTGTCCTTGATGAACGTGCGGTCGATCGCGTGCATCACCGCCTTGCGGAAGCGCTTGTCGTTCAGCGGCGCATTGCGGTTGTTGATCTCCAGCCACATGATGGGCGCGAAGTACTCGTAGCCCTTGGTCGTGACGGCCAGGTTCGGCTTCTTGGAGAGGCGCTGGGCGTCGAACAGCTCCAGGTCGGTCCATTGCGTGAGCTGCACCGTGCCGTTCTCCAGCGCCAGGGCGCGCGAGGCACCGTCGGGCACCACGCGGTAGATGATGGCGTCCAGGTAGGGCAGGCCGGGCTTGAAGTAGTCGTCGTTGCGCACCAGGTGGATGTGCGAGCCGCGCACCCATTCCTTCAGCTTGAAGGGGCCCGAGCCGATCGGGTTCAGGTTGGCCGGGTTCTTGACCACGTCGGTGCCGGCGTAGATGTGCTTGGGCATGACCGGCAGGTTCGAGATGTCGAAGGCGCCGATGAAGGGGCCGAAGGGCTCCTTGAGCTTGAAGACCACGGTGTGGGCGTCGGGTGCGGTGATCGATTCGCAGCGGCCGAAGATCGCCTTGGCGCGCGGGTGCGTGAGCGGCAGGAATTCCATCGCCGTGTAGACCACGTCCTCGGCCGTCAGCGGCTTGCCGTCGTGCCACTTGGCCTTGGGCTCGAGGTTGAAGGTGTAGGTCTTGCCGTCGGGCGAGATGGTCCAGCTCTTGGCCAGGCTGGGCATCGGCTTCAAGTTGACGTCGTAGGTCAAGAGGCTCAGGAAGATCTTGCCCGACACCATCTGCGTCGGCGTGAGCTGGCTCACCGCCAGGTTCAAAATGGGCGGTTCGGGCTGGACGATGGAGTTGAGCGTGCCGCCCTTGACGCCGCCCGTTCCCTGGGCGAAAGCCTGCGTCAGGCCCAGTGGAAATTCGGCCAGGCCCAGGGCGCCGCCCGCTAGCAACAACTTGTGGAATTCGCGCTTCTTCATGAGGTGTCCTTGGGAGAGAAGGAGAGGGGGCTGTGCACTGGCAGTGCGGTGTCCGTCGAAAGGCGAATTCAGTGTAGGGACGCCCCCCTGTGCTGTTTGCACGGTTCGAGCCGAGTTCTGTTTCGTGCGGGCCATCGTGGCGGCGACTTGACCTTTTCGGTGGCGCGCCCCAGAGTCGGCCGTCCTGTTTTGGCGCATTTCTTGCGTGCGAAAGAACCGTGATGCACAGTCCGAATCCCGTCCGCAGCCAGCTCGCCGTCGATTACCAGGACATCCCGCGACCGGTCTCCATGATCATCGTGGAGCACGATCCCGAGCCGTCGATGATCGTCCCGCGCCACTCGCACCCGCGCGCGCAGCTGGCCTATGCGGTCAAGGGCATGTTCACGCTGCACACTCAGGAAGGCGCCTGGCTGGTGCCGCCCAACCGTGCCGTGTGGGTGCCCGGCGGCATCGAGCATGAAATGCACGCGCGCGGCCAGCCCGTGTCGAACCGCTCGCTCTACATCCAGCCCGATGCGTCGCCCGACCTGCCCGACGAGTGCTGCGTGATCGAGGTGTCGCCGCTGATGCGCCAGCTCATCATCGAGGCCATCGACATCCCGCTGCTGTACGACGAGGCGGGGCGCGACGGCCGCGTGATGCGGCTCATCCTCGACGAGATCTGCGCGGCGCCCAAGGTGCCGCTGCATGTGCCCATGCCCAACGACCCGCGCCTGCTGCGCATCTGCAAGGCGCTGCTGGCCGACCCGGGCCGCGAAGGCGACCTCGAGGACTGGGCGCGTTTCGGGGCCTTGGGTCGCCGCACGCTCACGCGGCTGTTCCGCGACGAGACCGGCATCACCTTCACGATGTGGCGCCAGCAACTGCGCCTGATGGAAGCGCTGCGGCGCCTCTCGATGGGCACCGCCGTCACCACCGTGGCGATGGACCTGGGCTACGAGAGCCCCAGCGCCTTCACCGCCATGTTCCGCCGCGTGATGGGCAAGACGCCCAAGCACTACCTGGGGCGCTGCGACATCGAGTGATGCGGCGGAAGGGGACCGGCCGGCGTCAGCAGCCGGCGGTGCAGGTGCCGGCCGCGTCGAAGGCCATGGTCACGCCCGACAGCGGGATGTGCACGGGCACCTTCACCGCCTTCACGAAGGCCTCGGTCTTGCTGCCCGGCCGGGCCTTGCCATTGACCGTGCCGACCTCGTTGGCATGGGAGGCGATCACCGACGCCGGCTTGACCAGTTCGTTGATCACGAAGGCCGATTCGGCCGGCCCGGTGGTGAAGCCGTCGCCCATGTTCATGACCGCGAGCTTCGCCTTGTAGTAGTCGCGCACCACCCGTTCCTGGTCGGCCACGATGCCGGTGTCGCCCGACAGGTAGGCGACGAGCCCGTTGCTGAAGCGCAGCACGAAGCCCGTGGCCAGGCCGACGTCGCCGGCGATGCCCGCGTCCTTCATGGCCTTGCCGAGGTCGCCGCCGATGTAGTCGGGGTCGACGCCGTTGCTGTGCTGCGCGCTCACCGTGGCGATGCGCACGCCGCCGAGCGACACGCTGCCGCCGAAGCGCGCCAGGATCGAATCCGCCGGGTTGCCGCCGTTGGCCTTGAGCTTGGCCGCGAAGAAGGGCGGCATCTCGCTGCCCGTCACGATCTTCGACTTCTTGGCCAGCGCGATGTTGACCGCGCTCGAGTTGGGCATGGCCGAGACCGACATGTCGGGGCTCTCGCAGCTGCCAGAATTCGGCGCCTTGTTGTGCGCATTGCCGACGTGGTCGCCATGCATGTGGCTCACCAGGATGATGTCGATCTTGCCCAGCCGCGGGTCGGCGGCGCCCGCCACGGTGCGGCCCGGGTCGTACAGGATGCGGGTGCCGTTGGGGTCTTCGAAGACCAGTGCACGGTCCTGCGGGCAGAACTCCCCGTCGATGCCGCCGAGCGACGTCACTTTCACGGTCTGCGCGACGGCCGGCAGGGCCAGGGTGGTGGCCAGCGCGACGGCGGCGAGTGCATGGGAACGCTTCAACTTCATGGACGTCCTTTCGTGGTTCAAGGGATGCTGCGAGGCGGGGCCACGGCAGCGCCTTCGATGGCGTGCCGTTGCAGGGACTGCGCCACGAAGCCGGTGGCCTTCATCTCTTCAATGTAGCGGCTGAGCCAGGCCTGTGCCGCCGTGCGGCCCTTGGGCACGCCCATGGCCTGCTCGATGACCATGAAGCGGCCCGGCAGCATCCGCACGCCGCCGACGCGCTTCGCGTCGGCCTCCAGCTGCTGCCGCACGCCGGCCGCCACGTCGAGGTTCTGCGCCAGGAACATGTCGGTCACGGCCGGCGAGGTGGGCGCCCGCACCAGCGTGGCGGCCTTGATCTCCCGTGTGAGGAACAGGTCGTAGGCGCTGCCGCGGCCGACCACCACGCGCGTGCCGGGGCGGTCGACGTCCTCGTTGCGCTGCAGCGCGGAGCCGTTGCGGACCAGGTAGGCGCCTTCGATGATCACGTAGGGTGCCGTGTACTCGGTGTCGGCCGCGCGCACCGGGTCGATGGCGACGAAGGCCAGGTCGACCTGGCGTGCCTTGACCGCCTCGACCACCGCACCGGCGGAGTTGAAGGGCACGAGTTCGATCGGCAGGCCGAGCCGGCGCGCCGCCTCGCGCGCCAGGTCGACCGAGACGCCGGTCGGCTCGCCCGCCGGGCCGCGGTTCGCCAGGATCGGGTTGCCGAAGTTGATGGCGGCGCGCAACGTGCCGGTGCTGCCGAGTTGGGCGATGGCGTCGGCGGGCGGTGGGGTGGCGGTGCTGGCACAACCGGCCAGGAGCAGCGCGCCGGCCGCGCAGAGCTGGCGCCGCCCCGTGGAAAACGGTGAAGGGTTCGTGCTCATGGCCGTGCCAGTGCGGTGAGGCTGCGCACGTCCGTCGCGTCGGCCAATGCCCAGCAGGCCTTCAGCAGGCGGTCGGTCGCCTCGGCGCCGATGACCGCGTCGGACATGCCGTGGAACTTGCGCTCCAGGTCGGCGTCGCTCATGGGGCGCTGCAGCGAGCCGATCGCGTGCTCGACGAACACGTGCTCGCGGCGGCCATCGGTGAGCACTGCCGTCACGTCGGCGCTGGCTTCGTCGATGCTGTCGTCGACGGTCGCGACCACCTTGCGGCGCAGCGCGACCACGTCGGGGCGGTTGACGATGTCGTCGGCGAATTCCTCTTCCGCGGCGCGCCCGAAGACCAGGCCCGCAGCGCAGCCGTGGTACACGCTGAACTTGGCGCTCAGGCCGTCGGCCGGCTCCTTCTTGCCGGTGAGTTCGAGCACCAGCGAATGCACCTTGAGCTCGATGCGCTCGACCTGTTCGGGTTGCACGCCGCGCTCGCGCAGCTGTACGCAGGCGTCGATGCTCGGGTGGATCACGATGCCGCAGGCGAAGGGCTTGTAGCTGTTGAAGGAGATCTCGAAACGCTCGCCCAGTTCGTCGGTGACCTCGTTCCACGCGTACTTGGTCGACGACACCTGGGCCCAGCCGCGCGGCGCCTCGATGGCCTTCGCGCTGGCCGTGTAGCCGTGCTTGGCCATCAACGCGGACATCAGGCCGGCGCGGGCGGCGCCGCCGGGGTGGAAGGGCTTGGTCATGGTGCCGAACTGCTCGCGCAGGCCGACCGGTTGCGACGCCGCGATGCCCAGCGCCATCTGCGTCTGGTCGGCGTTCAGGCCCAGCAGCCGCGCGCAGGCGGCCGCCGCGCCGAACATGCCGGTGGTGCCGGTGATGTGCCAGCCGCGGTCGTAGTGCTCGGGGTAGACGGTGTTGCCCAGGCGGCAGGCGACGTCGATGCCCAGCACCAGCGCGTCGAGCACCGCGCGCCCGCTGGCGCCGGTGTGCTCGGCCAGCGCGAGCACCGCCGATGCGACCGGGCCGGCCGGATGGATGATCGTCTTGAGGTGCGTGTCGTCGAAGTCGAAGGTGTGCGAGGTGATGCCGTTGAGCAGCGCCGCGCTCGCGATGTCGACCTTCTCGGCGCGCCCGAGGATGGTGGCCTGCGGTGCCGGCTGCAGCGTCTGCACGGCGGCCAGCGCTGCGTCGGCCGCTTCGTGGTGGGCGGCACCGACGGCGCAGCCCAGCCAGTTGAGGAAGGTGCGGTGCGCCTCGCGATCCACCGCGTCGCTCCAGCCGCGCGACGGATGGTTGGCCACGTACTCGGCCAGGATGCGGGTGATGGGCGGGGCGTTGTGGTCGGCGGGGACCTGGGTGTTGCGTGCCATGGTGAGGTCTGAGGTGGGAAGGAAAAAGGGAGACGGGGAGCGCGTGGCCTCAGGTGTCGAGTTCGATCTTGCGGTCGCGCGCCAGTTGCGTCCAGCGCGCGAGGTCGGCGCGGATGTAGTCGCCGAACTGCTTCGGGGTCATCGGCATCGGCTCGACCGCCTCGACCGACAGCTTCTCGCTGAGGTCCGGCGCCTTGAGCACGGCGTTGAGGGTGTCGTTGAGCCGCTTCACCACATCGGCCGGCATGCCGGCCGGGCCGACCACGCCGTACCACTGCATCGCGTCGAAGCCCTTGAGCCCGAGCTCCTCGAGCGTGGGCACGTCCTTGAGCTGTGGATGGCGCGTCTTGCCCGTCACGGCCAGCGGCCGGGCGCGGCCCGACTTGATGTGCGGCATGGCGGCGGCGAGCCCCGGGAACATCGCCTGCGTCTGGTTGCCCATCAGGTCGGTGAAGGCCGGCGCGATGCCGCGGTAGGGTACGTGCGTCATCTGCGTGTCGGTCTGCTGCTTGAAGAGTTCCATCGTCAGGTGCGTCAGCGAACCCGCACCGGCAGAGCCGTAGCTCACCTTGCCGGGGTTCGACTTCGCATAGGCGACGAACTGCTGGAAGTCCTTGGCCGGCACGTCGACGTTGACGACCAGTACGTTGGGCGTGCCGCCGATCATCCCGATCGGCGTGAAGTCCTTGACCGCGTCGTAGGGCAGCTTGCGCGTGGCCGGGCTGGTGCCGTGCGTGGCGACGTAGCCCTGCATCAGCGTGTAGCCGTCGGCCGGCGCGCGTGCCGTGTTCTGCGAGGCGATCACGCCGCCGCCACCGCCCTGGTTGTCGACCACGAAGGTCTGGGCCAGCAGCTTGCCCCAGCGCTCGGTCACGGTGCGGCCGACCATGTCGCTGCCGCCGCCGGCGGCCACCGGAACGATGTAGCGGATCGGCTTGTTCGGAAAGTCCTGGGCGGTGGCGACCCCGTGCAGTCCGAGCAGGGCGGGGGGAATCGCAAAGGCGAAGGTGCGGCGTTGCATGGCGGTCTCCTGGGGGGTGCGCGGCATGCAGCGATGCCGTCGTTTCGAAGCCTGTGGATGCTGCACGAGTGTCGATCTCTGTGCGATAAGGGTTTGCGATTATCTTGAAAGTGTTGACACTTTAGGTGGTCGATCCGAACAATGGCCGGCATCCGGAGCCGCCCGTCGCTTCGCCACCTTGCCCCTTTCATGCCGCACTTGCCCGCCTCTTCCGCCCTGCAGCGCTTCCGCGTCATCGACCTGAGCCAGGTGCGCGCCGGCCCCACGGCCTGCCGCCAGCTGGCCGACTGGGGCGCCGACGTGATCCAGGTGCAGATGCCCGAACACATGCGCGGCGACGACACGCTCGGCGGGCAGGACGGCTCCGACTACCAGTACACGCACCGCAACAAGCGCTCGATCACGCTCAACCTCAAGGAGTTCGAAGGCATCGAGACCCTGAAGCGCCTGATCGCCGGCGCCGACGTGGTGGTCGAGAACTTCCGGCCCGACGTGAAATTCCGTCTCGGCATCGACTACGAGACCCTGGCCGCCGACAACCCCCGCCTGGTCTACGCCAGCATCTCGGGTTTCGGCCAGACCGGCCCGCTCGCCAAGCGCCCGGGCTTCGACCAGATTGCGCAGGGCATGGGCGGGCTGATGTCGGTCACCGGCCTGCAGGGTGACGGGCCGGTGCGCGTGGGCATCCCGATCGCCGACCTGTGCGCAGGCATCTTCGCGGCGCAGGGCATCCTGGTGGCGCTGCTCGAGCGCGAGGTGTCGGGCCGCGGGCAGTTTCTGCACACCTCGCTGCTCGAGTCGATGGTCTACATGATGGATTTCCAGACCGCGCGCTACCTCATCGACGGCGAGGTCGGCACGCAGGCCGGCAACTTCCACCCGACCAGCATCCCGACCGGCGTCTACAAGGCGCGCGACGGCTACCTGAACATCGCCGTCTTCGGCTCGAAGATCTGGGAGCGCTTCTGCCACATCCTCGGCGCCCCCGAGTGGATCGACGACCCGCGCTACCACGACAAGCCGTCGCGCTCGGTGAACCGCGATGCGCTCAATGCCGAGATCAACCAGCGTCTTGCCGCGCACGACCGCAGCCACTGGATCGCGCAGTTCAACGACGGCGGCGTGGCCTGCGGCCTCATCAGCGACATGCGTGAAGTCTTCGCGGAGCCGCAGATCGAGCACCTGGGCATGGTCAAGGACGTGGTGTCGGCCCGGCTCGGACCGCAGCGGCTGGTCGGCCAGCCGATGCAGCTCGAACGCACGCCCAGCACCATCACGCGCGCCGCCCCGCTGCGCGGCGAACACACCGAGGAAGTGCTTCGCGAGCTGGGCATCGGCGCGGATGATCTCGGCCGCATGAAGGCCACCGGAGTTTTTTGAATGCCCACCTACACCTCCACCACCGACCGCGTGCAGACCTGGCTCGACGCCAGCACCCTGCACATCCGCTTCAACAACCCGGTGCGCCACAACGCGCTGTCGGTCGACATGTGGGAGGCGGTGCCGCCGCTGCTGCGCGTCGCCGAGACCGACGAGCGCGTGCGCCTGGTCGTGTTCTCCGGTGCCGGCGAGAAGGCCTTCGTCTCGGGCGCCGACATCACGCAGTTCGAGGACATGCGCGCTGCCAGGGATGCCGTCACGCGCTACGAGGCGATGGCCGAAGAGGCGCTGATGAGCATCCACGACTTCCCCAAGCCGACGCTGGCCTGCATCCGCGGCTACTGCATCGGCGGCGGCGTGAACGTGGCGATCAGCTGCGACATCCGCATCGCGGCGAGCGACGCGGTGTTCGCGATCCCGGCCGCGCGCCTCGGCCTGGGTTACCGCTTCTCGGCGATGAAGAACCTGGTCGACCTCATCGGCCCCGGTGCCGCGAAGGACCTGTTCTTCACCGCCCGCCGCATCGGCCCGGACGAGGCGAAGGCGCTGGGCCTCATCTCGCGCATCGCGCCGCCCGAGGGGCTGGACGCACTGCTGGCCGAATACACCGGCGCGCTCGCCGAGAACGCGCCGCTCACGGTGGCCGCGGCCAAGGCCATCACGCGCGAGATCCTCAAGCCTTCGCCCGAGCTCGACCGGGACCTGTGCACCTCGCTGATCCGCGGCTGCTTCGAGAGCGCCGACTACACCGAAGGCCGCACCGCCTTCATGCAGAAGCGCAAGCCGGTCTTCACGGGCCGCTGACCGCCAACCCCTCCCGACCGAACCGAAAGACACCATGCAGGCCTACTGGATGCAGATGACCGACGACGCCACCGTGCTGGAGGTGCGCGACACGCCCGTGCCGACGCCCGGCCCGCAGCAGATCCTGGTGCGTATCGCGGCCGCGTCGCTCAACCGCGGTGAGTTCGTGTCGGGCCACGGCCTGACGGCGGCCGGCAGCTGGAAGGCGATCGGCGGCGAGGGCGCCGGCGAGGTCGTCGGCGTGGGGGACGCGGTCACGCGCTTCAGGGCCGGCGATCGTGTCTTCGGTCGCTGCGCGGGCGCCTTCGCGGAATACGCATTGATGGAAGACGCCGAGGCCATGGCGATGCCCGAAGGCCTGTCGTGGGAAGAGGGTGCCAGCATCGCGCTGACCTTCCTCGTGGCGTACGACATGCTGGTGCTGCGCGGCCAGATCCAGCCCGGTGAATGGGTGCTGATCAACGGCGTGTCGTCCGGTGTCGGCGTGGCGTCGCTGCAGCTGGCCAAGGTGCTGGGCGCGAAGGTCATCGGCACCTCGGGCTCGGCCGACAAGCTGGCGCGGCTCAAGCCGCTCGGGCTCGACATCGGCATCGCCACGCGCGCACCGGACTTCGCGGCGGCGGTGATGGAGGCGACGGGCCAGCATGGCGCCGACCTGGTCATCAACACCGTGGGCGGCACCGTCTTTCCCGAGAACATCCGCGCCATGGCCTTCGAGGGCCGGCTGGCCACCGTCGGTTATGTCGACGGCGTGGTGCATGCCGAGCTCGACCTGGCGGCGCTGCACTCGAAGCGGCTCACGCTCTTCGGCGTGTCGAACAAGCTGCGCAGCAAGGCGCAGCGCGCCGCCGCCGTCCCCGGCTTCGTGGCCGACGTCATGCCGCATGTGGCGGCGGGGCGCCTCGTGCCGCAGATCGACCAGGTCTTCGACTTCGCACAGCTGCCCGAGGCCAAGGCCCGCATGGAGGCGGGCGGCCACGTCGGAAAGATCGTGCTGCGGCCACCCGCCGCGACCTGAATCGCCGGCAGGCCGCGGCAGACGACAACAACGAAAGGAGACAAGCGAATGAACAACTCCCACAAGAAGATCGCCCTGGTGCTCGGCCTGTGCCTGG
This sequence comes from Variovorax cryoconiti, assembly GCF_051216395.1. NCBI lineage: Bacteria > Pseudomonadati > Pseudomonadota > Betaproteobacteria > Burkholderiales > Comamonadaceae > Variovorax > Variovorax cryoconiti. The sequence goes on along the minus strand of NZ_JBPJZI010000004.1, from coordinate 91,283 downwards.
GCACCGCCATGCCGGCCGGGGCGCAGCCGGCGGAGTACCCGAGCAAGCCGATCCGGCTGGTCGTCGGTTTCGCGCCCGGCGGGGCGGCCGACTACGTGGCGCGCGCCATGAGCGACGCCTTCGGCAAGGCGCTCGGCCAGCCGGTGGTGATCGACAACAAGCCGGGCAACGGTTCCAGCATCGCCGCCGACATCGTCGCCAAGGCGCCGGCCGACGGCTATACGCTGCTCATCGCCAGCCCGAGCAGCATCTCGGTCAACCCGGCGCTCAACCCCAAGCTGCCGTACACCGCGCGCGACCTGGCCGCCGTCACGAAGATGACCACCTCGCCGCTGGTGCTGGCGGTGCATCCGGCCACCGGGATCAATTCCGTCGCCGATCTCATCGCGGCGGCGAAGAAGGATCCCGGCAAGCTCAACTACTCGACCTCGGGCAACGGCTCGGCCCCGCACCTGGGCGCGGCGCTGTTCAGCCAGGTCACTGGCGTGGAGATGACGCACATCCCCTTCCGCGGCGGCAGCCTGGCCATCCAGTCGGTGATGGCGGGCGACACGCAGCTGACCTTCGGGACCTCCCCGTCGGTGCTGCCCATGGCGACCGGCGGCCGGCTCAAGGCGCTGGCCGTCAGCACCCGCGAGCGCTCGGCGCTGGTGCCCGGGCTGCCGGGCATGAAGGAAGCCGGCTTGCCCGACTACCAGCTCGAGTTCTGGTACGGCATGTTCGCGCCCGCCAACACGCCCGCGCCCGTGCTCAAGAAGATCTACGACGCGACCGTCGCCGCGATGCAGCAGCCTTCGGTCAAGGCGTCGCTGGCGCGCGACGGCACCGAGGTGTCGGTGTCGCCATCGCCGGAGGCCTTCAATGCCTTCCTGGCAGAGGACGGCAAGTTCTGGGTCAAGCTGGTCAAGAGCGCGAACGTCAAGGTCGAATGACCGGACCGGCCGCCAGGGCAGGTGGGCACTGACGTTAGGATTTGCCCATGTCGACTCCCTCTACCAACCCCCGCGGCGCCGGTCTCTCGCACACCATCGTGAACGAGCTCAAGCAGCTCATCTACACGGGCGAGTTCCAGCCGGGCGACCGCCTCAACGAGGCGGCGCTGGCCCTGCGCATGGGCACCAGCCGGGGGCCGATCCGCGAGGCGATCAAGGTGCTGGCGGGGCTGGGCATCGTCACGGCCGTGGCCAACCGCGGGGTGTTCGTGCGGCAGCTGTCGCTGCGCGAGATGCTCGAGATCTACGAACTGCGCGCGCTGGTGTTCGGCTACGCGGCCGACCGCGCCTGCGAACACTTCACCGAAGAACACAAGAAGCGGTTCGAGGCCCTGCTGGCGGCCATGGACGCGGCCACCGACGCCGAGGACGGCACCCGCTACTACGAGTTGAACCTGCAGTTCCACGCGCTGATCCTGATCATCTCGAACAACCAGCGGGCGCACCAGGCCTACGACGACTACGTGAAGGAACTGCACCTGGTGCGGCGCAAGTATTTCAACGTGCCGGGCAACATGCGCCGATCGAACGTGGAGCATCGCGCCATCTTCGAGGCCATCGTCGCGTCGAACCCCGCCAAGGCGAAGGCCGCGGCCGAGCGGCACGTGCATGCCGGGCGGGCGCGGCTCCTGGCCAACTTCGAGGGCGCCGTGCCCACGGCGCCGCGCTGAGGCGCAGCCGTTCAGCAGCTCAGGCCCGCTGGTTGACGCCGCACCAGCGCGCCATGAACACCGCCAGCACCGCGGTCGTCTGCATCAGGCTGTCGATCGACACCCACTCGTCGATGCCGTGGATGTTGGCGCCGCCCGAGGGGCCGTAGCAGATGGCGGGCGTCTCGCCGTAGAGGTTGAAGAACTTGGTGTCCGTCGTGCCGGTGAAGGCGGTCGGCACCAGCGTCTGGCCGACCACGTCCTGGTGGCACTGCGAGATGGCGACGACGATGGGCGCGTCGTCCGGCACATGGCAGCCGTCGGCCTGAAAGCCTTCGTAGACGAGCTTGTAGCTCAGCGCCGCATGGGCCGGGTGGGCTTCGTAGGCGGCGGCCAGCACGGCCTCGACCTGCTGCTTGGCCTCGGCGACCTTCATGTCGGGGTAGAAGCCGATGCGCACGTCGGCGCGGCAGGCCGAGGGCACCGACGAGGCCCACTCGCCGCCGCTGATCTTCCCCAGGTTGAAGTTCACCGGGTGGTTGTGGTGCGCGTAGCTGCGGTAGCGCGCGCTCGGCGCGTTCCACTTGGCTTCGAGCTTCTTCAACTCGCCGAAGAGGTACATCGTGAAGTCGATGGCGCCCACGCCGGTCTGCGCGACCGAGGCGTGCACCGGCTTGCCCAGCACCTCGATGGCCAGCCACAGCACGCCCATCTGGCAGGTCATGACGCCGTTCTCGGCGATCGGCTCGGGGATGACGGCCGCGTCGGCGCGGTAGCCTTCCACCAGGCAGGCGAGCGCGCCGTTGCCGGTGCATTCCTCCTCGATCACCGACTGGAAGTACACCGGCGACGCGGGTTCGAGCCCCAGCGACTTCAGCGCCTGGAAGGCCATCGTGTAGGCCACGATGCCCGCCTTCATGTCCGATGCGCCGCGGCCGTACAGCCGGTCCCCGTCGACCTTGCCGGAGAAGGGCGCGTCGGTCCACAGCACCTCGGCGCCGGTGGGCACCACGTCGATGTGGCCGTTGAAGATCAGCGAGTTGCCCTTGAACGGGCCGCCCGGCCGGTGGATGCCGACCACGTTGGTGCGGCCCTCGTACGAGACGATCGAGGGCGAGTAGCCCGGGTGGGCCTTCAGCTTCTCTTCGTCGATCTGGAATTCGTCCACCTGCAGGCCGAGGCCGGCGAAGGCCTTCGCCATGAAGGTCTGCGCGCTCTGCTCGTGGCCGAGCAGCGACGGGTGCGTGACCAGTTCGCTCAGCATGGCGACGGCCTCGCCCCGCAGGGCATGGGCGGCGGCGGCGATGGCGGCTTCGTCCGCCACGACTTCGGGGGTGGTTGCTTGCATGGGAAGCATTCTTTCACCGGGCCGGGGTGAGGAGTGTTCGAAACGGGCCGCGCACTGTCGAAAGCGCGCCTTTGTGGGACGGCAAGGATGCCGCTTCAGCGAAGGAGCGCGGCGGGTGGCGCGCCAACAGCGCTCAGCGCGGGCGCAGTCGCACAGGAGCTTGCGGTCCGGCCATCGATTTCGCGACGGCCGCCTCGACCATCCGCGCTGTCTGCACCACCCGTTCGCGCATCCAGGCGTGGCCCACGTCCTGCTCGTCGCGGCCATGCCAGACGGCACGGATGGTCGACGCTCCCGCGGCGTACGGCGGTTGCCGGCGGATCAGATCACCGCTCTTCGTCAGAGCGACGGCCAAGGATGCGGGCACGATGGAGAGCATGTCGGTGTCGCGCAGCAGCGCTGGAATGGCGAGCGTGTGCGGGACGGTGACTCTCAGACGCGGCACCTCCTTCACTTCAAGGAGCGCCTTCTCCAGCGCCTGCCTGTCGAACATTTCCGACTGGCGTGCGAGGCCGCGCTCGACAATGAAGCCCCCCACTGCCCCTTCTTCTTCTCCGCCGACGGACAGCGTGGCCAGGGGGTACTTCGCCAAGTCGCGAAGCGCGAGCTTCCGGCGGGAAGCGGGGTGTCCCTTGCGCATCAGGATGGCCTCTCCCTGGGACATCAGCGTCCGTGCGTTCAGGCGGGGTGGAACCTGGGAAAAGATGCCGATGGCCAGGTCGATGCGCCCCAGGTCGATCTGCTCGGCCAAGTCCAGCCGTGTGGCGGGTCGAATGACGAGATCTACCGCCGGAGCGAGCTTCTGCAGTTCACGGGACAACGGCGCGACGATCACGGCCGTCAGGTGATCGTTCGCCGCCAGGACGAAGCGTCGCTTGGACTTTTCGGGAGAAAACGGCGCCACACCCAGAACGACCTCGATGCTGCGCAGTGAATCCCGCAGGCCCGGCGCCATCGCGATGGCCCGGCCCGTGGGCACCATGCCCTTGCCGGTTCGCATGAAGAGTTCGTCGCCGACAAGCTCACGCAGTCTGCGCAGCGCATGACTGATCGCCGATGGCGTCAGATTCAGGCGCCTGCCGGCCAGGAGCAGATTGCGGTCCTCGTAAACCGCATCGAACACCTTCAACAGGTTCAGGTCCACACGACCGATGCTCATGACCTCGATCCTTCAATGAATCGTGTGCATTATGGAACTGCAAATACATCAGTTCCATTCATTTCAGGGATCGCCCATCATCGCGTCCAGTCATTCAGCAGGAGACGAAACCATGATGCTCGACACCCCCGTCAAAGAACAGGAGGCGCTGATCGCGCGCTGCATTCACTTCCTCGAGGAAGTGAAGGACATGACCACAGGCACCGCGGTCGAGCACTGGTTGAACCAGACGTACGGACCCGACAGCGAGCTCTACCAGACCCTGGCTTGCTGGGTGAGGATCGGCGTGGCGGACGGCTGGGCTGCAAATGTCCAGGTCGATGGCCCCGCCTATCGCCGCAGCCGCATCGCGGAGCCCACCGAGCGCACCTGCTACTTCAGCATCACGGCTGTGTACATGGACAGCACCGGAAACAAGCAAGGCCATTCCGACCGCCGATTCCGCGGGCAATACCACGGCCATCCCTACGGCGAGTTCAACCTGGTCGTGCCATTGACGCCGGGTGCCGCCCTGAACGGACCCAATGGCTGGTGCAGCGCTGGCTGGACCGCTCCGGCGCCTGGCAGTCACCACTATCCGGAAGCAAGAGGCGGCGCAGTCATCGCGCTGTTCTTCCTGCCCTCCGGCCGGATCTCGTACCACGACGCACCGCAGGAGTAACCCATGGCCCCGACAACCACTCCATGGCCCCAGGCGGCGATCACACGATGCGTCGCCACCGTCGTGCGTTCGCGTCGCGCGGTTCGGGCCTTCACGGCGCAGCCGCTGCGCCGGGAACTCGTGGAAGAGATTCTGGAAGATGCGGCCTGCGCCCCGAGCGGCGCCAACATCCAGCCTTGGCGGGTGTACGTGGTCAGCGGAGAGATCAAGGACGAACTGGCCGACGCCCTGATCTCCGCTTCCCGAGCCGGCACCGCAGCCGCACCTGCGCACTTTCCCGAGCCGTTGCCGGAGGTGTTCCGCGCGAGGCTCGCGGACTTCGGAGGGCGCTATTACGCTTCGCTCGGAATCGATCGCAACGACATTCCGGCGCGCACGCGCCAGACCGAACGGAACTATGCATTCTTTGGCGCACCGGTCGGGCTCATCTTCAGCATCGATCGCAGACTGAAGTCGCACAGCTGGATCGATCTCGGCCTGTTTGCGCAGAACGTGATGATCGCAGCGAAGGCGCGTGGCATCGACACCTGCCCGCAGGTCGCGTTCGCGCCGTTCCATGACCTGCTCGCCTCGCACCTGCACATGGCATCGGACGAAGTGACCGCCTTTGGCATGTCCATGGGATATGGCGATCCGGTGGCGCAGGTGAACCAGACCAAGATGCCACGCGAGCGCGTCCAGGATTTCGCGCGGCTGATCGGGTTCCCAGCATGACGACCTCCTGGCTTGCGGTCGCCGCTGTCACGGCATGCGCCATCGGCGCCCTCGCTCCCACCCCTGCCAGCGCGCACGCGTCGACGGAAAGGGTCACGCCGGCACTCAAACAAGCGATTCCCAACATTCCCGGCAAGTCGCTGATCGCCGTGGTGGTCGACTACCCGCCGGGGGGCGCTTCCCCGGCGCATGTGCATGCGAAGTCTGCTTTCATCTATGGCTACGTGATCGCGGGTGCCATCGAATCCCAGGTCAACGATGGCCGAAGGCAGATTCTTCGGGCGGGGCAAAGCTTCTATGAGCCTCCCGGCGCGAGACATCCGGTCAGCCGGAACGCAAGCAAGACCCGCCCGGCGAAGCTGCTGGCCGTCTTCGTGGTGGACAGCGACGACACAGCACTCACCAGCTCCACCGAATGAGCTGATCTTCAGAAAGTACGACCATGAGCAAGCGTCTCGACTACAACCAAATCGCCCCCGCCGGCATCAAGGCACTCGGCAACGTGTACGGCTACATCGCGCAAAGCAGCCTGTCGCCTGTGCTGATCGATCTCGTGTATTTGCGTGTTTCGCAGATCAACAACTGCGCCTACTGCCTGGACATGCACACGCGTGACCTGTTGAAGAAGGGGCAGGCCATCGAAAAACTGGCGCTGCTGCAAGCGTGGAGGGAAGCAGGTCCTCTTTTCGACGAGCGGGAACGTGCCGCCCTGGCCTGGGCAGAGTCGGTCACCCGCGTCGCGGAAACCGGCGTTCCCGACAGCGACTACGAGGTCGCGCGTGCCGTCCTCGGCGAGCGCGAACTGGTGGATCTCACCATTGCCATCGGACTCATGAATGCCTACAACCGCATGGCGATCAGTTTCCGCAACACCCCGCAAGCACTCGCGTCGGAGTAAGCACGATGCTCAAGGAAATCTCAGGCGTGCGTATCCCGGACAGCAAGATCGCGCGCGAAGCAACAGAGTTCATCCGAGACACGGAAAGCGCCTTGCTCTTTCACCATTCGGTCCGGGTTTTCTACTGGGCTGGCTTGACGGGTGTCCGTCGCGGATTGACCTTCGATGCCGAGCTGCTTTACACGGCATCGATGTTTCACGACCTTGGGCTGACTGCGCGCTATGAAAGCAGCCAGCTGCGTTTCGAGGTCGACGGCGCGAATGCGGCACGTGATTTTCTTCAGGGGCACGGCATCTCCCCGAGCGACATCGAGACGGTCTGGAACGCTGTCGCTCTCCATACAACGCCTGGCATCCCGCAGTTCATGCGCCCGGAGATCGCACTGCTGCAGGCGGGTGCCGGCATGGATGTGGCTGGCCGCGGCTACGAGCAATTCACGGATGCGCAGCGCGAGGGCGTGATCGCCGCCTTTCCGAGAGAGGCTGACTTTCAGCATGGAATCATCGATGCCTTCTATCAGGGCATGAAGCACCGCCCCGACAGCACCTTCGGCACCTTCAACGATGACTTTCTGGCATTCAAGGATCCGGGATTTCAGCCGATCAACCTGTGCACCGTCATTCTCTCTTCGCCGTGGACACGCAGCGAAAGCTGTGACCACCCGGCGGGCTGTGGATCTGCGCATGGCACGGGAGACCGTGGTCACACCCGTCGATGACGGCGAGGGTGGGCGCATGCGGTTGAGGCCGCACGCTGCACGAATGCCGAGTCTTGGCCGTCTGTGCGGAGCGCCTGCCGCTCAGGATCCGTTGCGCATGTCCACTTCCGGTCCAATCCCCGCCGCCCGCAGGCAGTGCACCACCACCGCGAACGCCGGCGCGATGTGCGCCTCCTGCACGCAGGCGTAGCCCAGCAGCAACCCGCGGCGAGGGCCGCTGCGCTGGTAGTAGGCCGACAGCGGTCGCGTGAGCACGCCCTGCGCCTCGGCCGCGGCGGCGATGGCCGCGTCGTCGCAGCCGTCGGGAAGGCGCAGCACCAGGTGCAGCCCCGCATTGCTGGCCTGCGGGTGCAGAAACTCGCTGCCCAGGTGCTCGGTGATGAGCCCGACGAGCAGCGCGCGCCGGCGCGCATAGAGCACCCGCATGCGGCGGATGTGCGCGGCGTAGTGGCCCTCGGTGATCAGCTCGGCCAGCGCCTGCTGCGTGATGGCGTGGCCCTCGCGGTACAGGTCGGCATGGGCCGTGCGAAAGGCCGGTGCCAGCGCGCGCGGCAGCACCATGTAGCCCACGCGCAGGCCGGGGAACAGCGTCTTGCTGAAGGTGCCGATGTAGATCACCGGGCTGTCGGCCTCCAGCCCCTGCATGGCGGGGATGGGCCGTCCGGCGAAACGGAATTCGCTGTCGTAGTCGTCCTCGACGATCCAGCCGCCCACGGCGCGCGCGTGCTCAAGCAGCTCGCGCCGCCGCGCCAGGCTCATCACCGCGCCCAGCGGGTACTGGTGCGAAGGCGTGACGAAGATGAGCCGCGGCGCCTTGCCGCCGCGCGGCCAGCCCGTCGTGCGGCAGTCGGGGCCGTCGTCGGCGGTCTCGACCTGCAGCGGGCGCACGCGGGCCGCGTCCATCTGCAGCACCTTGTGAAAGCCCCAGTAGCCGGGCTCTTCGACCCACACCGTGTCGCGCGGGTCGACCAGCATGCGCAGCGACAGGTCGATGGCCTGGTGCACGCCTTCGGTCACCAGGATCTGGTCGGGCGCGCAGCGCACCGAACGCGCCACCCGCAGATGCTCGGCGATGGCGGCGCGCAGCGCGGGGTGGCCGCCGCCGGTGGCGTAGGTCAGCAGCTCCGGCGCCGGAGCGCGCCACAGCCGCGTGAGGATGCGGCTGAAGGTGCGGTGCGGGAACTGCGTGACGTCGGGCACCCCGGGCATGAAGGCGCCCCATTGCATGGGCGCGGCCGAGGCGTTGGCCAGCAGCGCCTGCGCGCGTTTCGACAGCCGCACGGGCGCGCTGTCGACGGCCGCTGCGGCCAGCGGGCGGCCGGCGCTGAGGAAGCTGTCGGGCGCGGTCTCTGCCACGAAGGTCCCGCTGCCCACGCGCGAATGCACATAGCCCTCGGCCTGCAGCTGCGCATAGGCGTGCAGCACCGTGTTGCGCGACATGGCGATCTCGCGCGCCAGGTCGCGCGAGGCGGGCAGGGGGCTCGAAGGCGGCAGGCTGCCGTCCAGGATGGCTTCGCGGAGGCACTCGTAGAGCTGCCGGTTGAGCGCGGCTGCGGTGTCGGGCGCGAGGCGCTGCAGAACGAGGTCGGCGCAGATGGACTTCATGGGCGGATAAAACGGTGGGTTTGAATTGGCTCCATTCAATCGCACGAAGCGGATCTTTTCGATAGAGCCAATCCGCCATTCAATCACGCTTTCCCTCTGCTGCCCGACCCACCTTTCACCGGACCCGACCATGACCCGCAACAGCGAACTCCAGACCCGCCGCCTCGCCGCCACACCCCGCGGCGTGGGCGTGATGTGCGACTTCTATGCCCAGCGCGCCGAGAACGCGACCCTGTGGGACGTGGAAGGCCGCGAATACATCGACTTCGCCGCCGGCATTGCGGTGGTCAACACCGGCCACCGCCACCCGCGCATCGAAGCCGCCATCGCGGCGCAACTCAAGCAGTTCACGCACACGGCCTACCAGATCGTTCCTTATGAGAGCGTGGTCACGCTGGCCGAGCGCCTGAACCAGCTGGTGCCCATCAGCGGCCCGGTGAAGACCGCCTTCTTCACCACCGGCGCCGAAGCGCTGGAAAACGCGGTGAAGATCGCCCGCGCCCACACCGGCCGCGCCGGCGTCGTCACCTTCGGCGGCGCCTTCCACGGCCGCACGCTGATGACGCTGGCCATGACCGGCAAGGTGGCGCCGTACAAGATCGGCTTCGGTCCCTTCCCGGCCGACGTGTTCCATGTGCCCTTCCCGAGCGCCATCGAAGGCGTGAGCGCGGACGACGCGCTGGCCGCATTGGCCAAGCTCTTCAAGACCGACATCGACCCGCAGCGCGTGGCCGCGATCGTCATCGAACCGGTGCAGGGCGAAGGCGGCTTCAACGTCGCGCCGACCGCGCTGATAAAGGGCCTGCGCGCGCTGTGCGATGCGCACGGCATCGTCTTCATCGCCGACGAAGTGCAGAGTGGCTTCGCGCGCACCGGCAAGCTGTTCTCGATGCAGCACCACGGCGTCGAGCCCGACCTGATCACCATGGCCAAGAGCCTGGCTGGCGGCATGCCGCTGTCGGCCGTGGCCGGCCGCGCCGCCATCATGGACGCGCCTGCACCCGGCGGCCTGGGCGGCACCTACGCCGGCAACCCGCTGGCGGTGGCCTCGGCGCTCGCCGTGCTGGACGTGATCGCCGACGAGAAGCTGTGCGAACGCTCGGCCGCGCTGGGCGCCAAGCTGGTCGCGCGCCTGCTGGCCGCGAAGGAATCGAACCAGGCCATCGCCGACGTGCGTGCCCAGGGCTCGATGGTCGCCATTGAATTGCGCGACCCGGCCACCGGCGCGCACGATGCCGACGCGGTCAAGCGCGTGCAGGCCAGGGCGATGGAACAGGGCCTGCTGCTGCTGAACTGCGGCATGTACGGCAACGTGATCCGCTTCCTGTACCCGCTGACCATTCCCGATGCGCAGTTCGACCGCGCGCTGGACATCATCGACGAGGCGCTGAAGGCATGAGCACAACATTCGATTTCGGCCTCGCACGTGCCGACCTGGTGAAACAGGCCGGCCTCATCGACGGCGAATGGGTGCAGGCCGACGGGGGCCGCACCGTCGACGTGACCGATCCGGCGACCGGCCAGGCCATCGCCACCGTGCCGCACATGGGCCGCGCCGAAACCGGGCGCGCCATCGCCGGCGCCGCGGCCGCGTTGCCCGCCTGGCGCGCCCGCACCGCGCGCGACCGTGCCCAGGTGTTGCGCCGCTGGGCCGACCTGATGCTCGCGCACCAGGACGACCTCGGCCGCCTGATGACGCTCGAGCAGGGCAAGCCGCTGGCCGAGGCCAGGGGCGAGATCGCCTATGCGGCGTCCTTCCTCGAGTGGTTCGCCGAAGAAGCCAAGCGCGTCGACGGCGAGGTGCTGCAGCCGCAGCGCGCCGGCCAGCGCATCGTGGTGCTGAAGCAACCCATCGGCGTGTGCGCCGCCATCACGCCGTGGAACTTCCCGGCCGCGATGATCACGCGCAAGGTCGGCCCCGCGTTGGCCGCGGGCTGCACCATCGTCGTCAAGCCGGCCGAGCTCACGCCGCTGAGCGCCTTTGCGCTCGGCGTGCTCGCCATCGAGGCCGGCCTCCCGCCCGGCGTGCTGCAGATCGTGACCGGCGATGCACCCGCCATCGGTGGCGCGCTGTGCGCAAGCGACGTGGTGCGCAAGCTCAGCTTCACCGGCTCCACCGGCGTCGGCCGCATTCTCATGCAGCAGTGCGCGCCGACGATCAAGAAGCTGTCGCTCGAACTCGGCGGCAATGCGCCGCTGATCGTCTTCGACGACGCCGATCTCGAGACGGCCGTGCAGGGGATCGTCGCGTCGAAATTCCGCAACGCCGGCCAGACCTGCGTGTGCGCCAACCGCATCTACGTGCAGGCCGGCATCCACGACGCGCTGGTCGAACGGCTGGTGCAGGCGGTCGAGGCCATGCCCGTGGGCAACGGCCTCGAAGCCGGCGTGACGCAGGGCCCGCTGATCGACGCGCGCGCGGTCGCCAAGGTGCGCCAGCACATCGACGACGCCCTGACGCAGGGCGCCCAGGTCTGCACCGGTGGCCAGGCGCACGCGCTGGGCGGCACCTTCTTCACCCCGACCGTGATCACCGGCGTGACGCAGGCGATGCGCGTGGCGCGCGAAGAAACCTTCGGCCCGCTGGCGCCGATCTTCCGCTTCGAGACCGAGGCAGAAGCCATCGCGATGGCCAATGCCACCGAGTTCGGCCTGGCGGCCTACCTCTTCACCGAAGACCGCCGCCGCATCTGGCGCGTGAGCGAACAGCTCGAGACCGGCATGGTCGGCATCAACACCGGCCTGATCTCGAACGAGGTCGCGCCCTTCGGCGGCGTCAAGCAGTCGGGCCTGGGCCGCGAGGGCTCGCGCCACGGCATCGAGGACTACCTCGAGCTCAAGTACCTCTGCCTGCAGGACTGACGCCACCGGTTGCGACCCGCGGCACCTGATCTGCTTCCATGGCTCCGGATGCGGCCAGAATGCCTACGACCGGACCGGTGGAAATGCTGTAGTGTCGAGGCACCCCGGTTCCGTTCGAGCCCCGGTCCCGTTCGAAAGCTTGGCAGTACCATGCTCCATGGCAGTTGCCTGGGACAGGCACTAGAGCACTTCACACCCTGAGCCGGAGGGCCATGCCAAGCGAAATAGTCAAGCGAGTGATTTCGCAGTGTGCCGGCGACGGCGCGCCATCTGCCGATGTTGCGCGGTCCATCATTGGCGCGCTGAAGTCCCTGCATGCAGAACTCACCATGGTGGTGGGCGTGCAGGCGGCTTCCTCGCTGATTGCCCATGCCGTGCATCGCACGCGCACCACGGTCGGCTGGACCCTGGTGTCGGCAGCGGTCATCACCGACAAGACACTCGACGCGTTGCGCGACGACCTGGCGGCGCGTCCGCCCGCGGGCTGCCGCGCGGCGGGCGAATTCCTGCTTCTCACCCTGGTCGATCACCTCATCTCCCTGATCGGGCAGCCCTTGACTCGCCGCATGCTGCATTCCGCCTGGAATCTGCCCGATGCCGAACTCACTTCTCAGGAGAGCCTTCAATGATTGACAAGGTTGTCATCCAGCGCCTGCCCACTGGCGTCCCGGGCCTCGATGCGCTCCTGACCGGAGGGCTTGCAGAATTCTCTTTCAACCTGATCGCCGGGGCGCCTGGTTCGGGCAAGACCACGCTCGCGCACCAGATCATGTTCGCGCTCGCCAACCCTGAGCGCCGTGCCATCTTCTTCACCGTGCTGGGAGAGCCGCCGCTGAAGATGCTGCGCTACCAGCAGCAGTACAGCTTCTTCGATGCGGCCAAGGTCAACGATTCGATCCGCTTCATCAACCTGGCCGATGAACTGGTGTCCGGGGACTACGACCAGGTGCTCGCGCGGATCGTGGAAGAGGTGGAGCGCTTCGAGCCCTCCCTGGTGATGGTCGACTCCTTCCGATCGGTCGTGCAGGCTGCACGGGGTGTCGGCAAGGACGAACTCGATCTTCAGCGATTCATTCAACGGCTCGGGATGCTGCTGACCACCTGGCAGGCCACCACCTTCCTGATTGGCGAGTACGTCGCCCTCGAGGCGGAAGCCAACCCCATCTTCACCGTGGCCGACGGCATCCTGTGGATGGCCCAGAGCGTCGAGCGCAACTCGATGGTGCGCAAGATCCAGATCATGAAGATGCGCGGACACGCCACGATTCCGGGGCTGCACACCTTCCGCATCAGCAGCGACGGCGTGCACATCTTTCCCCGCACGATCACCAGCGGCCACATGCCGCCCGACAACCCCGGCAGGCAGAGCACGGTGCCCGCCCGGCTGTCGATGGGCGTTCCGCTGCTCGACGAGCTCATGGGCGGCGGGCTGCCGGCCGGCTACTCGCTGCTGGTCGCCGGCCCGTCGGGGTCGGGCAAGTCGCAACTCGCGGCGGCGTTCCTGGCCGAGGGGGCACGGGCCGGCGAAAAGGGTGTCCTCGCCGCGTTCGAGAAGAGTCCGGCACGCTCGCACAAGGTCAAGCTGGACGAACTGATCGCCAACGGGCAGGTCGGCGTGATCGACACGCGCGCGCTGGACCTGTCCATCGACGAAACGCTGTATGCGCTGACGGAGATGATCGGACGTACCGGTGCCACCCGGGTGGTGATCGATTCCCTCTCCGGTTTCGAGCTGGCCCTGGCACCGACCTTTCGGGCCGATTTCCAGGAGTCGATGCATCGCATGATCGCGGTGCTCACGGGCCTGGGCGTGGCGGTGCTGCTGATTTCCGAACTGGAAGATCGATACACCGACCTTCGCTTCAGCCCGTACGGCACGGCTTTTCTGACCGACGCGATCATCGTGCAGCGCTACGTCGAACTCAAGGGCCAGCTCAAGCGGGTCATGGGCGTGGTGAAGGTGCGCAACAGCGCCCACAGCCACGATCTTCGGCCCTACGAGATCACCGATGCCGGTCTGGTGATCGGTGGGCCGATCCCCGCCATGGACGCCATGCTGACAGGGCACCCCCGGCCGATCGGCACCGGAGACTGAGATGAACCACCGGCCCCGTGACGCTCAGCGCGAACCCGGTGCCAGCAATGATCGGGCGCCGAGTCTGCAGGCGCTGGCCGAGCGTCGCTTGCAGGACCTGCAGGAAGCCAACGCGCACCTCGTTCACGCGACCCTCACCGCCGAGCAGCTCGGCGAGGCCGCCAAGCGTGCCAAGCGGCAGCAGGACGAGTTCATCGCGATGCTGGCGCACGAACTGCGCAATCCCCTGGCGCCCATCCGCAGTGCCGCGGCGCTGCTGGAGCGGCTCGAGCCGGTCGACCCGCGCGTCAAGGCGATCAGCGACATTGTCGGCCGGCAGGTGGCGCACATGGCGCGCCTGCTGGACGATCTGCTCGATGCGTCGCGCGTGACCAGCGGCAAAGTCACCTTGCGCCGGAGGCCGACCTCTGTGACCGAGTTCGTGGATGCAGCCGTCGAGACGACCCGTTTCCTCATCGACTCTCAGCATCAGACGCTCACGCTGACACTGCCTCCATTCCCCCTCTATGTGAACGGCGACCCCACGCGCCTGGCGCAGGTCGTCGGGAACCTGTTGCACAACGCGAGCAAGTACACGCCCGACGATGGCGCCATCGACCTGAGCGTTTGGCAGGACGGCGCTTCCGTGGTGCTGCGCCTGAAGGACAACGGCGGTGGCATTGCCGAAGAGGCGATCGAGGGCATCTTCGACCTCTTCACACAGGAGGAGCGCTCGCTGAGCCGCAGCCATGGCGGCCTGGGTGTCGGACTTGCCGTGGTGCGCAGCATGGTGGAACTGCACGGCGGGACGATCTCGGTGCACAGCGACGGGATCGGTCGAGGCACCGAATTCACGGTCGTGCTCCCGCGAATCGACCACGTCGCCGAGCCGGCCCCGGCGCACACGAGCGCGCTCGGCTTCGTCCCCGCGCGCGTCCTGGTCGTCGACGACAACCAGGATGCGGGCGACATGCTCGCCCTGCTGCTGCAGGTGTCCGGCCACGACGTGGAAGTCGCCCGCGACGGGCTCACCGCCCTGACCGCCTTTGCGAAGCAGCGGTCGCAGGTCGTGCTGTGCGACATCGGCCTTCCCGGCATGAGCGGTTACGAGGTCGGAAAACGCATGCGTCTGGAGAAGAACGAGGACGACCTCGAACCGCTCCTGATCGCGCTCACGGGCTATGACTCCCCCGCCGACCGGGCCAGAACGCTGGCGTCGGGCTTCGACTGCCATGTGGCGAAGCCCGCTGATTTCGACGCCATCCTCGCGTTGGTCCAGCAACACTTCGCCGCGAGACGCACGAACGGTGCCGCGGGATGCAGCGCTGCGATCAGCCGATGAGGCCGGCGCCGGGAAGCGACGTCGTGCGGCGTGAGCGCAGGCGCCGGACCTGCAGGACGCAGCCGATCACCAGCAGCACGAAGCACACGCCCACGGCCTTCTGCAGCGCCGGGTCTTCCGGGCTGGAGAAGAAGGGTGCGCCCAGCGGAAAACGGGTGAAGGTCTCGGTCAGGCCCGGGATCATGTGGAAGAACAGGGTGGTCGAATAGGCGATGGTCGCCACGTAGCGCGCCGCGCCGCCGAAGAGTCGCCCGCTGCCGGCCAGCGCCGCGATGCCCAGCACCGCCAGCGTGACGATGCCCAGCACGTGCGGTGCGCCGAATCCACCGCGCTGGAAGATGCCGAAGCCGGTGAGGCAGGTGAGCACGGTGGCCCACACGTACACGCGCGCGAGCGTGCTGCCCGCCGCGATCTCGCCGGAGCGCAGGATGGAAGCGATGCCGGCGGCAAGCGCCACGAGGCTGATGGCGGTGTGAATCGCACCGAGCGTTGTCAATCCGAACATGGTCTTCTCCTGGGGGTGGTGGGTCGAAGCTGCGGATGCTCGGCTGCTGCGCTCAGGTCATGCCTGCAGCCGGGTCTTGAAAAAATCGTGCGTGCGGACGTTGGCCAGCTGTGCGGCCGCCGCATCGTAGTGCGTGCCCCCGTGCCGCGCAAACGCGTGCATGCAGCCGGGGTAGCGGTAGACCTCGACGTTCGGCTTGCCGGCCAGCGCATCGACGATGGCCTGCTGTGCGGGCTTGTCGATGAACTCGTCGTCCTCGCCCAGGTGCATCAGCAGCGGCGCGGTCAGCGCTGGCGCCTCGGCCAGAAACTCGTTCGTGCGGCCGCCGTAGTACGCCACCGCCGCGTCGAGCGTCGAGCGCGCGGCCGTGAGGTAGGTCATCAGGCCGCCGAGGCAGTAGCCCATGAGCCCGACCTTGCCCGACGCACCCGGCAGGTGCCGCGCGGCCTCGAGCGTGGCGGCCACGTCGCGCACGCCGGCGTCCAGGTCGTAGGCCTGGTAGAGCGCCAGGGCCCGCGGCCAGTCGGTGTCCGGCGACAGGTCCAGCCCCGGTTCGAGGCGCCAGAACAGGTCGGGGCACAGGGCGATGAAGCCCTGCGCCGCCAGCTCGTCGCAGGTGGCGCGCAGGTCGGCGTTGATGCCGAAGATCTCCTGGCAGACCACGATGGCGGGCACGGGCTTCGCGCCCGCTGCCGGTCGTGCCACGTAGGCCGCGAAGTCGCCGTCCGGCGTGGTGATGGTCACGCTGTTCATCGCGGTCTCCTTTGCGGGCTCAGCCCTTGATGAAGCTCAGCAGGTCGGCGTTGATGACGTCTGCGTGCGTCTTGAACATGCCGTGCGGGTAGCCCGGGTAGATCTTGAGCGTCGAGCCTTTCACCAGCTTGGCCGACAGCACGCCCGCGTCCTGGTAGGGCACGATCTGGTCGTCGTCGCCATGCATCACGAGGGTCGGCACGTCGATCTTCTTCAGGTCTTCGGTGAAGTCGGTTTCAGAAAAGGCCTTGACGCAGTCGTAGTGCGCCTTCACGCCGCCGGCCATGCCCTGGCGCCACCATTCGGTGCGCATGCCTTCGGACACCTTGGCATTCGGCCGGTTGTAACCGTAGAAGGGCATCGTGAGGTCCATGTAGAACTGCGAGCGGTTGCCGGCCACGCCGGCGCGGATGCCGTCAAACACCTCGATCGGCAGGCCGCCCGGGTTGGCCGCGGTCTTCACCATGATCGGCGGCACGGCACTGATCAGCACGGCCTTGGCGACGCGCTTGGTGCCGTGGCGTCCGATGTAGTGGGCGACTTCGCCGCCGCCGGTGGAGTGGCCGATGTGGATCGCGTTCTTCAGGTCGAGCGCCTCGGTCAGCGCGGCCAGGTCGTCGGCATAGGTGTCCATGTCGTTGCCGGTCCAGGTCTGCGTCGAACGGCCATGGCCGCGGCGGTCGTGCGCGATCACGCGGTAGCCCTTCTGGAGGAAGTACAGCATCTGGATGTCCCAGTCGTCGGCCGAGAGCGGCCAGCCGTGCGAGAACACGAGGGGCTGGCCGGTGCCCCAGTCCTTGTAGTAGATCTGGGTGCCGTCTTTGGTGGTGATGGTGGGCATGGGTTGGTTTCCTTTGGAGAGCGGTTGGGAGGATGAGAAGGGGCTGCCACCTGCGGCGCAGCCCGGCAGGGCCAGGGCGGCGGTCACGGCCGCTGCGCCGCCCGCCAGCAGCAGCTGGCGACGCGACAGATCGGCGAGAAAGGTGGGGGGTAATTCGTTCACGGAGACTCCTGATGCATGGCGCGTTCGATGGGAACTCGAACAGCGCGCCGGCGCATCGACCTTTGGAGGCAGGCACCGCCGATGCAGGGCTGCCAGGCCGTCGTGGCATGTGTCAACTGTCGAAGAGGGTCGCCGGCTGGTCACAATGCCGGGCGGACGGGCGCACTCCAATGCGGGCGAGCCGTCCCGATCGAATGGCGCAAGGAACCTCACACATGCTGGACGGACGATGGCAGATCTGCAGCGCGCCGGCGTGACCGCCGGCGGGGCGCAACCGCTCGGCCGCCTGGTCGACCGCACGCTGCGCAGCGACGCCCAGCTGCAGCTGGCGCGGCGCACCGCCTCCGGCGGCGGCGCGTCGGTGCTGATCCTGCGCACCGTCGCGGCCCGCCCCGGCGCCGCGCTGCGCGAGCGGCTGCGCCACGAGTACGCGCTGCGCGAGCGGCTCGACGACGGCTGGGCCGCGCGGCCGATCCACCTTGACCTCGACGCCGAGCACCCTGCGCTCACGCTCAGCGACCCGGGCGGCGAGCTGCTGTCGCGCCGCATGGGCGGGCCGTGGCCGGTGCGCGCGGCGCTGCGCGTGGCCGTCGGCATGGCTGCGGCGCTCGGGCAGCTGCATGCGCGCGGCCTGATCCACAAGGACATCCAGCCCGGCCATTTCTTCGTCGACGTGGCGGCCGCGCGGGCCTGGCTCACCGGCTTCGGCCTGGCCTCGGCGCTGCCGCGCGAACAGGCCAGCGCGGCCGCCTCGGACATCATCGCCGGCACGCTGCGCTACATGGCGCCCGAGCAGACCGGCCGCATGAACCGCTCGGTCGACGCGCGCAGCGACCTGTACGCGCTGGGCGCCACCTTCTACGAGATGCTGACCGGCGTCGCGCCCTTCCAGGCGACCGACCCGGCCGCGCTGATGCACGCGCACCTCGCGCAGCAGCCGGTGGCGCCGGGGGTGCGCGTGCCCAGCCTGCCGCATACGCTGTCGCGCATCGTCATGAAGCTGCTGGCCAAGGCCGCAGAGGACCGCTACCAGACCGCCGCGGGGCTGGAGCTCGACCTGCGGCGCTGCCTGTCGGACTGGGAGCGCCAGGGCGCGCTCGACGACTTCGTGCTCGGCACCGCCGACGTGCCGCGGCAACTGCTGGTGCCCGAACGCCTCTACGGCCGCGAGCGCGAGGTGGCCGCGCTGCGCGCCGCCTTCGACCGCGTGGCAGACCAGGGCCGGGTCGAACTGGTGCTGGTGCACGGGCCCGCGGGCATCGGCAAGTCGTCGATGGTGCGGGAGCTGCAGCGCGCACTGCTCGGTTCGGGCGGGCTGTTCGCGTCGGGCAAGTTCGACCAGTACACGCGCGACGTGCCGCTGGCCACGCTGTCGCAGGCGCTGCAGGGCCTGCTGGGCATGGTGCTCGGGCGCCCCGAGCCCGAACGCGCCGTGTGGCAGGCGGCGCTGCGCACCGCGGTCGAGCCGCACGGCCACTTCATCGCCGGGCTGCTGCCGCAGCTGGAAACGCTGATCGGCCCGCAGCCCGAGGGGCCGGAGCCCTCGTCGCAGGATGCGCAGGCCCGCTTCCACCAGGTGTTCCGGCGCTTCCTGCAGGTCTTCGCGCAGCGCGCGCATCCGCTGGTGCTGTTCCTCGACGACCTGCAGTGGGCCGACCGGGCCACCAGCGACCTGCTGGCGCAATTGCTCGCGGCCCCCGAGGGCGCGCACCTGCTGCTGGTCGGTGCCTGCCGCGACGGCGATGGCGATGGCGCCGGTGACGCCGCCCCGGCCGATGCACCGGGTGTGCTGGCGCGGCTCGACGCGATGCGCGGCGACGGCGCACCGGTCAGCGAGATCGCGCTGCGCCCGCTCGACGTGGCAGACATCGGCTGGCTGGTGGCCGACACGCTGCGCACGGACACGCACCGGGTCGTCGCGCTGGCGCGGCGGGTGCACGAGCGCACCGGCGGCAACCCTTTCTTCACGGGCCAGTTCATCACCGAACTGGCCGACGAGCAGCTGCTGCACTACGACGCGTCGACGGCGCGCTGGACCTGGGACATGGCGCGTATCGACGCGCTGGCCGAGGTCGACCCGGGCGCCGACGGCGTGGTCGCGCTGATGGCGCAGAAGCTGCGGCGGCTGCCGGCCGCCACGCGCGCCGTGCTGCAGCAGCTGGCCTGCCTCGGCGTGCAGGCCGAGACCGCGGCGCTCGCGACCGCCGCGTCCTGCGACGCCGACGCGCTGCCCGCACTGCTGCATCCGGCGGTCGCGGCCGGCTTGCTGCTGCAGCGCCAGAGCCTCTGGGTCTTCCAGCACGACAAGGTGCGCGAGGCGGCGTACGCGCAGATCGCGCCCGCCGCACGGCCGCGGCACCACCTGCAGATCGCGCGGCGCATGCTGGCTGCCATGCCGTCGCCGGATGCGCGCATCGCCGCGGTCTTCGACATCGTCGACCAGCTCAACCGCGGCGCCGGCGCCATGACGCGCCAGACGGAGCGCGAGCAGGCGGCCGAACTCAACCTGATGGCTGCGCACCGCGCGCGGCGGGCCGCGGCCTACGGCTCCGCGCTCGGCTATCTCGGCGCCGGCATCGCGCTGCTGACCGACGCGTCCTGGCAGCGCCGCCATGCAATGAGCTTCGAGCTGCACCTGGTGTGCAGCGACTGCGAACTGCTCGCCGGCCTCACCACGCAGGCCGACCTGCGCCTGGCCGCGCTGCTGCCGCGCGCCCGTACCCGGGGCGAGCGGGCGGCGGTGTACCGCCTGCGCGTGGTGATGCACGTGCTGTGTTCGGACTACGCCCGCGCGGTGGCCGAGGCGATCGAGTGCCTGGCCGACTTCGGCATCGACCTGGTGCCGCACCCGAGCGATGCGCAGCGCGACGCGGCCTACGCCGACGTGCTGATGCGCCTGGGCGACCGTCCCATCGCATCGCTCAGCGAACTGCCGCGTGCGGTCGACCGCGATGTCGAGGCGGCGATGGCCGTGCTGTCGGAACTCTTCGCGCCGGCCTGCTTCACCGACGAGCGTCTGGCCTTCGTCCACCTGTGCCACATGGTGCGGCTGAGCCTGGCGCACGGCATCACGCCCGGCTCGGCGCAGGGCTTCGCCTGGTTCGGCATCCTGCTGGGCCGCTTCTACGGCCGGCACGACGACGGCCTGCGCCTGGCCCAGCTGTCGCAGACGCTGGTGGCGCGCCACGGCTTCGGCGCCTACGAGGCCAAGAGCCTGTTCTCGCTGGAGATCGCCAGCGGCTGGACGCGCCCGCTGGAGGTCGCGGTGCGGCTGGCGCGTGCCACCTTCAGCACGGCGGCCGCGCAGGGCGACATGGCCGTGGCCTGTTTTGCCTGCCACCACGTGGTGAACGACCTGCTGCTGCGCGGCCATCCGCTCGACGCGGTGGCGCGCGACATCGACACCGGCCTGGCCTTCGTGCGCAAGGCGGGCTTTCGCGACGTGGTGGACGAGCTGCTGTCGCAGCAGCGCTTCGTGCACGCGCTGCGCGGCCATACAACCAGCATCAAGAACTGGGACGGCGACGGCTTCGACACCGCGGCGTTCGAAGCCGCGCTCGGCCCCGGCCGCATGCCCACGATGGTCTTCTGGCACTGGCTGCTGCGCGCCCAGTCCTTCTTCATCGCCGGCCGGCCCGAACGCGCCTGGGACGCGTCGCTGCGCGCCGAAGGCTGGCTCTGGTCGGCGGTGCACGTGCAGTGCGCGAACCAGCCGTACTTCGCTGGTCTGGCCCTGGCCGGCCTGCCCGACGAGGAGGCCGTGCGCGTGGTCGACCGGCCGCAGCGCCTGCGTGGCTACCGCGACCAGCTCGCCGGCTGGGGCAGCCATGCGCCCGCCACCTTCGCCGACAAGGTGGCGCTGCTCGACGCCGAGATCGCGCGCCTGGAAGGCCGCACGCTCGACGCCGGCCGGCTCTACCAGCGCGCCACCGACCTGGCGCGTACGCAGGGCCTGCTGCAGAACGAAGCCATCGCCAGCGAACTCGCGGCCCGCTTCCACGCCGGCGAAGGCCTGGCCACCGTGAGCGAGACCTACCTGCGCAGCGCGCGGCATGCCTACCTGCGCTGGGGCGCCGACGCCAAGGTGCGGCAGCTGGAGCAGACCTTCGCCTTCCTGCGGCACGAGCCGGTGACGGGCAGCGACGTGTCGCCGGACTTCGAGCTCTCGGCCGAGCGCATCGACCTCGCCGCAATGATCCGCGTGTCGCAGGCGCTGTCGGGCGAGATCGTGCTCGACCGCCTCATCGACACGCTGCTGACCGCGGCCATCGGGCATGCCGGCGCGCAGCGCGGCCTGCTGGTGCTGTCCGACGGCGAAGCCTGGCGCGTCGAAGCCGAGGCGCACACACGCCGGGACGGCGAAGGCGTGGTGGTCGACTTCCGTCGCACGGCGCTGGCCGCGCACGACATGCCCACCACCATGCTGCAACACGTGGTGCGCACCCGCAAGCGCATGCTGCTCGACGACGCATCGGTGGCGCCGGTGCTGACGCCGCAGGGCGCCGACCGGCGGGACGAGCGCGCCGGCCGCCGCTCGGTGCTGGCGCTGCCGCTGGTGCGGCAGGGCCAGCTGCTCGGCCTGCTGTACCTCGAGAACAACCTGGCGCCACGCGTCTTCACGCCCGAGCGGCTGAGCCTGCTGGAGGTGATGGCTTCACAGGCGGCGATCTCCCTGGAGAACGCGCGGCTCTACGCCGACCTGGCGCGCGAGAACCACGAGCGCCGCGTGGCCGAGCGCGAGAATGCGCGCGTGCAGGCCGCGCTGCAGGACAGCGAGCTGCGCTTTCGCCGCATGGCCGACGCCACGCCCGACGTGATCTGGATCACCGAGCTCGTGCCCGAGCGCGTGGTCTACGCGAGCCCGAGCTTCGAGCGCATCTGGGGCCGCAAGGTGGAAGACCTCTACCGCGAGCCGCACCTGTGGATCGACAGCATCCACCCGGCGGACCGCGGCCGCATCGGCGAGACCTTCGGCGACTGGATCGGCAGCGGCGCGCACGCGCCATGGAGCGCGGAGTTCCGCGTGGTGCGGCCCGACGGTGCGGTGCGCTGGATCCACGAGCGCGGCGTGCTGATCTCCGACGGGCAGGTGCAGCGCGTGAGCGGCATCTCGACCGACATCACCGAGCGCCGCATGGCCGAGGCCGCGCTGCGCGAATCGGAAGAACGCTTCGCGCTGGCCGTGGCGGGCGCCAACGACGGCATCTACGACTGGGACATCCTGAGCGACCAGATGTTCATGTCGGAGCAGGCCCAGCGCCTCTACGGCATCGAGCTGGGGCCGACGATGCGCACGCGCTGGGAATGGATGATGCTGGTGAAGATCCATCCCGACGACGTGCCGGTGCGCAGCGAGAAGATCTTCGGCTACCTCGAAGGCCGCCTGCCCACCTGCGACGGCGAGTGGCGCATGCTGCACCCCGACGGCGTCTACCGCTGGCTGCGCATCCGCGGGGTGTGCGTGCGCGATGCCAATGGCCGCGCGACGCGGCTCGCTGGATCGGTCAGCGACATCGACCTGCAGAAGCGGGCCGAGGCGGCGCTGCAGCAGACCCAGCGGTTGGAGGCGGTGGGCACGCTGGCCGGCGGCATCGCGCACGACTTCAACAACATCCTCGGCGCCATCCTCGGCTTCGGCGAGATGGCGCTGCGCGGCACGCGCGCGGGCAGCCGCACCCGGCGCGACATCGAGTTCATCCTGACCGCCGGCGAGCGCGGCCGCGCGCTGGTCGAGCGCATCCTGGCCTTCAGCCGCAGCGGCCTGACCGAGCGCGTGCCGGTGCACGTCGAAGGCGTGGTGCAGGAGGCGCTCAACCTGCTGTCGGCCGGGCTGCCCGACGGGGTGCGCGTGCAGGCCGATCTGCGCGCCGGCGCTGCGGCCATCCGCGGCGATGCGACGCAGATGCACCAGGTGCTGATGAACCTGGCCACCAACGCGCTGCAGGCCATGCCCGGCGGCGGCACGCTGTGCATCGGCCTGGCGCCGCAGCGGCTCGCGCTGCCGCAGGTCGCGAGCACCGGCACGCTGGCGCCGGGCGAGTACCTGGTGCTGTCGGTGGCCGACACCGGCGCGGGCATCGGCCCGGAGAACCTCGCGCGCATCTTCGACCCCTTCTTCACCACCAAGGACGTGGGCTCGGGCACCGGGCTGGGCCTGTCGCTGGTGCACGGCATCGTGTCGGAGTTCGGCGGCGCGCTCGACGTGCGCACCGCACTCGGCGAGGGCAGCACCTTCACCGTGTACCTGCCGCGCATCGACGACATGCCGCTGCCGGTCGACGGCGCACCGCACGTGCTGCCGCGCGGTGCGCACGAACAGGTGCTGGTGGTCGACGACGAGGAGGCGCTGGTGCGCCTGGCCACCGATACGCTCACCGGTCTGGGGTATGTGCCGGTCGGCTTCACGTCGAGCGAGGAGGCGTTGGCCGCCTTCACAGCACACCCGGACCGCTTCGACGCGGTGCTGACCGACGAACGCATGCCGGGCCTGTCCGGCGCCGAGCTGATCCGCGCCCTGCGCCAGGTGCGGCCGAGCGTGCCGGTGGTGCTGGTCAGCGGCTACCTCGGTGCCGCGGTGGTGCGGCGTGCGCGCGAGGCCGGGGCCGATGCGGTGCTCGGCAAGCCCGTGGCCCGGCACGAGCTGGCGAGCGCGCTGGCGCGCGTGCTGGGCACCGGCACCTGAGCCGTGAACAAAAAAGTACAGTTGGGTTTCGTCAAAAAAATGAAAGCGCCATGAAGGTACTGACCGAAGCGCGTCGCACGGCCATCGTGGAAGCGGCGAGTCAGCTGTTCCAGGAGTTCGGTTTCGAAGGCGCCTCCATGAACGAACTGGCCACCCGTCTGCAAGGCTCCAAGGCCACGCTCTACCGCTACTTCCCGTCCAAGGAGGCGTTGTTCGGCGCGGTGGTCCGGTGCTGGGCCACCTCGCATCTGTGCGAGGCCGTGGAAGAAATCCAGCGCGAACCGGAGGTGCCCTTGCCCATCGCCGACGTGCTGGTCGGCTTCGGGGAACGGATGCTGATGGTGCTGACCAACGACACCTGCGCCCTCGCGGTCTATCGCATGGTGGTTGCGGAGGCCGGCCGTTCGCCGGTCGGCGAGTTGTTCTACGAGGCCGGCCCGCGCGAGAGCGTCAAGGCGCTCGCGATCCTGCTGAAGAAGGCGATGGAGCGTGGCGAAGTGCGTCGCGCCGATCCGCATGTCATGGCGCTGCACTTCCTGGGACTTGTGAGGTCCGAGACCGACCTGCGGCTGTACCAGCAGAACCCGACGCCGCTGTCGGCGCGGCAGATCACGGCGATGGTCGAGCGTGCGGTCGACATGTTCCTGGGCGGCGCCGCGCCGCGCTGACCGTGCGCCCCGCCCCCGTCAGGCCATCGCCGTCTCGACCGCCCGCATCAGCTCGCCGTGGGTGAAGGGCTTGGGCAGCACGGCGGTGGCGCCGAGCAGGCCGATCAGCGGCGCCGACGCGCCCTGGCCGCGGCCCAGGCGGGCCGAGAGCAGGATCAGCGGCACATGCTGCAGCGCCTTCAGTCGGCGCACCAGCGGTGCCGCCGAACGCGGGCTGGACACGTTGGCGATGACCAGATCGACCTGCAGGTCGGCCAGCGTGTCGGGCTGAGCGACCGTCACCGCGTGGCCGGCCTCCGTCAACCACTGCACGATCAACTGGCGCATGAGGTCGTCGCTCTCGACGATGGCGATACGGTAGGCATGGGGCACGGTGGCGACTGTCTCTTTCCGATGGGGCGCTGGGGGCTTGGCCGGTGCGCGTGTTGTGGTGCCATTGAAAACCGCCCGCGACCACTTTGCATGCCCGACGGATGGCCCGATGTGTCATCGGACACAGAATCGGCGTGAAATCGTTCGAGGCTGAGGGAAAATGAGCCATGCATGAGAGTGGCGAGACCGGTTCGACGCACGTCCTCGCCGTGGACGACGACCCGTCCGTGCGCGACCTCATCACCACCTACCTGGGCGACTACGACATGCGCGTCACGGCGGTGCCGGACGAGCAGGAGATGTCGAAGGTGCTGGCGCGCGAGGCGGTCGACCTGGTGCTGCTGGACCTGCGCCTCAAGGGCGAGGACGGCATGGACATCGCGCGCAAGCTGCGGGCCACGTCCAAGCTGCCGATCATCATCCTCACCGGCCGCCAGGACGATGCCGACCGCGTGATGGGCCTCGAGCTCGGCGCCGACGACTACCTCACCAAACCCTTCTCGCCGCGCGTGCTGCTGGCGCGCATCCGTGCACTACTGCGCCGCACCCGCATGCACGAGACGCTGGCCGACACGGTGGCCAACATCCGCGCCTACCGCTTCGCCGGCTGGGACCTGAACCTGCGCCTGCGCCGCCTGGCCGCGCCCGACGGCCGTACCGTGCCGCTGCGCAACGGCGAGTTCAACCTGCTGATCGCCTTCCTGTCGGCGCCCCAGCGCGTGCTGGCGCGCGAGCAGTTGCTCGACCTCTCGCGCCTGCACAACGCCGAGGTGTACGACCGCTCGGTCGACGTGCAGGTCGGCCGGCTGCGCCGCAAGATGGAAGCCGACCCGCGCGCGCCGACGCTCATCGTCACCGAGCGCGGCGCAGGCTACGTCTTCAAGGCCGCAGTGGACGTGGTGCGCGATTAGGGCCTGTTGACGCTATTCCCGGAAATAGCGTCAACAGGCCCCAAGGCTTACAAGGTGCCGGCCGTCGAGCGGCTAACCTTCGGCGTCATGGATTTCCTGAAGTACACGAAGCAAGCACTGCTGGCATTCGCCTGCCTGCATTTTTGC
The DNA here is from genome assembly GCF_051216395.1 of Variovorax cryoconiti. Classification (NCBI taxonomy): domain Bacteria; kingdom Pseudomonadati; phylum Pseudomonadota; class Betaproteobacteria; order Burkholderiales; family Comamonadaceae; genus Variovorax; species Variovorax cryoconiti. The sequence goes on along the minus strand of NZ_JBPJZI010000004.1, from coordinate 65,218 downwards.
GCAACGCCCGCGTCGGCCGCCGCGCCCAGCTGGGGCGCGATCGCCGCGCGTCCCGGCGGCTACGGCTATTCGTTCAACCAGGCCAGCCGCGCCGCCGCCGAGCGCTTGGCGCGTGCCCAGTGCGAGGGCGCCGCCGAACGCTCGACGCGTTGCGAGGTGCGCGTCTACTTCGACCGCAGCTGCGCGGCGCTGGCCACCGGCAATTTCGGCGAATGGGGCACGGCCGTCGGGCCGGACCGAAAGGCGGCCGGCCAGGCCGCGGTGTCGCAATGCGACGGCCACCTGCCGACCGAACCCTGCAAGCTCGCGGTCAGCGTCTGCTCGCTGCCCTGAGCGCGGTCACAGCAGCTTGCGGTAGACCAGGAAGCCCGACTTGTCAGCCACCTGGTCGTAGAGCCGCATGGCCGTGTGGTTCGTTTCGTGCGTCTGCCAGTACACCCGCCCGGCGCCGGCCTCGGCGGCACTGCGGTAGACCTCCTCGATGAGCGCGCGGGCCACGCCCTGGCCGCGTGCGGCCTCCACCGTGAAGAGGTCTTGCAGGTAGCAGGTCGGGTTCAGCTGGATCGTGCTGCGGTGAAAGAGAAAGTGCACCAGGCCGATCACGCCGTCGGCGCTTTCCGCGACCCGCGCGTGCATCGGTTCCTGCGGGTCGAGAAAGCGTGACCAGGTGGCACGGGTGATCGCTTCGGGCAGGGCCGTCTCGCCGCTGCGTCCGTAGAAAGTGTTGTAGCCGTCCCAGAGCGGTTTCCAGGCCGCAAAGTCGGCGTCTGCGATGGGGCGGATGCGGAGGGGAGAAGGCACGAGAGTTTCCGGTTTGATCGTCGGTGGTGGAGAGGCGCGGCTGCGCAGCCGTCCGCCCATTTTTACGCCTTCTTTACGGCACCGCGCCGCCTCTGTTCCCCGTTTTTACGGGCCTTTGTCGAGACTCACGGCCGTGTCTCGATCAGAGGAGTGACAGATGGACATCGTATGGATCGCGGCGGTCGCCGTGTTGTGGGTAGCCGTTGCCGAGATGGTGGTGGGGCTGAACAAGCTCGCGTCGCCGAAGGGCCGGGAAAAGACGCAGGCAGCGTCGTCATCGGGAGCACGGCCGTGATCAGCCTCGACGTGCTCTACGGCGCGGGCGGCCTGATCGCCGTCATCCTCTTCGCGTACCTCGTCTTCGCACTGATCTGCGCGGAGGAGTTCTGACATGACCACTTCTGCCTGGGGCCTGCTGGTCCTGCTGCTGCTCGTGCTGGTCGTGCTGGGCTGGCCGCTCGGCCGCTTCATCGCCGCGCTGTGCGACGGCCGCCTGCCGCGCTGGATGCAGCGGGTCGAGATGCCACTCTTCAAGCTCGCGGGCGTCGCGCCCGGTGAGTCGATGCACTGGCGCACCTACGCCTTCGCGCTGCTGGCCTTCAACGCCATCGGCGCCTTGGCCGTCTATGGCCTGCAACGCCTGCAGGCCCTGCTGCCGCTCAACCCGGCCGGCATGGCCGCGGTGTCGCCCGACTCGTCGTTCAACACGGCGGTGAGCTTCGTCACCAACACCAACTGGCAAGGCTACGCCGGCGAGGCGACCATGAGCTATCTCACGCAGATGCTCGGCCTCACGGTGCAGAACTTCCTGTCGGCTGCCACGGGCATCGCGGTGGCCTTCGCGCTGGCCCGCGGCTTCGCTGCGCGCAGCACCGATGGCCAGGGATCGGTCGGTAACTTCTGGGTCGACATCACACGCATCACCGCCTGGCTGCTGCTGCCGATCTCCTTCGTGCTGGCGATCTTCTTCGCCGGCCAGGGCGTGATCCAGAACTTCGACGCGTACAAGACCGTAACCACGGTCGAGACGCTCGCCTACCAGCAGCCGAAGAACGATGCCGACGGTCAGCCGCTGAAGGATGCGTCCGGTGCGCCGGTGATGGAAGACGCCAGCACCACGACACAGACGCTGGCCATGGGCCCGGTCGCGTCGCAGGAGGCGATCAAGATGCTCGGCACCAACGGTGGCGGCTTCTTCAACGCCAACTCCGCGCACCCCTACGAGAACCCGACGGCGCTCTCGAACTTCATGCAGATGCTGGCGATCCTGCTGATCCCGGTGGCGCTGTGCTTCGCCTTCGGCCGCGTGGTCGGCGACCTGCGCCAGGGCTGGGCGGTGCTGGCCGCGATGACGGTGCTGTTCGTCGCCGCGGTGGTCGTCATCATCCCGGCCGAGCAGGCGGGCAACCCCTTGCTGCAGCCGCTGGGCGTCGACCAGATGGCGTCCGCGCTGCAGGCCGGCGGCAACATGGAAGGCAAGGAAACGCGCTTCGGCATCACCGCGTCGGCGCTGTTCGCGGCCATCACCACGGCGGCCTCGTGCGGTGCGGTGAACGCCATGCACGATTCGTTCACGCCGCTGGGCGGCATGGTGCCGATCGTGCTGATGCAGCTGGGCGAGGTGGTCTTCGGTGGTGTCGGCAGCGGGCTCTACGGCATGCTGATCTTCGCGATCCTGGCGGTGTTCATCGCCGGCCTGATGATCGGCCGCACACCCGAGTATCTCGGCAAGAAGATCGAGGTGCACGAGATGAAGCTGACCTCGATCGCCATCCTGATCACGCCGATCATCGTGCTGGCGGGCACGGCGCTGGCGGTGAGCATGGGCGGGGGCAAGGCGGGCATCGCCAACCCCGGCGCGCACGGCTTCTCGGAAATCCTCTACGCCTTGACCTCGGCCGGCAACAACAACGGCAGCGCCTTCGCGGGCCTGTCGGCCAACACCCCGTTCTACAACGCGCTGCTCGGCGTGGCCGTGTGGATCGGCCGCTTCGGGATGATCGTGCCGGTGCTCGCCATCGCCGGCGCGCTGGCCGCCAAGAAACGCCTGCCGGTCACGGCCGGCACCATGCCCACGCACGGCCCGCTGTTCGTCGTGCTGCTGGTGGGCACCGTGCTGCTGGTCGGCCTGCTCAATTACGTGCCCTCGCTCGCGCTGGGTCCGGTCGTCGAGCACTTGATGCTCTGGAAGTGAGGGTCGCACCATGACCTCGAAAACTGCAAATTCCCTTTCGCTCTTCGACATGGCGCTGGTCAGGCCCGCGTTGTGGGGCGCCGTCGCCAAGCTGAGCCCGCGGGTGCAATGGCGCAACCCGGTGATGTTCATCGTCTACATCGGCAGCATCCTCACGACGCTGCTCTGGGTGCATGCGCTGAGCTTCCCCGGTGACACGGGCATGCCGCCGGCCTTCGTGCTGGCCATCACCATCTGGCTGTGGTTCACGGTGCTGTTCGCCAACTTCGCCGAAGCGCTGGCCGAAGGCCGCAGCAAGGCGCAGGCGGCGTCGCTGCGCGGGCTGCGCAAGGACACCTGGGCCAAGAAGCTCAAGGAGCCGTTCCATGGATCGACCTTCCTTCCCGAGCAGGCGCCGAACCTCCGCAAGGGCGACGTCGTGCTGGTCGAGACGGGCGACGTGATCCCGCTCGACGGCGAAGTCATCGAAGGCGTGGCCTCGGTCGACGAAAGCGCCATCACCGGCGAATCGGCACCGGTGGTGCGCGAGTCGGGCGGCGATTTCTCGGCCGTGACTGGCGGCACCCGCGTGCTGTCGGACTGGCTGGTGGTGCGCATCTCGGTGAACCCGGGCGAATCCTTCCTCGACCGCATGATCGGCATGGTCGAGGCCGCCAAGCGCCACAAGACGCCCAACGAGATCGCGCTGACCATCCTGCTGGTCGCACTGACCATCGTCTTCCTGATGGTGACTGTCACGCTGCTGCCGTTCTCGGTGTTCAGCGTGAGCGCGATGGGCACGGGCTCGGTGGTGTCGTTGACCGCGCTGGTCGCGCTGCTGGTGTGCCTGATCCCGACCACCATCGGCGGCCTGCTGTCGGCCGTGGGCGTGGCCGGCATGAGCCGCATGATGCAGGCCAACGTGATCGCCACCTCGGGCCGCGCGGTGGAAGCCGCCGGCGACGTCGACGTGCTGCTGCTCGACAAGACCGGCACCATCACGCACGGCAACCGCCAGGCCAGCGCCTTCATGGCGGCACCGGGCGTGACGGCCGATCGCCTGTCGCGCGCCGCGCTGCTGGCCTCGCTGCCCGACGAGACCCCCGAAGGCCGCAGCATCGTCGAGCTGGCCCGCCGCGGTGGTACCGACGACAGCGCCGTCGCGGGTGCGGGCTTCGTGCCCTTCACGGCGCAGACGCGCATGAGCGGCGTCGACCTGCCGGCCGCTGCCAACAGCCTCGACGCCGACGCGATCCTGCTGCGCAAAGGCGCCGTCGAAGCGGTGCGCAAGCATGTCGAGGCGCTGGGCGGCCACATGGCGCCCGAGGTGCTGCGCGTCGCCGACGAAGTCGCGCGCCGCGGCAGCACGCCGCTGGCCGTGGCCGAAGGCAATCGCGTGCTCGGCGTTGTCGAGCTCAAGGACATTGTCAAGACCGGCATCCAGTCGCGCTTCGCCGAACTGCGCGCCATGGGCATCAAGACGGTGATGATCACCGGCGACAACAAGCTCACCGCCGCCGCCATCGCGGCCGAGGCGGGCGTCGACGACTTCCTGGCCGAGGCCACGCCCGAAGACAAGCTGGCGCTGATCCGAAAGTACCAGGCCGAAGGCCGCCTGGTGGCGATGACCGGCGACGGCACCAACGACGCCCCCGCGCTGGCGCAGGCCGACGTGGCGGTGGCGATGGGCAGCGGCACGCAGGCCGCGAAGGAGGCCGGCAACATGGTCGACCTCGACTCCAACCCGACCAAGCTGCTCGAGGTGGTCGAGACCGGCAAGGCGCTGCTGATGACGCGCGGCTCGCTCACCACCTTCTCGATCGCCAACGACGTGGCGAAGTACTTCGCGATCATCCCGGCGATCTTCGTGTCGACCTACCCGCAGCTCGGTGCGCTCAACGTCATGCAGCTGGCCAGCCCGTCGTCGGCCATCCTGAGCGCGGTGATCTTCAACGCGCTGGTGATCGTGTTCCTGATCCCGCTGGCACTGAAGGGCGTGCGCTACCGGCCCGTCGGCGCCGCCGCGCTGCTTCGGCGCAACCTCGCCATCTATGGCCTCGGTGGCCTGGTCGTGCCCTTCATCGGCATCAAGCTGATCGACTGGCTGCTGGTCGCCGTGCACCTCGTCTGAAAGAGACACCATGAAAACCATTCTTCGTCCCGCCCTCGTGCTCTTCGTGCTGTTGAGCGCGCTCACCGGGCTGCTCTACCCCCTGGCCGTTACCGGCGCTGCCAAGGCGGTGTTCCCCGACCAGGCGGCCGGCAGCCTGATCGAACGCGATGGCCAGGTCGTCGGCTCGCGGCTGATCGGCCAGAGCTTCTCGGACCCGAAGCACTTCTGGGGCCGCCCATCCGCTACCGCGCCGATGGCGTACAACGCCGCCGCGTCGAGCGGCTCCAACCAGGGGCCGCTGAACCCGGCGTTGGTCGATGCGGTCAAGGGCCGGGTCGAGGCGCTGCGTGCGGCCGACCCGGGCAACACGGCGCCGGTGCCGGTCGACCTGGTCACCACCTCGGCCAGCGGGCTGGACCCGGACATCAGCCCGGCTGCGGCCGCCTACCAGGCGCCGCGGGTCGCACGCGTGCGTGGTGTGCCGGTCGACCAGGTCAACGCGCTGATCGCACGCCACACCGAAGCGCCCTTCGGCGGCTTCCTCGGCGAGCCGCGCGTGAACGTGCTGGCGCTCAACCTCGCGCTCGACGCCATGAAGTAAAACCCCCGCATGGACGTCCCCCGCCCCGACCCCGACGCGCTGCTCGCGCAGATGCGCAGCGACGACGCCCGCGCCCGGCGCGGGCGTCTGCGCATCTACTTCGGCGCGAGTGCCGGCGTCGGCAAGACCTGGGCGATGCTCACCGCCGCACAGCGCGAACGCGCGGCCGGCCGCGACGTGCTCATCGGCGTGGTCGAGACGCACGGCCGCAGCGAAACGGCCGCGCTGCTGACGGGGCTGGCCCGCCTGCCGCTGCGCGACATCGCCTACCGCGGCCGCACGCTGGCCGAGTTCGATCTCGACGCGGCGCTGGCCCGCCAACCGGCGGTGCTGCTGGTCGACGAGCTCGCGCATTCCAACGCGCCGGGCTCGCGCCATGCCAAGCGCTGGCAGGACGTGCAGGAACTGCTGGCCGCCGGCATCGATGTCTGGTCGGCGCTGAACGTGCAGCATCTCGAGAGCCTCAACGGCACCGTCGGCGCGATCACCGGCGTGCGGGTGCACGAGACGGTGCCCGACACCGTGCTCGACGAGGCCGACGAGGTGGTGCTGGTCGACGTCACGCCCGACGAACTCACCGCGCGCCTGGCGGCCGGCAAGGTCTACCTGCCGCAGCAGGCCGAGCGCGCGGCGCAGAACTTCTTTCGCAAGGGCAACCTGATCGCGCTGCGCGAGATCGCCTTGCGCCGGACGGCCGAGCACGTGGAAGACGACGTGCGCGGCTGGCGGGTGGAGCAGTCCGGCCCGAACGGCAAGAATGGCGCAGGCGGCCCGCAGGCCTGGAACACCTCGGGCGCGATCCTCGCCTGCGTCGGCCCGCACGAGGGTGCGGCGCAGACGGTGCGCACCGCGGCGCGGCTGGCCGGCCAGCTCAATGTGCGCTGGCATGCCGCGTACGTCGAGACGCCGGCGCTGCAGCGCCTGCCGGCCGCGCAGCGCGACCGGATCCTGGCCGTGCTCAAGCTGGCGGAAGAGTTGGGCGCGGCGACCGCGGTGCTCACCGGCGCCGACGTGGCGCAGGCGCTCGTCGCGCAGGCGCAGCGGTTGAACTGCGCGACGCTGGTGGTGGGACGTGCGGAGCCGGTGGCGGGCTGGCGCCGGTGGTGGCCGTCGGCTTCGCTCACGCGCGAGCTGGCGCGGCTGGAGCCGGCGATCGACATCGTCGAGACGGCGCGTTCGGAAAGCTCACGTCGCCTGGGCCGCACCTTGCTCGGTGCGGCACGCGACGTGGCGACCGGTGACGGCATCCCCGACGACGCCGACCGGCCGCACGCGCGCTGGCCTGGCTACCTGTGGGCCGCGGCCATGGGCGTGGCCGTCACGCTGGTCGCGACGCCGCTCTCGGGCGTGCTCGAGCAGGTGAACATCGTCATGCTGTTCCTGCTGGGCGTGGTTGGCATCGCGATGCGCTTCGGCCGCGGGCCGGCGGCCCTGGCGGCGTTGCTCAACGTCGCGGCCTTCGATTTCTTCTTCGTCTCGCCGCGGCTCTCGTTCGCGGTGAGCGACGTGCAGTACGTCGTCACCTTCGCGGTGATGCTGGGCGTCGGTCTGCTGGTCGGGCAACTGACCGCCGGCCTGCGCTTCGCGGCGGGCGTGTCGACCAGCCGCGAGCGGCGCGCGCAGTCCTTGTTCGAACTCACGCGCGAGCTGTCGGCCGCGCTCGAAAGCGCGCAGGTCGTCGAACTCGGCGCGGCGGCGGTGCGGGGCCACTTCGGCGGCCATGCGCTGGTGCTGGTGACCGACGCGAACGATCGCCTCGTCATGCCCGCATCGCCGCCGCCCGGCTTCGATGCCAGCGTGGCCGACTGGGCCTTCCGCCAGGGCCAGCCGGCCGGTCTCGCCACCGCCACGCTGGCCGCGCAGCCCTGGCACTACGTGCCATTGAAGGCGCCGATGCGGGTCCGCGGTGTCCTTGCGCTGGAGCCCGCGCAGCCGCGCTGGCTGCTGATCCCCGAACAGGCGCAGCAACTGGAAACCTTGGCGCGGCAGATCGCCATCGCGCTGGAGCGGGTGCATTACGTCGAGGTGGCGCAGCAGGCCGTGGTCGAGATGGAATCGGAACGTCTGCGCAACACGCTGCTGGGCGCGATCTCGCACGACGTGCGCACACCGCTGACCGCGCTCATCGGCCTGGCCGAGTCGCTGCAGACGGCCGGGCCGGGTGAATCCAGCGAGCGCGGCGAGACCGCGCAGGCCATCGTCGCGCAGGCCCGCGCGCTGCATGCGCTGGTCAACAACCTGCTCGACATGGCGCGGCTCGAAGCGGGCGGCGCGGGCGGTGCCGTGAGCCTGCGGCGCGACTGGCAATCGGTGGAGGAGGTGGTCGGCGCGGCCATCCGCTCGGCGGGCCCGGCGCTGGGCGGTCGCGTGGTGCAGACCGCGCTCGCGCCGGCGCTGCCGCTGGTCGAGTTCGACGCGGTGCTGATCGAGCGTGTGCTGGTCAATCTGCTGGAGAACGCGGCCAAGTACGGCGCGCCGCCCATCGTCGTGGGCGCGCAGGCGACGGCGGATGCGCTGGTGCTGTCGGTGCGCGACCACGGCCCGGGGCTGCCGGCGGCGCTGCGCGGCCGCGAGCAGTTGCTGTTCGACAAGTTCACGCGCGGGCAGACCGAGTCGGCCACGCCGGGCGTCGGGTTGGGGCTTGCGATCTGCAAGGCCATCGTCGGCGCGCACGGCGGCGACATCACGGCCGCCAACGCTTCGGGCGGCGGCGCAGAATTCACGGTCACGCTGCCGCGCCGAACACCTCCCGCATCGGCCGAGGCCGACGACGACCTACCTTCTTGAAGCCATGTCCCCACCTGTTGCCATCGTCATCGAGGACGAACCGCAGATCCGCCGTTTCGTGCGCGGCGCGCTGGAGTCCGAAGGCTGGCTGGTGCACGAGGCCGGCACCCTGCGCGACGGCCTGGCCGCAGCCGGCACGCGCCAACCCGACCTGTTGGTGCTCGACCTGGGCCTGCCTGACGGCGACGGCGTGGGCCTGATCCGCGACGTGCGCGGCTGGTCAGCGGTGCCGATCATCGTGCTGTCAGCGCGCATCGACGAGGCCGACAAGATCGCCGCGCTCGACGCCGGTGCCGACGACTACCTGACCAAGCCCTTCGGCACCGGCGAGTTGCTGGCGCGCGTGCGGGCCAACCTGCGCCGGCCGCGCGCGGCGGCGGGCAACGGGGCGAATGCCGAGGTGGGCGAGCCGCTGTTCCGCTTCGGCGAGATCGAGGTCGACCGCGCCGCGCGGCTGGTGCGGCGCGCGGGCGCCGAGGTGCATCTCACGCCCACCGAGTACCGGTTGCTCGGCGTGCTGGTGGCGAACGCGGGCCGGGTGATCACGCAGCGGCAGTTGCTGCGCGAGGTGTGGGGCCCCTCGCATTCGGAACAGAGCCACTACCTGCGCATCTACATGGGCCACCTGCGGCAGAAGCTCGAGGCCGACCCGGCCCAGCCGAAGCACCTGCTGACCGAAACGGCCGTGGGCTACCGGCTGGTGCCTTGACGCGGCGCAGGCGCCGGGCTCACTGCCACCAGTGGGTGGCGGGCTTGCCCACGCGCAGCGGGCCGGCGCCCTGCAGCGCGATGACCAGGGCGCTCAGCAGGAAGAAGGCCTGCAGCTCCAGCGCCCAGCCGCCGCTCTTGGACAGCGTGAAGAACTGGCTGGTGTGGGCCAGCAGCAGCGCCACGACCATGTGGAAGGCGATCACCAGCGCGGCTGGCCGGGCGAACAGGCCGACCAGCACCAGCAACGGTGCGAGCACCTCGCCGACGTAGACGAGGTGGCCGATGGCGGTCGGCAGGCCGGCGGCGCCGACCATGCGGTAGATGCCGTCGGCGCCGTTGAAGATCTTCCACAGGCCGTGCACGAGCAGCAGGCCGCCGAGGGTGATGCGAAGCAGCAGTTTGCCGAGTGCGTCGGTGCGTGCGGTGTCCATCGCTTACTGCGCCGCGGGCGTGGCTTGGCCGGCGGCGGCGCTGCCGGTAGCACCTTGCACACGTTGCAGTTCAGCGGTGTAGACGCCGCTCTGGCGGGCGCGCTGGTAGGCGGCGACCTGCTTGGCATGGGCCGGGCTGGTGCTGTCGTTCGTGTCGGCCAGCGAGGCCGTTTCCAGGCCGGCGCGGCGCCACAGGTTCAGATCGGCCTGCACCTCGGCGCGGCTGAGCGAGCCGGCGGCGATGCCGGCCGAGGCCTGCGTGCCGACCCAGGCTTCGGGCGCTGCCGCAGCGACGCGCGCGTTGCGCTGCAGGTCGGCCGCGACGTCGGCGCGATTCACGGCGCCGGTGGCGGTGATCGGCGTGCCGACCCAGGCTTCGGCCGGGACGGTCTGCGCGGCGGCGGTGCCGGCCGTGACGGCGGCAGCGACCAGGGCGGTGAGGGCGAGGAGTTGCTTGGCTTGCATGGTGAAGATCCTTTCGTGGTGGTTGCCGTCGCCGAGGGCGGCGATGGCTGGCCGATGAAGTCTCTTCGCCGGTGCGTCCGCGCGATGTGCGCTGGCGCACGTTTTTCCTCAGGTCACCGTGGGGCCGGCTCGTGCGGGGCGCGGCACGTGCAGCACCTCGAGCGCTTCGGCGCGGCCGCGCAGCCGAACCGTGTGTGCCGCGCCGAACCGGTCGGCCATGCCGGCCTGCCGTGCCGCGAACACCGACACCACCAGCCGCGCATCGGCCGCCTTCGAATGGTCCTGCAGCCGGCTCGCGGTGTTGACCACCTCGCCCACGGCGGTGAAGGTGGTCGTCTCGAGGTAACCGACCTCACCGACGGCAGTGCGCCCGGCGTGCAGGCCCATGCCGAAGTCGAGCCGATGGCCGAACTGCGCCTCGAAGCCGTCGCCCCAGGCGTCCATGCGCTCGCCGATCAGCGCGGCGGCATCCATGGCCTGGCGGCAGGCCGTGGGCAGGTCGACGTCGAGCCCGAAGATCGCCATCACGCTGTCGCCGATGAACTGGTTGGGCACGCCACCGCTGTCGCGCACCGCGGCACCGACGGTGGCGAAGTAGCGCTCCAGCAGGTAGGCCAGGTCGAAGGGCCACTGGTTCTCCGACAGGCCCGACCAGCGACGCAGGTCGACGAAGAGGATCGCCACGTCGCGCTCGCGGCCGAAGCGGGCGGGCTGCGCGGCGGCGCCGGTTTCGAACAGCGGTGTGACCGCGAGGTCGCCCTGCGGCCGCAACTGGCAGGCCAGGCGCACGTCGGCCGGTGCGCGCACACGGGCCAGCGTGCGGCGCTCGTCGCGGCCCGGCGCGTCCAGGTGTTCTGCGGGGCCGCTCACGCGCACGCGGCAGGTCGAGCAGCGCGCCCGGCCGCCGCACACCGACAGGTGCGCGATGCCGTGCGCGCGGCTGGCTTCGAGCACGCTCCAGCCGCGCGGCACGTGCACGCTGCGCCCGGGGTAGCGCAGCGCGATCGACGCGCCCGGCCGGCGCTCGCGGCGCAGGCGCAATCCGCGCGCCGCGAACACGGCGAGCAGCAGCAGGCCGTAGAAGAGTTCGATGTGGCGTTCGGCCCGGTCGATCGCCACGCCCTGCGCTGGCGTGGGCACCTGCGGCGGCACCGTGCCCGACCATTGCAGTTCGCGTCCCATGCCGAGGAAACCGGCCGCGGCCAGCACCGGCAGCAGCACCGCCGCGACCAGCAGCAGGTGCGAATGCCGCCGGTAGTCGGCCTGTGCCCGCAGCGCCAGGTGCACGCCGAGGCAACCATGCGCCCAGGCGGCGGCCATCAGTGCGAACTGGCCACTCGCTCCGCCGACGCTCCACAGCCCACGCACCACCCGCGCATACGACGGCTGCAGCGCGAAGACTTCGTAGGCCCAGCGCATGGCGCTCAGGTGCGCTGCGAGCAGCAGCGGCAACGAGAAGCCCAGCAGCAGCCGCACCGCCTCGATCGGCGGCATGCGCAGGCTGCGGCGCTCCCACACGCCCTGCAGCGCCAGCGCCAGGTGCGTGGCAGCCGCGCCGTACAGCAGCAGCGTGCCCGGCAGGCTGTGCCAGAAGCCGTGCACCGCCCGCAGCACCGCTTCGGCGAAGGCCAGCGACACCAGGCCCAGCGCATGGTTGAGCAGATGGCCGGTGACGTAGCCCAGCAGGATCAGGCCGCTGGTCCACCGCAGGTTGCGCCGTGTGGGCAGGGTGAGGCGGGGCGGGGAACGGACGGGCATGCAGGCGGCTCGAAGGGGCGCCCGAGCATAATCCGCGCGCCCTGGCGCCCCTTCCGCATGTCCCACCCCACCGTCCGTTCTTCCCTTGCGCTGCGCCGGGTCGCCCTGTTCGACGCGCTGCCCGACGACCGGCTCGACCGCGTCGCGCAGGCCTGCCGCTGGCAGAGCGTCGAGGCCGACCAGCCGCTGGTGCTGCGGGCGCAGGACGAGGGCGACGTCTACTTCATCGTGTCGGGGCGCGTGCGCATCACCACCTACGCCGTCAGCGGCCGCCAGGTCACCTTCCGCGACTGCGGCGAGGGCGAGCTGTTCGGTGAACTGGCGGCCATCGACGGCGGGCCGCGCTCGGCCGACGTGCTCACGCTGCAGCCCAGCGTGCTGGCCAGCCTGGCGCCGGCCGACTTCCGCACGCTGCTGCGCGAGGAGCCGCTGCTGGCCGAGCGCGTGATGCTCCGGCTGGCGTCGCTGGTGCGCCAGTTGTCCGAACGCATCATCGACCTCAGCACGCTCGAGGTGCCCCAGCGCCTGCAGGCCGAGCTGCTGCGCATGGCGCAGGCCGCCGGCGTGACGGACAACCGTGCCCGGCTGGAGCCGTCGCCCAAGCACGCGGCGCTGGCCAGCCAGATCAGCACCAACCGCGAACAGGTCACGCGCGAGCTGAACGCGCTGGTGCGCCGGGGTGTGCTGCAGAAGGACGGCAAGGCCCTGGTCGTGGCTGACGTGCAGCATCTGGCGCGCGCTGTGGCGAACGCGCGCGGCGACGTCGCTTCTTCTTAAGCGCCCCCCGAAGGCTTGCGCCGGCACGCCAACCCACCTAGACTCCATCCACGTATATGTGGATACAAAGTTACATTCAGCATGGTTTGGTCGAGCCGTGGGCCGGAGGTTGCGCATGACGGACATCCACCGCCTGACCGGCCTGACGCCGTCGTTCACCGCCGAGGAAGAGGCCTACAGCCACATCATCCAGCGCATCCGCAGCGGGCAGTACCGGGCGGGCGACCGGCTGATTCCCGAGGAGATCGCCACCGAGATCGGCACCAGCCGCATGCCGGTGCGCGAGGCTTTCCGCCGCCTGGCGACCGAGGGCCTGGTCGACATCCGGCCGCACCGCGGGGCGGTGGTGCGCAAATTGTCGACCACCGAAATGGTCGAGGTGTTCCAGATGCGCGCCGTGCTGGAAGGCCTGGCCGCGCGGGTCGCTTTCAGCGCGATTCAGGAAAAGCACATTGCGGTGCTGGAGGACCTGATCCGGCAAATGGAATTGGCCGAGGACGATGTCCAGGAATGGGTGTCGCTGCACCGTCAATTCCATGAATACCTGTGCTCGCTGAGCCACAACCCGCGCCTGATGCGGCAGATTTCATCGCTGCATTCGGTGGTCGAGCCACACATGCGGCTGTGGCTGGAAAAGTCCGACCGTCCCAACCGCTCGCGCAGCGCCCATGGCTACATCATCGACGCGCTGCGGGCCGGGCCGGCGGAAGAAGTCGAGAGGGTGCTGCGCCAGCATGCCGAGCGAACCATCGCCAGCCTCGAGAAATTCATGGCGCCGGACGCGCCCAAGAACGCGTAGCGCCGTCTTCCGCGCACGCAATCGGGCCGTCAAAAGCGCACCGATTCATGCGCCCCGTTCAATTCAGTGCAAACGGCCTGCGGGTTCGCGTGCCAATTCCGTATTTCCGAAATTGCAGCAATTCGAGGTATTGATTCAGGCATGCTAATTGCGAAATTGTCGATGTCTTTTTATCCACAATCTGCAAGAGGTATGCAATGACATTGCGCTCGCTCCAACGCTGCGTCGCGCTCCTGGCGGCGGTTTTCGCGTCCCACGGCATGGCCCAGACGCCGGCCACCCCCTGGCCCACCCAACCCGTGAAGATCATCGTCCCCTTCGGTGCCGGTGGCGGCACCGACCAGCTGACCCGCCTGATCGCCAACGGCCTGACGACCGACCTGCAGCAGAGCTTCGTCGTCGACAACAAGCCCGGCGCGGCCACGCTGATCGGCAGCGAGCTGGCGGCCCGCGCGCCGGCCGACGGCTACACGCTGCTGATGTCCGGTCCGGCGTCGATGGTGACGAACCGCTTCACCTTCAAGAAGCTCAACTACAGCCCCGAAGCCTTCGAGAAGGTCGCGCTGGTCGCCTATACGCCCAACATGCTGGTGGTGAACCCGGCGATGCCGTTCAAGACGGTGCAGGAAATGGTGGCCTACGCCAAAGCCAACCCCGGCAAGCTGACCTATGCGTCCTTCGGCGCCGGCACCACCTCGCACCTGGCCGGCGAAATGCTGCGCGCCGTGGCGGGCATCGACATCCTCCACGTGCCGTACAAGGGCGCGGCGCAGGCGCTGCCGGCGGTGGTGAGCGGCGAGGTGTCGATGTTCTTCGACACCATCGTGACCAGCATGCCCTTCGTCGCCGACGGCAAGCTGCGCGCGCTGGGCGTGACCAGTCCGCAGCGCTCGCTGATCGCACCCAGCATCCCCACGATCGCCGAGCAGGGCTACCCCGACTTCGACGTGGTGGTCTGGTACGGCATCGTGGCGCCGCAGGGCACGCCCAAGCCCATCCTCGACAAGCTCGATGCATCGCTGACCAAGCTGATGAAGGACCCGGACTTCAAGCTGAAGTTCGCCGCCGCCGGCGCGGAGCCCGCCGTGGGCGGCCGCAAGGAATTCGAGTCGGTCATCGCCAAGGAACTGGTCAAGACCGAACGGCTGGTCAAGCAGTCCGGCATGACCATGCAGTAGCGCCCCATCCACTTTTGTCCCTCCCCCAACGATCCATGAACTGGTCCCTTCCCCATCCGTCCGGCCGGCAGCCGGTGCTGGCGCGCAACGTCGTCGCGACCTCGCAGCCACTGGCCGCGCAGGCCGGTGCGGCGGCCTTCGCCCGCGGCGGCAACGCCATCGATGCCGCGCTGGCGGCGGCCATCACGCTGACCGTGGTCGAGCCGGTCATGAACGGCATCGGCGGCGACGGCTTCGCGCTGGTGTGGGACGGCGGCCAGCTGCACGGCCTCAATGCCTCGGGCCGCTCGCCTGCGGGCTGGGACGCCGCGCGCTTCAAGGGCCTGGACGCCATGCCGGCTCGCGGCTGGGACACGGTCACCGTGCCGGGCCAGGTGGCGGGCTGGGCGGCGCTGTCGGAGCGCTTCGGCGCGCTGCCTTTCGACGACCTGTTCGTCGACGCGATCCGCCATGCGCGCGACGGCTTCCCCGTGAGCCCGGTCATCGCCGGGCAGTGGGCCGAGTCCGTCCGCGACCTGCACACCTACCCCGGCTTCGACGCCTTCATGCCGCGCGGCCGCGCACCCGCCGCGGGCGAGGTCTGGCGTTTCGCGCAGCAGGCCGACACGCTCGAAGAGATCGCACGCACGCGGGGCGAGTCGTTCTACACCGGCCGGCTGGCGCGCGAGATCAGCGCCTTCGCCGCGTCGCATGGCGCGGCGCTGGGCCTGGCCGATCTGGCGGCGCACCGCAGCGAGTGGGTCGAGCCGATCAGCGTCGGCTTCCGCGGCCACCAGGTGCATGAGATCCCGCCGAACGGGCAGGGCATCGCGGCGCTGATGGCGCTGGGCATCCTGGAGCACCTGCCCTACGACGACACGGCCATCGGCTCCGCGGCGCGCATGCACCTGGAGATCGAAGCCATGCGCCTGGCCTTCGCCGACCTGCAGACCCATGTGGGCGATCCGGCGCACATGCGCCTCACGTCGGCGCAACTGCTAGCCCCCGCCTACCTGCGCGAACGCGCGCGCCTGATCGACCCGAAGCGCGCCGGGCGCTACGCCGCCGGCGCGCCGCCGGTGGGTGGCACCGTGTACCTGTGCACCGCCGACGCCGAGGGCCGGATGGTGTCGTACATCCAGTCGAACTACCGCGGCTTCGGCTCGGGCCTGGTCGTGCCGGGCACCGGCATCGCGCTGCACAACCGCGGCTCGGGCTTCGTCACCACGCCCGGCCATGTGAACGAGGTGGCGGGCAACAAGCGCCCGCAGCACAGCATCATTCCAGCCTTTCTGACCAAGGACGACCAGCCCGTGATGGCCTTTGGCGTGATGGGCGGCAACATGCAGGCGCAGGGCCATGTCCAGATGGTGCTGCGGCATGTCGTCGAAGACCTCAACCCGCAGGCCTGCTCCGACGCGCCGCGCTGGCGCATCAACGACGCCGCCACGCTGACGGTCGAGCCGACCGTCTCCGATGCGGTGGTCGAGGGTCTGCGGGCGCTGGGCCACGCGCCCGACAAGACGGCGCCGGGCAACCTGCTTTTCGGTTCCGCGCAACTCGCGCAGCGCCTGCCTTCCGGCCCCGATGGGAATGACATCGTGTACGCAGCCGGCTCCGACCACCGGCGCGACGGGCAGGCCGTCGGCTGCTGACAGCGCGCGCTGGCGCCTCGCATTGACGCCGTCTTTACGCCGCTGCCCGGAGGCTTTGCACCGTTTTGACGGGCGCTTTCAGACACTGGCTTCCTGTTCATTTCCAGCAGGAATGCCATGGCCTATGCCGCCTACCGGGAACCTCCCGGTGCCACCCCCGCCGTCCGCGAGACGACCTTCCACGTGCTCGATGTCACGGTCGCCTCGGTCGATGCCTGCCGCGTCCGGCGGGCGCTGGCGGCGTGCGAGGGGGTGGGCGTGCTGCGCTGCGAACCGCTGCTGCACGCCAGCGCGGCCAGCGCGCATGCGGCGCCGCGCGTGCGGCTCATGGTGCGCCTGCCGCTGTCGCGCTACGCAGAAGTCCTGCACGGGGTGCTGGCCTGCGTGCCGGACGGCGAGATCGGAGCGCTCACCTCCTGGCGCGCCCATCTGCAGCGCTGCGGAGTGGCCCATGGGGGTTGATGTGCTGCGCGCCCTGTGTGCCCTGGGCAGTGTCTTCATCCCGCTGGCGGTGGCCGGCCTGTCGGTGCATTGGCAAGCGCGACGGCTTCGCCGCGCTGCGCGCACTGTCGGACCTGTCCTGCATCGGCGATCTGCACCGTCCTGTCGCACCAATTGATGTGCAGGCGCACCGTGTCGGGGCGATCAAGGAACCCCTAGGAGACATGGTGATGGCCCCCAATTTCGAAACCCGCAGCCCCCGCGATACGGGCTGGATCAATCTGGGCGAGCCGCGCGAGGTTCGCTACTGGACGCGTGCACTGGCGGTGACCGAAACGCGTCTGCGTGCCGCCGTCGGCGCGGCCGGCGACTCGACGCAGGCGGTGTGCCGCTACCTCGGCATTCCACGCGTCGCGAGCCGGCCTGTCGAAGCGCTGCAGGAGACGGAGCAGATCTGAACGTCCGGCCGGCGAACGCACCCCGCGCTGAACACGCGCTACAGCGGTGCGCGCGAGATGATCAGCGCACGTGCCCCCGCCGCCGCGCGTTCACGTACCGCCTCGAAGCCGACGTTGCTGAGCACCGTGCCGTTTTCGAACACGGTCTCGAGCAGATCGTCCTGGCTGTCTCGCAGTGCCTCCGCACGCACCGTTTCGATCGCGCCGTCGGCATTGCGCACCAGCGTGAGCCGGCCCTTCTTGGACGCCTTGCCAGGGTCACCCACCGGTGACTTGTAGACGTCGCGCCATTGCCCGTCGACCTGCATCGCCGAGCACTTCATCGCCCACTGCATGGTGTCGCGATTGACCTGTTGCAGCAGTCCGCCGCCCATGCCGAAGGCGATGTTCTCGGCCGAAAAGCCGTTGTGATAAAGATTCGACAGGCACAGCCGCAACGCGTCGAGGTTGATGCCGTCGCCCTGGATGATGCGCACGTTGTTGAGCACCCGGTAGCCCTTGGCGTTGGTCGTGGTGCCGAAGCGTGCGGCCAGGATCTGCGCGACCTTGAGCACCGTCTCGGCCGGGTCGCCGGAGTCTGGCCGCACCACCAGCGTGGCGCCGGACTGCACCACCAGGTCCTTCAGCTCGGTGCCCCAGATCCGGTCGCAGGCGTTGAAGATGTCGTAGCTGTCGCTCACCACCGCGAACACGGCGCCGGGCTTGCCGAACTGCTCGACCATGTTGCGGTAGGCCGCCGATTCCTGGTCGCGGCCCCACCCGGTGATGGTGCTGTGCTCGGCCGCAGGAATCGAGAAGCCCGCCACGTCGCAGTCGTAGTAGCGGCGTGCCGCGACCAGCGCGACGATCGTGTCGGTGCCGAGGAAATTGACCAGGTGCGCCATGCCACCCAGCGCGGCCGATTCGAGGCTCGACACGCCGCGCGCGCCGAAGTCGTGCAGCTTGAAGGCGATCTGCCCTTGCGGGTCGTCGCAGGTC
Organism: Variovorax cryoconiti; assembly: GCF_051216395.1. Classification (NCBI taxonomy): domain Bacteria; kingdom Pseudomonadati; phylum Pseudomonadota; class Betaproteobacteria; order Burkholderiales; family Comamonadaceae; genus Variovorax; species Variovorax cryoconiti. Next base: position 47,113 of record NZ_JBPJZI010000004.1, on the reverse strand, counting down.
GCTTCGAGGTAGCGCAGCAGCGTGGCCTTGGCCGCGCCCGACAGCGTGGCCACCGTGGTCGGGTACCAGATGGCACGCAGCAGTTCGGTCTCGAGAAAGCTGGTGATCCAGAAGAATTCTGGGTCGGTGTTCTCGATGGTGGCGAGCACGTTGTGCACCGGCACCACGCTGCCTTCGGGCACGGCGCGGATGCGCACCGGCATGAAGCCGCCGTGCTTCTCGATGAGGCGCATCCAGCCTTCGCGGTTGAAGGGCTCGCCGTGCACCGCCATCAGCGCGGCCGCTTCGTCGACGTCGGCGACCGTGACGGGGGTGGAGAGGTATTCGCGCAGGTAGGCCTGCAGGCCGAAGAAGAGGGAATGGCTGAAGGCGCCGCCGCGCGATTCGATGTAGCTGAAGACCGTCTGCGTGCCGGGCGGGTACTGCATCCAGTGCGACACCTTGTACGAGTCGGTGCGCAGCAGCAGGTTGCTGCCGAGGGGAGAAGGGGAGGTGCTGCGGGTCATGGTGAAAGCTCCTTTCACGTGGGCCCCGTCAACCAGGGCCCGTTCTTGCAGAAATGGTCTGGGGTTTCTAGTTCTTGCCCAGGCCGCCAAGGAAATGGTTGGCGATGAAGAAGTGGTCTTCGTACATGCGCTCCTGCATGTCGAGGAACTCGGCGATCGGCACCCAGCGCACCGCGGCCGCGTCGTCGGCGGCACGCACGTCCGACAGGCCGGTCCACTGGTTGTGGGAGAGCTCGAAGAAGAAGCCGTGCGTGATCGTGCGGCCACGCTGCGAGCGGTCGGGCGCATCGAACACGTGGCTGGCCTTCATGCTGCCGTGCAGCACCGGCACCGGTACTTTCAGGCGTGTCTCTTCCTTCAGCTCGCGGATGGCCGCGTCCTGCAGCCGCTCGTGCTGGCCGACGAAGCCACCGGGCAGCGCCCACGTGCCCTTGCCCGGATGGAACTTGCGCTGCACCAGCAGGATGTGGCCGGCCTCGACCACCACCGCATCGACGGTGGTGTAGATCGGCGGGAAGTCGCTGCCGGCGTAGCGGTACTTGGTCTTGTAGTCGGCCAGGAAGACACGCTCGTCGCACAGGGCCGCGTAGTCGTCGGTGCCGGCGAACTGATCGAGGAAGGCGGCGGTGCCGTCGGGCAGGTCGGCACGCGACAGCTGACCGCGGTTCTCGGGGTCGAAGTAGAGGCTGCGCACATCGGTCGCATGGATGCTCTCGACCCCATCGAGCCCGATGAACTCCCAGGTGGGGAACAGGCGCAGGTAGTAGCTCGACGCGTCCTTCAGATGGCCGATGAGCGCGACCGGGGTCTGTGCGGCCACGGCGCCGTCCTGCTGGATCAGTCGGTCGACCGCCGACTGGATCGATGCGATCCAGAGCTGGTCGTTGTAGGGCGAGTCGCCCACGCCGACGACGCTCACGCGCATCTGCTCATTGCTGCGCAGCGATGCGCGCACCATGCGCTCGCGCTCGTCGAAGGTGAAGGGGTTCTTGAAGCTGCGGGGCTTGCGGTCGGACCCGACGACGACGATCACGCGCTCTGCAGCGCGCAATGCCTCTTCGATGAGTCGCTGGTGACCGAAATGGACCGGCTGGAAACGGCCGATGACGACCGCGTACGGGTACTTGCGTGTGCTCACTTGGGAATCCCCCAAAATGGCCGCAGTCAACCTGCGGCGTAGCGCCAGAATAGCAGCCCGCCTCCGTTCCTTCAACGTCTTTTTCATGACCACGTCCGCCGAACCCGTCCGCCTCAACAAACGCATGGCCGAGCTCGGCATCTGCTCGCGCCGCGAGGCCGACGACTGGATCGCGCAGGGCTGGGTCAAGGTCAACGGCCAGCCGGCCGAGATGGGCGTGAAGGTGACGCCGGCCGACAAGGTCGAGGTTGACAAGAAGGCGCACGGCCATCAGGCCCAGCAGGTGACCATCCTGCTGCACAAGCCGATGGGTTACGTGAGCGGCCAGGCCGAGGACGGCCACGAGCCGGCGGTGATGCTCATCAACCCGCGCACGCATTGGCGCGAAGACCCCAGCACGAACCGCTTCTCGCCGCCGCAGTTGCGCGGCCTGGCGCCGGCCGGGCGGCTGGACATCGATTCGGTCGGGCTGCTGGTGCTGACGCAGGACGGCCGCGTCGCACGCCAGCTCATCGGCGAGGACTCGGGCATCGAGAAGGAATACCTGGTGCGCGTGGCTTACCACGGTCCGAACAAGCCGGCGCCGCTGGGGCAACTGGTGCGTATCGACGACGACGATCCCGTCACGACCAATGTGCAGGCGGTCTTCCCGCCCGCGATGCTCGCGCGCCTGCGCCATGGTCTGAGCCTCGACGGCCAGCCGCTGAAGCCCGCGCGCGTCGACTGGCAGAACCCCGAGCAGCTGCGCTTCGTGCTGACCGAAGGCAAGAAGCGGCAGATCCGCCGCATGTGCGAGCAGGTCGGGCTCAAGGTGGTGGGCTTGAAGCGCATCCGCATCGGGCGCGTGGTGCTGGGCAGCCTGCCGGCCGGGCAGTGGCGCTACCTGGGCGCCCACGAGAAATTCTGACGGCGCCCCCCGCGCCGCCAGCGTTCACTCGTCTTTCAGCAGCACGTTGTAGATCAGTGCGCCAATCACGGCGCCGGCGATCGGCGCTACCCAGAACAGCCACAGCTCCGACACGGCGTACGACGGGCCGAACAGCGCCGGCCCGGTGCTGCGGGCCGGGTTGACCGAGGTGTTGGTCACCGGGATCGAGATCAGGTGGATCAACGTGAGGCACAGGCCGATCGCCAGGCCGCCGAAGCCGGCCGCCGCACGCTTGGCCGTCGCGCCGAGGATGACGATCAGGAAAACGGCGGTAAGCACCACCTCGGTGATGAGCGCCGCCGCCATGTTGAACTTGCCGGGCGAGTGCTCACCATAGCCGTTGGTGGCGAAGCCGCCCACCTCGGCACCGGGCTTGCCGGTGGCGATCAGGTACAGCACGCCGGCCGCCACGATGGCGCCGAGCACCTGGGCGATGACGTACCCGGGCAGCGCCGATGCCTTGAAGCGCCCGCCGACCACGAGGCCCACCGATACGGCCGGGTTGAAGTGCCCGCCCGAGATCGGGCCGAGCGCGTAGGCGCCGGTAAGCACGGTGAGCCCGAAGGCCAGGGCGACGCCGGCGAAGCCGATGCCCAGTTGCGGAAAGGCGGCGGCGAGCACCGCGCTCCCGCATCCACCGAACGTGAGCCAGAAGGTGCCGACGAACTCGGCGGACCATTTCTTGATGTTGCTGATTTCCATTTTTTCTCTCCCTGTTTCCGTGACATGAATGCCGGGCTGAACCCTGCGCGGCGGATTCTAGGAAGGGCACGGCGCCTTACGGAGAAACGGATTGCGCCATCCGGTATCTCTTCACGTTGCAACAGTTGAAAATGGCGGTCCCGGCCACATGTCGCGATGGGGCTGTGCGCCTCCCGTTTCTTTTTTCGATCCCAGAGAACCATGACTGCAACGACCAAACTCCCATTCCAGGCCGAAGTGGCCCAGCTGCTGCACCTCGTCACGCACTCGCTCTACTCGAACAAGGAAATCTTCCTGCGTGAACTGATTTCCAACGCCTCGGACGCCTGCGACAAGCTGCGCTTCGAAGGCATCGACAACCCCGCGCTGTACGAGGACGCGCCCAGCCTCGAAGTGCGCGTGTCCTTCGACAAGACCGCCCGCACGCTCACCATCGCCGACAACGGCATCGGCCTGTCGAAGCAGGAAGCCATCGACAACCTGGGCACCATCGCCAAGAGCGGCACCAAGGATTTCATGAGCAAGCTGAGCGGCGACCAGAAGGCCGATGCCCAGCTCATCGGCCAGTTCGGCGTGGGCTTCTATTCGGGCTTCATCGTGGCCGACCGCATCACGGTCGAATCGCGCCGCGCCGGCGTGCCGGCGGACCAGGGCGTGCGCTGGGCCAGCGGTGGCGCGGGCGACTTCGAGGTCGACGACATCGAGCGTGCGCAGCGCGGCACCAGCGTCACGCTGCACCTGCGGGACGATGCCGAGGAATACCTCAACGCCTGGAAGCTCAAGCAGGTCATCGGCAAGTACTCCGACCACATCTCGCTGCCGATCCTCATGGAGAAAGAGGAGTGGAAGGAAGGCGAGAACGATCAGCCCGGCGACATGGTCAAGACCGGCGAATGGGAGCCGGTGAACAAGGCCAGCGCGCTGTGGACGCGGGCCAAGAAGGACATCAGCGCCGAGCAGTACGCCGAGTTCTACAAGACCATCAGCCACGACTACGAAGACCCGCTCGCCTGGAGCCACAACCGCGTCGAAGGCAGCACCGAGTACACGCAGTTGCTCTACATCCCGGCCAAGGCGCCGATGGACCTGTGGAACCGCGAGAAGACGGCGGGCGTGAAGCTCTACGTCAAACGTGTCTTCATCATGGACGACGCCGAGGCGTTGATGCCCGGCTACCTGCGCTTCGTCAAGGGCGTGATCGACTCGGCCGACCTGCCGCTCAACGTGAGCCGCGAGCTGCTGCAGGAAAGCCGCGACGTGAAGGCGATCCGCGAGGGCAGCACCAAGCGCGTGCTGTCGATGCTGGAAGACCTGGCCAGGAAGCAGAAGGCCGCGGCCGACAGCGCGGCCGGCAAGATCGACGTGGGCTCCGGCGAATCAGTGCCGGCGCCCGAGCCGACCGAGGTCACCGACGTGGTCGACAAGAACGACGCCGTGCCGGCCGCTGAAGCCGCGGCCGAGTTCGCGGCCGACGAGGACGCGGGCAAGTACGCGAAGTTCTACGCCGAGTTCGGCGCGGTGCTCAAGGAAGGGCTGGGCGAGGACCACGGCAACCGCGAGCGCATCGCCAAGCTGCTGCGCTTCGCCTCGACCACCACCGACACCGTGAGCGTCGGCTTCGCCGACTACAAGGCGCGCATGAAGGAAGGCCAGGAGGCCATCTACTACATCACCGCCGACTCGCTGGCCGCCGCCAAGAACAGCCCGCAGCTCGAGCTCTTCAAGAAGAAGGGCATCGAGGTGCTGCTGATGACCGACCGCGTCGACGAATGGGCGCTGAACTACCTGCAGGATTTCGACGGCACGCCGCTGCAGAGCGTGGCCAAGGGTGCGGTCGACCTGGGCACGCTCCAGGACGAGGCCGAGAAGAAGGCCGCCGAGGAAGCGGCCGAGACCTTCAAGCCGGTGCTCGATCGGCTCAAGGAAGCCCTCAAGGACAAGGCCCAGGACGTGCGCGTGACCACGCGCCTGGTCGACTCGCCCGCCTGCCTGGTGGTGCAGGACGGCGGCATGAGCACGCAGCTGGCCCGCATGCTCAAGCAGGCCGGCCAGCCGGCACCGGAACTCAAGCCGGTGCTCGAAGTCAATGCCGAGCACCCGCTGGTGAAAAAGCTGGAGGGTTCGGCACATTTCGAGGACCTGGCGAACATCCTGTTCGACCAGGCCTTGCTGGCCGAAGGCGGCCTGCCGGAAGATCCGGCCGCCTACGTGCGGCGCGTCAACGCGCTGCTGGTCTGAGCGAAGGGGCCGGTCGGCCGCTTCGATGGCACATCACCAGGGAGCGACCGACACCATGACAAAGAACCACCGCCTTTCCACGACCCTCGCCGCCGCTTCGCGCGGCGGCGTTTTCCTTGCCGTGCTGGCCTTGGCGGGCTGCGCCTCCGGCGGCAGCGGCGTCGGTGTGGGCATCGGCATCCCGCTGTTCCCGGGCCTGTCGCTCGGGGTGGGCGTCGGCTCGGGCGGGCCGAGCCTGGGGCTCGGCACCGGCTGGGGCCCGGTCGGTGCAGGCGTCGGTGTGAACACCCGCGGGCAGGTCTATGGCGGCGCGGGCGTGGGTGCCAGCACGGGTGTGGGCGGCGGCGCGTCGGTGGGCGTGGGGGTCGGGCAGAGCGTGCTGCTGCACGACCCGAACGCACCGCCGACCGCCGTGGCGCCACCGCCGGCACCGGCGCCGGTCCTGCCCTGAGGCCTGCGGTGCGTGCGCGTTTCGCGCATAGTCACGGTTTTCATCCCAGGAGAACCCATGCCTCTCATCCGCGTCGAACTGTTCGAGGGCCGCACGGTCGAGCAGAAGCGCGCGCTGGCCGCCGCGTTGACCGAAGCCACCATGAAGACGCTCGGCACGCCTGCCGATGCGGTGGACGTGATGTTCTTCGACGTGCCCAAGCACGACTGGGCGACGGCCGGCGTGCTGGCCAGCGACCGGGCCGCTGCGCCGCCTGCCGGCCCGAAGCCCTGATCTTTCTCCCGCATGCGTCCATATCATGGACGCTTGCAGGGTCTTCCCTCTGTTTCAGCCGCCGTTGCGACTGCTCTTGCGCCGTGCGAGTTCAGCGGCCTGCGCGCCGATCAGCGCGGCCCGTTCCTTCATGTGCGCGACCACCGTCGGCACGCGCTCGTCGGGCAGGCGCTCGGTGATGGTGGCGATCGCCAACCCGGCGACGGTGCGGCCGTCGGCCACGCAGACCGGCACCGCCACCGCCCGCGAGCCCGGCACCACACCCACCGGTGCGTAGGCATAGCCCTGGGCGCGGGTGCGCGCTGCGCGCGCCAGCAGGTCGGCCGGGTCGACGTGCAGCGCCTGCAGCCGGCGCGCATTGCGCCGCACCACCTCGTTCGCTTCCTCGGCCGGCAACGCAGCGAGCAGCACCAGGCCGCTCACGCCCACGCCGAGCGGCCGCCGCGCGCCGATCTCGATCGACAGCACCTTGACCGGAAAGCTGCCGGGCCGGCGGTCGATGCACACCGAGTCGGCGCCGTTGCGGATGGTGAGGAAGGCCGTGTCGCCGAGGATCTCGCTGAGGTGCCGCAGGTGCGGTTCGGCAATCGCGCGGATCGGGAAGCGGGTCGAGCGCGCGAGCCCGAGCAGCGAGACCTCGCCGCCGATCAGGTAGCGGCGCGTGGCGGGGTCCTGCTCGACGGCGCCTTCTTCCACCAGCACGCGCAGGATGCGGTGCACCGTCGGGCGGTTCAGGCCGGTGTGGCTCACCACGTCGGTCAGGCGCACGCCGCGCTCCTGGCCGGTGGCGAGCACGCGCAGCACGGCGAGCGCGCGGCGCACGCTCTGGGCGCCGGCGGTGGCGGCCGTGTCTTTATCCGCCGCTGCCGCCATCCATCACCGTCTTGGCCGTTTGCTGCATGCCGCGCAGCGTGACGATCTCGCCGAGCGTCGCGTAGTTCGGTCCGCCGATGCGGCAGACCGGGTTCAGGGCGCGGGTGTCGACCTTGCCGTCGTGCAGCAGCCCATCGCGCAGGTGAAAGGCCGTGACCTCGCCGACGATGAACTCGGCGCCGGTCTGGCCGAAGGCGATCACGCGCTCGAGCTTGCATTCCATGCTGACCGGCGCGTCGGCCAGGCGCGGCACACGCACGGTCTGGCACGGCAGGGTGCCCAGGCCCAGCAGCTCGGTCTCGCTCACGTCGGGCGCGTGCTCGGCGCTGCTCTCGTGGATGGCCACCATCTGCGAGGCGTCGCCGATGTTCACCACGAACTCACGCATTGCATGGATGTTGGCTCCAGTGTCCTTGCGCTGGCCGGCCTTGCGCCCGATGTTCACGCCCAGCATCGGCGGCTTGTTCGACACGAAGGTGAAGCAGGAGAAGGGCGCGAGGTTCACCACGCCGTCTTCGGAGACGGTGGTGATCCAGGCGATCGGGCGGGGCACGACGATGCCGCTCATCAGGCGGTAGGTGGCTTCGGGCGACAGGTCGCCGGCATCGAGAAACATGGGAGGGCCTTCCGTGGTGGCTGAGCCCCGATTGTCGGGAGCGCTCTGGCGCGCGGGTGGTGCACTTTGGCAAAACGTCCATGATACGGAACAGTCTGGACATATTGCATTGCAGCATCGGGCGGCCCCTTCTTAAAGTGAACGGGTCGCCGATGAAACCGCAGCCACTTGCGGTGCCGGCGCAAGAGCAGGAGACATATGTTCAAGAAGACCCTCGGCACCCTCGCCATCGCCGCCTGTGCGGCTCTCGCCGTTCTGCCCGCCATCGCGCAGAGCAACTGGCCCGACAAACCCGTGAAGCTCGTGCTGCCCTACCCGCCGGGCGGCAACGTCGACGGCGCCGCCCGCATCGTCAGCGAGCAGTTGCAGGCCATCTTCAAGCAGCCTTTCCTGGTCGACAACCGTCCCGGCGCCGGCGGCATGATCGCCGGCGAGTTCGTCGCCAAGGCCGCACCGGACGGCTACACCTTCTTCATGGGGGCGAACGGGCCGATCCTGTTCTCGCCGACCATCTTCAAGCGCAACGCCTACGACTGGAAGAAGGACTTCGCGCCCGTCAGCTCGGTGTCGTTCACGCCGCTGGTGCTGCAGGTGAACGCCGGCACGCCGTACAAGACGATCGGCGAGTTCATCGCCGCCGCCAAGAAGCCGGGCAGCGCCCTGACGATGGCGTCGCCCGGCGCCGGCACTACCAACCACCTGGTGAGCGAGTACCTGCAGAAAGAGAGCGGCGCCAAGTGGCTGACCGTGCACTACAAGGGCAACGCCCCGGCGACCACCGACCTGCTGGGCGGGCAGGTGCAGTTCAACTTCGACCAGCTCTCGGTGGCGCAACCGTTCATCCAGCAGGGCCGTACGCGCGCGCTCGCCGTCACGTCGGCCAAACGCGTGCCGTCGATGCCGGACGTGCCGACCCTTCAGGAGTCCGGCTTCAAGGGCTTTGAAGCCGAGACCTTCACCGGCATCCTGGCGCCTGTCGGCACCCCGCCGGACATCCTGGCCCGCTTCTCCGAAGCCTTGCAGAAGATCCTGGCCGACAAGGCCGTGCAGGCCAAGTTCGAAACGCTCGGCGCCGAGGCTCGCGGCAGCACGCCCAAGCAGTTCACCCAGTTCCTCGCGAAGGAAGACGCGCGGTGGATGCCGGTCATCAAGCAAGCCAACATCTCCTCCGAATGAGCACCGCCACCACATCCCTGGGGCGCGCCGCACCGGCCGCCCGCACCAGCGTCTATGTCGAGGGCTTCAGCCACAAGAACCCGATCCCGGCGGGTTGCCGCATCGGCCCGCTGCTCGAGAGCGGCAGCATCCAGGGCAACGACCCGGCCACCGGCAAGCCGGCCGACACCATCGAGGCGCAGTGCCGCTTCATGCTCGACAACGTGCGCCGCATCGTCGAAGCCGCGGGCGGCAGCACGCAGGACATCGTGAAGCTCACCGTCTGGATGAAGGACCGCAGCCAGCGCCCCGCGCTCAACGTGCCCTGGCTCGAGATGTTCCCCGATGCCGCCTCGCGGCCCGCACGCCACGCGATCATCGCGCCCGAGCTCGACATGGGGAAGCTGATCGAGTGCAGCTTCACCGCCTGGATCGCCTGATCCCTACCGACCGCCCCACGACCCCATGCCCGACTACCTTCCCTTCGACCCCCATCCGCGCGCGCCGGTGCCGTTGCCGCCGGCACTGGCATGCGACAGCCAGTTCCACGTCTTCGGGCCCCGGGAGCAATACCCGGTGCGGCCCAATGCGGCCTACGAGATGCCGACTGCGACCTGGCAGGTCGCGAAGAAGCTCCACGCCACGCTAGGCATCGCGCGCGGCGTGATCGTCCAGGCCACGACCTACGGCGCCGACCACACCGTGGTGCTCGATGCGCTCGACGGACTCAACGCCGGCGGCCCGCGCCGTTACATGGCCTGTGCCAACGCGGCGGTGCTGACCGAGCGCGACGACGCCTACCTGCACAAGCTGCACGACGCCGGTGTGCGTGGCGCGCGCTTCACGCGCGGCGGCCTGGGCATCAGCCTGACGGCGGCCGAGCAGGAACGCGCCTTCGCCCGCGTCAAGGAGCTGGGCTGGTACGTCAAGGTGCAGCCGGAGCCCAACGGCATCGCCGAGCAGCTCGCGACCTTCGAGTCGCTCGACGTGCCGGTGCTGCTCGACCACATGGGCCGGGCCGATCCGTCGCGCGGCGACGCCGACCCGAGCCTGGTGCGCATCCTCGAACTGTTCCAGCGCGGCAACTTCTGGGTGATGCTGTCGCTGTCCGAAAAGATCTCGAAGGCCGGCGCGCCGTGGGGCGACGTGGTGCCGCTGGCGCAGCGCCTGATCGATGCTGCCCCCGACCGCTGCGTGTGGGGCAGCGACTGGCCGCACCCGGTGTCGGTCAAGCAGCCGCCCAACGAAGGCGCTCTGCTCGAACTGCTCTATCGCTTTGCGCCCGACGCCGCCACGCGGCAGAAGATCCTCGTCGACAACCCCGCCCGCTTCTTCGGATTCGAGACCGCATGAAACTCATCAGCTACCTCCACGGCGGGGCCTCGCACTGGGGCTGCCTTATCGACGACAGAAACGGCGACGGTGTCGTCGACCTCGGCCGCCGCTTGCCGGCGTTCGCATCCGTTGCCGCACTGCTCGAAGGCGGGGACGCCGCGCTGGCACAGGCCCGTGCGGCCGCCGAGGGCGCCGCACCCGACCACGCGCTGGCCGATGTGCGCGTCGAGACACCCATCGCTCGGCCGCGCCGCATCTTCTGCATCGGCGTGAACTACGCGCACCGCAACGCCGAGTACAAGGACGGCAGCGACCTGCCCAAGTACCCAAGCATCTTCATGCGCGTGGCCGAGTCCTTCGTGGGCCATGGCGAAGCGCTGCAGCAGCCGCTCGAATCGACACAGCTCGACTACGAGGGCGAGATCGCCATCGTCATCGGCCGCCGCGCGCGCCGCGTGAAGGGCGATGACGCGCTGGCCTGCATCGCCGGCCTCACCTGCATGAACGAAGGCACCATCCGCGACTGGGTGCACCACGCCAAGTTCAACGTGACGCAGGGCAAGAACTGGAACGCGTCCGGTGCCATCGGCCCGTGGATCGCCACCGCCGACGAGTTTCCCAACGGCTACGGCGCCCTGCGCGTGCAGACGCGCGTGAACGGCGAACCGCGGCAGGACGACACCACGGCGAACCTGATGTTCGACTTCGCCTACCTCGTCGGCTACCTCTCGACCTTCACCACGCTGGAGCCGGGCGACATCATCGCGACGGGTACGCCGATCGGCGCGGGCATCCGCTTCGATCCGCCGAAGTTCCTGCAGCCGGGCGACGTGGTCGAGGTCGAGGTGAGTGGCGTGGGCGTGCTGCGCAACGTCGTGAAGGCTGAAGAGGTGACGGCATGAGTCTCGACCAGAACACCCTGGCCCAGGCCGCCGAGCGGCTCGAAGAGGCCGAGCGCACGCGCGTCGCCTGCCGGCAGTTCTCGCTCGATTACCCCGACATGACGATCGACGACGCCTACGCGATCCAGCACGCCTGGATGCAGCTCAAGCTGCGCAACGGCCGGACGGTGAAGGGGCACAAGATCGGCCTCACGTCGAAGGCCATGCAGCGCGCGGTGAACATCGCCGAGCCCGACTACGGCACGCTGCTCGACGACATGTTCTATCGCGACGGCGCGGTGATTCCGTCGGAGCGCTTCCTGCAGCTGAAGATCGAGGCCGAGCTGGCCTTCGTGCTCGCCAGGCCGCTGTCGGGCCCTGACTGCACGCTGTTCGACGTGCTCGACGCCACGGCCTACGTCACGCCCGCGCTGGAGATCCTCGACGCGCGCATCCAGCGCATCGACCCCGAAACGAAGCGCACCCGCAACGTGTTCGACACCATCTCCGACAACGCGGCCAACGCGGCGCTGGTGCTGGGTGGCCGGCCCTTCAAGCCGGCGGTGATCGATGCCGACATGCGGCGCATCGGTGCCATCGTGAGCCGCAACGGCGAGGTCGAGGAGACGGGGCTGGCCGCCGGCGTGCTCAACCACCCGGGCTACGGCGTGGCGTGGCTGGCCAACCGGCTGCACCGCTTCGGCGTCACGCTGCAGCCGGGGCAGGTGATTCTTGCGGGCTCGTTCATCCGGCCGATCGAAGTGGTGAAGGGCGACACCATCGTGGCCGACTACGGCGAGTTCGGCACCGTGTCCTGCCACTTCGGCTGAGCGCCGTGTGTCCGCGCGCTTCGATCACTTCAGGAGCGCGCATGGTTGCCTGCCGTGCTACGCGTACAGCGGTTCCTCGTCCATCGACTCGCACTGGTCCTGCAGCATCTGGATCTGGCCCTTCCAGTAGTCGCTGGTGCCGAACCACGGGAAGTTGATCGGGAAGATCGGGTCTTCCCAGCGGCGCGCCAGCCAGGCGCTGTAGTGGATGAGTCGCAGCGTGCGCAGCGGCTCGATGAGCGCGAGCTCGCGGCGGTCGAAGGATCGGAACTGCTCGTAGCCGTCGAGCAGGCCGCTCAGCTGGCCGGTGCGCTGGGCACGGTCGCCCGACAGCAGCATCCACAGGTCCTGCACCGCGTAGCCGGTGCGCGCGTCGTCGAGGTCGACGAAGTGCGGGCCGCCCTCGGGCCGGTCGGTCGGTGTCCACAGGATGTTGCCGGGGTGCACGTCGCCATGCAGGCGCAGCTTGCGCAACGTCGCGTCGGTGGAGGTGGGTGACAACGCCGTCGCGGCGATGCGGTCGAGCGCCTCGTTGCAGGCCTTCTCCCATTCGCGCTGCACGTCGAGCGGGATTTTCTCGTTGCCCAGAAGCCAGTCGCGCGAGGCGATGCCGAAGCTCTGCAGGTCGAGGGTCGGCCTCGCCGCGAAGGGCCGCGCCGCGCCGATGGTGTGGATGCGCGCGAGGAAGCGGCCGACCCATTCGAGCACCTCGAAGTCATCCAGCTCCGGCGAGCGACCGCCACGGTACGGGCTCACGCTGAAGGCGAAGCCGTCGTGGTGGTGCAGTGTGCTGCCATGCACTTCGATCGGCGGCACGGCGGGCACGTCGGCGGCGGCGAGTTCGAGCGAGAAGGCATGTTCTTCGAGGATCTCGGCCGAGGTCCAGCGCCCCGGCCGGTAGAACTTGACGACCACCGACGGGTAGGCTGCAGGCTGGTCGAGGAAGACCTGGTAGACCCGGTTCTCGTAGGAGTTGAGGGCCGTGAGTCGGCCGTCGCCGTGCAGGTCGAGCGTGGCCAGCGCGTCGAGCACCACGTCGGGCGTGAGGCTCTCGTAGGGATGGGTGTTCGCCGGCGCGCTTGAAGATGTCATGGCGCGATTGTCGGCGCGCACCGAACCGCATCGTGCAATGAGCGCCATGAGAAAAGGGCGGCACAGCCGCGAGGCTGCGCCGCCCTTCATCGGACGGGATCGATCAGGCGATCGTGATCTCGACGTCGATGTTGCCGCGGGTGGCGTTCGAGTACGGGCACACCTGGTGGGCGGTGTCGACCAGCTTCTGCTTCTGTTCGGCGTCGAGGCCGGGCAGCGTGATGGCCAGCTGCACGCTGATGCCGTAGGCGGCGCCGCCGTTCGTCGGGCCGAGCGAGACCTTCGAGTCGATCGCGACGTCATCGGGCACCTTCACGCCGACCTTCGGGCCGACCGCCTTCATTGCGCCGATGAAGCAGGCGGCGTAGCCGACCGCGAACAACTGCTCGGGGTTGGTGCCCGGCTTGCCCGAACCGGGCGAGCTCAGCTGCACGTCGAGCACGCCGTCGCTGGTCTTGCCGGCGCCGTCGCGGCCGCCCACGGTGTGGGCTTCGGCGGTGTAGAGAACCTTGTCGAGTTTCGTGGTCATGGTCGTTCCTTTGGAGTGGAGGGAAAAGAAATGCCTTCGATGAGGCGGAGAAAAATCGTCAGGCGGCCCGCACGCGGTCGCGCAGGGTCTGCAACTGCTTCGTGAGGCCGGCGAGTTCGTCGAGCGAACACTGGCTCGCGGCCAGCAGGCAGGCCGGAACGTCTGCCGCCCGTGCCTTCAGCTTGCGGCCCGCCGATGTCAGGGTGATGTGCACGCGGCGCTCGTCCGCCACGTCGCGCAGCCGCGCCACCAGGCCGTTCGCCTCCAGCCGCTTGAGCAGCGGCGTCAGCGTGCCGGAGTCGAGCGAGAGGCGATCACCGAGTTCCGACACCGTCGGGCCATCGGTTTCCCACAAGGCCAGCATCACGAGGTACTGGGGGTAGGTGAGCGACAGCTTCTCGAGCAGCGGCTTGTAGAGACGCGTCATCGCGAGGGAGGCGGAATACACGGCGAAGCACAGCTGGTTGTCCAGCTTGAGCAGTTCGTCGGGGGTGGGTGCGGAGCGCATGGGCTGAATGATAGTGAGCAATTGAATTGCGTGCAATTGAGGTGCAGTGCATGACCCTGTATGGATCAGGGTCGGGGAGGCTCAGTGGCCGGTGAAGCGGGCGGCGCGTCGTTCGACGAAGGCACGCACGCCCTCGGCCGCGTCGTCGCTGCGGGCGAGGCGCTGCTGCGTCTCGATGAACTCGGCCATCGCGGCCAGCGGCCCGTGCTCGACGGCACGCAGCGTGTTCAGCCGGGTGGCGACGACCGCGAGCGGCGCCTGTGCGGCGATCCGCTGCGCGATGGCCAGTGCGGCATCGAGCTCCTCACCCGCGCGCACCACCTTCTGGACGAAGTGCAGGCGCAGCGCCTCGGCACTGTCGAACTCGTCCGCGGTCAGCAGGTGCAGCATCGCGTTGCCGAGTCCGGCGCGCTCGGCCATCCGCAGCGTGGCGCCGCCGGTGGCCATGATCCCGCGCTGCACCTCGAGCTGCGAGAAGCGGCAGTCGTCGGCCGCGACCACGATGTCGGCGGCCAGCATCAGCTCGATGCCAACGGTAAAGCAGATGCCCTTGACCGCGACCACCATCGGCTTGGTGCGGCGGCGGTAGCCCGGCGTGCCGAGGTCGTTGGGCTCGACCAGCCCCAGCGGATAGGCCTTCTCGCCGCGCTTCATCAGCTCGCTGAACGACGGCAGGTCGAGCCCGGCGGTGAAGTGGTCGCCCAGCGCATGCAGCACACCCACGCGCAGGGCGGGGTCGTCATCAAGCCGCGTGTAGGCCTCGGCCAGTTCGCGGAACATGCGCGGCGTCCAGCCGTTGCGCTTGGCGGGGCGGTTGATGCCGATCAGCAGCACGTGGTCGAGCACCTGCGTGTTGATGCAGCCTTCGGGTGGCGGCGTGGGGGCGGAAGGGGTCATCGGTTGTCTCCGTTGTTGTTCTGTCGCGCCGGGCGGCGGGCGGATGTGCCCGCGTGGCACTTAATAGGTATAGACGCCGCGGCCGGTCTTGCGGCCGAGCTGGCCGGCCGCGACCATTTCCTTCAGCAGCGGGCAGGGGCGGTACTTGGAGTCGCCGTACTCCTCGAGGTACACGTCCATCACCGCCAGGCACACGTCCAGGCCGATCATGTCGGCCAGGGCCAGCGGGCCGATCGGCTGGTTGGTACCGAGCTTCATGCCGGCGTCGATGTCTTCGGCCGTCGCGATGCCTTCGGACAGCACGAAGAAGGCCTCGTTGATCATCGGCACCAGGATGCGGTTGACCACGAAACCCGGCGCGTTCTTCACGGTGATCGGCGACTTGCCCAGCGTCACCGACAGCGCCTTCACCGCGTCGTGCGTGGCGTCGCTCGTGAGGTAGCCGCGGATGATCTCCACCAGCGCCATCATCGGCACCGGGTTGAAGAAGTGCATGCCGATGAAGCGGTCGGCGCGCGAGGTGGCGGCGGCCAGCTTGGTGATCGAGATCGACGAGGTGTTCGACGCGATGATCACCTCGGGCGCGAGCAGCGCATCGACCTGCTTGAGGATCTTCAGCTTGAGCTCGTAATTTTCGGTGGCGGCTTCGATCACCAGTTGCGCGCCCTTCAGGTCCTCGTAGTTCGTCGAGCCCTGGATCAGCGCCAGTGCCGTGCTCTTCTGCTCGGCCGTCAGCTTTTCCTTCTTGATCAGCCGGTCGAGGCTGCCGCTCACGGTGGCCAGGCCCTTGTCGACGGCGGCTTGCGCGATGTCGACCATCACGACCTTCACGCCGGCGACCGCGCAGGCCTGCGCGATGCCGTTGCCCATGGTTCCGGCCCCGATGATGCCGACGGTTTGAATGTGCATGAAATGCTCCTTGCAGGGAATGGAAATGGGGAGGGCGGGCGTACCCGCACGATGCCGGACATTGTGTCGCAGCGCGGCGTGCAAACGTTGTGCCGCAGCCGACAACGCAGGTGGCGGGGCGGGTGGATTAAAGTGCCCGGTTTTCCAGTCCCCTCGGAGCGCTTTTCATGACGACCCCCCTCGGCACCCCCCTGTCCCCCCACGCCACCCGCGTGATGCTGCTCGGCTCCGGCGAGCTCGGCAAGGAGGTACTGATTGCGCTGCAGCGACTGGGCGTGGAGACCATCGCGGTCGACCGCTACGAGAACGCGCCGGGCCAGCAGGTCGCGCACCACGCGCGCACCATCACGATGAGCGACCCGGCGCAGCTCAAGGCGCTGATCGAGGCCGAGAAGCCGCATCTGGTGGTGCCGGAGATCGAGGCCATCGCCACGCCGATGCTGCAGGCGCTGGAAGACGCCGGCACCGTGCGCGTGATTCCGACCGCCCGCGCGGCGCGCCTCACGATGGACCGAGAAGGCATTCGCCGCCTGGCGGCCGAGACGCTGGGCGTGCCGACGAGTCCGTACAAGTTCTGCGATTCGCTGGAAGAATTGCAGGCGGCGATCGATGCCGGCATCGGTTATCCGTGCATCGTCAAGCCGGTGATGAGCAGCTCCGGCAAGGGTCAGAGCAAGATCGACGGCCCGGCCGACGTGAAGAAGGCGTGGGACTATGCGATGGCCGGCGGCCGTGTGAGCCATGGCCGCGTGATCGTCGAAGGCTTCATCGACTTCGACTACGAGATCACGCTGCTGACCGTGCGCGCGCTCGACGGCAAAGCCGCTGTGCAAACGCAGTTTTGCGAGCCCATCGGGCACGTGCAGGTCAGCGGCGACTATGTCGAGAGCTGGCAGCCGCACCCGATGTCGCCGGTGGCGCTGAAGAAGGCCCAGCAGATCGCCAAGGCGGTGACCGACGACCTCGGTGGCCAGGGCCTGTTCGGCGTCGAGCTCTTCGTGAAGGGCGAAGAGGTCTGGTTCAGCGAAGTCAGCCCGCGCCCGCATGACACCGGCATGGTGACGATGGCGACGCAGTGGCAGAACGAGTTCGAGCTGCATGCCCGCGCCATCCTCGGTCTACCTGTGGACACCACGCTCAAGAGCGCCGGCGCCAGCGCCGTGATCTACGGCGGCGTCGACGCCACCGGCATCGTCTTCGACGGCGTGGCCGAGGCGCTGCAGGTGCACGGCGTGGACATCCGCCTCTTCGGCAAGCCTGAGAGCTTCGTCAAGCGCCGCATGGGCGTGGCGCTGGCGCATGCGGCCGACATCGACACCGCGCGCACCAACGCCAAGGAAGCCGCCTCGCGCGTGAAGCCCCGCACGGCATAGAGCACGGCGCCCAAAAGCAGAAAGCCGCCCGAGGGCGGCTTTCTTTTTGGCGCGAAGAACTTACTCCTCTACAAACGCTTCCTCGCGCTTCGCCTTGATCGACGGCAGCAGCACGATGCCCAGCAGCAGGCACGCCGCCACCAGTAGGCCGGCCGACAGCGGCCGCGTGACGAACACGCTCCAGGTGCCGCGCGACAGCAGCAGCGCGCGGCGCAGGTTCTCTTCCATCATCGGCCCGAGGATGAAGCCCAGCAGCAGCGGGGCGGGCTCGGTCTTGAGCTTCAGGAAGATATAGCCGATCACGCCGAAGATGGCGACCATCCATACGTCGAAGGTGTTGTTGTTGGTCGAGTACACGCCGACCGCACAGAACAGCACGATGGCCGGGAACAGGAACTTGTAGGGCACCGTCAGCAGCTTGATCCACATGCCGATCAGCGGCAGGTTCAGGATCACCAGCATGGCGTTGCCGATCCACATCGAGGCGATCAGGCCCCAGAACAGTTCCGGGTTGCTGGTCATGACCTGCGGGCCGGGCTGGATGTTGTGGATGGTCATCGCGCCGACCATCAGCGCCATCACGGCATTGGGCGGAATGCCCAGCGTCAGCAGCGGGATGAAGGAGGTCTGCGCACCGGCGTTGTTGGCCGACTCGGGCGATGCCACGCCGCGGATGTTGCCCTTGCCGAAAGGCACTTCGCCGGGGCTCATCTTGATCTTCTTCTCGAGCGCGTAGGCCGCGAAGGCTGCCAGCAAGGCGCCGCCGCCTGGCAGGATGCCCAGGGCCGAACCGAGTGCGGTGCCGCGCAGCACGGCTGGGGCCATGCGCTTGAAGTCGTCCTTCGTGGGGAACAGGCCCTTCACGTTGGCGGTGAACACCTCGCGCTCGTCATCGGGCTGCGACAGGTTGCCGATGATTTCGCCGTAGCCGAACACGCCCATGGCGATCACCACGAAGCCGATGCCGTCGGTGAGTTCGGGGATGTCGAAGCTGAAGCGCGCCACGCCGGAGTTCACGTCGGTGCCGACGATGCCCAGCAGCAGGCCCAGCACGATCATCGCGACCGCCTTGAGCAGCGAGCCCGAGGCCAGCACCACCGCGCCGATCAGGCCCAGCGTCATCAGCGAGAAGTACTCGGCGGGGCCGAACTTGAAGGCCAGTTCCGTCAGCGGTGGCGCGAAGGCGGCAAGGATGAGCGTGCCGACGCAACCGGCGAAGAAGGAGCCCAGGCCGGCGGCGGCGAGCGCAGGGCCCGCCCGGCCTTGCCGCGCCATCTGGTAGCCGTCGATGCAGGTGACCACCGACGACGATTCGCCCGGCAGGTTCACCAGGATGGCGGTGGTCGAGCCGCCGTACTGCGCGCCGTAGTAGATGCCGGCCAGCATGATCAGCGCCGACACAGGTGGCAGCGCGTACGTGGCGGGCAGCAGCATTGCGATGGTCGCGACCGGGCCGATGCCGGGGAGCACGCCGATCAGCGTGCCCAGGATGCAACCGACCAGGCAGTACAGCAGGTTGGTGAAGGTAAAGGCGACGCCGAAGCCGATCGCCAGGTTGTGGAACAGTTCCATGTCGTGTGTCTCCTCAGCCCGAAATGAAGGTCGGCCAGACCTGGATCTGCAGCTTGAGGGCCCAGATGAACGCGATGTAGCTGCCCACGGCGAGGATGGTGGCGAGCACCAGCACGTCGCGCAGCTTGAAATGCTCGCCGGCAAGGCTCGCGATGATGGTGAGCGCGTAGATCGCGATGATCAGCCCCATGGCCGGCAGGCCGATGCTCGGCAGGCCGCCCAGCAGCACGCCGAAGGCGACGTTGGCGGCGATCACGAAGAACAGCGGCTTCCAGGCCCACTTGCCGATCTTTCCGCCGTCGGCCGTCTCGACAACCAGTGCCTGGAAGATGATCAGCAAACCCAGCACGGCCAGCAGAATGCCCAGCATGAGCGGGAAGTACCCGGGCCCCATGCGGGCGCCATCCCCGATGTTGTAAGTGGTGGCGCCGACCGCGAAGGTGGCGCCGACGGCAGTGAACATGACCCCCGAAAAGAAGTCAGCCTGACTCTTGATTCCCATTGTCTCGACCCCGTGAATTGGAGGCGTGAGGGTCGTTGGTTGCGCCTGACTTCTGGCTGACGACGAGGCTAAGCAGTAACGCGTAGCGCCTCGTACGGGTATCCGATAGGCTGCTTAAAAGAGAGGCAATCGGAACGCAAAAAAGGCTCCCGAAGGAGCCTTTTCTTGTGAGGTGCGAGAGGGCTTAGTAGCCGCCGCGGCCACCGCCGCCACCGCCGCCGTAACCACCACCGCCGCCACCGCCGCTACGGCCACCGCCGCCGCCGCCGTAACCGCCGCCACCACCACCGCCGCCGTAGCCGCCACCACCGCCGCCGCCACTGCGACCGCCGCCGAAGCCGCCGCCAGCAGGACGGGGTTCCATCGGACGGGCTTCGTTCACGGTGAGTGCACGGCCGTCGAGGGAGTGGCCGTTCAGGCCTTCAATGGCAGCCAGCGCTTCAGCGTCGGTGCCCATTTCCACGAAGCCGAAGCCCTTGGAGCGGCCGGTTTCGCGTTCCATCATGACCTTGGCGCTGGTCACAGCACCGAACTCGCCGAAGGCTTGTTCCAGATCGTTGTCGCGGATGGAGTAGGACAGATTGCCTACGTACAGTTTTTTGCCCATGGAGGGACTCCTAATTCAAACCAAAATAACAAAGCGATGGAGTCCCAGAATCACAACTGACTGAAAAGCGCTGTGGCGCGAAACTGACCTATCACCGTTCACGTCCCGACGGATGCCCGTCTGGAACGCTCACGCATTGTCGTTCACTCCAGCCCTTTTAGGGAAAAAGCTTTCGTTACACGTGAATAAAGTGCGGAGCGGCTGTCGGTAACCGTTCGCGGCGAGGGCGCTGGCTATCCTTCCCGGCTGCCGCGGCGCGCTGTGCGCCCGCCTTTTTTCTGCCTCATCTCGATCGTTTCGCCGCATGCCATTCACTGCCTTGGGCCTCATTTCTCCTCTGGCGCAAGCCGCTGCCGGACGGGGTTATGCCGTGCCCACACCGATCCAGCGCGAGGCCATCCCGGCGGTGCTGGCGGGGCGCGACGTCCTGGCGTCGGCGCAGACGGGTTCCGGGAAGACGGCAGCGTATGCCCTTCCATTGCTGCAGGGATTGTTGGATCGTCACCACGAAAAAACACGCCATCCGCGTGCGTTGGTGCTCGTTCCCACGCGCGAACTGGCGCAACAGGTGGGCGAAACCCTGCGGGAACTGACCAGCGGCCTGCCCGAAGCGCTGCGCATTGCAGTGGTTTTCGGGGGCGTCTCCATCAATCCGCAACTCATGGGTTTGCGAGGCGGGGCCGACCTGGTGGTCGCCACGCCGGGCCGGCTGATCGACCTGATCGCCCACAACGCGCTGCGGCTGGGCAGCGTGGCGACGCTGGTGCTGGACGAGGCCGATCGGCTGCTCGACCTGGGCTTTTCCGAAGAGCTGGGGCGCATCCTCGAGCAACTGCCGGAGCGGCGGCAGACGCTGCTGTTCTCGGCGACCTTCCCGCCGGCGATTGCCGCATTGGCCACCTCGGCGCTGCGCGACCCGCTGCGCATCGACGTGCCGGCCGAGCCCGAAACCGCCCCCGACATCGCCCAGCGCGCCATCGAAGTCGACCCGTCGCGCCGCACGCAACTGCTCGCCAAGCTGGTGAAGGACGAGGCCTGGCCGCGTGTGCTGGTCTTCGTCGCGACCAAGCATGCGGCCGAGATCGTGGCCGACAAGCTGCGCAAGACCGGGCTGGAGGCCGAGCCCTTCCATGGCGTGTTGAGCCAGGGCAAGCGCAGCCAGGTGCTGACCGACTTCAAGGCTTCCCGCGTGCAGGTGGTGGTCGCCACCGACCTGGCGGCGCGCGGCATCGACGTGGTCCAGTTGCCGGCGGTGGTGAACTACGACCTGCCGCGCTCGGCGGTCGACCATGTGCATCGCATCGGGCGCACCGGCCGTGCCGGCGAAAGCGGTGTGGCGGTCAGCTTCGTCAGCGCCGAGACCGAGGCGCACTTCCGCCTGATCGAGAAGCGCCAGGGCGCAAAGGTGCCGCGCGAGCAGATCGCCGGTTTCGAGCCCGCGCCGCCGGCCGAACTGGCGCCGGGGGCCGTGGCGCCGTCGGGCAACGGGGGCATCAAGGGCAAGCGCCCGAGCAAGAAGGACAAGCTGCGCGCGGCCGCCGCCGGCAAGTCCTCTTGAGCGTCAGGCCCTGAAGCGGCGCCGCGTCAGCGCCAGCGCGACCCAGAACGCGACCACCGCATAGACGGCCAGCACGAGCCCGTGGCGCAGCGCGTCGCTCGGCCACTGGTCCATGAAGAGCGGGCGCACCAGCGCGACGGCGTTGGTCAACGGCAGCCAGGCCGCCAGGGTTCGCACGAAGCCCGGCAACTGATCCAGCGGGAAGAACACGCCCGACAGGAACATCATGGGCGTCATGAAGAGCGTGAAGTAGTAGGTGAAGAAGTCGTAGCCCTTGGCGAGCGCGTTGAAGATCAGCGCGATCGACGAGAAGGTGATGCCCGAACCCACCAGCACTGCCCACGCGACGACCAGCTTGGGACTGTGGCTGATGCCCAATGCGAGCATCACGGCCAGGATCGCCGTCACCGTGAAGATCGCCTTGAAGGCGGCCCACAGCATCTCGGCCAGCACCACGTCGTCGAGCCCGATGGGCGCGTTCATGATGCCGTCCCAGGTCTTCTGCACGTGCATGCGCGAGAAGGCCGAGTACAGGGCCTCGAAGCTCGCGGCGTTCATCGCGCTCATGCAGATCGAACCACTCGCGAGGAACAGGATGTAGGGCACCTTGGTGCCGTTGACCTCGACCTGGCCGACCAGCGCGCCCATGCCGTAGCCGAAGGCCACCAGCCAGATCAGCGGCTCGGCGATGTTGCCGATGAGGCTGGGGATCGCCAGCTTGCGCCACACCAGCCAGTTCCGCAGAAACACCGGCCACCAGCGCATCGAGAGCGTGGGGGGGCGCCAGACAGAGGGCGTGGAATGCGTCGCTTCAGCCGTCTTCACGAATCTGCCTCCCGGTGAGCTTCAGGAACAGGTCTTCCAGGTTGGCCGGGCGATGGAAGGTGCGCAGCCCGCCACGCTGCGTCAATGCGTCGAGCAGCCGCCGCGCGTCCTGCGTGTAGAAGAACACCGTCTCGCCGCTGACCTCGATGCGGGCGGCCAGCGGTGCCAGGTCGGGCGCGCCGGCCAGTTCGAGCGCGCCGTTGCCGTAGACCTCGACCACGTCGGGCTCGAGGTGCTCGGCGATCAGGTCGCGCGGCCGGCCCTCGGCGATCTTGCGGCCGTGGTCGAGCACCAGCAAGCGCGTGCACAGGCGCTCGGCCTCGTCCATGAAGTGCGTGGTCAGCAGGATCGACTTGCCGCGCTGCAGCAGCACCTGCAGCCGCTCCCACATCAGGTGGCGCGCCTGCGGGTCGAGCCCGGTGGTGGGCTCGTCGAGCATCAGCAGCCTGGGGTCGTTGACCAGCGCGCGCGCCAGCGACAGCCGTCGCTTCATGCCACCCGACAGCTCGCCCGGTTTGGCGGCCGCCTTGTGCGTGAGCGCGGCGAATTCCAGCAGTTCGGGGATGCGTGGCGCGATCTCTGCACGGCGAAAGCCGAAGTAGCGGCCGTAGACCATCAGGTTCTCGGCGCAGCTGAAATCGGGGTCGAGCGTGTCGAACTGGGTCACCACGCCGAGCTGCGCCTTGATGGCCAGGGCATCGCGCGGCATCTGCAGCGCGCCACCGCCGCCGAAGTAGCTGATGTCGCCGTCATCGGGCGTCGTGAGGCCCAGGCACATGCGCAGGGTGGTCGTCTTGCCGGCGCCGTTGGGGCCGATGACACCGAGGCATTCGCCGGGCGCGATCTCGAAGGACAGGTCGTCGACGACGGTTGTCTCTCCATAGCGCTTGCGCAGGTGCCGGACCTGAAGGAGGGGTGCGATGCTCACCGGCCGCATTGTGGGCGAAGCCGGCGGCATGCTGCGTCAGCCATGCGCGCGTACGGGGACGGAGACCGGGCCCATTCCTTGCAGCCAGCCCATGGCACGAGATGCATGAAAAGGACGCGCCGATCCGGCGCGCCGACAACACACGAGGAGCGGGTGGCATGAAGGTTCTGGTTCTGGGCAGCGGTGTCATCGGGGTGAGTTCGGCCTACCAGCTGGCGCTGGCGGGGCACGAGGTGACGGTGGTCGACCGCCAGCCCGCCGCGGCGATGGAGACCAGCTACGGCAATGCCGGCGAGGTGTCGCCCGGCTATTCGTCGCCCTGGGCTGGGCCCGGCGTGCCACTGAAGGCGGTTAAGTGGCTGCTGATGCACCACCGCCCGCTGGTGATCCGCCCGCAGCTCGACCTGGCGCTGGTCCGCTGGGGGTTCTCGATGCTGCGCAACTGCACCAGCGCCCGCTACGACATCAACAAGAGCCGCATGGTGCGGCTGGCCGAGTACAGCCGCGATTGCCTGAAGGCGCTGCGGGCGCAGACCGGCATCCGCTACGACGAGCGCATGCAGGGCACGCTGCAACTCTTTCGCACGCAGGCGCAGCTCGACGGCACCGCCGCCGACATCGCCGTGCTGCAGCGCGACGGCGTGCCCTTCGAACTGCTCGACCGCGACGGCTGCATCCGGCACGAGCCCGCGCTCGCCGCGGTGCGCGAGAAGTTCGTCGGCGGCCTGCTGCTGCCGGGTGACGAGACCGGCGACTGCTTCAAGTTCACCCAGCGGCTGGCGGCGATGGCGGCCGACCTGGGCGTGCGCTTTCGCTACGGCGTGCAGATCCGCCGGTTCGACGGCACGGTGGCGTCCATCGACGGCGTCGTGACCGATGCCGGCACGTTGAAGGCCGACGCGTACCTGGTCGCGCTCGGCAGCCATTCGCCGCTGCTGCTCAAGGACGTGGGCATCCGCATCCCGGTCTACCCGGTCAAGGGCTACTCGATCACCGTGCCCATCGTCGATGCGGCCGGCGCGCCCGAATCGACCGTGATGGACGAGACGCACAAGGTCGCGGTCACGCGCCTGGGCGACCGCATACGCGTCGGCGGCACCGCCGAGCTCGCGGGCTACACGCTCAAGCTGCACGAGGCGCGCCGCCAGACGCTGGCGCATGTGGTGTCCGATTTGTTCCCGGGCGGCGGTGACCTGTCGCGCGCCGAGTTCTGGTGCGGCCTGCGTCCGATGACGCCCGACGGCACCCCCATCCTCGGCGCCACGCGCTTTCCCAACCTGTTCCTGGCGACCGGCCACGGCACGCTGGGTTGGACGATGGCTGCCGGCACCGGGCGCGTGATCGCCGACGTGATGTCCGGCCAGCCGGCGGCCATCGACATGGATGGCCTGACCGTGGCGCGCTACCCGAACGCCTACCGCTGAGCGGCGCCGGCGCTGCCGTTGCGCAGCGGCGCGAGCAGCGGCTTCAGGCCGTTGTGGTCGATCTCGTGCATCAGCTGCAGCAGCCGGCCGATCTCGCCCTTGGGAAAGCCCTCGCGGGCGAACCAGGTGAGGTAGTTGCCGGGCAGGTCGGCGATCAGCGTGCCCTTGTACTTGCCGAAGGGCATCTGCAGGGTGACGAGGCGCTGGAGGTCTTCCGGGTTCATCGCACCGAGCCTACCCGCCTGCGCGCTTGACCGTCAGGCCCTGCTTCTGCAGCGCGGCGACCACGGTATCGCGGTGGTCGCCCTGGATCTCGATCACGCCGTCTTTCACCGTGCCGCCCGAACCGCAGTTCGCCTTGAGCTGCTTGGCGAGTGCGGTCAGCGCATCGGCCGCGAGCGGCACGCCGCGCACCAGCGTCACGCCCTTGCCCTTGCGGCCCTTGGTGTCGAGCGACACGCGCACGATGCCATCGCCCTTCGGCGCCGCGGCCATGGCCTTGCAGCGGCAGTCGGCGGCCGCCTGCCGGCAGTCGGGGCACACGCGGCCTTTGTCGGTGGAATAGACCAGGCGGCTGGAGGATGCGGGTGTCATGCGGCGGAGGAGGACAGGTCGGGGGCGGCAGGCGCCAGCGGCACCCGCACGCTGAAGACAACGCAGGGCTCGGCGTAGCGGTAGACGATGGTGCCGCCATGCGCTTGGACGATGGCATGCGCGATGTACAGCCCCAGGCCCAGGCCACTGCGGTTGCGCGGGTTGGCATGGTCGCGCCGCTTGAAGGCGTTGAACAGCTGCGGCTCGACATCGGCCGGGATCGGCGGGCTGACGTTGCTCACCTCGAACATCGCCTGGCCGCCGTGCGCGGCGAGCTGCACGCGGATCGCCGCGCCGGGGGCGCCGTGGTGACGGGCGTTGCTCACGAGGTTGGTGAAGACCTGTGCCATGCGGTCGCCGTCGACCTGCGCCATCAGGCGGTCCGGCGCCTCGCGTGCCACGTTGACGCCAGGGTGCGCCAGGCGCATCTCGTCGAGGAGGTCGTCGAGCAACAGGGTCAGGTCCACCTCGCCGTGCCGGATTTCGACGCCGCTGCCGGCCTGCAGCCGCGACATGTCGAGCACCTGCCCGATCATCCGCGCCATGCGCGTGCTCGACGCCTGGATGCGCTGGCCCATGCGGCTGCCGGTGCTGGCGCCGACGCCGTCGCGCTCGGCCTCCTTGCCGAGCAGGCGCGCGGCCATGGCGATCGACTGCAGCGGGTCGCGCAGGTCGTGGCCCAGCATGGCCATCAGCTCGGTGCGGCCGCGTGCGATCTCGGCCAGGCGTGCGGAGCGGGCGCGCAGCAGTTCGTCCAGCAGGCGGCGGCCGAACTCGAGGTCGTTGGCGTCCCACGGCACCGAGGTGTCGCGCACCGTCTCCCGCCAGACATCGAACGAGCCGCGCGGCGTGAGGCGCGGGCCGAGCGGGCCGACCCTGTAGGTCTTCTCGGGGTGGCCGCCCCAGTCGATGGTCTCGATCTGTTCCTTGCGCAGCAGCACGAGCCAGCCGTGGGCGGCGGGGTCGAAGGACAGCGCCAGCACCCCGCACCAGACCCCCGGGCCACCGGCCAGCGCGGGCGCGAGCTGCTTGAGCGACGCGGTCGACAGCAGGTGGCCGGCCGGCGCCTGCGCCGCGTCGAGCCACGCGATGAGCTGGACGGCGAAGTCGTGCGGCACGTCGCCTTCGACATGCAGCTTCGACTCCTCCGCGATGATCGCCGCCTGCGCCTGGAAGGCGACGATCAGGTCCTTCGCCTTGTCGACCAGCGCCGACGCGGTGTCGTCGGCATGCAGGGCCGCTTCGATCAGGCGGGTACGCAGTTCCGCCGCGTCGGCGCTGCGCCGTGCCTGCTCGCCGGCCGCCAGGCTCTGCACATGCGCCGCGAGGATCTGCGCCAGCACGTCGCAGGCCATGCGCACCGAATACGGCACCTGCAGCGGCCCCATGTGGTGACAGGCCAGCATGCCCCAGAGCTGGCCGCTGACGACGATCGAGATGCTCATCGACGCGCCCACGCCCATGTTCTGCAGGTACTCGATGTGGATCGGCGACACGCTGCGCAGCACGCTGTGGCTCATGTCCAGCGGGCGCTGGACGTCCGGCGCCTGTTCGACCGGCACCGGCGCTGCATGCACGTCGGCGATCAGCCGCAGCGTGTTGACCACGTAGAGCCGCCGCGCCTGCGCCGGGATGTCGCTGGCCGGATAGCGGCGGCCCAGGAAGGGCTCGAGCGTCTCGGCGCGGTCTTCGGCGACCACGTCGCCGCTGTCGTCATGGCGGAAGCGGTAGCCCATCACGCGGTCGAAGCCGGTCAGCTGGCGCACCGCGCCGACGGCGAAATCCATCAGGCTCGCGATCGACTTCTGGCGCTTGAGCCGCTCCATGGCGCGGTGCGCCTTCAGGGCGAAATCGGCTTTCACATCGGCACCTGCGGGGCGCAGCTCGAACTCGGCGACCGCCAACCCGCCGCTGTGGTGCACCACCAGGTCGAACACCTGGCCGTTGAGCCGCACCTCGCTGCTGGCGGGCACGCCGTCGGTCGCGTCCGTGCCGTCGAGCAGTTCGTTGAGGGCGTCGTGGACGGCCTCGTCGCCCTCGAAATGCAATGCGCTGAACGCATCGCCCACCGCAGGTGCCGAGGCGCCGAGCAGCGCGCGCAGGTTGGTGCTGACGTGGACCACGCGGCGGTCGGTGCCCAGTGCCAGCATCGCGCCATGCGACTGGATCCGCCCCGGGATATGGATCGGCTCGCGGGCGCAGTTGTCGAGGTTGATCGGCAGCGTCGCGCTCATTGAAGGCGCTCCGTCTCGCGGTGGCAGGCCAACAGCGTCTCGAAGGCGTGGACGGCACCGTCGCAGGCGCTGCGCATCTCGGCCGGCCCGAGTGCTTGTGCACGCAGCTGCGCGATGAAGGCCTTCCAGTGCGCGCCGGTCTGGTCGCCAGCGCCCTGCAGGTAGTTCAGCGGATGCGGCGCCAGGCGCTCGGCGAGCTGGCGGTACAGCACGCGGCCGCCCAGGCGCGAGCCTTCGAGGACGTACGAGACGCCCCACACGAACGCCGGGCTGCGTGGCGTGCGTGGCATGTGCAGGGTGGGTGTCCGCTCGTGGGGCGGCAGCAGCGCCTCGCAGGCGTTCAGATCGCCGGCCAGCTGTTCGCGGTGCGAGTCCAATGCCGGCGGTGCGGGCTCGATGCGCGCCAGCTGCTGCAGCCAGTCATTCAGCACGCGAAGGTGCGACCGGTAGTCCGCCAGGCTCGGCGACGCTCGCGCGAGCGGCAGGCACCGATCCACCTGCGCGTGCAGGGGGGCGGTGGCCTGACGCAGGGCATCGAGGATGTCGGATTCCAAGGGCGTGGACTGAAGGGGTGAAGGGTGAGCGCGGCGATCGTTGGAGCCAGAGCCAACAGCGCCCACCGCCCAGGAACGATAGCCTACGCCGATATGTCAAAAGACACCGGCTCACCGTGCAAAAGCGGCAGTGTTTTTATTGGAACGCGACTTCCGCGAAGCTGCGCAGCTTGCGGCTGTGCAGCCGGCTCGAGCCTTCGGCGCGCAGGATCTCGATGGCCTTCATGCCGATGCGCAGGTGCTGCTCGACCCGCTCGCGGTAGAAATGGTTGGCCATGCCCGGCAGCTTGATCTCGCCGTGCAGCGGCTTGTCGGACACGCACAGCAACGTGCCGTAGGGCACCCGGAAGCGGAAGCCGTTGGCCGCGATGGTCGCGCTTTCCATGTCGAGCGCCACGGCACGGCTCTGGCTGAAGCGGCGCTGCGGCTCGTTCTGCGGCAGCAACTCCCAGTTGCGGTTGTCGGTGCTGGCCACGGTGCCGGTGCGCATGATGGTCTTCAGGTCGGGGCCGCTGATCTGCGTGACCTCTTCCACCGCCTTCTCCAGCGCCAGCTGGATCTCGGCCAGCGCCGGGATCGGCACCCACAGCGGCAGTTCCTCGTCGAGCACATGGTCCTCGCGCACGTAGGCGTGGGCCAGCACGTAGTCGCCCAGCTGCTGGCTGTTGCGCAGGCCCGCGCAGTGGCCCAGCATCATCCAGGCGTGCGGGCGCAGCACGGCAATGTGGTCGGTGATGGTCTTGGCGTTCGACGGGCCGACGCCGATGTTCACCATCGTGATGCCGGCGCGGTCTTCGCGCACCAGGTGGTAGGCCGGCATCTGCGGCAGCCGCGGCGGCGCGATGCCCCCTTCGGGGCCGTCGTAGCCGCTGCGGTAGGTGGTGACGTTGCCCGGCTCGATGAAGGCGACGTAGGGGCTGTCGGGGTTCGCCATTTCCTTGTGGCCGAGCGCCACGAACTCGTCGATGTAGAACTGGTAGTTGGTGAACAGCACGAAGTTCTGGAACCACTCCGGCGCCGTGCCCGTGTAGTGGCGCAGCCGGTGCAGCGAGTAGTCCACCCGTGCGCCGGTGAAGAGCGCCAGCGGCTGCGGCTCGCCCGCCTTCGGCTCGTAGGTGCCGTTGGCGATGCCGTCGTCCATCGCGGCCAGGTCGGGCAGGTCGAACACGTCGCGCATCAGGGCGCGGCGCTCGGCGTTCATCGTGCCCTCGATGTGGTCGTTCTCGGCGAAGGAGAAGTGAATGGGAATCGGCTGCGTCGCCGTGCCGATCTCGAGCTCGACGCCATGGTTCTCCAGCAGCAGGCGAAACTGCTCCAGGTAGTAGCGGTGGAACAGGTCGGGCCGCGTCAGCGTGGTCTCGTAGCGGCCCGGCCCCGCGACGAAGCCGTAGCTCAGGCCGGCGGTGGTCGGCGGGCTCTGGCGCGAGACGGTGTGCGTGTGCACCCGCACGAAGGGGTAGCAGGCGCGCACCCGGCCCGGCAGTGTTTCGCCCGCCACGAAGCGCAGCATCGAGTCCCGCAGGTGCGCCAATGCCTGCTGGTAGATCTTCTGCACCTGTGCCAGCGCGGCGGCAGCATCGGTGAAGCGGGCGGGGGCGACGAATGGCGGCATGTAGGGCATGGCGCCATTGTGCAGTGCGCCGAGGGCGCGCCGATGGCGCTCAGCCCGGCATCGGCTGCCGCATGGTGACGAACTCCTCGGCCACCGTCGGGTGGATGCCGATGGTCGTGTCGAAGTGCGCCTTGGTCGCGCCGGCGCGCATCGCGACCGCAAAGCCTTGCACCACCTCGCCGGCCTCGGGGCCGACCATGTGCAGCCCGACGACCCGGTCGCTGGCGGCATCGACGATCAGCTTCAAAAAGGTGCGCTCGTCGCGGCCCGAGAGCGTATGGCGCAGCGTCTTGAACTCGCTGCTGAAGAGCGTGACCTTGCCGTACTTCTTGCGCGCCTCGGCCTCGGTCAGTCCGCAGGTGCCGACGTTCGGGTGCGTGAAGACGGCGGTGGGCACATAGTCGTAGTCCACTTTGCGCTTGCCGTCGCCGAAGAGCGCATCGACCACGGCCATCGCCTCGGCCAGCGCGACCGGGGTGAGTTGCAGCTTGGTCGACACGTCGCCCAGCGCGTAGACCGAGGGCACGCTGCTGCGGTAGTGTGCGTCGACCTTCACCGCGCCGCGCTCGTCCAGCGCGACGCCGGCGGCCTCCAGGCACAGCCCCTCGGTGTTGGGCACGCGGCCGGTGGCGTAGAGCACGGTGTCAGCTTCCAGCTGCTGGCCGCGCGACAGCATCACGGCGAGCGGCGCGTCCTTGCCGCGGCTGGGCGCGACGGAGGCGACCTCGGCGTTGAGCCGGATGTCGACGCCCGCCTTGCCCATCTCGCGCGCCAGGAACACGCGCACGTCCTCGTCGAAGCTGTTCAGCAGGTGCGCCTGGCGCTGCACCAGCGTCACCTGGGCACCGAGCCCGTTGAAGATGGACGCGAACTCGCAGGCGATGTAGCCGCCGCCCACGATGACGAGCCGTTTCGGGAAGGTCGGCAGGTCGAACATCGCGTCGGACACCTGCACGTGCGCGCGGCCCGGCAGGTCGGGGACGAAGGGGCGACCGCCCGTCGCCACGAGGATGCGGCGCGCGGTGTGGCGCGACGTGCCGACCTTCACCGTGTGCGCATCCTCGAGGTGCGCCCAGCCGGTGACGAGCGTGACGCCGGCCGCGTCGAGCAGCCCGCCATAGATGCCGTTCAGGCGGTGGATCTCGCGGGCACGGTTCGCCTTCAGCACGTCCCAGTCGAAGCGCGCCTCGCCGAGCTGCCAGCCGTAGCCCGGCGCCTCCTCGAAGGCCTCGGCATAGCCGGCCGCGTAGCTGTAGAGCTTCTTGGGGATGCAGCCCACGTTGACGCAGGTGCCGCCCAGTTCGGCGGCCTCCGCCAGTGCCACGCGCGCGCCGCGCTGGGCCGCCATGCGCGCGGCGCGCACGCCGCCGCTGCCGCCGCCGATGACGAAGAGATCGAAGTCGTATGTGGGCATGTCGTGTTCCTTGCGTCGACTGTAGCCGGGCAAGGTGGCACGCGCTCGACGCCCGCAGCGCCTTGTTTATTTGTACAGCAACTGCGGCAGCCAGAGCCCGATCTGCGGCCAGATGTAAAGCAGCACGATCGCCAGCACCTGGATGCCCATGAACGGCAGCATGCCCAGGAAGATCTGGTTCAGCGTCACATGCGGCGGACTCACCCCTTTCAGGTAGAAGGCGGCCATCGCCACTGGTGGCGACAGAAACGCCGTCTGCAGGTTCAGCGCCACCAGCAGGCCGAAGAACAGCGGGTCGACCCCGAAGTTGTCCAGCAGCGGAATGAAGATCGGCATGAAGATCACGATGATCTCGGTCCACTCCAGCGGCCAGCCCAGCACGAAGATGATCACCTGGCTCAGGATCAGGAACTGCACCTTGCTGAGGTTCATGCCCAGCACCCACTCCTCCACCAGCGCCTGCCCGCCGAGCAGCGCGAACGCGGCCGAGAAGATGGCCGAGCCGACGAACAGCCAGCAGACCATGGCCGAGGTCTTGGCAGTGAGGAACACCGACTCCTTCAGCACGTTCATCGTGAGCCGCCGGTAGGCCGCGGCCAGCAGGAAGCCACCGAGTGCGCCCATCGCAGCGGCCTCGGTGGGGGTCGCCAGCCCGAGCACGATCGAGCCGAGCACCGAGAGGATCAGGATCATCAGCGGGAAGAACGACGCCAGCAGCATCTTGAAGATCTCGAGCCGCGCGAAGCTGAGGAACAGATAGAACAGCGTCGTCAGCGCGCCAGCCACCGCGAAGCAGACCCACCACCAGGTCGGCGCCGGGCGCTGCGTGGCGGCAGCCGGGGTGCTGTCGGCCGCGGTCGCAGCGACGGGCGCGGCTGTCGGCGCTGGCGCTGCGCCGGGCGGCTCCTGCACGGCGCCGCCGCTGTCGACCGGCGGCTCGGCCAGGCCGCCGCCTTCGGACGGTGGCTCCGCGAGCCCGCCCGACTCAACGGGGGGCTCCGCCAGTCCGCCGCTGTCGGCGTCGCTGTTGTTGCTGCGGGAGGCGCCGATTTCCTGGATGTCGTAGACCGCTTCGGCATTGACGGTGGTCACGGCGCGGTAGCTGGTCACCGCCAGCAGGGCGAACAGCAGGCCGGGCAGCAGCACGATGCCGAGCTGGCGCAGCAGGTGCCCGGTGGGCACGTCGGCATTGCGCTTGCCCTTCAAGGCCGACATCAGTGCGGCCAGCGCGTGCGCGCCCGAATCGGCGGTGAGCCGACGGGTGAGCGGCGGCAGCGGCACCATGCGGTCTGCTGCGGAGAGCGGCGGCGCCCAGGCCGGCTTGAGCTTGGCGACGATGATCACGTACACCACGTAGAGCGACGCCAGCATCAGGCCGGGGAAGAAGGCACCCGCATAGAGCTGCACCACCGACACGCCCGCCGTGGCGCCATAGACGATCAACAGCACCGAGGGCGGAATCAGGATGCCGAGGCAACCGCCCGCCGTGATGGCGCCCGCGGCCAGCGGAATGCTGTAGCCCGCGCGCAGCATGGCCGGCAGCGCCAGCAGCCCCATCAGCGTGACCACCGCGCCGACGATGCCGGTGGCCGTGGCGAAGATGGTGCAGGTCACCAGCGTGGCTACGGCCAGCGCGCCCGGGAGCCGGGCCATCGCGAGATGCAGGCTCTTGAAGAGCGTCTCGATCAGGTTGGCGCGCTCCACCAGGTAGCCCATGAAGACGAACAGCGGCACCGCGATCAGCACGTCGTTGGCCATGGTCTTGTAGGCCGCCTGCACCATCAGGTCGAGCGTGCGTGTGATGTCCCGGTTGTAGGCGAACCAGGTGAAGATCATCCCCATGCCCATCAGCGTGAAGGCGGTCGGGAAGCCGAGCATGATCGCCACCACCACGAGCGACAGCATCAGCAGGCCGAGATGGCCGTCGGTGATGGTCTCCACGCGCAACAGCAGCACCGCCACGGCGATGACGATGAGGGCCATGAAGCCGAGGCCGAACCAGAATTCGCGGCGGATCATCGCTGCGCCTCCTTGGCGACCACCACGGCATCGAGCGCCTGGATCTCGGCATCGTCGACGTTGACCATCTTCTTCAGCTGGTCAACGTCGACTTCCTCCACGTCCTGCTCGCGCGAAGGCCAGGTGCCGGTCTGGATGCACTGGATGCAGCGCACGATCTCGGCGAAGCCCTGGATCAGCAGCGTGATGCCGGCCAGCGGAATCACGTACTTGAACGGGTACAGCGGCAGCGGCGTGGCCGAGAAGGTCTGTTCGCGGATGGCCAGCGATTCACCGGCATAGATCCAGCCGGCCCAGGTCAGCGCCACGATGCCGGGCAGAAAGAAGAGGATGTAGAGCGCGAGGTCGAAGATCGCCTGCGTGCGCTGCCGGAAGAAGCCGTACAGCACGTCGCCCCGCACGTGGCCGTTCTTCGAGAGCGTGTAGGCGCCAGCGGTCATGAACAGGGTGCCGTACAGCATGATCTGCGCGTCGAGCACCCACGCATGCGGTTCGTTGAGCGCATAGCGGGAGAACACCTCCCAGCTGATCAGCAGCGTGAGCAGGACCACGCACCAGGCGAAGGTCTTGCCGATCCAGGTCGAGAAACGGTCGACCGCCAACAGGAATGATTGCATCGAGAGCCCTCGCCGCGCGGGCGGCCAGCCACAGAAAAGGGGCGCCGGCAGCGGCGCCCCTTGGGAAGAAGCCAGTGCGTTCAGGCCTTCTTCGTCTTGCTGAAGTAATGGTTGTAGGCCATCTTGAAATCGACCGTGTAGTCGTTCTGCCACTGGCCGGCACGCTCGGCAAAGGCCCGCTGCGAATCGATCACCTTCTTGAACAGCGGGTTCTCGGCCGACTTCTTCGCCACCGTTTTGTCCCACGACGCGAGCTGCGCGCGCAGGATCGCATCGGGCGTCTTGTAGAACTTCACGCCGGCCTTCTTGAGCTCGATGTAGTCCTGCGAGTTGCGCTCGATCGCCTTCCAGCTCATGTCGGCGCTGGCGGCCTGCACACCGTAGTCGATGATGGCCTTGAGCTCGGGCGGCAGGGCCTTGAGCTTCGGGCCGTTGAACAGGATCTCGAACTGCTCGCCCGACTGGTGAAAGCTCTGCAACATGCAGTTCTTCGCGACGTCGGGAAAGCCCAGCACACGGTCGCTCGAGGCATTGTTGAACTCTGCCGCGTCGATCAGGCCGCGGTCGAGCGCCGGCACGATCTCGCCGCCGGGCAGCGGGTTCACGGCGGTGCCCATGTCGGTGAACACGTCGACCGCCAGGCCCACGGTGCGGAACTTGAGGCCCTTCATGTCCTCGACCTTCGCCACCGGCTTCTTGAACCAGCCGAGCGGCTGCGTCGGCATCGGGCCGTACAGGTAGGACACCACGTCGAGGTTCAGGCTCTTGTAGACCTCCTCGATCAGCGCCTTGCCGCCGCCGTAGTTGTGCCAGGCCAGCACCATGTTGGCGTCCATGCCGAAGCCCGGGCCCGAACCCCAGAGCGCCAGCGCCGAGTTCTTGCCGTACCAGTACGCGATCACGCCGTGGCCGCCATCGAGCGTGCCTTTGGCCACCGCGTCGAGCAGCTGGAAGGCCGGCACCACCGAGCCCGCGGGCAGCACCTCGATCTTCAGTCGGCTGCCCGCCATGTCGTTCACCTTCTTGGCGAAGTCCTGGGCGTACTCGTGGAAGATGTCCTTGGCGGGCCAGGTGCTCTGGAAGCGCAGCGTGCTGGTCTGCGCCATGCTGACCATCGGGGCGGCCATGGCGCCGGCCGCGACGGCGGCGCCCTTCAACAGACTGCGACGGCGATTCGGTGTTTGCTCGGTCATGCGTTTTGTCTCCGTTGTGGTGTCTGGAACATCCAGGCCGCCCATCTTTGGCATGTATCGATTCGTGACGCAGAGGGTTTTCACGCAGCGTCCAGAATTGAGGCGTCACACGCATGCCTCGCTTCTCTGAAGCGATGCCGACCGCTTCGATTAACCCCATGACGATTGAGGACTGAAATGACCCGAGCCGATGCCACCTTCACCCCGGCCGACGGCTACGCCGGCGACATCACCCCCGAGCAGGCCGCGCAGTGGGTGGCCACCGGCCAGGCGGTGCTGGTCGATGTCCGAAGCGACGCCGAGCGCGAGTGGGTGGGCTATGTGCCGGGCGCCGTGGCGCTGGCGTGGAAGCAGTGGCCGGGCATGGCGATGAACCCGGGCTTCGACGAGGGCCTGCATGCCGCGGTGCCGACCGGCGGCAAGGTCGTGCTGCTGTGCCGCAGTGGCGTGCGCTCGATCGCCGCTGCGAAGCGGGCGACCGAACTGGGCATCGAGGCCTACAACATCCTCGAAGGCTTCGAGGGCAACCCCGATGCGGACGGCCACCGCGGCCGCACGGGCGGGTGGCGCTTTCGCGGCCTGCCCTGGAAGCAGGCCTGAAAGCGCTGGCCCGGCTTACTTGAGCGAGGGAATGCGCAGCTTCTGGCCGGGGTAGATCTTGTCCGGATGCGTGAGCATCGGCTTGTTCGCTTCGAAGATCGCGTTGTACTTGTTGGCGTCGCCGTAGTACTTCTTCGAGATGGCTGACAGCGTGTCGCCGCGCACCACGTCGTGGTACTGGGCGGGCGGTGCCTCCGGCGCCACCAGGTTGTTGTCGACACTGGTCACGTTCGCCACGTTGCCGGCGGCCAGACTCGCCTTCTCGCTCGCCTCCTGCGATGGTGCCTTGCCCGACAGCGTGACCACGCCGGTAGCACCCGCGTAGGCGACGCTCAGCTCGGTGAGGCCGAGGTTCTGGGTCTCGATGTAGGTCTTGATGGCGGCCGAGGCCGCCGTGTCGGGGTTGGCGCCCGGCTCGGCCGCGTGCGCCGACGAACCGCCGAACAGTTTCTCTCCCGCTTCCTTGATGAAACTCAGCAGACCCATGGTTGTGCTCCTTCGTGTGGTGATGAAGGTGCACTGTAAGCAGGCCCGCCGCACCGAGGCGTAGGCGCCGGGCGCATGCTTGCAAGCAAGGGTAAGCACACGCGCCGACAAACTCGCAAATAATCCGGCATGACCTTCCTCGCCATCGACATCGGCAACACGCGGCTCAAGTGGGCGCTTTATGCAGCGGGGCAACCGGGCGCCGAACTGCTGGCAAGCGGCGCCGAATTCCTCGACCACATCGAGCGCCTGGCCGAAGGCGCGTGGTCCGAGCTGCCGTCGCCCACGGCCATGCTTGGCTGCGCGGTGGCGGGCGATGCAGTGCGGCGCCGCGCCGAGGAGCAGGTGTTCGAACGCTTCGATTGCCCGGCGCGCTGGGTGGTGTCGAGCGCCGCCGAAGCCGGCGTGACCAACGGCTACGACCATCCCACGCGCCTGGGCGCCGACCGCTGGGTCGCGATGATCGGCGCGCGCCACCGCATGCTGTCGCAAGGGCCGGCGCGGCCGATGGTGGTCGTGATGATCGGCACCGCGGTCACGGTCGAGGCCATCGATGTGCATGGCAAGTTCCTCGGCGGCCTGATCCTGCCGGGCCACGGCATCATGCTGCGCGCGCTGGAGTCGGGCACCGCCGGCCTGCACGTGCCGACCGGCGAGGTGCGAGACTTCCCGACCAACACCAGCGACGCGCTCACCAGCGGCGGCACGTATGCCATCGCCGGCGCCGTTGAGCGCATGCGCCAGCACGTCAGGGCGCATTGCGGCACGGAGCCCGCCTGCTACATGACCGGCGGTGCCGGCTGGAAGATGGCGCCGTCGATGGTGAGCCCCTTCGAGCTGGTCGACGGGCTCATCATGGACGGGCTGCTGGTGATCGCCGAGGCGCGCGCGGCAGCCATCTGACGGTGAGGCTCAGGCCTTCGACAGGCCATCCACGGCCTGGAACATCGCCTGGCGCGCCTGGCTGATGACCTGGCCCTTCCAGATGTCGGTGTCGGTGTAGAACGCATCGCGCATGCGGGCCTGGATCGCTTCCGCCAGCTCCGGCGCCGCGTCCGGGTGCTTGTGGAGCCAGTGGTCGGCGCGCAGCGCGCCCATCACCGAGAGGATCGGTTCCGTCCCGTATTCGAGCGCGATGCCGGTGTATGCGGCCTGCGGGCATTCCTCGTCGATCGCACCGCACATCAGGCCGGTGAGCAGCGCCGAGGTGGACGAGCCGTCGTAGATCGACGTCACCGCCGTCTCGCCGCCCCACCAGGCGTTCGCCCGCGCATAGGCCGCCGCGTCGTCGCGTCCGGCGAAGATGCGCTCGCCGTGCCCGTTCGGGCCGAGGCCGGTGTGCAGGTCGATCCAGGCGAGCGCCGCCGCCTTCTGCGCATGCTTTTGCAGCACCTGCCGCAGGGTGCGGTTGCTCCAGGTCGGCGCCTTGCCGCCGAAGAAGAGGCCGTCATTGAACTGGTACTGGCCGCCGGAGATGGCGGCCTGGTAGGCCGGCACGCCATGCGACGCGATCCAGCCATCGATCTCGGCCTGGTTCCTGGGCGAAGGCGGCCAGGCCTGGGGCAGCAGCAGGGGGTGCAGCTCGGCATAGGCCGCGTTGACCGGCAGCGGCTGCGTGAAGTCCATGAAGTTGCGGTTGAGGTCGACGTTCTCCTGCGTCACGCGCCGGCCGTACGAGAAGCCGTGCGGATTCAGCGCGTGCACGTAGAGCACGCCCACGCCGGACGCGCGCGCCATCTCGCGCCACTCGATGTCGTGCAGCGCAAACACCTGCACGCCGCTGCCGCAATGGCCCTCGATGCCGTGGCAGGCACTGGTTACCAGGAGCAGCTGCCGCGCGTCGGCCGGACCGTCGTAGGCGACGTCCATCGCCAGGTCTTCGCCGTCGCGGCCCTTCAGCGGATGCGGGTGCGTCTCGACCGTGAGGCCTGCGGCGACGCAGCCCTGCAGGAACTTGCGGCGCGCCAGCGCGTAGCTCGGCGAGAAGGCCTCGACGACGCCGATCACACGCCGGTCCTGCCGGGCTTGAGGAACTGCTCGGCCAGTTCGACCCAGCAGGTCGCGCCCAGCGGGATCAGGTCGTCGTTGAAGTCGTAGCTGGCGTTGTGCAGCGTGCACGGGCCGCCGCCGTGGTGCATGTCGCGGTGCGCGCCGTCGCCGTTGCCGATGAAGGCGTAGGCGCCGGGCTTGGCCAGCAGCATGAAGGAGAAGTCCTCCGCCGTCATCGCGGCCTCCTGCGGCAGCACGTTGTCGGCGCCGACGATGCCGGCCATCACGTCGCGGGCAAAGTTGGCCTCGGCGGCGCTGTTGATGGTCGGCGGGTAGTTGCGGTGGAAGTAGAAGTCGACCTCGGTGTCGTGGGCCGCGCCGATGTGCTCGGCGATCTGCTTCATGCGGCGCTCGATCAGGTCGAGCACCTCGAGGGAGAAGGTGCGCACCGTGCCCTGCAGCTCGCAGGTGTCGGGGATCACGTTGGTGGCCTCGCCGGCGTGGATCATCGTGACCGAGATCAGGCCGGTGTCGGTCGGCTTCTTGTTGCGCGTGAGGATGGTCTGGAAGGCCTGCACCATTTCGCAGGCGACCGGCACCGGGTCGATGCCGGTGTGCGGCAGCGCGGCGTGGCCGCCCTTGCCGTGAATGGTGATCTTGAACTCGTTGCTCGACGCCATCGCCGGGCCGGGGCTCACGGCGAACTGGCCGGCCTTCATGCCGGGCCAGTTGTGCATGCCGTAGACCGCGTCCATCGGAAATTTCTCGAACAGGCCGTCCGCGATCATCTCGCGTGCGCCGCCGCCGCCTTCTTCCGCCGGCTGGAAGATCAGGTACACGGTGCCGTCGAAGTTGCGGTGCTTGGCCAGGTGCTGGGCCGCGGCCAGCAGCATGGCGGTGTGACCGTCATGGCCGCAGGCGTGCATCTTGCCCTGGTGCTGGCTGGCGTGCGCGAAGGTGTTGAGCTCGGTCACCGGCAGCGCGTCCATGTCAGCGCGCAGGCCGATGGCGCGGGTGCCGGTGCCGTTTTTCACGATGCCGACCACGCCGGTGGTGCCGAGGCCGCGGTGGATCGGGATGCCCCACTCGGTCAGCTTGGCCGCGACGATGTCGGCGGTGCGGACTTCCTGGAAGCAGAGTTCGGGGTGGGCATGCAGGTCGCGTCGGATCGACGCGATGCCGGCAGCCTGGGTAACGAGCGAATCGATGAGTTTCATAGGCACAGTCTAGGCGGGGCTGGCGATGCCCGCAAAGACCGTGCCCATGCGGTAGTTCAGCGTCCGGTTTCCTTCAGCCAGGCGGCCCGTGCGGCCAGGGCGGTGTCGGTGAAATCGGTGAAGACGCCGTCCACGCCCAGGCGGTAGAAGGCGATGTACTCGTTCTTCGGGTCGCCCTGGTAATCGCGGGCCAGTCGGCGCGACTCGTTGCGGAAGGTGAAGGGGTGCACGAAGAGGCCGGCCCGATGCGCGTCGGCCACCAGCGTGGTGGGCACGGTCGAGGTGGCGTCGGCGTCGTTGATCTTGCCGTCGGCGTTGATGTCGACCGGCTTGCCGTCGGCGCCGATCGTGCCCTTGACGCTCACGATGTAGCGCTTCCACGGGCCGATGCCGTCGGCGTAGGTGGCGATCTCCGCCAGGCCGGCGGGCGTCACCATCACGTCGAAGTTGCGCTTGTCGCCCGCCTTGGTCCATTCGTAGGGGCGGTCGACCGGCACCGCATAGGTCATGGCGCCGGTGCGCATGTCGATGCCGTCGCCGTCGATCAGCTGGATCAGCTTGGTCTTCAGGCCGGCCGCCTTCATGCGCTTGAGGCTGCCCGGCTCGAACGACTGCACGTAGACCGGCGCGCTTTTGCTGTTCCAGCCTGCGGCCTCCAGGATGGCGACGAGCTTCTCCTCGAGCGGCAGGCCCAGGTCGCGGAACCAGGTCGGGTTCTTGGTCTCGGGGTAGATCGCGATGGTGCGGCCGGTCTCGCGCGACTTGGCTTTGGCCAGGTCGACCACTTCCTGGAAGGTCGGCACCTTGAAGCGGCCGTTGAACTGCTGCGGCCGCTCGGCGTCGGTCGAGGTGGCGCCCAGGGTGCGCAGTTCGGCCAGGGTGAAGTCCTGCACGAACCAGCCGGTCTGCGTCTCGCCGTCGACCTGGATCGTCTTCTTGCGCGACGCGAACTCCGGGTGCCTGGCCACGTCGGTGCTGATCGCCAGGTTGGGGTCGTGCCGGGTGACCAGCACGCCGTCTTGGGTCGACAGCAGGTCCATCTCGATCACGTCGGCGCCCAGTTCGATGGCACGGGCATAGGCTTCCAGCGTCTCTTCCGGCAGCTGGCCGGAGGCGCCGCGGTGCGCCACCACCAGTGGCGGCTTGCCATCGAGCGTCGGCAGGGCGGCCGGCGTGCCCGGCGTGGTGCACGCGGCCAGGCCGAGCGTGGCAAGCACCGACAGGGCCCACCACGGGGCGGGGCGAAGGGTCCGTGTGAGGCGGTCGCGGGTTGAAGGCGTCATGGCGTGATCCCGGTGGTATTGAACGAATGGCCAGCCTACACCGAGCCGATGACAGACGGCCAGGCGGACCGCCCGCGCGAACTTCCGGGGACAATGGCCGCATGTCACTTGTCCTTTCCGCCCGCAGCCTCGAGCTGGCCCAGACCCTGGTGCGCATGAACACGGTCAGCGCCAACAGCAACCTCGAACTGATCGGCTTCGTGCGCGACCAGCTTGCCGCGCTCGGCGTGCGCAGCCGCCTGACCTACAACGCCGACAAGACCAAGGCGAACCTGTTCGCCACGCTCGGCGCCGGCAAGCGCAGCGGCATCATCCTGTCGGGCCACACCGACACGGTGCCCTGGGATGGGCAGGACTGGCGCATCGACCCGCTGTCGGCGATGGTGCAGCACTGGCCTTCCGAAGGCGGCGGCCCGGTGCCGGCCGGCCCGCATGACGAGCTCGCCGCCCTGGGCAGCCCGCGCCTGTACGGCCGCGGCGCCGCCGACATGAAGGGCTTCATCGCCGTGGCGCTGGCGAACGCCGAGGCCTTCCTGGAAAGCAACGCGCCCTTCGCGGTGCACTTCGCCTTCAGCTACGACGAGGAGGTGGGCTGCTTCGGCGTTCGCGAGCTGATCGCCGACATGAAGGAACAGAACATCCAGCCGATGGCCTGCATCATCGGCGAGCCCACCAACATGGTGCCGGCCATCGCCCACAAGGGCGTGTACCGCTACCGCTGCTGCGTGCGCGGCAAGGAGGCGCATTCGTCGCTCACGCCGCAGTCGGTCAATGCGATCGAGATGGCGGCCCGCGTGGTCGGCAAGGTGCGCGACATGGCCGAAGACTTCGAGCAGAACGAGCGGCGTTACGACGGCTTCGACGTGCCTTTCAGCACCGCCAGCGTCGGCCAGTTCCACGGCGGTATCGCCGACAACGTGGTGCCGCGCGATGCCGAGTTCCGCTACGAATTCCGCAACCTGCCGACCGCCGACGCGCAGCAGATGCAAAAGGAAGTGCTGGCCTACGCCGGCCGGCTCGAAGGCCCGATGAAGAAGGTCGCACCCGACACCGGCTTCCGCTTCGAGACGATCTGCGAGGTGCCCAGCTTCCTCGGCTCGGCCACCGACCCGATCACGAAGCTGGCGCAGCGCCTGTCGGGCGAGCAGGGCACCACGCTGGTGGCCTTCGGCACCGAGGCGGGGCTGTTCAAGGGCGCGGGCATCCCGACCGTGGTGTGCGGTCCCGGCAGCATCACCCAGGCGCACCAGCCCGACGAGTACGTGACGCTCGAGCAGCTGGCGCGCTGCGAGGTCTTCCTGCGGGGCCTGGCCCACACGCGCAGCCTGCCGTGAGGCGCGCCGGGTTCCGATGACCGCGATGAAGCGCGTCGCGCTCGGCCTGCTGTGTGGCGCCGCGGTGCTGTACGGCGTGGCCCATGCGCTGGAGGCGCGGCACCCGGCCTGGGGTTATGTCGCGGCTTTCGCCGAAGCGGCCATGGTCGGCGCCATCGCCGACTGGTTCGCGGTGGTGGCGCTGTTCCGGCATCCGCTGGGCCTGCCGATTCCGCACACGGCCATCATCCCGGCCAACAAGGACCGCATCGGCGCCAAGCTGGCCGGCTTCATCCTCGACAACTTCCTGAGCACGCCGCAGGTGCTGGCCAAGCTGCGCGAGTTCGACCCGGCGACGCGCCTGGCGAACTGGCTGGCCGCGCCCGCGCATGGCGAGCGCCTGGGCCAGCATGCGGTGGCTGCGGTGCGCTACGGCCTGAGCGCCTTCGACGACGAGCGGGCGCGCGCCTTCGTCGGGCGCGCCGCAGCCGCCGGGCTGGCGCAGGTCGACGTGTCGCGCCTGCTGGGCCAGTCGCTGGACGCGCTCACCGCCGGCGGGCGGCACCAGGCGCTGCTCGACGACGTGCTGACGCAGGTGGCCGAGGTGATGCAGGGCGAGACGGTGCAGGAGCACATCACCGAGGCGATCGCGCGCGAGATCAAGACGCTGCGCTATGTCGGGCTCGACCAGGTGGCCGCCCGCGCCGCGACGCGCAAGATCGTGTCGGCTCTGGTGCACACGCTGGGCGACGTGGCGGCCGAACCGGGCCACCCGCTGCGGCTGCGCTTCGACGGCTTCATGGCGGACTTCGTCGAGCGCCTGAAATCGGACCCCGAGTTCTACGCGCGCGGTGAGACGATCCGCGCCGAACTGCTGGCGCACCCGGCGCTCACCGACTACCTGCACGGCCTGTGGGACACGCTGCTGGCCTGGCTGCACGACGACCTGGCGCGCGACGATTCGACCATCCGCCGGCGCATCGCCACGCTGGCCGGCTCCATGGGCGAGCGGCTGCAGCAAGACGAAGCCTTCCGCCGCTGGATCAACGAGCAGATCACCGAGGCCGCGCCGGTGGCGATCGCCCGCTACCGCGAGGACATCCGGCGCTACATCGTCGAGCGGGTCGCGCAATGGAACGCAGAGGAGATGACGGACGAACTGGAGCGCCACATCGGCCGCGACCTGCAGTTCATCCGCGTCAACGGCACGCTGGTGGGCGGGTTGGTGGGGCTGCTGATCCACACCGTGACGCAAGCGCTGGCGGCCTGACGCCGGCGCCGTCCAGCTACAGCAATTCGTCGGGCGCGAGCGGGCCGACCAGCCTGAGCAGCAGGCGAAGGCCGACGCTGGTATCCGGCTCGGTGCGGGCGTCCGCCAGGCCGCTGCCCGGTGGCGCACGCCAGACAAGGCCGCCATCGGCCTGCTCGACATGCCAGGCACCGGTCTGCACGACCTCGTCGATCTGCGCGATCGCGGCGCGCGACAGCTCGACGCTGCGGATCAGCAGGGCCAGCTCGGTGTTCTGCAGCTGCGAGCGCAGGTCCAGGTTCATCGAGCCGACCACCAGCAGCCGACCGTCCATCACCAGCACCTTGGAGTGCAGCATCGAGCGCGATTCGCCGGTGGCGCTCGCACCGGAGGCGCCGAGGGCGCTGCCCACGCTCGCCTGCTCGCTGCGCATTTCGTACAGCTCGACCCCCATGTGCAGCAGTTCTTCGCGATGCCGCGCATAGCCGACATGCGCGATGGGCGCGTCGTTGGAGGCCAGCGAGTTGGTCAGCACGCGCACCCGGACGCCACGTGCGCGGGCGGCGGCGAAGGCGCGCTTCATGTCCGGGCCGGGGACGAAGTAGGGCGAGATGATGGTCAGGTCTTTCTGGGCCTGGTCGATCAGCTGCAGCAGGCCCGACACCACGGTCTCGCCGCCGTCCGCGCTCGCCGAGGCGTCTTCCAGCGCCGACAGGCGGCGGGCGCCCTCGGCGCTGCGGGCCTGCGTCACCACCAGCGCGGGGGCGGGCGATGTGTCCGGCGGGCTGTCCGATTCGGCGGCGATCTTGGCGGGCTTGTCGGCCAGCATCACGGCCGGCGCCCAGACGAACGTGACCGTGCGCAGGTCGAGCGGTTTCTCGTCCCAGGCGGCGGCGCGCTGGGCGTCCGTCGGCCCCGCGTCGGACGGCCGCGGCTCGCCGTCCGGCGGTTGGGCGCCGTCGGCGTTGCTGGCTCGCTCGCGCTGCGCGGCGGCGGCCGTGCGCACCCGGTCGCGAATCTGGAGCAGTTCCTCGCGCTTGACCAGTGACTGCACGGGGTAGGCGCGCTCGTTGTTCCAATAGCTGTCGAAGCTGCGCGACATGTCCTGCACGATCGGGCCGGCGGCGAGCACGTCGACGTCGACGAAGTTGCCGGTCTGCGCGATGCCGAAATAGGCGTCGCCCAGGTTGCGGCCGCCGGTCACGCCCATGGCGTTGTCCGCGATGAAGAGCTTGTTGTGCATGCGCTGCTGCACCCGGTCGAAGTCACCGAGGGCGTTGAACATGCGCCCCACGGACGAGCCGCGCGCACCGG
Organism: Variovorax cryoconiti; assembly: GCF_051216395.1. NCBI lineage: Bacteria > Pseudomonadati > Pseudomonadota > Betaproteobacteria > Burkholderiales > Comamonadaceae > Variovorax > Variovorax cryoconiti. The sequence goes on along the minus strand of NZ_JBPJZI010000004.1, from coordinate 2,775 downwards.
CCACCGGGTTGAACATGCGCATCTCGATGTTCGGTTCGAAGGCCAGCTGCATGACCAGCGCATTGCGGCCGGTGCTGTGGAAGTCGTCGAGCAGCACCCGCACGCGCACGCCGCGCCGGGCCGCGTCGACCAGGCCGCGCAGCAGCCGGCCGGTGCTTGCGTCGGCATGGATGGCGTAGTACTGGAGGTCGAGCGTTTTCTGGGCGCCTTCGATCAGCGCGAGTCGGCTGCCATAGGCGGCGGCGGGTCCATTGAGAAGCACGAAGCCCGTGTCGAAGCGGGCCCGTTCCGCCCCGCGCCGTTGCTGCACCAGGGCGCCCAGCGGGGTGTCGGCCGGTGTGGCGAGGGCGTTGGAGACGGGGCGCTCCACGTCCTTGGGCAGTTGGGCGCAGCCCACCGCCAGGAACAGCGGAAGCAGCAGCGCCAGTGCGCCGGTGCGAAGGTGGCGAGTGAAGGCGCGAGAAGACGGCATGCGGTGGGTTCGGCTGTGGAGAGGCTGTGGGTATAGCGCAAGCCGCCCGCCGCCATCGTCGGACGGCAGCCGACGATGCGCCGGCTTTCAGCGCGTGGCGCCGAGCGCTTCCTGCCGTTCGAGCGCAGCGAGCAGTTCCTCGTCGATGCGGGCGTGGCGCTCGGCCAGCGCCGCGGCGTGGGTCGCGTCGCTCGCGTAGATGGCGCCGCCATCGAGCGCCAGCGTCTCGTTGATGCGTTGCTGCTCTTCTTCCAGCGCGGCGATGGTGGTCGGCAGCGCATCGAGTTCGCGCTGCTCCTTGTAGCTGAGCTTCTTGCGGGCGGCGACGGGGCGGGTGTCGGCCGCCGCGGGCATTGCCGGCACCGGCGCGGCCGCTACAGGCGGTGCGGCAGCCGCGCGCTGCTCGGCGATCTCGCGGGCGCGCTTGGACTGGGTGAGCCAGTCCTGCACGCTGCCTTCGTACTCGCGCCAGTGGCCGTCGCCCTCGTAGGCGATGGTGCTGGTCACGACGTTGTCCAGAAAGGTCCGGTCATGGCTGACCAGGAACACGGTGCCGTCGTAGCTTTGGAGCAGGTCTTCGAGCAGCTCGAGGGTGTCGATGTCCAGGTCGTTGGTGGGCTCGTCGAGCACCAGCACGTTGGCCGGCCGCGCGAAGAGGCGGGCCAGCAGCAGCCGGTTGCGCTCGCCGCCGCTGAGGGAGCGCACGGGCGAGTTGGCACGGGCCGGGGAGAAGAGGAAGTCGCCCAGGTAGCTCTTCACATGCTTGCGCTGCTTGCCGATCTCGATCCACTCGCTGCCGGGGCTGATGAAGTCTTCCAGCGTGGCGTCGAGATTCAGCGCCTCGCGCATCTGGTCGAAATAGGCGACCTGCAGGTTGGTGCCGCGGCGGATCTTGCCGCTGTCGGGTTCGAGCTGGCCGAGGATGAGCTTCAGCAGGGTGGTCTTGCCCGCGCCGTTGGGGCCGAGCAGGCCGATCTTGTCGCCGCGCAGGATGGTGCCGCTGAAGTTGCGGATCACGGTCTTCGGCCCGAAGGATTTGGTCGCTTCGGTGAGTTCGGCGACGATCTTGCCGCTCGACTGGCCGCTGGCCACGTCCATGTTGACGCTGCCCTGTACCTCGCGCCGCGCGGAGCGGCTGGCACGCAGTGCCTCCAGGCGGCCGATGCGGCTCTGGCTCCGGGTGCGGCGGGCTTCCACGCCCTTGCGGATCCAGATCTCTTCTTGCGCCAGCAGCTTGTCTGCTTTGGCGCTGATCACCGCTTCCTGGGCGAGTTGCTCTTCCTTCTGCAAGAGATATTGCGCGAAGTTGCCGGGGTAGGAGTTCAGCTTGCCCCGGTCCAGCTCGACGATGCGGGTGGCGACGCGGTCGAGAAAGCTCCGGTCGTGGGTGATCGTGATGACGCTGCCCTTGAAGTCGATCAGCAGTTCTTCCAGCCACTCGATGGAATCGAGGTCCAGGTGGTTGGTCGGCTCGTCGAGCAGCAGGACGTCCGGGGCCGCCACCAGGGCCTGTGCCAGCGCCACGCGTTTGCGCGTACCGCCGGAAAGCGATCCGACGCGCGCATCGCGGTCCAGATGAAGGCGATGCAGCGTCTCTTCCACGCGCTGCTCCCAGTTCCAGGCATCGAAGGCCTCGATCTGAGACTGAAGCGCGTCCAGATCCAGACCCTCCGCACCCGAGAGGTAGAGGTCCCGCACGGCGATGACCGGTGCGAGCCCGGCACTGGCGGCGGTAAACACGTCCGCATCCATGTCCAGTACCGGCTCCTGTGCCACGTAAGCGACGCGCAGGTTCTGCTGCAACTGCAGGGTGCCATCGTCCGTCTTCTCCAGGCCCCCCAGGATCTTGAGGAGCGACGACTTGCCGGCCCCATTGCGGCCGATGAGACCGATACGCTCCGAGGCGAGAAGAGAGAAGTCCGCATGATTAAGCAGCGGGACGTGACCGAACGCGAGTTGTGCGTCGAGGAGTGTGATGAGTGCCATGTGGCACCGATTATCCAAGGGGCGCCAAGCACGGCGAGCGGCCGTCCAGATAGGGCGGCGGGTGCTGAACCTCAAATTTTCTTGCGGGGGGACTTGTCGAGTCGAAACCTTGGCATATACTCGTGGGCTTCGCTCAACACGCACAGCAGATGCTGAGTGTCAGCAAGACAGGCCGCAAGGCCTGTCACGCAGAGCGAAGAAAGAGCCAGAAAAAAGTTGACGAGGTTGCCAAAACCGAGTCATAATCGAAGGCTCCGCTGAAACGGATTCGCAGTATCTCTTCACTGAGGTTCTGGCAAACGAAGAAGTTGAAAGCG